>NZ_CP063779.1:3418308-4117462 GCF_021596945.1 Mongoliitalea daihaiensis | reverse complement strand
ATTATGACAAAAATTGTCATACAGTAGGATTCCCCAATGCGCTGGGGTAAATGCGAAATCCCATGTGTTTTGAAGCATTACCATCAACACAGGGGACATGCCAGCTTATCCTGCCGGGTCAACTAAGAACAATGGCTGATCGTATTCTACAGGCTGAGCATTTTCAACCAATACTTTTACAATTTTCCCTGAAACTTCTGATTCTATTTCATTAAATAGCTTCATTGCTTCGATAATACAAACAGTTTGTCCCGACTTGATGCTATCACCGACATTGACAAAAGCATCAGCATCTGGATTTGGTGTTCTATAAAACGTACCTATCATAGGTGATTTTATTTCAATCAAACTGCTAGTGTCTTCTTTTACAGTTGGTGCCGGTGCAGCAACGGGAGCAGGAGCAGCAACTGGAGTAGCTGCTGCAGCTGGCGCAGGTGCAGCTTCGAATTTGACGGCTGGGGCTTCTGAATATTTCTTGATTGAAAGTTTAAACTCTTCCGTTTCAATTTTTACTTCTGCTAATCCAGAATTTGATATAAAGTCAATAAGCTCTTGAATTTCTTTTGCTTTCATGTGATTCAGTTTTGAGGGTTTAATAATAATAACCATAAAAAGCTACTAGCTTAGACCTAACAAAGGAGCTATACTAGTAGCTTTGGATTTATTTTACGCGTTCTGAATAAGAACCGTCACGTGTATCAACTTTAATCATGGTGTCCTGCTCTACGAATAACGGAACCATCACAGTAGCACCTGTTTCAACGGTTGCAGGTTTTAATGCATTAGTAGCAGTATCACCTTTAATGCCAGGCTCCGTATAAGTGATCATCAATTCTACAAATGGAGGTAGTTCTACAGTAAGTGGTGTTTCATTTTCCGCATGGACTAGGATATCTACCATTTGACCCTCCTTTAGCAAGTTAGGTCTATCAATCAACTTTTCAGCAATTGGAATTTGCTCGAAAGTTTCGGTATCCATAAAGTTGTATCCATAATCATCCACGTAGATAAATTGATGAGGTCTTTTTTCTACTCTAGCAGTGGTTACTTTTTCTCCAGCATTGTAAGTTTTATCTAAAACTTTACCAGTAGTGAGGCTTTTAAGTTTAGTTCTTACAAAAGCTGCACCTTTGCCAGGTTTAACGTGCTGAAATTCTACAATGGAATAAATGTCATTATTCATTTCTAGACATAATCCATTTTTGAAATCTGCTGTACTTGCCATTTTATTTCAGGTTTAATTTTTACGTATTTGATCCGTCGTAGCCCCATTTTAAGTAAATGGACCCCCATGTGAATCCACCTCCAAATGCTGCTAGGATGATATTGTCCCCTTTTTTAAGCTGAGGTTCATAATCCCATAAACACAAAGGTAAGGTTCCTGCGGTAGTATTCCCATAACGTTCGATGTTGAGCATGACTTTTTCAGGTCCTACTCCCATTCTATTCGCAGTTGCATCGATGATTCGTTTGTTTGCTTGATGAGGTACTAACCATGCAATATCATCTGGTTTAAGATTGTTTTTTTCCATGATCCGTGCGCTTACATCTGCCATATTGGTTACTGCAAACTTGAACACAGTAGATCCCTCTTGGAAAGCATAATGCTCACGAGCATTGATTGTCTCTACAGTTGCGGGTTTTCTACTCCCGCCTGCCTTCATATGTAAATAGGGTGCTCCCGATCCATCAGCATGAAGTAAAGAATCCATAACACCAACCTCCTCTGTAGTTGGTTCTAAAAGTACTGCACCACCTCCGTCTCCAAAAATAATACATGTTGCTCTGTCTTGATAATCAATGATCGATGACATCTTATCGGCTCCAACAACAATTACCTTTTTGTGCATGCCTGTTTCAATGAATTGGGAACCCATGGTTAGGGCATACAAAAAACCAGAACATGCTGCCGAAATATCAAAACTGAAACTCTTTTTTGCACCTACACCGTCCGCTATGATGTTTGCCGTAGCTGGGAATGGCATGTCTGGGGTGACGGTAGCACAGATTATTAAATCAATCTCCGCAGGGTTAGTATTTGTTTTTTCCAAGAGTCCTTTGACGGCATTGATTCCGATCACTGACGTACCTTGATTATCACCTTTGAGGATTCTTCGTTCCTTGATCCCAGTTCTGGTTACAATCCATTCATCGTTAGTGTCTACCATAGTTTCCAACTCTCGATTGGTTAGAATGTATTCCGGAACCCATCCGTGGACGCCAGTAATCACTGCTCTGGTTTTTTTCATTTGTTAGTATTTTTGTGAATTTGCTGATTTAACGTGGTTGACTTTTTAGCGTATTAGTTGCATAATTACAATGCAAGACATCTATACTAGGTTAAACAAGCCTTCAAAATTATCTAAAAACTGCATTTTCACCAAAGTTTTTTGTTGGAAGGACAGACTAAGTATGTAGAGAACCTCCAAAACAGCCTTGAAAGTATAATAATGAAGTATATTAAAAAGAAAATCCACTGCCTGATAGACAATGGATTTTGGTAATAAGGCCTTATTCGTTAATTAAGCAAGAACTTCTTTTTCCATAATCACCTGACCTTTGTAATATAACTTACCGTCAAGCCAGAATGCTCTGTGAGGAAGGTGCATTTCGCCCGTAGTTGGGCACTGTGCCAATCCAGGAGCAGTCAACTTATAGTGTGTTCTCCTTTTGTCTCTTCTTGTTTTCGAAATTTTTCGTTTAGGATGTGCCATCGCTATACTATGTTTAGATTAATCTTTTGCTTTTAATTTATTCAATATCGCCCAACGTGGGTCAATTTCTTTTTTTTCATTGGAATCGATAGGGGAATCCTCTTCAAAGTTGTCCTCTCCATCTATATATACATACACTCCCTCTCCCTCAAAATCTTCTTCATCAATTTCATCCAAATAATCAGGATGTATTTTCTTTGCTGGGATAGCAATTAATATAAATTCATACAGCAACTGTGCTACGTTGATAGCGGGTGTATCTTTCGTGATGATAAATAAATCTTCACTTAATTCTTGTTCAGCAGCACCGTATTTATAGATGACTTTTTCTTCTATGTTTAAAGGGTAATCAAACTCTTCTAGACTTCTATCGCAAATCAAGCGCACGGTGCCTGTTAACTGGAAGTCGACTTCGATTACTGCCGAGGTTTTTTTCAAAAGAGCCGTTATTTGCATATCCGCGCCCTTTACCCACTCATCCGCTTTAAAATGCTCGAAAAACTCTCCAGTGACATCAAAAGAAAATGTATAATTATCTTCTCTTAATTTTACTATGTCAATATTGTAATTCCTCAAGAATTTCATCCCTAATCTTTAATTCAAGACCGCAAATTTAGCTAAACTTTATAGAAAAATGAAATTTAGCGAATAATTATTTGTAAGGCTTAATTGGTGCTATTGCAATACAGCTCATAATCAAGTTGATGAAGCTTTTTTCGGACATTTGGGATATGAAAGTTGGTCCTCGATTTCCTTCCAAACAAATGTTTATTCTTTTGCCTCAAATGTTTACATTTGCCTTTCCAAAAAACAGCTCCTCATAATCGAATGATTTTCTTCTTTCAATCCCCAAACAATCTAGTCTACGCCGTACAATCGGCTCAACCCTTAGCGGCAGATGCACTTGAAAAATTATCTTGGCTATTGGGAAACGCAGCACTTTTGAGTGAAAATACGATCAATGGTCAATATCTAGGACCCAGAAAGGAGATGGTCACTCCTTGGTCTACCAATGCTGTCGAAATCACCCTGAATATGGGGATTTTAGGCATTCAACGGATGGAGGAATTTATGCCTCTCAATAGTGGCCAAAAAATTGACCCCATGCTTCAAAGGGTATATCAGGTGTTGGATCAAGAGATATTTGATGTGCATCTGAATCCTGAGCCGATCAAGTCTATCGAAGACATCGCAGCTTACAGTAAGCAAGAGGGATTGGCTTTAAGTGAAGAGGAAATAGATTATTTAAATGATGTAAGTAAGAGTTTAGGTAGGTTGTTGACGGATTCGGAAGTTTTTGGATTCAGTCAGGTGAATTCAGAGCACTGCCGGCATAAAATTTTCAATGGAAATTTTGTGATTGATGGAGAAGAAAAACCTTCTACACTTTTTCAATTGATCAAAGAAACTTCTAAAAGGCACCCTAACCGCATTGTCTCAGCCTATAAAGATAATGTCGCTTTTGTAGATGGCCCGACTATTCAGCAGTTTGCACCTAAAAGACAAGACGAAGCTGATTTTTTTGAAATTCATACTCTTGATTCAGTTATTTCTTTGAAAGCAGAAACACATAATTTCCCTACCACCGTAGAGCCTTTTAATGGTGCTGCTACAGGTTCTGGAGGTGAGATTCGGGATCGGATGGCTGGTGGTACAGCGTCTATTCCTTTAGCGGGTACCGCTGTTTATATGACTTCTTATGCCCGATCGGAAGAAGGCCGCTCTTGGGAGAAAAATTTACAGGAAAGAAAATGGTTGTATCAAACACCGCTTGATATCTTAATTAAGGCTTCCAATGGTGCTTCTGATTTTGGTAATAAGTTTGGGCAACCCTTGATTTGTGGCTCTTTGTTGACTTTTGAACACGAGGAGGGAAATAAAAATCATGGATTTGATAAAGTCATCATGCTTGCGGGAGGTGTGGGATTTACGAATAAGGCATATGCTAAGAAATCAGAGCCTTCCAAAGGGGATCAGATCGTGGTGATGGGAGGAGATAATTACCGCATTGGTATGGGGGGAGGAGCTGTTTCTTCCGTCAATACAGGTGAATTTAGCAATTCCATTGAATTGAATGCGATCCAACGTTCAAATCCTGAAATGCAAAAGCGTGTTTCAAATGTCATTCGAGCAATGGCAGAAAGCGCTGACAATCCTATTATTTCAATTCATGATCATGGAGCCGGTGGTCACTTGAATTGCCTTTCTGAATTGGTTGAATCTACTGGCGGGACAATATATGTGAACAAATTGCCCGTGGGTGATCCTACTTTGTCAGCCAAAGAAATTGTCGGGAATGAATCCCAGGAGCGAATGGGTTTAGTTGTCCACCCCAAGGATCTACCTACCTTGCAAAAGATTGCTGAGCGGGAACGTGCTCCATTTTACGTAGTTGGAGAAACTACCGGTGACATGCATTTCAAGTTTGAAAATTCCCAAACCGGTGAGAAGCCTATAGACTGGGATCTCGCATATATGTTTGGTAGCTCACCTAAAACCATTTTGGAGGATAGCACCCATGTTGCTTCATTTGAAAACGTTCCATATACAGTAGATCAGTTAAAATATTACATTCAGGAAGTACTTCAATTAGAAGCAGTCGCTTGCAAAGACTGGTTAACCAATAAAGTAGACCGTTCTGTAACGGGAAGAGTAGTCAAACAACAGACAGTAGGGGAGATCCAACTACCTCTTAACAATGTGGCGGTAATGGCATTGGATTTCACAGGTGCCAAGGGAATTGCTACATCCATAGGGCATGCCCCGGTAGCCGCATTAGCCAATCCTGAAGCTGGTTCTCGTTTAGCAATTGCTGAGGCAATGACTAATTTGGTTTGGGCCCCAATCGAACAAGGGCTGCAGGGAGTTTCCTTGTCGGCTAACTGGATGTGGCCTGCTAAAAATCCAGGGGAAAATGATCGGCTTTATAGGGCAGTTCAATCAATTTCAGATTTTGCGATTGCCTTAGGGATCAATATTCCTACTGGGAAAGATTCTCTTTCCATGACTCAGAAATATCCTGATGGAAAGACGGTTTATTCCCCAGGAACTGTGATTATTTCCACCGTTGCCGAATGTTCGGCTCCAGCGAAAACAGTTTCTCCTGACTTAAAGCCTATTGAGGGAACAAAAGTCTTTTACATTGATTTTTCAAAAGACAGTGCTAAACTAGGAGGTTCTAGTTTGGCACAAGTTCTAAATAAAATCGGGAATGAAACGCCAGATATTTTGGATCCTGCGTATTTTGGACAAGCCTTCATGGTAATCCAAAAGCTAATTGATGAAGGGCTGATCCTTGCCGGCCATGATATTTCCTCAGGAGGATTGATTACTACACTACTCGAAATGTGTTTTCCATCTAAGACGGTAGGTTTGCATGTAAAAACGGATAGATTGGCAAATGCTGATTTGGTCAAAGCATTATTTGCAGAAAACCCAGGGGTGTTGATTCAAGTTCAGGAGGTGGAAAAGGTACGTGCTTTGCTGGAAAATTACGGGATTCTTTACGTATCCTTGGCTGAAGTCACTTCTTCTGGGAAAGTCACCTTTTCGGATCTTTCACTTGAATTATCGGTTGAGGAAATGCGTGACAGTTGGTTTAAATCTTCCTACTTATTGGACAAGCATCAGAGTGGTGAACGGTTAGCCCTTGAGAGAAAACAAAATTACAAATTACAATCTTTATCTTATACATTTAGAGAAGACTGGGAGGGGACATTTGACGCCTACCGGTTGAATCCTTACAGGCGAACAGGTTCTGGGAAGTGTGCTGCCATCATCCGAGAAAAAGGAGTGAACGGAGATCGAGAAATGGCTTATTCCTTGTGGTTAGCAGGCTTTGACGTCAAAGATGTTCATATGACAGATTTGATTGCTGGTAGAGAAAATTTGGAAGATGTCCAAATGATTGTGTTTGTCGGAGGATTCTCTAACTCTGATGTGTTAGGTTCTGCAAAAGGCTGGGCTGGTGCATTTTTATATAACGAAAAAGCGAAAGCTGCCTTAGACAACTTCTATGCTAGGAAAGATACGCTCAGTTTAGGTGTGTGTAATGGATGTCAGCTGATGGTTGAATTGGGTCTAATTGCCAAAGAACATACTCAAAAGCCAAGAATGTTGCACAATGAAAGTCATAAATTTGAGTCTGCTTTTGTTAATGTAACTATTCCTGAAAATAAGACGATCATGTTACAGTCATTGGCAGGTCAGCGATTGGGTGTTTGGATTGCCCATGGAGAAGGTAAGTTTTATCTTCCTGAGGGCAAAGACGCCTACCATGTAGGAATGACCTATAGCTACGATGCCTATCCTGGTAATCCAAATGGATCAGATTATTCCGTGGCGGGAATTGCTTCCCAAGATGGCAGACACTTGGCAATTATGCCACATATTGAGCGCTCTATCAAGCCATGGAACTGGCCTCATTATCCTGCTGATCGTGCTACAGATGAAGTCACTCCATGGATAGAAGCATTTAAAAATGCATATAAATGGATTGAGAAAAACTCATAAGTAAATTTACCTAACCCCTTCCAAACGAAGGGGTTTATTTTTTCAACTCTTCATTGGCAAAGTTTGCAGGTTCAAAAAAGGCTAGATTAGGATTTACCATTACATACGATGAATCGTCAATAAAACAGGAAACCCGTCTTTTCATTATCTCCTTTCTCGTCTAATTTTTTGCTCATTACGGAATAAGCTTTTTGGATTGAGGCTTTCTTTCTATTTTTAGGCATGCAATTGACTACTACATTTCCTATCCCAGAAGCTCGGGTTAAAATCAATCATCAATCAGGTATATATGCGATTGGTTCATGTTTCTCAACAGTAATAGGTGATAAACTAGTAGAAAGGAAATTCCCGGTTTTAAACAATACTTTTGGGACACTTTTTAACCCAATTTCTATTGCCCGAGTGATGGAGGATGCTTTGCTGGAAATGCCTATCGATAAAAACTTGATTGTGGTGCGAGATGGGTTGTTTTTGTATTATGGCATGCATTCAGACGTTGTGGCCTATAGTCAGGATTCCTTGGAGCGGTTGATTTTAAAAAAACAACAGCAGACAAGAAAAGTATTGGAGCAAGCTTCTCATGTCTTGATTACACTAGGTACCGCATGGGTATATGAGTTTGGGAACGGGTCGGAAGTGGTTGCCAATTGCCATAAGCAACCGGCTCATTTATTTGAAAAAAGGCTGTTGCATCCGGATGAAATTCAAAAGGCTTTTACAAGCTTTCTAAATCTCCTCGTAGAAATCAACCCAAATGTTCAAGTGATTTTTACTGTCAGTCCAGTCAGACATACCAAAGATGGTATCCCTCAAAATCAGTTGAGTAAATCTGTACTTCGGTTGGCAGCAAATGATTTGGAAGAAACGTATGATTTTGTACATTATTTCCCAAGTTTTGAAATCATGATGGACGAATTGAGGGATTATCGCTTTTACAAAGATGACCTCATTCATCCTAGCCATCAGGCGGAAAGCTATATTTGGGAGCGTTTTAAGCAAACTTGGATAGACAAGCGATCATTTGATCTGATTGAAGAGTTTGAGGCAATTAAGCGCGATTTGATGCACAAACCATTTAATCCAGATAGCCCAGCTCATTTAAAGTTTTTAGATAATCTCCAAAAAAAACTAGAAAGGTATAGTCGGGATTTTGACTTTTCTAAAGAGCAAGATATGTTACGAAAGCAATTACAATATAGGGGGAAATAAAAAAAAGAAGCGGCATCGCACCGCTACAACTACCTACCCTTGCTTCCTTCCGGACCTGGGGGATTCAGCAGGAGCTGGTCGTGCCGCTAGGCCACAAAAGTAGACTAAAATTCTTTCTTGACAAATCATCTGATGAAAAATCTTACCGAAATGTTATAAGTTGCTTATTATCAACTTATAATTTTTTTGGCAGAATTTTTGCAACTAGTTAACTATTGCTATAAAAAGTTAGAAAAAATCTAGTAAAACATCTCTACTGTCGATAGTATTTGTATTGAAAATCAACTTATTAAGATATGAAAAAGTATTTGTGGATTGTTGTAGCCTCTTTGATCTTAAGCTCCTGTTTTGGTATTCGTCCTGAATTTCAGCAGGGAATGAACGAGCGAAAGTTCTTAAGACAAAATAAAGAAGCCGTATTGAGTGGAATTGATGGAAATATCAAGGTTTATAGAGTTCAAAGAGATGATCGGTTTTTTGTCTTGGCTACCTTTGAAAATGGGCAGCTGATAAAATTGGAAGAAAGAGAACTAACTCCTGTTTGGGGTCCTCCGATTCAAAATGACGAAAATTAAAAAATGTTCATGTTTTTTCTTTTACTTAACTATCTCTTAGGAGGTAGTTTTTTTTGGAATCAATATCCTGTCCTGAATGATTCCTTTAGACTAAATGCCTGATATGTTCTCAAATGCTTTGGCTTTGAGTGCTAATATATTTTTTAATGGGTCTATTGCTTCCAAATTCAGTGTATGTCCTACTTTTGGAAGGATAATCAATTCATTTTTTGGGATATGCTGAGCCATTTCCATTCCCATTTCTGGGGTACAAAGAATATCTTCTTCCCCATGTATAATGATGCAAGGAACTTTGCAATGGCTTAATTTCATCAAGTAATTCTCTGATTTTTCGGTTGCTTCCATCAACTTCAGTAGGTCAGAGGTTGCAGGACTCATATGCTGCTTTGATATTTTTAAAGTTTCCAAGGAGATAATGGGATTTTCAAAGAAGCTTTTTCCCAGTACAAAAGGAAGCATAATATCGAACATCAATTCATAATTTCCACATAAAAGAGCTTTTTTCCAACCCAAACCAATCGCATTGAAATACTCATTTTTTGCTGCAAATGTAGAAATTAAATAGGCTTGACTTATTTTTTCCGGATAGTCCACGATAAAACGTTGAGCTACAGCGCCACCATAGGAAATACCGGCCAAATGGTAGGTGGGGTATGCAAGTTTAGATAATAGATCATGAAGATCTTCTGCATGTTCCTCAAATGTTTTAAATTGGTCTGCACTGTCGCTTTCTCCCTGAAAAATCAGGTCGATAAGGATACATGTAAACTCTTCCCCAAAGTCTTTTTGAATAACTCCCAACCAAGCCTGGGTTGATTGAGATAAGCCATTCAAAAAGACAAAAGGAGGGTGTTTACTATCGGTATTTCCTCTGATTTCGTAATACATACGATGCCCAGAAGGTAGTTGATGATAGTGTTTCATATTTGCCTTTTGGTTGATAAAGCGCTAAATAAAAGAAAAATGTTTAAGTTTGTAAAATATTTCTTTCTGCACGGTATGTTGGGTTTAGTTGTTTTTTGGCAAAAAAAATTAAGATAAACCCCAATAACCCGTGGATGTATGAATGTTAGTAACTCTTTGAGCACAGCTGTTTTAGCCTTGGTACTTACCTATATGGCTGTGATTTTGATTTTTGTATTCCGAGGTGCTAAAAAAACAAAATCGATTAATGATTATGCGTTGGGAAATTTCTTGTTTTCCCCTACCGCTGTTGGACTAAGCTTGGCTGCTAGTATGACCTCAGCTGCCACTTTTATCATCAATCCTGGTTTTGTTGCCTACTATGGGCTGTCAGGGGTCATAGCTATGGCAGTAGTGCTGCCCATAGCTGCTTTGGGCTCCTTGATTATCTTGACTAAAGGTTTTAGAAAAGCTGGCCAAACAGTCAAAGCACTTACGATGGCTCAATGGATTGGAAACATGTATAAGAGTAAGAAGTTTTCGCTATTTTTTGCATTTCTTTCACTTTTACTCATCACATTCATTGTACTGATTTGTGTAGGGTTGACAAAAGTGTTGTCAGCTTCTTTGCAAGTGGACGAAATTTGGATGAGTCTTCTGCTTATTGGGTTTATTTTTGGTTACATGATGTTTGGGGGTGCCAATTCTATGGTTTATACCAACATGGTACAAGCTATCCTGATGGTTACAGTAGCGATTATCTTGCTGGGTTCTGGGTTTGAACATTTTTCTTCCGGTGTATATGGTTTTTTAGATCAACTGACTGCGATTGACCCGCTTTTAGGAGATTGGAAAAATGAACAAAGTCCCTTATTTAGAGACTTTTTTGAAATCGTCATTTGCCAATTAATTGTTGGTGTGGCTATCGTATGTCAACCTCATATTATTACTAAATCCTTGCTTTTGAAAAGTGAATCGCATGTTAATAAGTTTCTTTGGGTAGCAGTTTTGACGGAAATCCTGTTTTTTTCAGTGGTTTTGGTGGGTTTATATGTCCGAATTCTGAATCCTGAATTAATGGATGAAGGTAAAGTAATCCCTGTAGATAATGTGGTCACTTGGTACGTGGTCAATCACTTCCCTGTGTATATGGGATTGATACTCATACTAGGGCTGATTTCAGCAGGGTTGAGCACATTGGAAGGACTGATTCAATCCTTATCCATTACCATTACCTCCGATATCGTACATCCCTTAGCAGGGAAACTAGTGAATATGGATAAGAATGGTATTTTCATCAATAAGATTGTAATTGTCCTATTGGCAGTGGTCAGTTTTATCCTAACCAAAGATCAATTGCTTAACCCTAACCTTTCGGTTGGGATCTTTGCTCAAAACGGGGTTTACGCCTATTTTTCCGCAGCTTTCTTTCCTGTCTTGTATGGTACGTTTCGAAAAGAAACGCCTGTCTTTGCTGCCTTTGGTGCATCACTGACAGCTGTAGCGGTACATTTTTCGGTTTATTATATTCCGTTGACCTCATATATGCAAGGTCCTGTCAAAAACCCAGGTATAGCTGCTGCATTGGCTATAGTGTCTTCTGTGGTTATAGGAAATTTATTGATATTGGTAGATAAAAAATTAAAAGCTAATCAACAACAGCCATGAAAAAAGAGACATGCTTCCTAGTATTACTTATGATGTGGGCTTCCTCATTGATGGGACAAAATGAATTTGAAGGGATTCCCTATCCTTTCCCTGTAAAAAAATTAACCTTATCGACTGGGGATACAATGGCCTATATGGATGAGGGTTCAGGAGAGGTGTTGGTTTTTATTCACGGTTTGGGTAGCTATGGACCAGCTTGGGAAAAAAATATTGCAGGTTTACGGAATAATTTTCGCTGCATAGTAGTGGATTTGATAGGCTATGGTAAGTCTTCCAAGACAGAAGAGACCTATTTACTTACTGATCAATCTGCATTTGTTCAGGATTTGATGCAGCAACTAGAAGTTAAAGGATACCACTTAGTAGGCCATTCGATGGGAGGTCAAATTGCTATCCATCATGCACATACTTTTCCCGAATATGTTAAATCATTGATTTTAGTAGCTCCAGCAGGAATCGAAACTTTTTCAGAACAACAAAAAGGTTTTTTTGAGATGATTACACCTACTGCAATAGCAGCTGCTTCAGATACAGAAATTGAGGTAAATCTGAAGAAGAACTTTTATTCTTTTCCTTCGGATGCCCAATTTATGATAGATGATAGAATAGCAATAAAACAGGATCCTCAGTTTAAGTACTACAGCAGTATGGTGGTCAATGGCATTCGCGGGATGGTCAGACAACCTGTTGCGGAAATCTTGCCTGTTTTGAAAGTTCCTACCTTGGTAATTTATGGAGAACAGGATGAACTTATTCCCAATAAATTATTGAATCCAGAGCTCTCAACCATTTCTGTAGCAGAAAGTGCAGGCAAACTCATACCACAAGCTACTATTGAACTGATCTCTCAAGCAGGACATATGCTCATGTTTGAGCGCTCCGAGGTAGTCAATCGTTTGATTCGTGATTTTATAGAATGAGGCTCCAAATTGGGTTTCAATTCAAGATTCGGGGTTCTGATAGGAGTCCCGAATTTTTTTTTATTTTTTTTTTAACCATTTTTTCGACCCTTAAAATATTGAAATTCTAAGATGGGGTATTTTTATTTGGGTATTTTCAAGAGCTATGTATATGATTATCAATGAAATATAACTGATTTTTTTTGCTCTTAAATATGGATTCAAATTGCATTATTTTAAATCAATATTTTGTAAAAAATGAAAACGCATATATAATATTTTGTTGTTATTGTTTTTTATGTAAGTTTACAAACGCCAAAAAACAATTAAACCCAATTTATCGATGAATAGAAAATTTACCATGATGCTGGGCATCCTGCTGCTGAGTGTTCAGTTTGCATTCGCTCAAAAATTCTCCATCACAGCAAAAGTGGTGGATGCAGACACTAAAGAATCCTTGATCGGTGTCAATGCAATCTTAGAAGGTACAGGTCTTGGAGCTGCTTCTGATTTGGATGGGAATATTAGAATTCCTTCTGTTAACGAAGGTTCTTATACCTTGCGTTTTTCTTTTTTAGGCTATGAGACGATAACGAGGAAAATAACACTTACCGGAGATTTAGATCTTGGGACTATTTCCATGGGAAGCTCTTCGATATTAGGCCGTGAAGTTGTGGTTTCAGCTACAAGAAAGCCTGAGCGATTAACGGATGCACCCGCTTCCATTGGAGTCATTACATCCAAAGATTTGGATCGTCTACCTTCCTTTAACGTGGGTGAAATGCTTTTCAAAATCCAAGGAATTGAAGTAGTCCGTTCGGGTGTAATAGGTATTGGGATCAATGCTAGAGGCTTTAATTCCGCTTTCAATGTGCGTATGCTTCAGTTAAATGATGGCAGAAATGGGATGCTTCCAGGTGGTACAGGTTTACCAGCTGGATTTTATAATACCATCATCAAGGAAGATATTGATCGAGTGGAGGTTATTCTTGGACCTGTTTCTGCATTGTACGGACCTAATGCTCACGCTGGTGTAGTCAATACCATTACAAAAGATCCTAGAACTTCAGAGGGGACTACGGTTGCCTTAGGTGTTGGAAATCAGGGAGTGTTTTCAAGTAGATTGAGACATGCCAATGCTATTTCAGATAAATTTGCATATAAAGTGAACTTTGAGTACACGGAGGGCCGTGATTTTGAGTTTATCGATACGGTTTATGTGGGAGCAGTAGGAATACCAGAATTAGACCCAGACTTTAATTTTAAAGCGATTAGAGGGGGAGCTGCAGTGTATTATACTCCAAAAGCAGGGCATGATATAATTTTGGACTATGGAGTCGGGCAAGGTTCCAATATAGGGGTGACAAATTTGGGTAGAAACCAAATTGATGGTTGGACATTTAGCTATTTACAGGCAAGGTATGTTTCTCCACGCATTTTTGCCCAACTGACCAATACATGGAATAATGCAGGCAACACCTTTCAGATCAATGGAAGAACTGTAAACTATAGAAATTTACTGGCATTGGGCAATAGTCCAGAAGAAGCAAGGAGAAAGTCCTTGTTGCCTGTTGCTGAGGGTGGTTTGGGTTTTCCTGGATTTAAAGATGAATCCTCTCGATTGAATGCAGAAGTTCAGTACAATAACAATGTAGGTAAATTAAGCTACGTGTTGGCTGGTAGTTATCAGCGTGATGTTGCCAATAGCTTGGGTACTTATTTATTCGATATCGATGGTGATATCATCATTTCACAAGTTGGAGCAGTGGCACAAGCAGATTACGAATTGACCAACAAATTGAAGTTTGTAGGTGCTGTTCGTGTGGATAAGCATGATTACTATGACTTGCAGGTAAGTCCACGATTTGCACTGACGCAAGCGGTTGGTGACGGTAGTTTCCGCTTGAGCTATGGAAGAGCATATGCAGCTCCATCTATTCAGTTTCTGGAATTCTTGTTCCCAATAGCCGGTGTAAATGGTGCGATCATTGGCTCTGGCCAAGGCTTGACCTTGGAAAATCTAGCCACAGGTGCCAGAAGAACCATCGATCCATTGCAGCCAGAGGATAATAGAACATGGGAGATAGGTTATAAAGGAACACCGGCTAAAAATTTCTATTTTGATGGAACATTTTGGTATGGCAATACCAGGAACTTTATTAGTCCAGCACTCAATCTGTTTTTAGGTGGAGAACGAATTGTTGAAAGAGGAGGACAGCCGATTCCAGCTAATCTGAGTGGGATCAATTTGACTTATTTGAATTTTGGAGAAGTGACCAACTGGGGTGCTGATTTAGGCTTCAATTACTTGATCAATAAAAATTTCACTTTTGGGGCTAAGTATTCCTATTTCGGTTCTGATATTACCGACGAAGGTAAATTCGATGGTGATCCTAACTTGTCTTTGCTTCCACCTGCTTCAAGAGAAGCCTTGCAAGTACTAAATGCGCCTGCGCATAGAGCCAATTTTAACTTCTCAGGATTGAACCTTATCAATAACAAGCTTAACGCTTCTGTAAATGTACGTTGGTTACCTGAATATGATTTCAGATCAGGAAATCAAATCGCCACTGCTGCAGGTGCTAACTCTAGAGTTGCTCCATTCCTATATAATTATGGTCCTTTGGGAGGCTTTACTACTGTAGATATTTCTGCGGGCTATGCCTTTAGTGAAATGATTACAGTAGGCGGAGGTATTTCCAATCTATTCAATGCAGAACAACGGGAGTTTGTAGGTTCTCCGATTATCGGTAGACTCTATTCCTTGGAACTGAAATTTAACTTCAATAAGAAGTAACGATAATAACCTGTCCTAATGATTCCATTAAACCCTTTACTTTCTGAGTGAAGGGTTTATTTATTTCCACAGATTGTTTTTTATATGGGATGAGGTATATATTTTTAGCAATATATTTGGACAGAAACTATGCAAATCATTTTTGAACAGCCGTTGGTGAAAATCTTTCACGATGAAGATCGGGAGAGTATACGATTTGTATGGAAGGGTAAAATCCCTATGGACATCTATCAAGAGGCGTTAAACTTTGGCTTGGATTATATGATTCAGCATGATATCAAGCGAATCTTTGTCGATCAGCGGGAAATTCAGCCTTTAACCGACGCTCAACAGAAATGGTTATACAAGGTTTGGTTTCCTGTTTTATTTGAGCGTCTGGGAGAGAATATCCGCATGGCAATTCTGCCATCAGCAGTGACCTTCAGAGCAATTTCAAGTAAAAGCATCGCCAAAAAATTGATAGATAAGCACCATAAAATGAAAATTGAATATCATCCCACCGAGAAGTTGGCCAATGACTTTTTGCTTGGGAAACTTACATGATAGATACTGAAAGTATCATGATGAATAGTGTAGATACTGGAATAATCAGGGTTGTAATTGCTATGTCAAGGTAGCTTTGTCGGTGTGTCAGGCCACAGATCATCAATAGGGTAATGACAGCTCCATTATGTGGTAAGCTATCCAGTCCACTGCTAGCCATAGAGGCTACTCGATGCATTAATTCGAGACTAACTCCCTCCCGAACCATGATTTCATAATAAGTACTGCCCAAAGTTTCTAAGGCAATTGCCAGACCTCCGGAGGCAGAACCTGTAATACCCGCAAGCAAATTGATAGCAAGTGCTGCACTTAGTAAAGGAATTTCTTGAAAGGTGTGGAGAACGTAATTTTTGATCATTTCAAAGCCTGCCAGCGCAGCAATAGTGCTACCATAACCAACTTCTGTAGCTGTATTGAAAACAGGCATCAGGCTCGCTTGAATGCCCTGCTGAAGATCGTCTTTCAGTTTTGGGAGCTGTTTAAAATGAAGGAGAATTAAAAGTCCGATGGCCAGTAACATAGCTAAAATAATGGACCAAATTCCCTTTACACTATCAAGAGTGGCATTTCCAAAAGCTGGATTTTGTAAAAAATCGGCATCCCACTTTGGAATAACGAGTTGAGAAAACAGAAAATTTAAGCTGATTAAAAAAAGAATTGGCACTAGGGACTTCCAAAAAGGGGGGACTGATGCATAGTGATGACCGTTGTCTTCTTCAAAGCCATAACCCAAACCTTGCTTTTGGGCTGTTTGGCTCCTGTATTGTAG
Source organism: Mongoliitalea daihaiensis (assembly GCF_021596945.1). NCBI lineage: Bacteria > Pseudomonadati > Bacteroidota > Cytophagia > Cytophagales > Cyclobacteriaceae > Mongoliitalea > Mongoliitalea daihaiensis. The sequence goes on along the minus strand of NZ_CP063779.1, from coordinate 4,100,873 downwards.
CCAAGTAACTCCAAGGCTAGCAATAATTAAACTCCCGATTAAACCGAAAAGAGGAGCTGCAAATGCATCCGTTTGAAAATATGGGATAGGAATGATGTTATGTATTTGTACAGTTCCTGGTAGAGCTGTCATTGAAAAAGTAAAGGACCCTAGAGCAATTGTGCCAGGGATGAGTCGCTTTGGAATGTTGGCTTCCTGAAACAAAGACTTAGCCATCGGGAAAATTCCAAAAGCCACGATAAAAATACTTACACCGCCGTAGGTTAGAAGTGCACAAGATGCAACTACTGCGATGATCGCATGTTTTTCACCTAGTCGAGCGATGATTTCACGGGAAATAGAGCGGGCGGCACCTGTTGCATCCATTAACTTACCGAAAATCGCTCCTAATAAAAAGATAGGAAAGTACTTGATTATGAAATTGCCAAGCCCTTTCATAAATACCTCTGAATAGAAAGCCAGAGCACCTTTCTCTCCACTGATCATTACCGCAAGTACTGCTAGCAAAGGAGCGATTAATATGACCGGATATCCACGGTATGCCAACACCATCAAGAGTACTAAAGAACTAATAATTGCAATTATTTCCATAGACGAATTTATTGGGAAGTCCAACCTCCCTCCATCGGTAGACTAACGCCCGTCATAGTACTTGAGTTTTCCGATGCGAGAAATAGTGCCAGTGCAGCGAGGTCCTCGATGGGGATAAAGGATTTGATAGCTTGCTTTTTCAACATGACCTTTTCTATAACCTCTTCTTCTGTCATGTGATGTGCGTTGGCTTGATCAGCTATTTGACCTTCTACCAAAGGGGTCCGTACATAACCTGGACAAATAGCATTGCAAGTGATTCCATAAGGAGCACCCTCTAAAGCCAATACTTTGGTTAATCCGGTCACACCGTGTTTGGCAGCGACATATGCAGCCTTGAATTCACTGGCCCTTAGACCGTGAGCGGATGTGATATTGATGATTCTTCCAAACCCTTGGGATTTCATGCCTTTCCAAACTGCCTTGGAAGCATAGTATACGGAAGATAAATTTACACCAACAATGGCTTCCCATTTGTTGTCTGGAAAATCTTCAATAGGTGAAACATATTGGATTCCTGCATTATTTATCAATACTTGAATGGGACCTAACTTTTCTTCCGCAAGGGCTATCATTTGATATATTTCGTCAGGATAGAGGAGATTGGCTGCGCTAAAAATACATGTGGTACCAAATTCCTTTTCAATGCCTAACGCAATCAGGTGTCCTTCTTTTTCTAAGCCATTGATTAAAAGGTTGTAACCTTTACTGGCAAAATGTTTGGCAATGCCCAAACCTATACCACTGCTGCCACCGGTAATAATTGCATTTTTCATGATTTTTGGGTTTACGTGTTTCCAATAACCTGTCCTTTCATTGGAATGATGACCCCATTAAACCCTAAGAGGAAGGTTGATATAATCAACCCTCCTCTTCTTCCATAGCACGGTAGGCCATGATGCCCCCTAAAAGATTTCTAACGTTCGTAAAACCTTTGGAGACCATAAAATTTTTGGCATTTCCACTTCTTGCACCAGATCGGCACTGCAGTACAATTTCCTTATCTTTGAAAGATTCGAAATCTTCCAAAGCAAAAGGAAACTCTCCCAGAGGAATATTTTTTGCACCTAAATTATCTTCTTCATATTCCCACTCTTCCCTTACATCAATAAACAGAAATTCCTCTCCTGCGTTAAGTTTGTCTTTTAATTCTTCGACGGTTATATCTTGCATGTTATTGTACTAAAATTCGTTTGGTTTCTACGATATTATTATGGAAAATATTGACTAAATAGATTCCTTTCATCATTCCCTCAAAGTTAATTATTTTCAATTCCCCATCTACCGTTTGAGGGAGATTTAATAATCTTCCAAATGGATCAAAGACCTGAATAGTATCTACTTTGCCATCAATGTGAAGCTTGGATGATACTGGGTTGGGATAGACTTGAGGGCTTGGTGAAAGTTCTGCCTGTTCCTCGATAATCGGAAACTCACTCATATGAGCTCGAATCATGAGAGAGCCTTCCACGATCGTGTTTTGTTGCCAAGATCCACTGACATTAAAGAAAATTTCTCTTCCATTATCAAAAGATTTATCGAGGCCTACATGTATAAACTCATTGGTAAATTGTGCAAAACCTACAAAAAAAATGTCATCCACCAAGATGTTTTCCTCAAATTCAAAATAACTAAATTCGTTTATTTCGTCAGAAGCAGGGATGAATACTTCTTGTACAAAAAGAGGTTGCTGATTGAGATTATTCCATACCATCAAGTCAAGTACTCTCCCGGATTGTGCAAAATTTGTGAAGTTTATACTGATACCTTTGACATAAGCAGGTTCACTGACTTCAAATCGATTAGCCAGCATACCTGATCGTTGATTGATTCCAGCAGAATAATCCACCATTCCATCATCATAGGCAAAAAAATCCCGAATCTGGATAACTGTCCGTACGGTATCATTAACACGAAGGTCTACGGTATTGTATCGAATTGTATCGCCATTGACTATTTGGAAAAGAAATTCATCTCCTGTACTTAGGTAGGTCAGTAATTCCAAATCGGTTTCTGCTGTTATGCGAGGAGCCAAACCGATCTCATTACTTTGAATCCTTCTACGTTCAAATGCAAGCGGTACCGGATTAATCGGTGTATTGGTATTAATCGCCTGTACCAATTCTCCGGTTTCCCTGTTATTTAAGGCTACCGTAAACTCCATCGGGGAGAAGAGATTATTCAAGTTATTGAATTCATTGGTAGTTCTATTCCAGAGTTCATTACCTCTTCGTTGGTATTCAAAAAATGGAAGGGCTGAATATTTCTCTAGAGGGCGTCGGTTGGTTTCTGTAAGTGCCCGATCTCTTCTCGCTATATCATTCGAATTCCGAAATTGATTTAAATAAACGTAGTCTATGAGCCAAGAATCAAAGGGACCTGAAAGCCTGCCTCTGCTGCTGAATCGAAATTGAAAGTTTTCGTGCTGAAAATCAGGTGTTACTTGAATTAATTCTTGAGTAAAGAATAATTGGTTGGGGAGTAGTTCACCACGTTGACTCCAAACTTCTATCCATTCTCCCAATTCGTTCAAAAATTGAAGGCTCAGCTCATCATTGAAATCTGGCATTTCTGCTTTCCCTCCTGGTTGCCAATAAAAACTCAGAAAAACAGTACCGCTTTGCGTGGAAGAAATGTTGGATAAATTGATAGGTCGAGATGTAATTCGATCTGCAAATCCCTGTTCGAGTAAATTGAAAGAGTAGGGCGCCCCACGCTCGTCCACTCCATCCAATAGTAATACACCAATGGTAGGTGCTGCATTAGCAACCGTGAAACTTTGGGTAGCACCTTCATTGATCCATTTATTGTTGTCGATATTGCCACCAGAAAAATCATCCCAAAAAGGAAGTGCAAGCGCCTCTTCCAATACACGTTGATTGGAAACTAATGGTTTTTTATGTTGAGGAATAGGAGTGGGTAATTGCTGAAACTGTCCGAATGTAGCAAAGCTTATCGACAGTAACAGAAATATTAACCCAATGTGTTTCCTCAATGTCTTCATTAATTATTAGAAAATCGTTTTATCTCTGAAATCCAAACATCAATAGGTTCCCCTGTACGCACTTCTGATCCAGCTGGGGGCATTTGGCGAATGATAATCCCGTCGGGCACACTATCTGTCTCAATATAGTTTATTTTTCCAAACCGTAGACCTGATCCAATAATTAAAAATTCAGCATCGGTTTCGTCCATCCCAACAATTCCCGGAACTTCCAGTATCTGATTTCCTAACCCGTCACCGACTACCAAGTCAATTTGCGAACCTTTAGGGATTTCAAAACCTTCATTGATATTTCTACCTCTAAATTTTTGTTCCAAGACCACATTCTCCCCGATGTCGGGTACATACACAATCTCTCCGCGAATTAAGCCAATATTCGATAAAATCTCTTGCGCATTTTTTAAAGGAGTGTTTACCAAATTTGGCATTCGAATCATGGGTGCATTTTTAGAATTCAAGGTCAAGTATATTTTACGACCTTTTTTTACCTGATTACCCGGTCTAGGGTTTTGTTGTAAAACAGTAAATGGTTTCAATTCAGCATTGAAGCCACTATCAATGGTGATTTCGTAACTAAGATCACGATCTGCCAAAAACCTACCAGCTTCTAAGTAGTCGTATCCTTCTAAATTTGGTACGCTAACAGTTTCACCGTGATTAGTATAGCTGGGAAGAAAAACTTTCAAGAATAGAAATGCCAGAACAATAGTTAACCCTACAATAATCGAAAAATGAATAAGGATTTTCTTGGTGGCTGCCTTGATTTTACTCATGGAATTTTATTTTGAATTAGTAACGAATACAGACTTTTGAAAGTGTATAGATTTAAGCAAATCTATGGATTTTATCACAAATCAAAGGCCAAAAATAAAGAAAAGGCTGGTCTTAAGAGTAGACCAGCCTTTAATACTTTGAACCATCCCCCTAGTGTATGTACAACTTTTTGGTTTCGGTGATGGTTGGACTACTTATTTGTATAATAAACAAACCTTTAGACAACATTTTGGTGGTAAAGGTATACGTTTGGTTTAAGGTATTAGGATAATCTACATCATGCACCAATGCTCCAGTTGGAGAAATCATCTTGATATTGATAGTTTCAAAATTACGTAAATTGAAAGCAATGTTGAATTGATCTCTTGCTGGATTTGGATAAAGAATGGAATTTCCTAACCCCGGATCCACTGGTTCTGGGTTAGCAGAAATAAACAACTCTGCATTGTTGAGGTAGATGGGCCCATCTTCTGGATTAATACCATCCATCACGATGGCTACTCTCGTGGTCGTTTTACCCCTTCCAGCAAAATCGCTTAAGTTTATAAAAGTTCTTGCAAAGTCACTTTGATTATTTGGATTCGGTTCTCCAGTCGTTACTGTACTGATTTCACTTCCTCTTAAGGATAAAACTTCGCTGTATGTACCACCTCCATTTTCACTGGCAAGGACACGAAGTCTTGCCGTGGCAGGCATAGGGCCAGCTGCACGGTCAAAGAATATGGATGCCTGCGGACTTTTATTGAGCTCAAATATAGGCGTGCCTAGCCAAAAGGAGTTCCCCTGTTCAGTGGCTTGTACCCTGACTACATTACTGTTGGGTGCATTTTGTACCGGTGTAAGTGTCCAAGCAGCTCTATTGTTTTCTGGATTAATAGTAACCCAAGGACTGAGAGAAACAATATTATTGAAATTTTGCCTCCATGGAGTCCGCTGTGTTTCTGTATCAAATACCACAAACCGAGATAAATTCGTGGAATTTCCAGGGTTTTGATCAAAACTAGGATTGTCAATGGTAAATTGAAAATTGTTGACACCTCCAAGCGTTGTTTTTGGTAGATTTAAAAGAGCACTTCCTCCTGGGGCGATTTGACCACGGAACAGGAAAGAATTTTGTGGTGTATTACCATATCTTCTACGTAAAATAAAACCAGTGACTGGTAGATTCCCTGTATTGGTAATTTCAATTTGTTCGTTCTCGTAATTATTGTTCGATATAGGAGCAGGTGTCACCAAATTTGGTATTTCTACCCGATAGCGGAAAGTCTCTTCTGTCAATATTTGAATGTCTTGAAGAAAGATATTATTTCCAAATCCATTTTGGTTGATAAAAGCAATTCTAACATTACCCAAGTCAGCAAAAGGCGCAAGATTTACGATTTCTGTTCTGAATTGAGCGTCTGAGTTTGCTATAAACTCATCTAAAATCGGATTAACTGTTTGTAAAAATTGGACATTTTTTGCGTAAGGTGCATCAATGATGGAAAATGTATTTCCACAATCCGTAGATAAGGCCACATAAAGTGCATCTGAGAAGCCAGGAGCATTAAATGGTGCATGAGCCATTCTGAACACTAACTGGGCATTCGGAGACTCGGCAAGGTTAATCTGTGGAGAAATTAAGAAGTCGAGCTGACCATTGGCATCGTACTCATAGTTCCTGACGCGGAGTAATTGTCTATTGCTACCATCAATAAATTGATTGTTGACAACCTCCCAAGTGAAACTATCATCTGGGTTACGGACAACCCAAGAGTTCCCCACATCTTCCATTCTTAAATTATAGGGAAGTGATATTTGTCCTTGTAAGACGGGAGAAGAAGTTAAGCTATTGTTGCTAGGGTCTGAATCTTGCTGTCCATTGACAAGTAGAATAGTTGCTTCAAATAGATTTCCAGTACCTGCTAGTTGTAATGAGTTGAATTGGAGTGTGTCAAAGTCTCCAGTAGCTAAATCTAAACTAAATGTTCTACTCTCAACTACCTGATTATTTAATTTAATTTCTACTTGTGCACTGCTTACAGTGTTGCTTCCTGTATTTAAAATCACCAATCGAGGTAAAGTAACAGGGTCACAGATAAAGTCTTGGGGCTCAATAATAGCACGTAGAGATAAGTCATTTTCAAGTAATTCTGGTTCTAGTGTAGCACGGCTGTTTACAAGACTTGCTCTCCTTGGGCTATTTTCCAAAACAATATTCATTCGCTCGGATTGACCTTGTGTAAATAGATTCATACATATGTCGGTCGTATAATCCATGTAATTTTCAACCATATCTCGGGTATCGCAAGTGATCCGTGGATTGAGTGTTCTACAGATATTGTTAGGACCATCTTGAAGCGGCGTATCTGTCACAAAATCATCTACTGAACAATCACCGTCTCCCCAAATATGCCTTAAGCCAAGAAAGTGTCCTACTTCATGGGTAGCAGTTCTGCCGCGTGAACTAGAAACAGTATTAAACCCTGTTCCAAAATAACGAAAGTCGACTGTGATACCATCTAATTCCCTGATTCCTGGAGGAAAATTAAGTCCAGGTAGGTTAGAAATGGGAAAAACAGCATAACCAATGACGGGAGAGGCTAGCTGAACTACCCAAATATTAAGATACTCCTCTGGTGGCCAAGATGAAATTTGACTGATAAGAGAAGCATCATTGGGCGAATAGGTAGTTTGAGGACCCTGCACTCGGATAATCCCAGTGGTAGGAAGTCCATTGGGATCCTGTTTGGCAAGTACAAACTCTATACCTGTATCGGCAGCTACTGGCTGGAACTGTCCTGGTGTTTGATTTCTATCTTCATTTTGTCTTCTGAAATCTTCATTCAACGTTCGAATCTGTGATTCTATTTGGCCGAAGGGAATATTCGCACCTACCCCCTCCGCAGTACCACTATGAATGACGTGTACTACAACAGGTATTTTTTTTATTTGATTTTGCGTGCGAAGTGATTCTAGATTATTGTCTCTCAGCTCTTTTTTTTCTTGGAGCCAAGATTCAAAATACTCCTTACTTCCATACACACCCAATTTTTCTTCTAAAAGGGCTTCCATATACTTGTGACCACATTGCTCATCATGTACATGTTGAAATGCTTTGCCAAAAAATGCTTGAGAATAAGTTAAATTGCTGAAAGCAAAGAAAACTAAAAAGAGAAATACCCTTTTCAAGTAATTTAGGGGAGTTTTTGTTTGGGACATTCGGTATTAAATTAGGCTACTTCTACTTTTACAGCTTCAACTTTTAGGATTTCTGGCACGGATTTTTTGACTGCCTCCTCTACACCAGCTTTCAATGTCATAGCAGACATTGGACATGAACTGCACGTGCCTGTTAACTCCAAACGCAAAGTCATTTCTTCTGTAACGTCCACAATTTTGACATTTCCACCATCGGCCTCTAAATAGGGCCTGATAGTATCTAATGCTGCTTCAACTTTTTCCAACAATGATGTATTCATTTCTATATTTTTACCTGTACAACTTCAGTTTTTGATTTTTCAGCATTTCTGATAGCAATTTGTCGAGCAACTGCTTCTGCCAATTGCATGAAGGCATCTTGGGTCACGCCTTTCTTCAATACAGCTGGATAACCAGTATCTCCACTTTCGCGAATACTTTGAACAATTGGCACTTCTCCTAGGAATGGAACATCAAACTTTTCAGCCAATTTTCTACCTCCATCCTTTCCAAAGATATAATACTTATTATCTGGTAATTCTTCGGGCGTAAAATAAGCCATATTTTCAATAACACCTAAGACAGGGACATTAATTTGAGGCTGTTTAAACATGCTCAAACCCTTAATGGCATCTGCAAGTGCTACTTTTTGAGGAGTAGTCACTATTACTGCCCCAGTCACAGGAACAGTTTGCACCATTGTTAAATGAATATCAGATGTTCCTGGAGGTAGATCAATCAATAAATAGTCTAACTCACCCCATTCAACATCTCCAATAAATTGCTTCAAGGCAGAGCTTGCCATTGGCCCTCTCCATACTACTGCTGCGTCGGCTGGAGTAAGGAAACCGATACTCATTAATTTAACTCCGTATTGCTCTATCGGTATAATGGTATTTTTACCATCGACCTGTGTGACCATTGGCTGTTCAGCTTCTACATTGAACATGGTAGGGATAGAAGGCCCTGAGATGTCTGCATCGATCAAACCTACTTTAGCACCGGTAGTGGCTAGTGCTACGGCAAGATTTGCAGCAGTGGTGGATTTACCGACCCCACCTTTTCCTGATGCAATGGCAATGATGTTTTTGACCTGTGGAAGCATCGGTGCGTCCGATCGGGCTGTGGTTACATTCGATGTCATTTCAATTTGCAAGTCGATGTCTTCTCCTAAATCAGCGTTTAAGACTTCAATGCAATTGTTTTTTATTACTTCTTTGAGTGGACAGGCAGGGGTAGTGAGTACAACTTTAAACTTGATAGTGTTTCCTGTAATTTCTAATCCCTGAATCATCCCCAAGGTAACTAGATCTTTTTTCAAATCAGGATCATCGACTTTGCTAAGGGACTGTAGTACTTGCTCTTGACTGATAGCCATAATTAATTGTAAATTTTACGTGCAAATTAGTTCATAAATAAGCCAAATAAAAACCTTTATAGAAGGATTTTATTCTTTAAGTCAAACTTACGGCAACTACAAATAGTTTCACTTCTTCACCTAGGCTTTCAAATAAAGATTGTCTTCTTATCTTTGATTTTTATTCCATGCCCATGGCGATTAGTAAGCAGACCACAGAAAAAGTAAGGGAACGTGCAGACATTGAAGATGTCGTAGGGGATTATGTGCCTTTGAAAAAGAAGGGGCAGAACCTCTGGGCCTGTTGTCCTTTTCATAATGAGAAATCGCCTTCTTTTTCCGTTTCACCGGCTAAGCAAATATATAAGTGCTTTGGTTGCGGCAAAGCGGGAGACCCTATACAGTTTGTCATGGATATAGAGGGGGTGGGATTTAATGAAGCCATCAAGCATTTAGCGCAAAAATACGGGATAGAAATAGAAGAGGAACGTCAACTTAGCCCAGAGGCGGTGATTGCCCATAATGAGCGGGAGAGTTTGTACATTGTGTTGAATTTTGCTAAAGAATTTTTTGCCAACAACTTACAAACGGAAGAGGGGAAATCAATAGGATTATCTTATTTTAAAGAGCGAGGTTTTACTCAAGCGATCGTTGATAAGTTTGATCTAGGATATGCACTAGATGCATGGGATAAGTTTTTAATAGCAGCGGAAGCGGCTGGTCACACGAAAGAAATTTTATTAAAAGCAGGATTAATCCTGCAAAAAGAAGGAGATGCTTCACGGTTTTATGATCGATTTCGTGGAAGAGTCACATTTACCATCCATAATTTAGGAGGGAAGCCTATTGGTTTTGGCGCAAGAATCCTGACTAATGATAAAAAGCAACCCAAATACATTAACTCCCCCGAAACAGAGGTTTATCATAAAAGTGATATTCTGTACGGGATCTATCAGGCAAAAAAATCTATCCGAGAAAAGGACAACTGTTATTTGGTAGAGGGATATACTGATGTGATCAGTTTACATTTGGCAGGGATAGAAAATGTGGTGGCATCTTCGGGTACCTCACTCACTGAAAACCAAATAAAACTCATCAAACGTTTTAGTGATAACATCACTGTTTTGTACGATGGGGATGCAGCAGGAATCAAAGCTTCCCTTCGAGGGATCGATATGATCTTGGAAGGAGGATTGAATGTAAAGGCAGTGGCCTTTCCTGATGGGGAAGACCCTGATTCTTATGCTAGAAAAGTAGGGAGCTCAGCTTTTGTTCAGTATTTGGATGAGCATTCCGTGGATTTTCTTTCCTTTCAAATTGGATTATATGCCGAAGAAGCAGCAAAAGATCCAATCAAGTATGCGGATCTAGTCAAACAAGTGGTTCAAAGTCTTTCTAAAATTCCGGATCCAATTATTCGCTCTGTTTTTGTAAAGAAATCTTCTAGCTTACTGGAAATCGAAGAAGATATTTTGGTTTCGGAGCTCAATAAGATTTTATTAAAATCTCAAAAGGATCAGTTTTTTAAAGATAAGCGTGCAGAAGAAGAGGCTCCTACGGCTTTAGAAACCTTACTTCCTAGCCCCAAAGAGGAGACTAGTAATTTTCGCTTGATTCAGCTCCAAGAGCGGGAAATGCTGAGACTATTAGTAAATTATGGTTTCGAAATGGTCTCCGAAGAGTTGAGTGTATGTGAGTACTTGCTTCAGGAAACGGAGGAGTTAACCTTTGAAACACCTGTGTTCAATAAAATTCTCGAAATCTTTAAAGATGCGTTGAAGCAAGGTTTGTTGCCACAGCCTAGTTACTTTTTGTCTACTGAGGATGTAGATATCAAGCGGGAGGTCATTAATTTGATTACACCCAAATATGAATTATCAACGCTGTGGGAATCTCGTTTTCAGATTTTCACAACACATGAAGCAGACGATCTTGCCAAAACTGTGTACGATAATATTCTGCATCTAAAGAAAAAGGTAATCAGAAAGATGTTGGATGAAGCAAGAGATCAAATCAAAAAAGCTGAGTTGAATAAGGAATCAGCTGATTTGGTGTCTGAAAAAATCAGCGTGTACATGGAATTGAAGAGCTATCAAGTAGCAATCGATAAACAATTAGGTATTGTAATATCTTTTTGAACAAAACTTTAATTGGTTTTTGGCGGTTTTGCTCATAAAACCTAGTAATTTTACGGGTACAAACCCAGATATACAAAAAAAAATATGTCTCAAGAATTCAAATTAGACAGCATTGAGGACGCAATTGTAGCGATCAAGAATGGAGAAGTAATCATAGTGGTAGATGATGAGGATAGGGAAAATGAAGGTGACTTTGTATGCGCTGCTGAAACGGTGACCCCTGAGATTATCAATTTTATGGCCACTCATGGGAGGGGATTGATATGTGCTCCATTAATTGAAGACAGATGTGATCAACTTGGGCTGCAGTTAATGGTTGGAACTAATACTGCGGCATATGAAACGCCGTTTACAGTCTCTGTGGATTTGATTGGTCATGGCTGTACTACAGGTATTTCTGCCAGTGATAGAGCCAAAACTATCCGAGCATTGGTGGATGATAGTATACACCCAGATGAATTGGGTAAGCCGGGACATATTTTTCCTTTAAAAGCCAAAAGAGGAGGTGTTTTAAGAAGAGCTGGGCATACAGAGGCAGCAATAGATTTAGCTCGATTGTCTGGTTTTTCTGCGGCAGGTGTTTTGGTAGAAATCATGAATGAGGATGGCACTATGGCCCGCCTTCCGGATTTGGTGAAGGTTGCTGAAAAATTCAACTTGAAGCTAATTTCGATCAAAGATTTGATTTCGTATCGACTGAAAAATGAATCTTTAATAAAACGCGAAATCGGTGTTGATATGCCGACGGCCTATGGTGATTTTGATTTGATTGCATTTAGGCAAACGAATACCGATGATATGCATTTGGCATTGATTAAAGGAACTTGGGAAAAAGATGAACCTGTGATGGTACGCGTTCATTCTTCCTGTATAACAGGTGATATTTTCGGTTCGTGTAGATGTGATTGTGGGCCTCAACTTCACAGAGCACTTGAGATGGTAGAAAAAGAAGGTAAAGGTGTGGTGCTCTACATGAATCAAGAGGGGAGGGGTATCGGCTTATTGAATAAATTAAAAGCGTACAAGCTTCAAGAACAGGGAATGGACACTGTTCAGGCTAACTTAGCTCTTGGATTTCCAATGGATAGTCGCGACTATGGGGTGGGAGCTCAGATTTTGCGTGATTTAGGGGTCTGCAAAATCCGGTTAATTACCAATAATCCAACCAAGAGGGTTGGTTTGATCGGGTATAATTTGGAGATAATTGAGCAGCTACCAATTGAGATCGAGCCAAACGAGCATAATTCCAAATATTTGGAAACCAAGCGTGATAAAATGGGCCATAGCATCTTAAAAAAATAAAAAGAACGCATTCATTTCATTTTAAAAATCAACATAATTAGCAAAGGTTCGTTATCTTTAGTATAAATCGATGATAATTATGAGATACGTACTTTCATTATTCATTCTGCTCATCAGCTTCGAGACGATAGCTCAATCTGGAGTTTTTCCTTCTCAGGTATGGCATAAGGGGCAAATTGTCACAACCAATGGACAAGTGTACCAAGGTCAAGTAAAGTATGATCTGGAAAACAATCTAGTTCAACTACAAACCAATAGTATAGATACCTTCGGGGCATCCAATGTTTCTCAATTTGAAATTTTCGATGAACAGTATGGTGGAATCCGCACCTTCTATACCTTGCCTTTTCCATTGTCGGGAGATTATGATACGCCGGTGTTCTTTGAAATTCTGACGGAAGGCGATAACATTGTTTTGCTGTGTCGCGAGCACATTGTGGCTGACAATCGTGGTATGGGTGCTTGGGGTGGAATGCCAATGAATCCTATGTGGGGTCCTCAAATGGGAGGAGCTTATAAACTGGCTTTTAGTTACTATTTTATCAAAGACGGAAAAATCATAAAATATGCCCAAAAGAAAAAAGAGTTATTGGATGTTTTAGGAGACCGATCGGATGAAGTAGAACTATTTATGAGGAAAAACAGACTTTCTCACGACAAGAGGGGAGACCTTCTTCGAATTACTGCATATTACAATCAGATACGATAATTTTATGAATAATAGACCATTGATTTTGGTTTCAAACGATGATGGTATTACCTCCAAGGGAATCCGTGTATTGGTAAATGTAATGAAAAAATTGGGGGATGTAGTGGTTGTAGCACCTGACAGCCCTCAATCAGGTATGGGACATGCCATTACCATTGGTGAAACCCTCCGCATTTATGATGAGGATATTTTTGAGGGGGTGGAAGCATATAAATGTAGCGGAACACCTGCGGATTGTGTTAAACTGGCTAAGCATTATGTGCTAAAAGATAAAAAGCCTGATTTGGTTGTATCTGGAATTAACCATGGAAGCAATACGTCAATTTCTGTCTTGTACTCAGGTACTATGTCAGCGGCTATAGAAGGTGCACTTGAAGGACTCCCCTCTATAGGATTCAGTCTATGCGATTATTCTTCCAAAGCAGATTTTTCTCATGTAGAAGAATATGTTTATAAAATAGCCGAGCAAGTGCTTACTAATGGCTTGGCCAAAGGTGTAGCTTTGAACGTCAATTTTCCGCCAAAAAGAAATGAGGCGATAAAGGGAGTAAAGGTTTGTCGACAGGCTCATGCCAAATGGGAGGAGGAATTTCAGGAGCGTTTTGATCCAAATGGAAGAAAATATTTCTGGATGGCTGGCAATTTTGTGAATTTTGATAAAGGTGAAGATAACGATGAATGGGCAATTGCTAATAATTATGTGTCAATAGTGCCATGTCAATATGATTTGACAGCTCATTACGCTATCAATCAATTAAATACAGATTGGGATTGGGATAATTTATAAAACCAATCCCAACCTTTTACATAAGGTTAATTTAAGACCAAGTAAAAAACATATTCTGCTGTAATTCCATTTTTTATTTATTACTTTTAGTTTTTACAAGAAGTAAGCCACCATGAAGTGTTTTTTAAAAATACTTTTGATTAGTATGAGTTTGATCACTACCTCTCTGTTTGGACGGCAAGAGGCTGAAATCGATTCTTTGTCAGCATTTGTTCTTCAAACCTCAGACAAAGCGCAAAAACTTGAAGCACTCAACCGATTAACTTTTTTATTGAGAGAACAGGAATTGGATAAAGCTTTAGGATATGCACTTACCGCTGAATCCTTAGCACTTGAACTCGATGATAGAATTTCGCTGGGACGTGCCAAGGGGAATATTGGATGGATACATTATCGGAAAGGGAATTGGAATTTAGCATTTAGATATTCCAAGGATGCCTATTTGATGGGAATAGCCAACCAAGATAATTTAGAGCTTGCAATGGTACTTAATAATTTAGGCGCACTTTATTATCAGCAAACAAATTATAATCAAGCGATTAGTTATTTCAAAGAGGCTCTGAGTATCGCCACTTCTATTGATGATACCTATACCGTCATTCGCAGCCTTAATAACATAGCTTTAAACTATTCAAAGCTAGATGAATTAGATTCTGCATTGCATTTTGCTAATATGGCTCTTGAAACCAATGAAATTGCTGGGTCTATTTATTTCACTAGTTTTACACTCAGAGTCATTGGAGATGTAATGGTAGCAAAAGGTGAACTGGATGAAGCTATCACAATTTATAACAATGCTTTGACTCAAGCGTCCCATCAACGATTAAGGTCTTTCGAATCATCTGTTTTGCATCGACTTGGGAAAGTATATACTTTGAATGGATCTTACGCAACAGCCGTTGAACTTTTGGAAAGAGGTAGGGAATTGGCAGAAGAAGGAGGCTTTAAAGATGAGTTAGTTCAGACCTATTATAATCTTTATAAAATTTATGACCTTCTTGGGAATATTAATCTAGCCTACGAAAATCTACAAAAATTTACAGTGTTGAATCAGGAACAAGAGATTGAAAGTGATAAAAGTAAGCTGAAGTTGATCCAAAGCATGTTTGAAGTTGATAAGGTGGATGCCGAACTCTCCGCTATCAAGGCTGAGTCCCAATTGAAAAGTGTTAGGTTGCAGCTTTTTCAACGTTTTACATTTTTTGGAGTATTACTATCTTTTATCTTGATAACCCTAGTATTATGGATGATTTTTATCAATAGACGTAAAAACATACTTTACCAGCGACTATTGATCGAGAGGGATCTTGTAAACAAACAAAAAATTGATCTGGAAATTAAGTCCCAAGAGTTGAATCAAGCCAATAAAACTAAAAACAAGATTTTGTCAATTATTGGCCATGATTTGAAAGCTCCCATTGGACAGTTAAAAGGGGTTTTACAGTTACTCGTGGACAAAGATCTTTCTAAAACTGAATTCGAAGAAGTAAATCGTAAAATCCTCCTAAACTTAGATGAACTTTATTCCAATATGGATAATGTTTTGTATTGGGCAGTTTCCCAAATGGGTGGATTTAAAATTCAGCAAGAACTTATTGAGCTACATGAACCTGTTTATTCTGCTTTTAATCTTTTGAAATTTACAGCAGAAGAAAAGAATATTTTGATAGAGATCGATGTGCCATCCACTCATCTAATTGAGACAGATAAAAATATTCTTACGTTGATTATCCGAAACGTGTTAAGTAATGCAATCAAGTTTTCAGAAAAGTATTCTGTAATCTCCATCAAGTCTAGCTCAGTAAACAATAAGATAGTAATCTCCATTAAGGATTCAGGGAAAGGAATGTCCTCCTTTAAAATCCGTGAGCTCATTGCGACCAAAAATTCTCTAGTAGAATCATCACAGGGTACTGAAAAGGAAACTGGAACAGGGTTGGGCTACAGTTTGATTAATGATTTTATTGGGCAGATTGGAGGGGCAATTCAGATTTTTAGTGAAGAAGAAAAAGGCTCAGAAGTATTGTTGATATTTGAAAACCCCAATCAAGGGGTTAAGACTACCAATTCTTTAGATATTAGCGAGGATACTTCAATAGATTGATCTATAAGCTTTAGTTCTTCTAAAATCTGAATTATTTTACGGATCGTAGTGATAGAAATCTCATTAGTTTGTGCCCATTCTGTCTGATGAATCCAAGCTGCTACATCCGCCTCCAATAACCCGTATTCTTGACTGATAGCAAGGATTGTTTCAGGATCCTTTTTCACTCCATTAGCTAGACTTTTAATAGCTTGTTGGAGTTGTTGCATGATGGGCTGATGTGTTGTCAAAAAATCTTCTCTTGCTACTGTTACAAAGCAAGGCCAAGGTGTTGGAATTTCCCCGATTCTGTGAAAAACACCTGTGAGTACATAAGGGTTTGTTGTGAATTTTTCCCAAAGAAATATATGATCCTTGGAATCCTCAGCATTTCGGATAGCTCCTTTCAAATCGTTAATTACTTCAAAGCTTATTTGAGAAATATTCCACGCTTCTCTTTTGGCAAGTACAAAAGCCATAAGGTGAGACCCTGACCCATACCTAGAAATCGCAATGGTGGGTGCTGTATACGACTGTAGGGGTCTTTTTTGAAGTCGTGCTGTGGTGTGAATCCCCCAGGTTAATGGACTGGATACATACCAATCAGTTATTAACGCAGGATTCCCCTTGACTTTATCTTGAATAAAACTCTCTGTTAAAATAATAGCAAGATCAGTTTCATTATTTCTCAAGGCCGCATTCATAGCTCCAGAACCTTTGGGTTCATCGATCCAAATCAACTCATATCCTTGGTCAAGGTAAGGTTGGCTTTGGATGAGTTTTTTCCATAAAAAATTAAAATGTTCAGGAACTCCAGTAATTCTAATTTGCTGCATAGGATCTGTTATTTCATCCATCATGGGTGACACTTCTGTCCGTGATCAATAGATTAGCGGCGCTTGCTAGTATCAAAGCGGTGCCAGCTAAAACCATTGTAAAAATCACTTCTTCCCCAAACAGGAATTTATACATAAAGTTTATCCCTCCTAAGGAGGCCACGATTTGAGGAATTACAATAAACATGTTGAAGATTCCCATGTAAACCCCCATTTTTTTAGGATCTACAGAGCTCGAAAGCATGGCATAAGGCATAGAAAGAATACTTGCCCAAGCAATACCTACCAAAGAAAATGATATATGAAGCATCCAAGCCTCTTGGATTAAGTAAATACTAATGAAACCTACTCCTCCTGCAAAAAGAGAAAACATGTGAAGTAATTTCCTATTGATTTTGACCTTGCTGGTAATAAAAGCCAAAGTCAAAGCAAAAATCATGGATACTAAACCATATGTTCCTAAATAGTTTCCAACAGCATCTGCCGCATTATTATATTCGAGGGAGCTTGTGTCCGTTGCCTTAAATACATGTTCTGTAATGGCGGGCGTTGCAAAAGACCACATGGTAAAAAAAGCAAACCACGAGAAAAACTGGACGACACCTAGTTTTATCATGACATTTGGCATTCCAACAATGTTATTAAAGATCTCGGATACTCCATTGAAAAAACCTTTACTCTCTTCTTTTTCTTTGTTGAATTTGTCTAAATCCTCTGGCGGATACTCCTCAGTGGTAAATATTGTATACGAAATCGACGTAAAAAGCACGAGCGCACCAATGGCAAAAGCATATTTGACTGAATCAGGAATGACACCCGGTTCTGCAGTATTAGATACGCCTAATTGTGTCATCATCCAAGGTAGGTTACTAGCCACCCAAGTACCTACACCGATAATCAGTGTTTGTACCATAAATCCATAGGATCGTTGTGAATCAGGTAATTTGTCGGCTACTAATGCACGAAATGGTTCCATACTGATGTTGATGGAAGCATCCAAAATCCATAAAGCACCCGCTGCCATCCATAAAGCACTAGAGTAGGGGGCAAAAAACAAAGCGATGGTACTCATAATTGCACCTATGAGGAAAAATGGTCTTCTTCTTCCAAAGCGAGGATGCCAAGTGCGATCGGAAAGATACCCAACGATAGGCTGCACAATTAACCCTGTAAGAGGTGCAGCAATCCATAAGATTGGGATGGTATCTTTTTCAGCTCCAAGGGTTTGAAAGATCCTTGACATGAATCCTCCTTGTAATGCAAAGCCGAATTGGATTCCTAGAAATCCAAAACTCATATTCCAGATTTGCCAGAAACTTAACCTTGGCTTGAGATCAGAATTTTCCATAATGGATGCCGGTTGTTGGGTTATTGTAGGTGTATGGTGATAAGTTCAGCCGTGTTTTTTACTTCAATACAAACACAGTTTTTGATTGAATAGTAGGGATGCTCATATTCTGGCAGCGGATCAAACTCAGTTAGTTTTCCCAAAAAGGCAATGTCTTCCTGTTTGGTTGGATAGTGAGTTCCATTTACATGAGCCTCAAAAGTCGTTTTGCCGTGAAAGTAAATCCGAAGCTGCTCAAATTTACTAGGAAAGCTGCCTTCGGCTACTCCTATTTCCAGGGTGTTTATAGAAGGGTTCCATGTAATCAAACGGCTATAGTAATCACCATTTAAATAGGCTTTAGAAATCCCATCATCTTCATAATGAAGGTATTCATTGGACTGTTGACCTTGGTACACATGCAGGTGTAGGACGCCATCATGCGCATCAGCTGTATGTGAAATGTCTGATTGAAGAGCTAGAATAGCGGATGCTTTTACATAGACAGGTAAATAGTTGAGCGGACAATCTTGATAGATGGTTTGTTTTCCTTGGTGTAGTTGGTCGTCAAAAAGATAGTACCATTCACCTTCCGGAAGATAAACTTTTGTAATTTCTTTGTGGCTTTCTATCGGAGCTATCAGTAATTGATCGCAGAAGATGTATTGATTTTGAAATACTGACTCATAAATTTTTGGGTCAAACGAGTAATCTATAGCCAAACTTTTAGAGACGGGAAGTCCAGTTTCTACACTTTTCTTAAAACTGCTATAGATGGTGGGAAGCATCCTGTATCGGAGCTTCATATAATTGCGGGAGATTTCTTCCACCTCTTCTCCAAATGCCCAAGGTTCGGCATCACTGGAGTTGATCATGGAGTGGGCGCGATAAAATGGAGCAAAAGCTGCGATGCTCATCCAACGGGCAAATAATCCTTTTGTAGCCTCACCCGCAAATCCGCCAACATCATAGCCAGCAAAGGAAACACCACTGAGGCCAAGACTGTTGACTAAGCGTACGCCAGCTAACATATGCTCTTCGCTTGCAACATTATCTCCTGTCCAAGCGGCTGCGTACCGTTGAATACCTGAGAATCCGGCTCTTGTTAAGACAAATGCACGCTCTTGTGGGTTTTGGAGTTCAGCGCCTTCTTTGGCACTTCTGGCCATTTGATACCCATAGATATTTCTAGCTTTTCTATGGGAAACCTGTTCTCCTTCATATGAAAATTCAATCAAGTTGGGGGTAAATTGACCCCAAGAGGCAGGTTCGTTCATGTCTGTCCAATATCCATCCACACCAGCTTCTTTGTAGAAAGCCATTTGTTCTCCCCACCATTGACGAGTCTCTTCTTTGGTGAAGTCAGGAAAAGCACACCAACCAGGCCATACTTGACCTTCATAAATAGCTCCATCAGGATATTTGACAAAAAGGTCTTTGGCCAACCCATCTGCGTAAGGAGCATAGGAACTGTCTGTTTTTACCCCAGGATCCATGATGATGACCACGCGGAATCCCATACTTTTGAGTTGTGTAATCATTTCCTGAGGATCCGAAAACTTCACGGGATCAAATGTAAACACCTTATACTTATCCATGTGATGAATATCTAGGTAGATTACATCAGCAGGCATTTGTTTATCCCGGAAGGTTTTTGCCAATGTGAGAACTTCTGAATCTGGATAATAGGAGTAGCGACATTGTTGGAAGCCTAATGACCATAGGGGAGGCATCTCCATTGTGCCAGTCAATTTACAGTAGGCTTGGATGATATCTGCTACTTTTTCTTCATGGAAAAAATAGTAATCCATATCACCATCATCTGCGGAATAATAGATGAATCGGTTATTGGATGCGCCGAAGTTAAAGATCGTTTTGTGTGTATTGTCAAAGAAAATTCCATAGGCTCGATCTTGATGAATACCTATGTAAAATGGAATACTCATATATAATGGGTCGTCACCTATTCCATACCCAAAATAATCCGTGTTCCAATTGGTGTATGCACTTCCAGCTCTATTTAAGCCTCCTGTTTTCTCACCGAGACCGATAAACTTTTCATCTGGTTGCACACGCTTGTAATTGGTAACCTCTGTCCCGAGCCATGATACTCCAAAAGCTGGATCGTCTTGGTTGAGGATATTTCCGGATGTATCTAAAAAGGAAAGATGAAAAGGCGCTAGATTTACCTCACAGGTGATTTTTGAGGTTTTTAGGACAATCTTTTCATTACTCTCCAAGATCTCAAAAGGAGTTAACTCCGGCGCGCTGATTACACTGTAAGGATTACTCGAAAACTGTGATTCTTTTCCAACTTGAACCCGGATTGTGTTTGCATCGTACACGGTCAGTCTAAAAAAGGCCCGTTCTGTTTCTCCACTAATTCCCGTAGCGGATTTTTCCCAAAAAACTATAGTTCCTGCATTTGAATTTTGTTTGCTATTAGGGGGTTGAGCTACTGACTTCATTGATTAGTTGATATAATTGAGTTTTTGGAATAAAATAAATTTAAAGACTAAAAGTGAGGTAAAAAAGCGCAGACTCGTAACAATTTTCCAAATTTAGTTTAGCTGAGAGAGCTAAAGTTCCTTTTTTTCTAAATTTTCAAAGATTCAAACGTTTGCACAAAAACTTTAATTTTCTCTAAAATAATTATCTCTTGGAAGATTTTCTGATGATTAAATCTGTGTCGAGTACTACGCTCCTTTGTTCTTTTTCCAAATTTCCAGTTTTGTTCATCATTCCCAAAAGGATTTTTGTAGCAGTTTCGCCAATACATGCTCCTGGTTGTGAAACAGTACTCAAAGGAGGATCTATCATCGAAGAAAATTGCCAGTTAGAATACCCCACCAAGCCTACTTCATCGGGTATGCGGATGCCCAAGGATTTTAAAGCCATCATAGCTCCTGCGGCTGCCATATCATGATGAGCAAATAGAGCATCAGGCTTTTCGCCTGGTTGTTGGAAAATTTCTTTGACAAGCTGAAAACTTTCTTCTTCATTTCCACTGGGACATTCAACGATCAAAGAGTACGCAATCGAGGGGTCAAAATCTTTCAACGCACTTAAGTAACCGGCTTTTCGCTGTTTGGTAATAGTCAAATTTTCTGGGCCGGATATATGTGCAATTTTCCGGTAGCCTTCTTGTAATAAATGTGTCACGGCATTGTATGCACCCTGAAAATCATTCACGGTAACATTCACGGCATCATCAATTTCCGGTATTCGGTCAAAGAATACGATGGGCAGTTCTAATGCTATCAGCTTTGTAAAGTGTTCAAAGTCTTTGGTTTCTTTAGAAAAGGAAACCAACAACCCATCTACTTGATTGGCGAGCATGGTATCCAAAACACTCTTTTCTCGCTCATATTTTTCATTTGTCTGACAGAGGATTACATTATAACCGTTGGCATAGGCTATTTCTTCTATACCGCTGATAACAGTTGAGAAAAAGAAATGGACTACTTCAGGAATAATTACTCCTATCGTAAATGACCTACTTTGGCGCAAGCTTAATGCCACAGCATTGGGCCGATAGTTTAACCGCTCAGCTGTTTCTTTAACTTTTCTTTTCGTATCCTCACTAATACCCGGATAGTTTTTCAAAGCTCTTGAAACTGTGGATAAGCTTACATTTAGCTCTTTTGCAATATCTTTAATGGTAGCTTGACCTAATTTCATAAAAATTATACTTTTCTAATGCTGATAAAGGTAAAATTATTTACGGGATTCCTTTATTTATTGATTCAAAAAAAGTTCATGAAAGTAATAGAATTCTGAGAATTTCTTGAGGCTTGCAAGTGATTTTTAGTAATGGAAAACGTTTGCGGTTACGTTTGCACAAACTAAATCTAAAATAATTCTACCCATAATTTGGTTTAGCGTGAAGATTTTGTTAATATTTCATATGGTTGAAGTGATTTAATCCATTCTGATGAATTGGCTTGACAATTATCTTAGCTTATAATCAATAAAAAATAGTACATAACCAATACAAATAAATCCAAATGAATACCAAAACTACTAATTTATGAGAGTACTTACTAAACTATCTTTGGCAGCATTGATGCTCCCCCTTATTTGGTCTTGTGGTGAGGTCGATAATCCTCCAATCATTCCACAAACTAGTTCTAATCTTGTTTCTGCACCATCTACCATTGTAATTGAAGAGGCGGATTCAGCTTCCATGATTTCTTTTACTGTTTCTCCTGTGGACTTCGGAATACCAACAGATGTTGAATATACTTTGCAGGCAGATAGACCAGGGGCAAATTTCGCAAGTCCTGTAGATATTGGATCCTCAGAGACCACTACTATCACTGTACGTGGGGATGTATTGAATAGAAGAGCAATCGCTAAAGGAATTGTAGCAGGTGAAACAGGCCCTCTTGAATTTAGGGTAAGAGCCACTACTACCCGTGCCCTTTCTCCCTTGATTGGTGCAACCACTACGGTCAATATTACGACATTTGCGACCGCTGAGGTGGTTAGAAATTTATTCTTGGTCGGTGATGCTACAGCTCCAGGTTGGAACAATAACAACAATAATCCAGCTTTATTTAGAGATCCTGAAAATCCAGATTTATACGTTTATTCAGGTTTCTTTGCCCAAGGTGCATTTAAATTGATTGAGAATTTGAATAATTGGAGACCTCAGTGGGGAACTGATAATGGGACCACCGTTCGTGTAAACGTTGGTGATGATGAACCAGAAGCAATTCCTGTTGCCTCCGCAGGTTTCTACACATTTACTGTTGACTTATCAGATGGATCCTTTAGTTTAGTACCATTTGATGGTCCTACTGATCGTGTATTCGAAACAATTGGTATTATCGGTTCAGCAACTGCCAATGGTTGGGACGCTTCTACCGCTATGGTTGGGACAAATTTTGATAGGCATCTATGGAGAATTACCGCGACTTTAACTGCTGGTGATATTAAATTTAGAGCTGATAATGACTGGGCTGACAATTGGGGCGCAGATACTGCGATCTCAGGTGTAGGTGTTCAAGGCGGTCCTAATATCCCAGTTGAAGCTGGGAATTACACGATTTGGTTTAGCTCCCTCGATGGAAGGTATATTTTAATAGAACAATAAAAATTTGACCTTGAAGAAAAAGGCTACTTCTATCAGGTAGCCTTTTTTATTCTATTCCTATACACCACAATTAGTAATTCCATCATCATGAACAGAATATTAGTTAGTTTATTTTTTTGTTGCTTTGTAAGTTTAGAAGCATTTGCTCAGGTCACTACTGTTCCCGAGTTTCCGAGAGCCAATCAAAAATTGAAAATCATTTACGATGCCTCGCAAGGGACTACTGGCTTACGGGGAGTTGAGCCAGTATATATTCATATAGGAGCAGTTGTTGCAGGCCCAACATCTACTACATGGGCTATTGTACCGTTTCAGTGGGGTACATCCAATCCGGATGCCCGTATGACCAAGGTCAGTGATAATATTTGGGAGTGGGAAGTTACTCCCAATGAGTTTTTTTCAATCGCTCCAAATCAAACGATTTTTCGCTTGGGGATGGTATTTAGAAATGCAGCAGGCAACCTTGAGGGAAAAACAGCCACCAATCAAGACTTTTTCGTCAATCTAAGCCAAGGATTTGAAGTTACATTTCAGCAACCTACCTCTCCATCAATTTTATTGGAAATCGGTGAGCAGCAGTTGATCCGAATCGTTGCAAACGAGATCTCGGATTTATCTATTCAGGTAAATGATGTCCCAGTAGCCTCTCAAGAAGATGCGTCAAGCTTGGAGTATACTTTTGTTGCCAATGAGGCTGGAGAGTATGAGATCAAAGCTACTGCTAGCCTTGGGGACGATGTGGCTGAGGCCATATCTAGAATTAATGTAGTAGGGCCTAGTCCACGTCTACCGCTTCCAGAGGGGGTTAAAAAAGGCATAAATTACATCTCTGATACCGAGGTGATATTAGTATTGGAAGCACCCAAAAAGAAAAATGTATTTGTTATCGGTGACTTCAACGCGTGGGAAGTATTGGCAGATTACCAAATGAACCTCACACCTGACGGAGAGTTGTTTTGGCTGAAGATTGAGGACTTGGTGCCTCAGGAAGAATATATTTTCCAATATTTAGTTGATGGCTCTATTCGGATTGGGGATCCTTATGCGGATAAAATATCAGATCCATTTTTAGATACAGAAATCATTCAACAAGGGAGATACCCTGGTTTAAAACCTTATCCGGAAGGAAAAACAGAGTTTCAAGCAACCTTTTTGCAGACTGCCCAAACACCTTATGAGTGGAAGTATACGGATTACAAAAAACCAAAACCAGAGGAATTAGTGGTTTATGAATTGTTGGTGAGGGATTTTGATGAACGTAGAACATTCAAAGCGGTAATTGAGCGCTTAGATTATTTAAAGGGCTTAGGTATCAATGCTATCGAATTGATGCCGATCAAAGAGTTTGAGGGGAATCTTTCGTGGGGATATAATCCAGCATTCTTTTTTGCTGTGGATAAATTTTATGGCCCGAAAAACCATTTAAAAGAATTGATTGATGAGGCGCATAAGCGTGATATGGTAGTGATTTTAGATATGGTATTGAATCATGCCTTTGGACAAAACCCTTTCGTCCGATTGTATAATGACGGTGATTTTGGAGCGCCTACCTTGGATAATCCATGGCTCAACAGAGAAGCCAAGCACCCGTTCAATGTAGGCTATGACTTCAATCATGAAAGTACTTACACCAAGGCTTTTGTAGACACCGTTAATAATTATTGGTTGACAGAGTACAAATTTGATGGCTACAGATTTGACCTTAGTAAAGGGTTTACACAATTTAATTCTGGCGATAATGTTGGTCTATGGAGTCAGCGGGATGAGTCTAGGATCGAAATTTGGAAAAACATCTATGATAACATCAAAAGCTCCCATCCGGACGCTTACGTAATATTAGAGCACTTTGCCGATAATTCGGAGGAACGGGAATTAGCTGATTATGGGATGATGTTTTGGGGGAATGAAAACTCCAATTTCAGGGAAATAGCCAAGGGAGGTAATCGAAACTTTGATTGGGGATATTTCCAGACAAGAGGATGGGCGAAAAATAACTTGATAACCTACATGGAGAGTCATGATGAAGAACGTACCATGTGGGAATCCTTGACATGGGGAGTTACTACCCCGATAAATATTCGTCAATTGAGAAATGCGGTCAATAGAAATCAATTGATGGCAGCCTTCTTTTTTACGATTCCTGGTCCAAAAATGCTCTGGCAGTTTGAAGAATTTGGATATGATCTTGAACTCAACAATGACCGATTGGGAATCAAGCCTACACGTTGGGAGTACTTAGATAATCCAGAAAGACAGCGATTGTTTAAATTGTATCAGGCTATGATTCATTTGAAAAAAGAGCATAAAGCCTTCAATAGCCCTGACAATACAATACTAAACCTTGCTCAACCTTTAAAATCCATTCGCTTGGTTGATGGAGATTTTCAAGTGATTTTGCATGGGAATTTTGGTCTAACAGATGTAACGAATGCTACCTTGAGCTTCCCTGGTCCTGGCACCTACTACAATTATTTTACGGGAGAGGAAATCCAAGTTACGGGCAATACACGAACCTTCCGATTGCGAGCAAATGAGTTTTTACTTTTCACCAATCAGCCCTTGCCAACTCCAGAGGAAGGGATTTTGATGGAAGACCCGATTACTTCTATCAATCCTGAGGTTGATATTTCTGAGATGAAAATTTATCCTGTTCCTGCACAAAATCGTGTGAATATTTTGATTCCAGATGGTATTGGAAGCTTTCAGTACAGAGTAATTGATGTGACTGGAGCGGTGCTTTCGGAACAAGTTTTTCCAGGTGGTGATAATATTTTACAATTGGATTTAAAGGATTTTAAAGCGGGTATTTATATCTTTGAATTAAATGATAACCGAACGGTCATTAGAAAGCGATTTTTGAAACAGTAATCAACAACAAAAACCATGAAATTTAAACCCGGTGTAAAGTATGGCGAAGAGCTAAAAGACTTATTAGCTTATGCTAAAGAGTCCGAATTTGCAATGCCAGCTGTCAATGTGATTAATACGAGTACAGTGAATGCTGTATTGGAAACTGCAAAAAAAGTAAACTCACCTGTAATCGTTCAGTTTTCGAACGGAGGAGCACAGTTTTATGCAGGTAAAGGTGTAGGGAATGAAGGACAAAAAGGTGCTATCGTAGGTGGCGTTTCTGGTGCATTGCATGTACATAGGATGGCTGAAGCTTATGGTGTTCCTGTGATTTTGCATACAGACCATGCCGCTAAAAAGTTACTTCCTTGGATTGACGGATTATTTGCAGAGGGGAAATCTTATTTTGAGGCATTTAAAAGACCCTTGTTTTCAAGTCATATGTTGGATCTCTCAGAAGAAACAGTGCATGAAAATCTTGAAATTTCTTTAGCTTACTTTAAAGAGTTTGCAAAGCTAGGCATGGCTATAGAGATAGAATTAGGCATTACAGGAGGGGAAGAAGACGGAGTTGATAATTCGGATGTAGATAGCAGTAAGCTTTACACGCAGCCTGAAGAAGTTTGTTATGCTTTTGAACAATTGAGAGAAGTGTCTGACTTATTTACAGTGGCGGCATCTTTTGGTAACGTTCACGGGGTGTATAAGCCTGGTAATGTGAGCTTGAAACCTGAAATACTTAAAAATTCTCAGGACTACATCAGTAAGAAGCACGGACTAGGTCCTAAACCGGTCAATTTTGTATTCCACGGTGGGTCTGGTTCATCATTAGAGGAAATCAGAGCAGCCAATAGCTATGGTTCTATCAAAATGAACATTGATACAGATCAACAATGGGCTTTTTGGGAAGGAATTAAGAATTATTACCAATCCAATGAAGGCTACTTGCAAACCCAATTAGGTAACCCTGATGGGGCAGATAGTCCAAACAAGAAGTACTATGATCCGCGTGTATGGTTGAGAAAAGGTGAAGAAAACTTCATCAAACGACTTGAACTTGCATTCGATATGTTAAATGCGATCAATAGAAATTAATTATTGACTTAAAAATTAATAGAAAAAGTCACGTTAGGTGACTTTTTCTATTTCCTAAGGAGTATGAAATATTTGAAAGGAATTGCTTTTTCCATCATTGTAGGAATGTTGTCATCTTGTGGAGGAGTAGGGTCGGGCGAAGTAGAAAATCACTGGCCGCACGCTGGAATTACATATGAAATTTTTATACAATCTTTTTACGATTCTGATGGAGATGGGATCGGAGATATCAATGGAGTACTAAAGAAATTGGATCATGTCAAGGAGCTGGGGGCCAATGCTATTTGGTTTATGCCTATCATGCCTTCACCCACCTATCATAAGTATGATGTGACTGATTACAAAGATATTCATCCGGATTATGGGACGATGGATGATTTCAAGCGATTGATTGAAGAAGCCCACAAAAAAGACATTAAAATTGTGATTGATATGATCATCAATCATACCAGTACGCAGCATCCTTGGTTTTTAGAGTCTCAAAAAAGTAGGGATAATCCTTACAGAGATTATTATGTCTGGGCACAAAAAGATACCATTGCGGATTTTATTAATAAGAAGACAATTACACTGGATAGTGATAACATTCGCCAATGGCATGACCCTGGATTTGGAGAAGATTACTACTATGGATTTTTTTGGGGAGGGATGCCAGATTTGAATTTTGATAACCCCAAGGTTCGAGAGGAAATTTACGATATCGGTCGCTTTTGGTTAGAGGAAGTCGGGGTAGATGGCTTTAGATTAGATGCTGCTAAGCATATATTTCCCGATGATAGACCAGAGGATAATCACGCATTCTGGAAAGAGTTTAGGGAGAAAATGACCGCAATCAAACCTGATATTTACTTAGTAGGAGAGGTGTATGATCGTAAAGAAATCGTTGCCCCATACTTACCAGGATTACCCGCGCTATTCAACTTTGATTTTCATTATACGCTTATTGAGGTGTTTAGAAAAGCAGATGGAATGCTCTTTGCTAAAAAGCAAAAAGAAGTTTTAGATTTCTACCAAGGGATTACAAAAGATTTTATCGATGCCACATTTTCGTCTAATCATGACCAGGAAAGGTTACTGAATTCTCTCGAAGAAAATCCTAAAAAACTTAAACAAGCAGTCACTATACTCATGACCATGCCGGGTGCTCCTTATCTTTATTACGGAGAAGAAATTGGGATGTTGGGAAAGAAGCCGGATGAACATATCAGAGAGCCATTTTTATGGGATTTAAAAAATAATGACAAGGGAAGAACCAAATGGATTCAACCAATCTATAGTACGGATGAAACTGTAACCCCATTGGCGATTCAAAAGTCTATGTCTACTTCCTACTTTAATCATTACAAGGAGATAATAAAGTTAAGGAATTCCAACAGAGCCTTGGCATTAGGGGATTTGACTTTGTATGAAGGAGGGCTGGAGCAGCAATTAATGGCTTATTTCCGTGAATATAAGAATCAGTCCTTGTTTGTGGTTCATAACGTGGGAGATACTGAGATTTCCCTTGATTTACCAAAGGATTATGATCATCTGTTATACGGTTTGGGAACTGTAACCATAGACGAGGGAGTGCTTGTACTTTCTCCTTACAGTAGTGCAGTGGTCAAGTAAATAAGAAGATTACAAAATCCTCTTGTAGAGGATGCTTTGAGAGGTTACCTGATTTATTGGGTAGCCTCTTTTTGTTGAGTTCAAAACCAGCACTTGAGCACTTAAAAGCTAAACTTTCGTATAGAATTTAAGGACGCTAATTCTAACATTAGACATCCTCCCCTAATAATTCGAATTATAGAGCGGAATCTTTTTTGTTAGTTTGTTCAATCTGTGGCTTTTAAAATGCTAAAAAAAATAGAGGTCTATTTTTAAGTAATAGACCTCTAAATTTCCCCTAAAGCTGTTTTTATATTTTCATTTCTGAAACAGTCTAGCCAATGAAAGCTACTTTACAACTTAACACTCAAGACTGGTATTTCTGATTTAAATAGGAATGTTTCGGTGTTGCCTAATAGATAAGATGTTTTGGACTTTCGGTTGTTAGAAGCTATTCCGACATATCCGATTTTATGTTCGTCTGCAAATTCTTTGATTCCCTTCTCTACTTCATGATGGCAGTAAATATGTTTGTGTATAGTTAAGTCTTCCAATCCTTTCGCAAATTTGTCCATTTTGCTCATAGCTTCCTTAGATGTGATGAAATCTTTGGGTGTATTGACAAAGAGAAAGTGAATAGAAGCTTGAAAATCCTTGAAGAATGGTTTCATTTTTAAGAATGCAGGCTTACTATCTTCATCAAATGTAGAGGCAAAAGCCATTTTGCGAAGGTCATTTCCGTTCATGATTTTTTTGACGGCTAATACAGGACAAGCGGCATTTCTCATTACCTTTTGAAGGTTTGAACCAATGAATTTATCCTTAGTATGCCCCATTCCATAGGCTCCGATGATAATCAAGTCTGCTTGATGTTTTTGAGCAATGATGACAATTTCTTCATGTGGCACACCTACTTCAACCACCGGTTCTACTGGTACCCCATGCAATTGATGGTCAAAGACAAAAGCCTTTAATTTTTCTTTAGCTTCTGCCTCCAAGTCAATGATATGAGGGAATTTGATTTTTCTTTCTGGAGATAGATTTTTCCAATCCAATTCGGTACTCACTACATTTATGCAGGTTATTGTCGCTTCAGACTTTTGTGCGATTTTGATTGCTGTCATAAACGCGTTGTCTGAGTAGGTGGAAAAGTCAATAGGAACAATGAGTCGCTTCATGGCTTTAGGGTTTTTGGTTTTTGGATACCCGAATTTCCATCTATTTTAGGCCATTTTGTATGATCAAAATCATCTCAGTCCATGATTTTTATTCTATTGCAAATGTGATAGGTACTGTATTTTTGAATCATCAATTTGCGAGTACACTCAAGGAATTTGAGCGCTTAGTGATAAACATAGGTTTAGTGGTGTGAAAAAGGCGGGAAAATTTTTCCCGCCTTTTTTTTTGTGACCATTATCACTAACTTACATTCATCATCGCATCTATTTTTGAAAAAAGTTACCTATGGAAGTTGAAGAGTTAAAGCTTAAATTACCTAATATCACCGATCCCAATCTTTTAAAATCTATGCTAGCGCATGGGACAATACATGAATTTCCGTCCGGTAAAATTATTACAGAGCCGGGGCAATTTATAAAAATGGTGCCAGTAGTTCTTGATGGTGCAATTAAAATATTGCGGATGGATGATGATGGAAAAGAGCTGTTTTTGTATTACTTAGAACCAGGTGAGACTTGTGCCTTATCATTGACGTGTTGTTCGGCATCTAAACCTTCTGAAATCAAAGCTGTTGCGGAAGAAAAGACAATTATTCTGGGAATTCCCTTACAAAAACACGAGGAATGGACAGATCAGTTTAAGCAATGGAAGGATTTTGTAGCTAATACCTATCAGGCAAGGTTTCAGGAAATGTTAGTAGCCCTAGACGCTGTAGCTTTCAAACGTATGGATGAGCGATTGATGCGCTATATTGTGACAAAGATGAAGCAGTATAAAGCAAATGAACTCAGTATAACGCATCAGGAGATTGCCAATGAACTCGGTACTTCCAGAGAAGTGATCTCTAGACTTTTAAAACAGTTGGAAAAAAAGAAATGGATTGAATTGGGCAGAAATGTGATTTATATCCGAGATGATTTTGAGGAATTGATTACGAAAGATTAGTGAGATAACAAGCAGTAGCTTCTCCAATTCTAAACATTTAAAAAAGGGCCGTCTTTCATCAAAAGACGGCCCTTTTTTAAATGTGAGCTGGTTCTAAATTGTATTTCTTTTTGACATCATGAACAAGCCCTGTTGAAAAGTCGAATACCCAGGCATGAAGTCTCAAACCCTCTCCTCTGTCCACAGCTTTTTTGTATACAGAAGTTTGTTTGATGTTTTCGATTTGTTCCAACACATTCATTTCTACAAGTAGGTTGATTTTGTCATCGTAGTTTTCCAAGTCGTCCAATTCGGCTTTATGATGCCTGATGACATCTTTGATATTGGCAAGCCAGTTATCAATCAAGCCATTGGTTTTGTTTTCAAATGCAGCTTTGATCCCTCCGCAACCGTAATGTCCATAGACAATGATGTCTTTTACACCCAAACTTTCAACAGCATATTGCATGACCGAAAGAAAGTTTAGATCTGTATGGGACACAACATTGGCAATATTTCGGTGAATGAAAAACTCTCCAAGATTATTGCCCAAGACTGTGGAAGGGGACACCCTGCTATCCGAACAGCCGAGTAAGAGGGCAATGGGTTTTTGTCCTTCTTTGATATCTGTGAAGTAGGTAGGGTTTTCTTTTAAAATTTCAGAAGCCCAGGCTTTGTTGTAATCAAAGAATTTGTTAAGATTAGTGGTGCACATTATTTTACTGTAGTTTGAGTGGCGTATGAATTAATTTCTTCCAAGATCTTTGGATCTATTTCGTGATCATATGATCCACAGGCGGAATTGTCATCAATGAAAATATTGTCTTTACCAATTTCTTCAATCAAATTCCATCGGTTCAATACATCCCTGATTGGGCCTTTTACGCTACTCATAGAGCCTATGATACCTGCCTTTTTCCATATTGCAAACCATTCATGGAGTTCATGAGCGCCTGTACTGTCTATATGCGTTACACTTTCCATATTTAAGACTATCAATCGCAGTTCTCCATCTTTTTCCAAAACCCATTCATCAATTTTGGATTTAATGTAAGCTACATTTGCAAAGTAAATTGGACCATCGATTCTTAAAACCAAAATATCTTTTCTCTCTTGTAGATTTTCGAACCGACTGATATTTCTGTAAATCGTTGTTCCTGGAACCTTTGCAAGCTTGGCCATATGTGGCCGGGTAGCTTTGTAAATGACCACCAATAAGGAAAGAACCATGCCTGAAATTATACCCGTTTCAATGCCTAAGGTGAGCGTAATGATAAAGGTAGCCATCAGCATGACAAAATCTGCCTTATCCTTTTTCCATAAGTGGATTGGCTCTTTATAATCGATCAAACCTGAGACAGCCACCAAGACAACAGCTGCTAAAATTGCACTTGGTAAATTGTAGAATAAACCAGTAAAGAATAAAAGGGTCAAAATAATTAAAACAGCTGAAATGATCGAGGACATGGTTGTTTTTGCTCCTGCCTGATTATTGACAGCAGTACGTGAAAACCCTCCAGTTACAGGATATCCTTTAAAGAAAGCCGAACCGAAATTAGCCATGCCAAGTGCAATCAATTCTTGATTGGCATTCAATTGATAGTTTTTATGTTTTGCTTGGATTGTTTTGGCCACTGCAAAGCTTTCTGCAAAACCAACCAATGAAATCGTCAATGCGATTGGGAATAAGGTTTTTAATGACTCTAAGTCAAATGAAGGACTTGAAAAGGTAGGAAGACCACTCGGTACATCTCCTACAATTTTTACTCCTTGACTCGTGAGGTCAAAGCCTGCTACTAGTCCAATTCCTACAATAACTGCTACGAGTGGAGCGGGGAAGGAGGGATGTATCTTTTTTCCAAATTTAATGATGATGATTCCCAACACTCCAATTCCAAAAGTGACCCAATGGATGTCTGAAATATTTGTATAAATCGCCACAAACATTTCTTGTACATGCTCAGAATTCGGTAAATTGATTCGAAACAAATGCTTGATTTGGCTCAAACCGATGATGATTGCAGCAGCGGAGGTAAACCCATTGATGACAGGGTGGGAGAGGAAATTGACAACAAAGCCTAATTTAAGTACCCCCATACCAAACTGAATTACGCCAACCAAAAATGCCAATGATAACGCAAGCATTAGATATTGCTCTGGAGAGGAAGGGTTTAGAGTTGCAATCCCTGCAGCTGTCAATAAGGAAACCATTGCAACAGGGCCTACTGCTAACTGACGGGAAGTACCAAAAATTGCGTATAAGATCAAAGGGATGGTTACTGCATATAATCCGTGGATAGGTTCCAGACCAGCTAGCATCGCATAAGCCATACCTTGTGGGATTAGCATGATACCGACTGTTAGGCCAGCTGATAAATCCCCTTGTAGATCTGTTTTTTTGTAAGTAGGCAGCCATTCCAAAATCGGAATATATTTTTTCAATAAACTGCTGTTCTGTTGCTTCATAGGTTGTTGTAGCTTCTGTTTGCTGTAGTTATAAACATACATACAAAAGTCTACATTGCTAGTCCTATAATCGGTGATGATTGTTACAGGAGAAAAATTTTATACATATCAACTAGATACTGGACTTTGTACCATGTCTCATAGCTCTTCCCAACTCTCGGATTTAGGACTACTAATCACCAATCACTTAAAGGATGAAGGATGAAAGGGGTTTTGGACCACCAATTACCAATCACCAATCAACCAATCACTAATCACTTAAAGGATAAAGGCAGAAGGATGAAAAGGGTTTTGGACCACCAATTACCAATTACCAATCACCAATCAACCAATTACTAATCACTTAAAGGATGAAGGATGAAGGCAGAAGGATGAAATTGGTTTTGGACTACCAATCACCGATCACCAATCACCAATCAACCAATTACTAATCACTACTCACTCATATAGCAAATACTTCTCCCGCATTGCTTTATACGCAGCAAGATCTGATTGCCAGGAAGTACGGATTTCATTTTCAGATTTTCCAGCCAAAATGTCTTTTCGGAGTTGATCGGTACCTGCGAGTTTATCAAAGAAGTTATTGAAAAACTTCTCTTTTTTGCCCGAAATTCCATAAGCATGCAAGAGGTATTGGAGGGTGAATTGATGGTCTAATGATTCCTCACGTAGGTCTACACCGTAGCAAAGTTTATTCTGTTGAGGTGGACTTTTGGACATGCCCACGATACTTACTGGTGTAAATGTGAAGTCACCAAATTTTGGATCTGGATATCCATACATCTGGAAGGGGTAGTATGTTCCTCTTCCTAAGGATACATCAGTACCTTCAAAATAGCACAAGGAAGGGTATAACCTAATGGATAGATCATTTGGGAGATTGGGTGATGGTTTGATGGGCAGGCTGTAGGAGTCTGTTCTTTTCCAGTTTTTCACAGGAATGACCTCTATAGATGCTTTTACTTGATTTTTAAGCCAACCTTCTCCATTGATCATGTGTGCCAATTCACCCACGGTCAGCCCGTGAACGACAGGGATGGGATGCATCCCTACAAAACTTTCAAAGCCTTTTTTTAGCACTGGACCATCTATATAGTTGCCGTTCGGATTGGGTCTGTCAAAAATGAGCATGGGCTTGCGCTGCTCCGCACAAGCTTCCATTACATAATGCATGGTGCTTATGTAGGTATAAAAGCGAACACCTACATCTTGGAGATCATAGATAATAATATCTACATCCTGAAGCTGTTCAGGTTTGGGTTTTTTATTGTCTCCATAAAGAGAAACGATTGGGAGCCCGGTATTTTTGTCGATCTCAGAATTGATAACTTCACCTGCATCAGCATCACCTCTGAATCCGTGCTCAGGAACAAATACTTTTACCACATTCAACCCCTCCATCATTAGGTAGTCCACTAAATGCATACCATTTTTACTTTCCAATACCGCTGTTTGATTGACAACTAACCCAATTCTTTTACCCGCTAGTTTGGGGAGATAAAGATTAGGTTGCTCAGCAGCTGTCAAAATACCTGATAAAGTATTTGAGTTCATTGCCTTTTGCATCGGTTGGGCCCCTTGAAATACAGGTAGCAGTAAAAAAAGAGAAAGAATTGTTATTTTGAATAGGTTCATAGTTATTTTGCACCAGATTTTGACTAAAAATACTAAATTAATTGAACCTATCGTATTTCATTTCTAAAAGAATCAGTTTTCAGCGTTCAGGTGGCTTTACTGGGACGATCCATAGAATTGCAGTTGCTTCGGTGGCGATAGGTTTGGCTATTTCTATGATTTCCTTTATGATCTTAGGTGGTTTTCAACAGGAAATCTCTCAAAAGGTCTATGGGTTTACAGGGCATTTTCAAGTAACCAAATTCATGTCAGGCAATGCCTTCGAGGAGATCCCTACGTCTATTGATACTGATTTTTATACGAATTACACCCAATTAGACTTCATTGATCGGGTACAAGGCTATGCACACAAACCGGGATTGCTGAAAGGAGACAATGAAGTTGAGGGCGTCTTATTGAAAGGTGTTACCCCAAGCTTTGATAGTGTTGCGTTCTTGCCTTCGATGGTCGAAGGAAGATTTATTCATTTTCAAGATTCGAGTGCGAGTAATGAAATTATTATTAGTAAGCGTATTTCCAATAAGTTACTT
Source organism: Mongoliitalea daihaiensis (assembly GCF_021596945.1). Classification (NCBI taxonomy): domain Bacteria; kingdom Pseudomonadati; phylum Bacteroidota; class Cytophagia; order Cytophagales; family Cyclobacteriaceae; genus Mongoliitalea; species Mongoliitalea daihaiensis. The sequence continues at coordinate 4,065,418 of NZ_CP063779.1, read as the reverse complement.
ATAAGCACTGGGGATAGGATTACCATGTATTTTGTGCAGGATCCCCCACGATTTAGGAGGTTTGAAGTAGTAGGGGTGTACGAAACTTTTTTAGAAAATTTTGATGATAAGATTATCATCGGTGATATTCAAACCATTCGAAACCTCAATGGATGGAGTGAAGATCAGGTGGGTGGTTTTGAAGTATTTGTTAAAAGTATTAGAAATCTTGACGAACAAGCAGAGGAACTCAGTCAGCGTCTGGACTTTGATTTGAAGTTGACGGATGTAAAAAATAAATATGCAGAAATTTTTGATTGGTTGGAGCTATTAAATAACAATGTATATATCTTTTTGGGCTTAATATGCTTTGTAGCGGCTTTCAACATGGTTTCGATCTTATTTATTCTGATCATGGAGCGAACACAAATGATAGGTATATTAAAGGCACTGGGAGGCCGAAATACACAGATCCGAAGAATTTTTATTTGGAATGGTGTTAGGATCATTGGGAGAGGCCTGCTTATCGGTAATGGTATTGCCCTTGTCTTTGGCTTTTTACAGAGCTATTTTTCACTGATCCCTCTGGATCCTGAAAATTATTACATGAATACTGTACCTATTTATTGGAATTTGCCTGTATTCCTCATATTAAACCTTGTGGTGTTGGTTGTGACAACGCTGGTTCTGTTTATCCCTGCGATTGTGATTTCCAACATTCAACCGATCAAATCCATCAGGTTTGATTAGGTTTATATTTAAAAAACCAACTTCTGATTTTCATGTGAATAACGCCAAAGACGGCTTCCTTGAAAATTTTAGTGCTCATTTTTGAAGTGCCTTTGGTCCTATCAGTAAAAATGATGGGTACTTCTTTAATTTTGAATCCTAATTTCCATGTCTTGAATTTCATTTCAATTTGGAATGCATATCCTACAAATTTGATTTTTTCCAAGCGGATGGATTTCAATACCTCAACTTTGTAACACTTGAAACCTGCTGTTGCATCCTTGATAGGCATGCCGGTAATCATTTGAACATATTTGCTTGCAAAAAAAGACATCAATACTCGAGTCATTGGCCAATTGACCACATTGACACCTGTGATGTATCGAGAGCCTATGGCAAGGTCATAACCATCTACCGCGCAAGCATTGTACAATCGAATAAGATCTTGAGGATTATGGCTGAAGTCTGCATCCATCTCAAAAATATAGTGGTAGCCATTTACGATGGCGTAGTGAAATCCTTCTAAATAGGCAGTTCCTAGTCCGTTTTTGCCCTTTCTGACAATTAAGTGCAAACGATCCTGGAATTCATGTTGTAAAACCTTGACTTGGTTAGCAGTGCCATCAGGAGAGTTATCATCAATGATGAGCAACTCAAAGTCCCCCTCCAATGCCATGACGGCATGAATGATGTCCTCAATGTTTTCGGATTCATTAAAAGTTGGGATGATGACGAGTTTTTCCTTTTTCATAAAATCAAAGTCCAAAAATATTACTTATCCTGTACAAATAAACCATACTTGTATAAAAAAGCTAAAAATGCCTATACTTGTGCCTGAATTCAATCATTCATGAAACTCGCAGTAATTACCTATCAAGATAGAGGATCCTATGCCGTGGAAGCGGTTCCCGATGAAGATCAACTTCTGAGCTTATTATTAGACCAATTGAATATTTCGTATCGATTTGAGGTGTGGTCGGATAATTCGGTCAACTGGAAGCAATACGATGCTTTATTGCTTAAATCTCCTTGGGATTATTTTGACTATTTTGAAGATTTTAAGGGTTGGTGTCAAAATATTCAAGACTTAGGTATCCCTGTTTGGAATGATTTGAATACAGTGTTATGGAATTCAGATAAGAAATACTTACTAGATATTAAGAAAGCGGGCTTAGGAATTGTCTCGACTACATGGATTGCGAAAGGTTCGATGACAGTTTTAGAGGATATCATACAAGCTTCAGACGAACAGCAACAATTTGTGATCAAACCAGCTATCAGTGGTGGCTCCAAAAATACCTTGAAGTTTCATGTGAGTGAATGGGGTGCTATCCAATCCCAAATTTCTGAATGGATTCAACAAGAAGCATATTTATTACAGCCTTTTGTGCCAGAGATCGCAGAGATAGGGGAGTATTCCTATATCTTCTTTAATGGGGAGTTTTCACATGCTTTGGTGAAAAAGGCAAGTGCGGGAGAGTTTAGAGTACAGCATTTTTTCGGTGGGACAATTCATCCTTTTGAGCCAAGTTTGGAAGAACTAACTCAAATTAAGACTTATGTAGATACATTCGCCCAAGACACATTATATGCACGGGTAGATGGTGTTTGGAGAGCAGGGGAGTTTTTGTTAATGGAGCTGGAATTGATAGAACCTTATTTGTTTTTATTCACCCATCCAAAAGCGTTAGAAAATTATAAATCAGCTTTGCAAAAACGATTGGTTTAACAATTTTCAATCTGCAACTGTGCAAATATACTTCCTTGAATGGCTGCTTTCTGTAAGTCCTGACAACCGGTTGGATCTCTTAAGAGTATTTTGGTTGCACCTCTTCTGGCCAATGCTTCTGTATGCTCTGGCTTTGCTTCCAATACCCGATTGAAGTCTTCCATTGCCCAACTCAAGTATCCTATGGTCATTCGGACCAAGCCTCGGTTATAGGTAGCGATGAGGTTGTCGGGATCATATTTCAAACACATGTTAAATGATCCTGCTGCACCTAGTAAATCTCCAATTTGGGTGCGAGCCATTCCTTGATAGAAATAGACAAGAGGGTGTTTATCGTTAATTTCTTTTGCCAATTGCAAGAACTCATCTGCACTGTGATACTTTTTGTTTTTAAGTAAGGCTTGACCTAGTTGAAAAAGTATATCAAAGTCCTCGGGATCATTTTTAGCCGCAAGCAAATAAAAGTTTTCTGCCTCTCGAAACCGCTCTTGCTCCCAATGTATTTTTCCTAAACCAGCAAAAGCCTGTGCATGATTGGGGTCTAACTTGAGGATACTTCGATAGTCCTCTTCCGCTTTAGACCACTCCTGTAGTTCTTCAAAAGCACGTGCTCTTAAGTGCAAAGTGTTGATATCTGTTACGTGCAGAAATAGAACCTTAGAAAATTCATCTACAGCCTCATGGTATTTACCCGACCTGAATAAACGTTCTCCTTCTGAAAAACTCCCCATACATCCTGAAAGAAAGGAAATACAAATTAAAGCAAAAACAATTGGTGTCTTCATAACTAAATGTAAATCATGTAAAACTAATGATATAAATTCAATAATCAAAAAAAATTAAATACTTGAAAATCCAATTCTATGCTTTGCCTCGTACATCCCTGCAAATGGACAAAGTTATGATCAAGCGAATTGTTATTGGCCTTACAGCTGTCTTCTTTGTAATGATAGCTACGCTTGCCGTGCACATTTACATGGTAACTAGGCCTGCACCGGGTGCGATTAGTACTATTACAATGGGAAGGATAGATTTTCATGATTCCCTTGACTCCTTGCAATCACATCAAATCCTAAATCAAACCAGAACATTGGAAGGTGTCAAAGATGTCAGGATGAATAGATCTGATGGCTTTTTAATTTGTCTGTATGACCGGAACAAATGGTCTGGAGAGGAATTGACGGACTGGATAGTGAATGAATTTACTGTTTCTGCCAGTTTTTTTAGACCCAGCGAAGAGTTACTTGCACAATCTTGTCCTGCCATTGATAAGACTTCATTGACTTATCAGTTAGGAGCATTTTTTCAGCGCATTTTCGAAAGCAAACACTAAATTATCTATACTATGAAAAACGTAAAATTTTGGTTACTCGGAATTTTAGGAACAGGACTAGTGCTTTTCAGTTCCTGTTCAGATGATGATGGTTCCGCTCCTATGCTGGACGAATCATTTTATGCGCAGCAATTAGGAGGGGAAACTAAAGTACCAGACCCTATGAATCCTGGCCAGATGATTGAACAAGGGTTTTTGAACCTTAGGACTGTAGTAATGAACACAGTTACGACAATCGCTACCAATGAAGGAGGTACATACAATGCTTTGCAACCATATTTTTCTGTTCTTTTAAATGAGGTGGGACGAGGAGAAACAACAGGGTTAAATATTTTAGTAATGGATTTTGCTAAATTTTTAGCAGAGGCTACAGGTTCGAAAAATTTCTCTTACAATGGTTTGGATATGGTAGCCGCTCATGATCCTGCGAGAAACCCTCGGATGAATGGTTTGGTCAACAATGCAGACTATGATCTATTTATTCAAGCGGTGGTAGAAGGTGCAGGGCAGGCAGGTATTACAGATAATACTGTTTTAGGACCTGTTGGGCAACTTTTAGAATCCTTGAGACAACCCATTGTACAAAGAGCATCCAATGAAAACTTGGATTTGTATACCCGTCTAGGAGGATCTGGATTGGTGGATGATCCCGATAATCCTGGTCAGTTGATTGAAGCAGGATATATTCCATTGAGAGCTGTGGTAACAGAAACTGTGATGGTGATAGCTACCAACGAAGGAAGAAAGTATGAAGATTTACTTCCAGCATTTTCGGTACTTCTTGCAGAAGTTGGAGCGAATAATTCATCAGGATTTGGAATGTTGGTTACAGGATTCAGTGATTTTTTGGCCCAAGCTATTGGTTCACAAAATATCCGATATGTAGGTTTAAATATGGCGGATGCCCATAATCCTTTGGTAAATCCGCGGATGACTGGAGTTGTTACGGAATCAGATTATGATTTGTTTATAGAGGCGGTGGTAGAAGCAGCGCTTAATCTAGAAGTTCCGATGAGTGTAATCGAGGAATTTGGTGGTTTGTTGACAAGTCAAGGACTTCGTTCGGCGATTGTGCAGGGGTAAATTTGGGTTGAGTAGTTAAGGAGTACTGTTGGAATTTGTCTGAGGCAACTATCCAGCAGTGCTCTTTGATTTTGTAGTATGGCTAAGGAATTAATTTGTTTTTTTGGTTTATGAATATGAAAGGAATACTTAACTTTTTCTAAATATGGATTCATTGGAAACAAGTTGTTCCATATCTTGTAGAGTAACTGGTTTTTCTAAAAAGTTAAATACTTGGGGATACTTTTCAGCTAATTTTTTGTCTGAGATATTTACCGATGAAGTAACAATACAGACATGTACTGTTCTTGCTGGTAAGTTTTCATTGAGCATTTCCAAAAAATCCCAGCCAGAGAAACTGGGCATATTGATATCCAATAGTACAAGGATAGTATCTTTTAGTTGAGTGCTTTCGTGGATTTCTTTTAATGCGTCGATTCCGGACATATACTCCCATGGTTGATAGTCTTTAAAGACCTTTTTTACAATCCTACTGAGTAACATCAAATCAATATCTCTATCATCTACAATTAGTATGTCAAAATTCATATCAAGGGTGCTTAGTCAATTTTTATCTGTTCGGTTTTGATGGTAATCTCTCGGATAATTCCATCCAATTCTCCTGCTGAATCTTTGATAAATTGAACGAGTTCTTTTTGATCAGCAGAAAGATTATCGGATTCTTCTTCCAATTCAAGCAACCCGATAAGTCCCATCATACGGGATAATGGTGCACGAACGACATGAGATTGAATCCAGGCAATTTCTTTTAATTTTTCATTTTGAGTTTCGATTGCTTCAATATAGCGTGCCTTAAAAGTGATATCGTTAATCAGAACAATTTTTGCGCTTTTCCCATTAAATTCTATATCATTGGTATAGACTTCAACCTCCATTAATTCACCATTCTTTTTTTTGTGTTTAAAAACCCCACTGAGGTTCATTCTAGTGCTTTTTTTACTGGCTTTAAGTGCAGTTTCTAATAGGGGAATATCATCTTGATGTTTGATTTGGGTGATTTTCATATCCATAAACTCCTCGTTGGAATATCCATAGGTTTGAATAGTCGCATTATTGACAGCTAAAAACCTCAAGGTTTGTTCTTCAAACACCCAAATAGGCATTGGAGATAATTGAAAAAGATCACGATATCTCTTTTCAGACCGTATTAGTTGGTTTGTAGCTTTTTTACGCTCGATAGAGTAAACAATACTTTTATACAAGCTAGGAGAATTGAGCTCATCTTTAAGCAAATAATCTGAAACTCCGAGCTTTAATGATTTCCTACTAAAGTCTACATCGGGATAGCCAGTAAGAACTATGATCGGTGTTTTGGGAAACAATTTTATCATCGATTTGATCAACTCTTCTCCACTTAGATCGGGTAGCCCTAAATCCAATAAAATAACGTCAAAAAGTAGGCTGGAATTTTCTAAGATTTTCTTTGCTGCTTTGTAAGATTCGGCTTCAGATATTTTTGGAAGCAGCACTGTGTCTTCTAAATATGCCTCAATCAAGACACGGTCTCCTTTATTGTCATCTACCACAAGAATTTTATATTCTTTGCTATCTTTCAACATACATTAATCTTTTCAAATGGAACAAATTTACCCCCATTGTATCTGCTATCAATTTCCAATAGAATTTGCTTAGAAAGCTTTCTACATTGAGAATTATTATTTCCTAACCAAAAGTCTACAGTACCCATCCTAAGTAATTTTTTAATTGAAGATTTCCTTAGGTAGCATATCAAAGACCATTTTTAGTAGTAGTAAATTGCATTCCAAATATTCTTCCTACAAACTTACATGAATAGCATCTATTTGCTACTGGGGGACATGATTTTAAATATATTATTTTTCTATCGTAAAGTACACCGTAGTTCCCATATTTTCTTTAGACTCAATCCAAATCTTTCCATTATGCTTGGCAATGATCTTTTTACATATCGCTAAACCTACTCCAAAACCGCTATGATTATCGTGCTCTTGGTCCTTTTCGAAGATATTGAATATTTTCTTTCGGATAGTTTCTTTGATTCCTATTCCATTATCTTGCACTTTAATTAACCAATAATTTTCTTTGGATTCACCACTAATCCATATTTGCAGGCTCTCAGAACCCTTTTTAAATTTCAAGGAATTGTTGATGAGGTTTTGAAGTAATTGTCTGATTTGAATTTTATCTCCTCTAAATTCTAAAGATTGATCACAAGTAATCGAGGCATGTGTTTCTTGGATTTTTGAGCGTTCTAATATTTTAACTTCCTCGATCAACGTTTGCAAAGACAAATCGGTCTGCTCGTCTCCAATATCTGCCAAGCTATAATCCAGCACATCCATAATGAGTTGTTTCATTCTATCAGCCCCCTCGATTGCATACTGTATGTAAGACCTTCCCTTTTCGTCCAGAAGAGCTCCATATTTTGTATTAATCAACTTTAAAAAACTACCAACCATGCGGAGCGGTTCTTGGAGATTATGGGAAGTAACATAAGCAAATCGCTCAAGTTCTTGGTTTGAAAGCTCGAGAGCTTCAGCCCTAACTTTTAACTCCTCACTTATATGCGCTAAATCAACTTCTTTTTCACGTATATCTGATATATCATGTAAAACAATGAGGATATTGACTTTTTCTCGTTCATCAACGGTAAACTGTTCCCCAGAAACTAACACATGTATAGGACCATTTGCTCTTTGAATAGCCAGTTCAACATTTCTGACTTTTTCACCTTTGAGAATACAAACCAATGGATTTTGGTCTCGAATAAGAAGTTGATATGCTGGTACGCTCAGAAATTCATTAAGTGAAATAATTTCTCTAAAATCTAGCGTATTTTGGTTTATCTGCAGTAAGTCCCTTGCCTTTTTATTGCTCAGGGTTATTTTGCCTGCAAAATTGAGCATAATTATGCCTTCCGCAAGATGATCCAACAAAGAGTTTAACAACTCTTTTTCTTTAATTAACTGTCTTTCGTAATTTTTTGCTTTTGTGATATCCTGCGTTGCACCAATAATTCTTATGGGATTCCCTTCTTTATCCCGTAGAATGATTCCTTTATCCACCACATAAGCATATTGACCGTTACTTTTCAAAAATCTAAATTCTTCTTCCCAGTAGGTTTCTTTCGATGATTTAACTTTGTTGAGGTGTTTGAGGACCCGTTGTAAATCATCCGGATGAATGTGGTCATTCCAGAAATTTGTATCATTGGTAAATACAGTCAAGGGATAACCAAATAATTTTTCAAAATTTTCGGATCTATATACTCGCCCGGAAGTAAGTGACCAATCCCAAATGAAATCAGAAGTAGCTTTTGTGGCAATTTGAAAACGTTTATTACTTCTTTTCCACCGGCGCGTAGCTTTAGCCACTTTATCTTCTAAAATCTTTGGCTGTTTAGCCAGGAAATAGGCAGCAATGCCTAGACTAATGGATAAGAGTATACGAAGTATGAATGAAAAAAGTATAGGTTGGAAAGCGTTGGATTTTTTTAGCTGTATAGTAAGTAGCCAATCTCCATCACTAATGGAGTCTATAAATTTATAGCCATTATAGGTATCGACATCTGCAGGAATTGGCAAAAAGTCTTGAGCATCTGTTTCGTTGGGTTTGATTTTAGAAAACTGTATGTAATAGAGCTCCTCAAGTTGATGCGTATCACGTAATAGATATTGAAATGATTCCATTTTGATGATTGCTACACTGAAACCCCAAAATTGATTGTTTTTGAATATTGGTAAACGCCCTACAATGGCTTCTCCTCCTTGCTTTAACTCAAATGGCCCTGCAAAAAACATTTTCTTTCGTTCGATCGCTAATGCTGCTTCTCGTGAAGTTTTAGGATCATCCAAAATATTGTAACCAATCACTACTTCATTTCCTACCAATGGGTACACATACGTGATTTCTCCCCCAACAACTAACTGTATGATATCTAAAGAGGGGAACATCTCCAAGATTTGAGCAGCTTTATTGTTTAGAGCGACTGTATCTTTTTCCATCAATTCGTAAGCTATTTGCAATGTAGATGCTGCTGCATAGGCTTGATTCAATATGGTATTGATTTTCTTTTCAATAATTTGAGCTTCTTGGATTACTTGCTGCTGTTCGAGATTTTGATTGATTTCATAGTCTCGATAGGTAATGAATTGGGTAAGCACCAAAGAGATTAAAAAACTCACAATTCCTGTCATGACAGGAATTTTATAAGTAGCTTCTATAAAGTCTTTGGTTTTCAATTATGTGCTGTTTTTTAAGGTGGAAATTATTTTTATGTACAAAAGATTTTTAATAACTATGATCAATGCTAAAGAAAAAACTTGAGCCAGTTTTCCCATCAGATGTTACCCAAATTTTGCCTCCTGATTTTTCAATGATTTTTTTACAGATTGCTAAGCCTATACCTCTTTTTTTTACACTTCCATTAGAGCCGTAACTTTGAAATAATTGAAAAACACTTTCTTGCTTCTCAATAGGTATTCCTTGGCCATTGTCTTTCACTTCGAAGACGATTGCTTTCTCGGTAGTTACTGCATCTATATGTACCCGAGGAGAGATACCCTCTCTTTTATTTTGAATTGCATTCGTAAGTAAGTTTTGAAAAATCTGAATCAATAGACTTTTTGGATATTTGACAACAGGTAGGGTTTGATTGTAGGTAATGTTAGCTTGATTTTCTTTGATCAATACTTGAAGCATTTCCAGTGTATCTTCAATTACTTCTGTGATAGTTAGATAATCAGCTTTTTCTGGTTTTTTACTGACCCTAGCGTAGGTTAATAGGTTATTGATCATCTCTTTCATCCTATTGGAACCGTCTACTGCGAACTTGATGTAAGATAATGCCTTTTCATCCAATTGATGCTGATATTTTTTTTCAAGCAATGAGAGAAAACCAGAAATCATCCGTAGGGGCTCTTGAAGATCGTGAGAAGCGATGTAGGCAAATTGCTCTAGCTCTTTATTGGCTTTGTAAAGATCAGTTTCATCGATCACTGTTGAAATCATTAAATTTTCATCCGGTAGTGAAAAATTAGTGGCACTGACCATTCTCTTTTGTCCAGCTTTGGTAGTGATTTCAATTCCCTGCCACTTCATTCTATCTAAGTCGCCCGATGCTATATCGGCTAATATTTTTTCCTTTATCTCCTCCCTGTATTCCTCATTTGGATAGACATTGTTAAAAAATGTTTGAACGTCAGTTAATTCCTCCTTACTCCATCCATAAATTTTTGTGAAGTTTTGGTTCATTAATTTCACTTTCCCGGAGTCTATGAAATTAGCCGCAACTCCCATAGGGATGTTTTCAAGGACAGCCTCAATAAATTTGTTTTGCTGAATAAGCTGATTCAGATTGTTTTTTTCTTCAGTAATATCATGTACGGCACCTATCATTTTTACACGTTCCCCTTCTTTATTGAGAATTATAGTACCGCGGTCTCTCACGTAAATATACTTGTTTGAAGGAATACTCATTCGATATTCCATCTCCCAATACTCAGTTTTTGTTTGTAGGGCTTGGTTTAAGCTTTCAACAACTGCAGAACGATCATCTACATGTATTTTTTCTAACCACTCTGGGTAACCATATTTGGATTGTGAAGCATCAATCCCAAATAATGCATAGTACTCATCACTCCAAAAGACTTCATCTGTGATGAAATCCCACTCCCATGCTGAGGCTCCGGTGGTTTTAAGTGCCATTTGATTCCGAATAACCAAAGACTCAATATGGTTTTTTGCCTCTACCTCTTTGCTGATATCGGTAATTTGGACGATCACTCGTTTTAGATCCTCTTCCATAACAACAAAATCCAATCGAATACTTTTCCAAGTCTTCTCAAACGTTGAAAGTCTACTTATGACATTAAATTCTTTTTTACCTTCGTTGAGTTGGAGAAGCTCTTCAATGAAGGATTCTTGAAAATGGGTAGCAAAATTTTTTAGAAAAAACTGATCTAAAGCCTCTACTGTATCTATCTGATATAGTTTAAGGCATGCTTCATTTACATGGATGATATTCAGGCGTTGCATACATGCTTGAACAAGTTCAGCATTCGATTGGAGTTTTTCTTTAAAATCAAAACTACCTAAGCCCCAAACTCCTTCAGTAATGAGTAAACTTTTTATTTCAGAAAAATCTTCTTCCCATAGTGGAAAAGGTAATGCTTGGAGAATGGGATCATTAAATTTTTTCATGAAATGTTGAAAATCTTAATATTCCTAAATTTAAAAAATTTAACGATTAGTTGTACTATGATTGGGTGACTTTGTCGGGTATATAAGGAATATCATCTAATGGTCATTGCTGATAACCCAACTAAATGACTCACAAATAAAAACCGACAATATCATTCAATCAGGATAGTTTTTCCTGTTCGTATGGATTCATCACATGCAAACGCTATGGTAAGACTATTTAATGCATCTTGTAAATGATCATGAAGATCTAAATCTTGTATGATTGCATGTTGAAAAAATAGCTGTTCTCGCCTGCAAAGCTCATGATGATCAGGTTCATCTCTAAGATCTATCCATTCATCTGATTGGGTAAAGTTATTTGCTTTGTTGATAGCAGCATGGTGGATTTTAATTTGTTCCGTGCTTGTATGTGCTGCTATTGTATCAGATTTACCTGTGCCGGAGGCTTCTTTAGCTACGATCGAAACAGCGCCTTTTGGGCCAAATACATCTTTGATAAAAAAGGCATTATCCGACACCATTGGACCCCAACCCGCTTCGTACCAACCAACAGATCCATCGTCGAAGCGAATTTGAAGTTGCCCATAATTGTAATTATCTGCAGGTATTTCTTCGGTTAACCGAGCACCAATAGCAGATACAGAAATGGGTTTCGAGCGAGTCATTTGACACATCACATCGATGTAGTGCACACCGCAGTCTACGATAGGACTTAGAGACTTCATGAGGTTTTTATGCACATCCCACATGAAACCTTGACTTTGTTGATTCAAATTCATCCGCATGACCAGGGGTTTACCAAGCTTTTGTGCTTCTTCAATAAACCGCTCCCAGGAAGGGTGGTGCCTCAAGATATATCCAACTACAACCTTTTTATTCGATTCTTTTGCGGCTTGGATGACCCGTTTAGCTCCTATAACGGAAGCTGCCAAGGGTTTTTCCACAAATACATGACACCCCGCTTGTAAAGCAGCAATAGCATAGTCTTCGTGTGTGTCAGGGTAAGTAGAGATAGAAACCGCATCTGGTTTAGTACTTTTCAGTGCAAGGTGAAACTCATCAAATAAAGGGTAGTTTGCTTTAAGAGCATCGTTTAATTTCACCTTACTATCTCCACGTGCTACTAGACCACAGATTTCAAATTCTTTCATCTGATGATATGCTAGTGCATGGGAAGCTCCCATATTCCCACATCCCACTACTAAAATGCGAATTGGTTTCATGTCAATGAGTTGTTTTCTTTTTCTAAGCGCTCGTATATTTTTTTAACATCTTGTGCTGCCTCTTTTTGGAGAATGAGGTGCGCATCTTCAGTTTGGATAAACATACAATTTTTTAATCCTACAAAAGCGGTAAATAGGTCTGTACCAATCGTCATATTTCCTTCCTCATCGACTGGATAACCCTGTAATTGAAAATAGTCGTAGATGGATTCAAAGGAACCCATATCTGACCATTGAAACGCAGATGAAACGACTTTGATTTTTCTAGATCGCTCCATAACTGCGTAATCCACAGAAATGGACGGGATTGCGGCACTTTCCTCTGTCGGTAAAAAACCATCTTGCATGCCTTGATAGGCTAGCCATGATTTTTCATATACCTCAGGTTCAAAATTTTTGAGTTCTTCCAAAAATACACCTGCACCAAAACAGAACATTCCTGAATTCCATAAAAACCTGCCTGAGCTGACAAATTCTTTCGCGGTCTCTGTATCTGGTTTTTCACGGAAACTAATAACGGTTTCTTTTTCAAATTCTATGTACCCAAATCCTGTCTCCGGTTTCGTAGGTACTAGGCCAAACGTCACTATGTTTCCTTCTTTGGCGAGGGTGATGGCTCGCTCAATACAGGATGCATAGTTTTCTTGGTCTTCAATTAAATGATCTGATGGTGTTACCAGTAAAATATCTTCTGCTTGTGTGTCAAATGCTGCAAATGCAATGGCTGCAGCAGTATTTCTAGGCATTGCCTCAATTATTTCCCGATACTTAGTCAAGCCAGCACTGCTTAAATCTTTTCTGGAAAGCTCATAATTATTTTTATTACCAACTATAATAATTTCATCACAAAAAGAAGCATTTCGGGCAGCTGTTTTTTGGAATAAACTTTGTCCTTGGAAAATACCCAAGTATTGCTTGGGTTTGCTTTTTCGTGACAAAGGCCACAATCTGCTTCCAACTCCTCCTGATAGTATTACATTGATGATTTTCATAAATGGCGTTTGTTTTTTTTAGCTTGAGATGAAAAATAATTGATGTTTTGTTCCTATGTTATTGGTGTTTAAATGTCATCAAAGTTTGTCCAAACAGACTTTCAAGGAATCCCTCCAATGAGGAATTGATACTTGAAAGTCCTCTTTGATGCGGGACTTATCCAGAACTGAGTAGCTGGGTCTTTGGGCAGGTGTGGGATATTGGCTGCTTGGGATGGGTTGGATGGTACAGGAGATATTTTTCAACTCCATGATAGCATGTGCAAAATCATACCAAGAGCAGACGCCTTCATTGCTGTAATGGTAAACCCGCGTTCCTTCCCAAGTAAATGAAACTAGATTGGTGAGTACGAATTTCGCTAAATCATAAGCATACGTAGGGCTACCGACTTGATCGTTGATAACATGGAGCTGATCACGTTCCTTTCCTAGACGTATCATGGTTTTTACAAAATTGTTACCGAATTCACTATACACCCAGGAGGTTCTGAGAATCAATCCGTTTAATTTCAAGGTTTCTTGCATAGCCTCTTCACCGGCACGTTTACTTTCTCCATAGAAATTGACTGGATGGGTAGGATGATCGATCAGGTAGGGGGTGAACCCTTTTCCATCAAATACATAATCTGTAGAAAAATGTATGAGGAAAATCTGCCTGTTTGCAGCAATTTTACCCAGTAAAGCCACTGCCTCCGAATTGATCAAAGAAGCCTGTTCTTGCTCGCTTTCGGCTTTATCCACGGCTGTATAAGCTGCACAATTGATTATTATATCAATGCTTTTGGAATCAAAAAAGTCATTGATTGTTACAAGATTTGAAAAATCCAATGTTTTTCGATCCGTGAAAATGAATCTATGGTTGGAGTTTTGAGATAATTTACGAAATTCCATGCCCAATTGGCCATTGGATCCTGTAATCAAGATAGTCTTGTGCTGCATGCCTTTAAATTTCTTTCAATTAAATAAAATAATCGCAGATGTCGAAGAATGAAATCAGATATTTAATCATAGACGATGATTTGGTTTCAGCTACCTTGTTAAGGAAATATCTTAAAGTCTATGAAAATCTACACTTTACTGGCTTCATAGATAATACTTCACGAGCTCTGAACATACTCAAAAACGAGTCGGTAGATTTGATTTTTCTAGATATTGAAATGCCTGGAGACGATGGGATTCAATTTTTAAAGAAGCTAGAGCTAGAGGTGATGATTATTTTTGTGACTTCAAAATCCAAGTATGCGCTTACTGCTTTTGATTTTAATCCCATTCATTTTCTTACGAAACCTTTGGATCGGGAAAAGCTGGGAGAGGCTATCCGAAGGGTTCATGCAAGGGTTCAGCTGTTAGAAAGGCAAGATAGCAATACAGGATTTTTAATTATCAAAAATAAAAGCCAATCCGTGAAAATTCCTTATCATGATATTTCTTTGGTAGAGGCTGCTGCCGATTATATGTTTGTTCATACTTCGGTCAAAACCTATATTTTTCATATCACGATGAAGGAGTTACTCACACAACTACCAACTGATAGGTTTAAACGCGTTCACAGAAGTTACATAGTGAATAAAAATTTTGTAACTAAAATTGATAAATCTCAACTTTTAGTCAATGGGAAAGAGGTTCCTGTAGGACCTAAATTCAAAATAGCAGTGGAAGATATTTTTTCAATATGACATAGGTCATGATTTTTCGTCGAAAAAAAAACTAGCTTTATCGAAGAAATGAACTGGTAAAAGAGGAGTGTTATACCTTTGATTAAAATCTATACTGATATGGTACGTTATATTTCAAAATTTATCCTGCTAGCAATACTTTCGATAATTGTTGCTTGTAATATAGAGCCACAGGAAAAGCCTATTGACCCAAATCTAGAAGGTTATTTAGCGATTAATCCACCAGCGGGTTTTGAATTTAATACAAGTGATCGGGTAATCATTAGAGTGAATGGAGTCTTTACAGATAATTCGCCGTTAGCGGGTGTTAAATATGAGGTATACCAAGGGAATCCATTTGATGGAGGAAAGAAAATCAGTACAGTTTTACTTAATGATCAAGGCAGTGGTAGTGTTGAGTTAACTCTCGCTTCTGATATTCAGGACTTATATTTGTATACTGAATTTATTGGTTTGCCACCTGTGAAAAAGTTTTCGGTCAACAGACCTCAAACCCAAGTTAACATTGATCCTTCGGTTGACTCCTTTGATGTGGGTGTTGATAGTGGATCAAATTCCAATCCAGGAGCTAGAGTTGCGTCTATACCGGCTGGTTTTACAGCTCTAGGTTCCTATAATTCTAATGGCTTACCTTCTTATTTGTTACCTACAAGAGATAAGATTTCTCAAGGTATATTTACTAGACTCAATGCCAACTTGCCAGAACGAAGAGATCTTCGTCAGACCAGTCCTGATCTGTTGAGTGAACAATACCCACGTCAGTTGTTTGTAAATGAAGAGGCAGAAGTATGGGTGACATTTGTTCACAACGGTGCTGGATGGAGAAACGTATTGGGATATTATTTTTATGAAGAGGGACAAGAGCCAAAAACTGCCGCAGAAATTAAAGAAAAGACCATCATTTTCCCGCATATCAATGCGCTATCATCAGGGGATAAAGTGAAACTAAGAGGGAATTTACCTAATGGAGCATTTAAAAAAGGAACAACTATTGGATGGTTTATTATATCAGATGGCTGGTCTAATGGTTCTGTAAACAATGGAAGAGCTCTATTATTTTCGAATCGCAACCTAAATACAGGTATAGCTAATTCTTCGTTGCGAGAACACATGGTGTTCTTGTATGATCAGCAAGAAAGAGTAATGTTGATTGGATGGGAAGATATGCCCCGTAATTTATCTGGTTGTGATCATGATTTCAATGACTTAGTGTTTTATGCGACTTGGAATCCAATTACCAGTGTGGAGGTAGGGGATTATGCTCGTTTGGAGAGTAAAACGATAGGAGACAGCGATGGCGATGGAGTCAACGATGATTTGGATGAGTTTCCAACAGATCCTGCTCGTGCCTTCAGTAATTTTTATCCAGCAAGGGATACTTATGGGACATTTATGTTTGAAGATTTATGGCCAAGTTTTGGTGATTACGATATGAATGACCTGGTTTTGGGATTCAATAACCGTGAAATCACAGATGGGCAGGGGCGAATCAAGGAAATGCAGATGACATTTGTTATTCGTGCTATTGGTGCAGGTATCAAAAACGGTTTTGGGATTGAATTTCCAACGAATCCTACCAACGTGGAATCCGTAAGTGGTACCCGATTGACTACAGGCAATATTCGTTTAAATGGGAATGGAACTGAGGCAGGACAGCAAACAGCAGTTGTTATTGTTTTTGATGATGCGACTGTTAACATGCCATCTTTAGCTAATGTTTACAATGGTAATCAGCATCATTTGGAAGATACTATCCGAGTAAATGTTGTCTTTAGATTTGCAGTAGATAAAAAAGATTTAGGTATTGAGCCATTCAATGCATTTCTATTTAGAACAGGTGATAGAGGTATTGAGGTACATTTGATGAATGGTAAGCCTACTACGTTAGCCACAAGGAATTATTTTGGAACCCGTGATGATAAATCAAATTTCAATTCAGGTGTATTCTATCGAAGTGCCAATGGGTTGAATTGGGCCTTGTTTGTACCTGAAAGTATTGATTATCCACTAGAAAGAATGGATTTCACCAAGGGCTATCAGCGATTCCCAGAATGGGCACAGTCAGGAGGGAATCAGCATAAGGATTGGTTTAGGAATAAGGGGGATAATATTAATCCGAATGCTTTGTATCGGAGGAGGTAAATTGCCAAGAAAAAAGTCAGATTTAAATCTGACTTTTTTCTTTTCAAAGAAACAAAATTTTGTACTTTTAGACATTAACCATCCACTATGATTACGAGCATTCTACTGTTGATTGTATTAGTTTACACAGGGATTTATTTTCTTCTTACGTTGGTTTTTTTGATAAGAAAACGTCGCTCAATTAATGAGACATTTACCGAAGGAAAAGAATCAATATCAGTAGCTGTTGTTATCACAGCTTACAGAGAGTGGCGTATAGCTGAGCCTCTTATTCGTTCCATCCAATGTCAGTCGTATAAAGATTTTAAAATTTACTTAGTCGCAGACAATTGTTCGGAACCTGTTTCAGTTCAGGACCAAAGTAACCTAATTATCATTGAGCCAATCTCTCCGCTTCATTCAAAAGTAAAATCAATACAAGAGGCGGTTCATAACTTTAAATCCAATCATGATGCAGTGTTAATACTGGATCCGGATAATCTACTTCAAGAACAATGTTTAGGTAAACTAGTTGAAGCATATCAGCAAGGGTTTGAAGTCATTCAAGGTCAGCGAGTAGCGAAGAATCTCGACACTAAGATAGCTGCTTTAGATGCTTTGGGGGAGATTTATTATAACTTTAATCAGCGTTTAATTCCTTTTGTTGCCGGTTCTTCAGCCACTATTGCAGGTTCAGGAATGATGATTGAATATGAACTTTTTAAGGATTATCTAGCATTGTTTGATCAGCAATCGGGTGTGGTCTTGGCAGAAGATAAATTACTTCAAATGTTTGTTATCGAGCGAGGAAAAAGAATAGCATATAAAGAAGATGCCTTGATTTTTGATGAAAAAAGTACCACTGGAGCTCAAGTAGAAAAGCAACGTACCCGCTGGTTGAAGTCCTATTTTGATCATCTGGGTGATGTGTTTTCTTTACTGTTTAAGTGCTTAGGTAATGGAAATTATCAGGGAGCATTTTTCGCATTCATGATAAGCACTCCACCATTTATTTTTTTAGTCGGCCTTATCTTTGTATCGGGGGCTTCAGCCTTGATTTTCACACCTGAGAGTTTCTCTTGGGTGATAATTGCATGTTGTTTTTTTATTTTTTCTTGGGTTTTTGCCTTATTATTTAATCATGCGCCAGCATTGATTTGGAAGTCTATTCCTTGGATTCCTGTATTTGCCTTGCGTCAGGTTTTCTCATTGCTAGGGTTTAAAAAAGCAAAAAAAGATTTTTTAGCCACGGAGCATACCAAGCATTTCGAAATTGAGGCAGTCTGGTCAGCTCGAAAAAAGGATTTCAGACATTTAAACTTCTGATAAAATGACGATAGATGAGTTAAAGAAATTACCAATAGTGATGCTTTCTATGTCTAGATGGGATTCTCCTATTTCGTCTGCGTCTTGGTCGTTGGCGCAAGAGTTTGCGAAAAGTCAGCCTGTTTTTTATGTTGATTATCCTTACACATTCTTAGATTACCGTAGGGAAAAAGACCTGCCATCTGTCAAGATGAGAGAAAAAGCGCTCCTAGGTAAAGGTTCTTTAACGAAAGAATTGGCATCTAATTTATGGTCTATAACTCCTCCGTTGATGTACCCGATCAATTGGTTGCCATCAGGTATCGGTTATAACACTTGTAGAAAATTAAACAATAAAAAATTGGCAGCTAGTATTGAAGCTGCCTTAAAAATTCATGGATTGAATGAATTTATCCTTTGGAATTCATTCAATCCCATTTATTTGTCTTCATTTAAATCATACTTTAAACCAGCAATTTCAATATACCATTCGAGGGATGCTATTGGAGCTATTAATGATTACACAAAAAAGCATGGGGTTGCTTCAGAAATTGAAGCAATAAGAAATTATGATTTAGCAATTGGGTCATCTACTAAGTTAGCTAGTGATTTATCAATTTTATCTGGCAAGGACGTTCACCTTTTTGCAAATGGTGGGAACATCGAGCTCTTTGCGAAAGCATGGAAAGAAACAGGTGCTGTTCCTGAGGAAATGAAGCACATACCTAAGCCAATAATAGGTTATGCAGGGAATGTGTGTCAGCGTCAAGATTATCTTTTATTAGAAAAAATAGCACTTGAACATAGAGACAAATCCCTTGTTTTCATTGGTCCGCGTGAAGATCACTTACATACGGATATCCAACTGGAAAAGTATCCAAACGTATACTTCCTTGGTCCAAAAAAACTGCAACAATTGCCTGACTATTTGAGATATTTTGATTGTGCAATCATTCCATTTTTAAGAAATGATTTGACAGAAAGTATTTATCCTTTGAAAATCAACGAATATCTAGCGGCTGGTCAGTCAGTAGTGACCACTAATTTTTCAGATGATATTGCTGCATTTAAGGAGGTAATCTGGTTGGCCAATAATCATGGGGAATTTTTAAAATATTTATCGGATGCAATAGCGAATCAAGGTCATGCAATCAAAGAGGCAAGATGGAAAGCTTCAAAAAATAATTCTTGGGAAATAAGAGTTCAATCTTTCTGGGAGCTGGTAAAATATCAACTAAAGATCAATTAAAAATGGAAACCATTTTCATCATTTCACTATCTATTATTTTTTATACCTATTTGGGATATGCTTTGATCATATATCTCCTGGTCAAATTCAAGACAGATAAAGAGGCCCCGACATTAAATACAAGTGGATTACCTTTTGTATCCGTAATCGTTCCGTGCTTCAATGAGGGGGAACAGCTTCGGGATAAAATTCAGAATACGTTGGATTTGATATATCCTCAGGAGTTAATTGAATATATCTTTATTTGCGATGGGAGTTCTGATGGATCTGAACAAATTCCAGCATCTTTTTCTGAAGTGAAAACGATGTTTAGCCCAGAGAGAAAAGGGAAATTAGCAGCTATGAAGAGAGCAGTCAAAGAGACTAGGGGAGAAATCCTTGTTTTTTGCGATGGCAATACGGTGTTAAACCCTGAAGCAGTTTTGGAAATGGTTAAGTTCTATCAAGATCCTTTGGTAGGAGCTGTAACCGGTGAAAAATACATTTTGGTTAAGGAGGAGGATGCTGCTAGTAGTCAAGGAGAAGGCTTTTATTGGAAATACGAATCTTTCTTGAAGAAAATGGACGCTAATTGGAATACTTTAGTGGGTGGTGCTGGAGAGTTAATGTCTTACAGAAAGGAGCTCTTTGAATTTTTACCAGATGATACTATTCTGGATGATTTTATGCTAACGATGAAGATAGCTGAAAAGGGGTATAAAGTAAAATATGCTCCAGAAGCGAGGGCTTCTGAGTTTGCGAGTGCTAATGTGGAGGAAGAATTAAAGCGAAAAATCCGTATTGCAGCGGGTGGATGGCAAAGTATTGCACGTTTACCAAAAGCAGCCAATCCTTTTCATGATTTTGCCTTGTTTTTTCAATACATTTCTCACCGTGTTTTAAGGTGGACTGTCACCCCATTTTTATTGGTAGTAGTATTTGTATTGAATCATTTATTGGCTTTTCAGGAAGGAAAGGAGTTTTATACCAACTTGCTTTTTGCTCAATATGCATTTTATGGACTTGCTTTGCTGGGATATATTTTTAGAAATCAAGCGGTTTCTATCAAAGGTTTTCATGTGCCTTATTATTTTTATGTAATGAATTATGCGGCAATCCGAGGATTTTTGAGGTGGATGCAAAAAAAACAGCCCGCTACATGGGAGCGGGCCAAAAGGGCAGGATAACAGTTTGTTGAAATTTCAACCTTTGAAAACATCAAAAACGGATATATTTCTCTTTTTGATGTTTACAAGGTCTTCGTTTAATTTTAGTCCAAGGCTATCTAAATTAGAAAGGCAGTTTTTTACTTTTTGCTCAATAATGGGTAATTCCATTTCCTTGTCCTCTACCACTAGATGTTCAAGTTCAAATAACTTAAATAGCTCTCTATATTTATGAGACCAGCTTATAGCGACACAAGGGATTCCTAAACTTAATGCAAAAATTAAGGAATGAAATCTTGAAGCAATTAGAAAAGAGCAAGTTTTAATGATGCTTTTGATTTCTTCCGCAGTTCTATAACCAGTTACAAGATGTAAATTTTCTTTGCTAGCAGATAAATTGAACAATAATTCACAAAGGAAAGCATCATCTTTATTAGGGTCTCCCGGAGGTCGAATTTCATTAGGGATGAGCAATACATGATAATCTTTTTGTAAAAATTGAATCGTTTCTAATAAAATTTTCACATAACTATTACTCGGGTCCGCTTTTCCCATTCTTTCCAAAACCCGCATATTAGGAGAGATTCCAATGATAAGCTTTTCGTTTGCAAGTTTTAGTATGCCAGGATAAATGCTCTCAGGATCATTGGAGGGAATGGGGAAATGGAATGCGATGTCCGGCATTAATGGAATAGTATCGATTTTTTTTTGAAGAAGGCTTGCTACATAGGCTCTTGATTGGTCATCGCGGGTATAGAATCCGTCCGCTTTTTCCAACATCAATTTACAGTTTGCTGCCACTTCAGCATCTTTGAAAGTCCCCCATGCTTGAGGCATAAAGTAAAATGGTACACCAATGGATTTCAAATAGTCAATGATCAATAGTGTCTCTAGTGGTTGTTGATACCCTCGCTTATCTCCATACGCAAAGCCGCTCGCATCAATAGCCATTTTTAGATTTTTAATTTTTTTAATGCTCTCTATTGGCGTGTAATCCGCATAAGGTTTTGGTTTCAACCCTAGGACTTTTTTTACTTTTCCCTCTACCTTACCAAAAAACACATCTGTAGAAGTCTTTTCAATAAAATGAGGAAAAAATCCTTGCATTAAGGCTATTTCTTTTTCTGTTTCATGGCAGATGAGATGGATGTCGGCATTTCCATCTACTTTTTTTATAAAGTGGGTAACCGTTTTGAGCATTGCCTCTGCTCCCTTGTTTATAAAATTTGTTCCTACGATAAGATATGAATTGTTCATGGTTTATTTTTTTATGGATCTAACGATGTCAAGAATGTTCAATGCTTTTTTTCTCATAGATGGTATTGCTAGCCAAACTCCCACATAAGATACTAAAAAAACAAGTGTATTAAGAGAGAGATTGATCAAGCTATTTTCAAAGCTGTAAGATATCAGGAAAAGATAGTTTAATCCAGCAGCAACAATTGACGCAACTGCTGCGGGTGTAATGGTAAGGAAAAAACTTGATACTTTGATTGGAGTATTTTTGAAGCAATAGGAGAGTGATGGGACTAAAATAAGGTAATTGGCAATTGCATAGGCAATGGCTAATCCATTGAGTCCAAATTGTATCCCGACAAAGAAAGCGACAGTTACAGCAATTGCATTGATTAATCCCCAATAAAAATATCGGGTACTCAGACCACTAGAAATCATTACCATTCCCCGAGTAGAGGCGATTGGTTGGATAAATGCTGTAATAGATAAGAGTTGAAAGATTACCACTGCTTCAATCCACTGCTCACCTAGTGTTATAGTAATCAAGTCAGAAGCATTTACTGTCAAAAAAAGCGTGATGGGCATGGAAAAGAATGACATGATAAACAGAAATTTACCATAATATTGTTCATACCTTTCAGGCTGATTTTTTAATGAACTCATAGCCGGTATACCCACGGAGTTTAATGGGTCTCTTAACTGAGTAATAGGCAACATCAGTAATTGATAAGCTTTGGAGTACAAACCCAGTGGAGTTGAACCTAAATATTTCCCTATGATAATATTATCTAAGTTTCTGGAAAAGTAATTGATTAAATTAAATCCAGAGATACCTGCACCAAACATTAGAAATTCTTTGATGTCTTTATTTGGCATTTTAAAGCTAGGCCTCCAATTACATTTAAACCACAACAGTACAAAAGTGATAAAGCTGTTCAAGAGATTAATTGTAACTAGGGCCCAATAGCCTGCCCCCATATAAGCCAAAATCAAGCTAGGAACTAAGCTGAAAAAAGCGGCTAACATGGTGATTTGAGAAATTTGCTTAAACAGCATTTGCCGGCTTAAAAGTGCTTGATGCTGTACCGAAAGTCCGGCAAATAAAGCAACTAGTGCGTAAGCTGTGGTGATATTGCCTAATTTAGGCTCCTCATAAAACCATACTAGTAAAGGAGATAATCCCAAGATAACCAAAGCTAGTCCTATGCATATAAAAAAATTTAACCAAAATAGTTGACTAGCTATATTTTGATTAACATCATCTTTGGTTATTACTGCTTGTGATATACCGAGGTCTTTGAAAATCAATATAAATCCTGTAAAAGCAGTAACCATAGCTACTAGCCCGTAATCTTCTGGCAAGAGCAATCTTGCTAAAAAAACTGTAGTAACAATGTTTACAGTGAATGAAAATAGCTGGGCAAAAATTGTTCTAAGTCCTCCTTTTACAGATTTATCTTTGATTTGGTCAGCCAAATATCCTCTTTCAAACCATTTTTCATTCTCAGAGCTAAATTGATTATAGTTTAGTTTCATTGAGTTTTATGAGTAGGTCTGGACTCTTTTTCTGAGAATAAGGAATACCACCCTCAGGGTCGGCATAGCCTACACCAATAAGCATCAATGGTCTTTCATCATCAGCTAAAGGGATAAGCGCATCCATTTTGTTTTCATAAAATTCAATATCAGGCCAATTAATCGTTAGAGAACTTAGTCCGAGTGTTTCTAAAGCTAAAATAAAACCCATGGAAGCTAACCCTCCATCTAGATAGATGGTGTGTCTGTCCCGTTCACTAATGTAAGCACTGAGTCTGCCGACTAAGACCATAATCACTGGAATGTTTTTGAAGAATGGTCGAATCCCGGGCGGTAATTCACCTACCTTATCTTTTTTTTCCTGCTCGGTAAAAACATGATAATAGAATGGTTGTCGATTGCAAGCCGAAGGCGCGTACGCACCAGCTACCATAGCTTTTTGTATGAGCTCAAATGGAACCTCTTTATCTAAATAATACCTTACAGATCTGCGTTGTTTTGCTAAATTCAGGAAAGCATCATAGGTAATACCACTGTTGACTATGTCTTTGTGTTTATAGGGTGCAGAAGTTGGAGCTTCTATTTCCAACTGATAAGGATGTGGAAATTTTTCAAACCTATCACAAAGAGGTTGAATAAAATCATCATGGGTTACTGCATCAAAATAAGCCTTTAAAACACTATATGCCCATAATAAGAAGTCTTTATCAGCCTCAGGATTTGAATGAATATCCTTGGCGAGAAGCTCATAATAATTTACGGTGTCTGTGATATAATCACGAGCAAAAGAAGGCCTTCTATTTTTCATAATTAGACCCTTTTCTATTCTGTGAACTTGCCTTCTCAAATGAAAGGCATGAGCTTTCTGCTGTTTGAGTGCGGTTACAATTTTATATTTTCCTTGTAATACTTTTTGATGTTCCCTTGAGAACTCGCTTGAAAATAAAAAAAAATAGAGATCAGCTAATTTTTTGTGTTTTCTTACGATAGGTAGCAAAATATTATTTTGCACCTTAATCTTGATATCATAAAGCGTCATGGTTCTTCGCAGTACTTTGGTTAGTTCTAAATTACTTCATTTTTATATACTTTCAGCATTTTCTCAGCCGTTTTTTGCCAAGAAAATTCTGAGACTCTTTTGATACCGTTAGCAATCAAGGTTTCTCTCTCAGAACTGTTTGATATCATGTTTAATATACCGTGTGCAATTTCTTTTGCATTTAGAGGATCGACATAATAAGCAGCATTTTGAGCTATTTCGGGCATTGCAGAAGTATTGCTACAAATCAAGGGGCATGAGGACGCCATTGCTTCAAGCATAGGAATTCCAAAACTTTCTCTCAGTGATGGATATAAAAAGCATAATGCACCTTGGTATAAGAAGGGGAGTTTTTGATTTGGAATATAGCCTGTAAGATGAATAAAAGGTCTGATATCAGAAGAGGATTGTTTTTTAAGTTCTGATTGAAGATAGGTTTCTCCCAAGTCAGGCATTACTAATTTAAAATCCAATTTTCCCCAGTCTTTGATTAATTTGAGTGCTTTCAATACGTTCCCTAGATTTTTTTTTGGATCAGTATTCCCAAGATAGAGCACAAATCTTTCAGGGAGTCCTTGATTTTGTAAAAAATCCGTTATTTCACTGGAAGAATAGTTGGTGAAAAAGTGTTGGCTACATGCATTGTATATAGTAACAATACTTTGTGCGGGAATTTTTAGGTAGTGCTGAATTCGCTCATTTTCATAATCACTGACAGTAATTATTTTTTGTGCTTTTTTAGCAATAGCTGGGACATTCCATCTCCGATAGAGATTGCCTAAGCGCTGATACCAAGTGCCTTTATCCAACATGAGGTTTTCTAAATAGATAACATCATGAATGGTCACTACTAATGGGATTTTAAGCTTCACTGGAGCGGTATTACTCGTTGTGTGTAAAAGATCAACTCCCGACTCTCGAATGGCTTTCGGGAGAAGAAACTGCTCCCAGTAAGCGTAGTTAGCGGGGCCTATTTCATGTATCGATAAGTTCTTGGAGGATTTTAAAGAAACATCTTCATCAGGTTGTACGAACACGTTAATATTTTCCTGATGGTCTAATTCTTGCATTGCTCGCAATGCTTCAAGAATTACGATATCCATCCCATGCCTTTTACCTCTAAATATTCGCTGAGCTTCTATACCTACATTCATATTGAATTCAATTTTTTGCATGAGTAAAATTCCACCAAAACCCTTTAAGATATGCTTTCAGTTGTGGATACTCCTTAGACTTAATCATGGATACTGTGTTTTTTGGGACTGCAATGAACATATAATAAATATACATTAAAAGCTTAGCAATGCCTTTAGTATGGCGTCTAAGATACAGTAAGCGATTTCTGCCATAATAATAGGCTTTTAAAGGGGATTGCTTTCCCGTTGACATAGACTCTTTATGCCATACCTTAGCTTTTGGTTCATACCAAATTTCAAAGCCTGCTTCCTTAGCCAGCGCAGAATAGTCCATTTCTTCGTAATATAAAAAGAACACTTCTGCCATTGGGCCTATTGTATCCCATAATTTTCTCGAAAACATCATTGCTGCCCCATGAACTCTGCTGATAGGTATGGCCATGTCATGTTGCCCTTTATCTATTTCTTCCAGACCAATGGAAAATCCTCTTCCTGTTATTTTACTTATGGGTCCAAACCCAGCAAATTGTAAGGTGTCAGGCTGATCAAAAAATAGGATTTTTGGTGAAATCATTCCAATGTTTGGATTAGTTTCGAATAGTTTGATTAGCGGAAATAAAAAGTCAGGTTCTACTTCTGTATCGTTATTTAACCATAAAAAATACGCTCCCTTGGCTCTTTCCATTCCAGCATTATTCCCACCAGCAAAGCCTAAATTCTTTTGTGTATCTACGTAAATAATTTCGGGAAATTCGGTAGCTAATTCTGCACAGGGTTTTTGGGAGCCATTGTCAACTACAATGATTTCAAGGTTAGGGTAGTTTTGTTTTCTAAGGGAAAGTAAAAGCTCTCTTGTGACAGCAGTGGTATTAAAATTCACTGTAACTAGTGAAATTAATGGAAACTGATCATTTTTTGAGTTTTGCATAGTCTTGTTTGTTCAGGTACTCTGCTACATATATTGCTCCCCACGTGAAATACAGCATGAGATTCAAAGGAAATTGACCTAGAATAGGATTGCCATAAGCTGCAAATGCAATTCCTATAAAGCCAGAATGCAAAGCCATGATATATTGCTTAAGCTCTGGGTCGTGGAGGGAAAAGATCACTGCGTAACCTTTGTAGACAAAGAAAAGAATGATCAGAATATGAGTATATAGGCCAACGACACCAGTTTCAGCCCATATTTTGACATACCAACTATCATTCGGTGTTTGGGCGAGAAATGAATTGGGAGAAAAACGTAAACCCCATGTACCTGAAGTCCCTATTCCTCCACCAAATGGGCGTGTTTTTAAGTATGCTTTGAACTTTTGTTGGTTTTCAAGGCGAACTTTTAAAGAAGGGTCTTCTGGATTCAAAGCGGAACGCATTCTTCTTAGGGTTTGGTTATCATTTCCAATCGAAGTATATTTTAGAAAAAAGAAAACACTACCTAACACGATTACACCAGCTATGATGCTTTTAAAGTTTTTGGTAGCCACAAGATATGCCATCGCGGCACTAGCAGGTACGAAAAGCGCCCCTCTTGTACCACTAATGGCCATAGCGTAAATACAAATTAAAAAACTGGCAGTAAAAAAAACCTTTTTCTTTAAGCTGAAAGGGCCTAGCGCTAGAATAATTGACATGATACCAGCATAACCCATTGTGGCGCCAAATTGTCCTGAGTCTGATAAAAAGGAGAAAGCTCTTAAGACGCCTCTCAACACATGTGTTTTTATAGCTCCTTCAAGCAACCATTGCCACTCATAGTTGTCCAGCCCTATATAGATTTGCTTAAACCCCCAGAAAGCAGCTAGTACACTTAAAAATAAAATCACATGCGTAATCTGTAAAATTTCATCCTTTGTTCTTAAATACATTAAGACTAACAAAACAGTAAAAATCTGATAGAGTGATACAGCTCTTACTGCATAAAACCAGGCTTCTTTGCTGGGTGCTTCTGGGTTGAATAACTCTAGGAAGGTAAACCCCAGCCAAATAATACTCAGCCAAATAGCTCCATTGTTTAACAAATCAAAATGTGGTTTCTTTTTTGACAGAAATGCGAGTAAAAGGGATAAAACCAATAAAAAATCTACTCCCAAACCGAGAGGTATCGTTGTGATATACCTAGTAAGTCCGTTAACAAAAAAAGCAAAAATCAAGGCTAGATAAAACCCTTGAAAAGGATCATTTAATAAGTACACTAATAAGAAAAAGCCTACCATCAGAGCAACGCAAAGGATAATGAAAACTAATTGTAGTTTTGCTATCATCCAAGCAAAAGGGAAAGCCAATAGTAATGCAACAATTGCAAATAAATAGTGATACTTTTTTTGGCTAACTTCCATATCAACCCTCTTTATTCATGTCCTTGATAAAGTTGATATCTACCTTTGTTAGCGTAAGACTTGCTTTGTTATTTGACCAATCTTTAAGCCAGTCTACCACAATCCCATCAGAACTTTTCCAAACATAATTTGATTGAGCATAAAAAATATTCCAATCAATGTCCTTTAGCAACTCTAAATTATAGTTAAGTTTTCGATAGGGAGGTAATAAGATAAAATTGATAATTGGAAGGTCTTCTTCCCCTCGATGATTTTTTAAGAAAGTTGATAAATTTGGAGTATTTAAATAGTCTGTTACATCGTACGGTACAAAGCCTTCCATTACGTTTGTGGAAAAAAGCTTAACCGGATGAAGGTAGGTAGGCAGTAATTCTATTGATTTCTTTAAAATTATTGGAAAGTCCTCATCTTCGCTAACTGGGTGAATTGCTATCGTTATGGAAGGCTTTTCTCCAAATCGATGGGCAAGAGCTGCAAGTTGATTAGAAAGAAGTACGGCAGATGTTTGGAAATAAATTGATTTTTCATGCGCTTGTATCTTAGGGAAGGAAGCCATAACATTTAAACCAGTTGTTTTTTCTGCGTTGTAATGTTCTTGAAGTGAATTATTGAGTAACAATTTCCCAGCAAAGAAGCCTATTAAAATGATATGTCCAAACATGAAAGACGCTAAGACTAGAATTTTACGTTTGGAGCCTCTTGGCGCAGTAGGAAAAAAAGGCGGATCAATAATCTCTTGTGTTTGTGAGATTTTTAGGTTTTGTGTTTGAAGTCGAGCTTGATTAAGCCCTGACAAGATATAAAGATATTCATTTTCATAAATGCCAACTTCTCTTTCTAATCTCTTAAGTTCGGCACCCAAAGGAGCAAAATTATCTATCCTGTCTGAAACTAATTGAAATGAAGCTAATGAAACTTCCAGGCTACTTAATTCTTTTTCTTTTTCAAGATAAGTGTCTAACCATTCGCCTAAAATGAGCGTAACTGGAATGCCGTCAATGCTAAAATCTTGTAGGTATAAGTCATTGATTTTACTAGAAAGAGCATCGTTAATATCTCGTATTTCTTTTTTCAAATTTAGAACAACTTGACTCTCGAGAGAGCTTTCAAGTAAGAGACTATTGAGAGTTAATCGTTTTGTGGATACTTGTTTTCTATATGTTTCTAAGCTGTCGATTAAAGTAGATCGGACTTGGTTTTTAATCATTTTTTCCTCTAAAATCTTAAGACTTGCATCAGCACCTTTGGAAATTTGATTCGATCTTGTTAAATCTTTTTCTAGGTCATTTAGATAGTTATCCAAGTTTTTACCTTGTTCGTAAAAATTCATGATTCTGTTTTCACTTACAAAAATTTTCAGACGCTCCTCAGCTTCTTGCAAACTTTGAAAAACTCGGTCTTTTTCGGAAATATAAAAGTCTATGCTACCACTGTTTTCAATTGTCCTTAAATCCGAATAACGCTGCAAATATACTTCTGCAATCAATTTTAATGTTTGAAAAACAATTCCTGGGTCATCTGTATAGTAGCTGATTTCAACCATATCGCTACTTTTTTGCCGAATAACCCTGGTTCTACTAGATATATTAGTAACCCCGTAGTATTTATGTTTATCTAAAACATATCGTAAAGGTGCAAATTCATCATCTTCATTTTCGAAGGCTTTAATTAAATTTTTGAAGGTAGCATTAGGATTTTCACTTACAGCAAGGTTTTTCCATAAGGATTCAGGAATGTGGTTTTTTAACTCCTCATAGGTTTCTGTCGAAAAATATTTAGGGTTTCCAGGCTTGAGTGCGAGATGTTGAGATAACAGCTTTAAGCTGACAAATTCAGCAGTTTTCCTGCTATTGATTAAAGCTACAATATTATCCATTAAATTGTTGGAAGTAAAGTAGTCAATCTTCAAAGATTCAGTAAGGTCGGCACTCTTTCTTGTTGAGATACCGGTATAAATGATTGTATTTGAATCAAAAATCTTTTCAGTGTTTCTTGTTAAAAAAATAACAGCAGCAGCTAAGGCACTTGGTAAAATAATAAATAGATACCAAAATCGTTTAATTGCCCATATAAGCTCCTTTATTTTTAGCATATCAAATTATCTTTTGAGAAAATATAATTCGATTCCCAATAGAGCCTCTAAATTTTTGTATGCCGATAAAAAATCTGCGTATGCATTATTGTATCGTTCCCTAGCAAGGGAGCTAATTTCAGACAATCTGGTGTAATCTGTGATTGATATTTGATTTTCTTTGAATTTTAATTCACCAATTCGTTCACTGATCAACGCTTTATTTAAAAATTCGTGATTGTTAACCATAGACTTTTGAGTTGAAATTACTCTAAAGTAAGCGCTAATTATCTCTTGTTTTACTTCTAGCTCAATAGCATTCTTCATATTTTCCGCCGCAGCTAACTCCGCTTTTGCCAGTTTGACACGATTACCTCTTGTGTAGAACTCATAAAAAGGGATACTCACATTGAGCCCAAATCGATAGCCATTCGCAATAGTGTTTATATTGGACTCCGTTGATCCGGCAATTAGAATTCCTTGATTTCCAAATGAATAATTAGCAAAGGTTTGGATATGGGTGCTCCAGAGCTTTTTTTGAATAATTAACCGCTCTTTCTCTGAGTCTGTTAGTGCGGCATTTCTTTTTATATTAGGGCTGAATTGAAGTCCAATTTCTATGATGTCATCCAAAGAAATAAGTTGCGTCATAAGGTCTTCCATCAGATCAAAGCTACCTATTGTCAAATCATCTGTTTCTAATTCCAGTCTTTGTCCATTTACTTCATTGCTAAACAATATAAAGAATGCTAGCCCTAAATAAATAATCTGAATAGTTTTAGTTAATGATTTTTGTAATAGTATCATCACACATTCTCCTTCTGAAATAAGGCCGGTACTGTCATCAATAAAATCTTGATGTCCATACCAAGGCTAAATTTATCTGCATATTCGTTATCTAATCCAATGCGCTCATCCTCAGACATGGGCCCACCCTTGCCTCGCTTGGTCACCTGCCAAAGACCGGTTATGCCTGCAGGGGCTAGAAACCGTTTGGAAAATTGATCGGTAGTCAACTTCTCCGCTTCATAAATCGGTAGCGGTCTGTTACCTACAATCGACATGTCTCCCTTCAAAACATTGAAAAGCTGTGGTAATTCATCAATGCTTGAGTTGCGAAGAAACTTACCTAGTTTGGTGATACGAGGATCATCCGTCAGCTTGAAGAAGGCAGCATCCCCGTCTTTTTTCATCAGCTTAAAGGTTAACTCACATACTTGCTCTCCAAGTTCATTGTAAAGTAAACTTTCACAAGGTTGATCATATTTTTCACAGGTATCGCATCGTACGAATACTGCGGACTCTACTTTCGGTTCTTCAGTTCCTTTAGTAGCATACTGATTGAGGTGGCTAAGATCTTTTAGCTTTTTGTCCGCATCCGGTACCATAGACCTGAATTTGTAGAATTCGATAATATCCCAACCTGTTCCTACACGTTTGGATTTGTAAAAGATGGGCCCCTTGGACTCAAGTCGAATGGCTAAGGCTACCAACAAAAGAATAGGGGAGATCAACAATATAATCGTTCCAGAAACCAATACATCAAACGCTCTTTTCCAAAGTGGTGTCTTATATTTGGTGAAAACTTGCTTTTGCTCGCTTTCTTGATCTATAAAACCTCTCAACGGCGGATTATCCAATACTTTCTGTAATTGTTCGATAATAGCACTACTACTCAATTCTTTGGTCAGGAATAGTCCACTGATCCCTTCTTTCATAGCTGTTTTTCGATCCGACGCATCGATCGTATCGGAGATGGCTAGTAAGATATATCCATCTCTGTACGAATATGGCTTGACTTTTCGAATGTATTCCAAAAACGAAACGTCTTTCAAGTTGCCAAAGAAAAGTACAGCATCTTGTTCGGCCTTTTGTTTTGCACGCGCAACAAATGCAAAGATATCCTCCACAATTTCAAGCTCGAAACTTTCTTCCAAGTTGGCTTTAGCATGTTTTGTTAAGGAATATCCCGGCTTAATAAAGACAAGTTTCTTTTTCATTGCTTATCAAAATTGTATCGATCAAAAAACCGATTAACACGAATAGTCAATTCTGCAGGATTAAAGGGTTTAATTAAGAAATCATCTGCACCTACCTGAAAGGCCTCAATTCGAGAGTTAACACCTTCTTCACCCGAAAGAACTACTAAAGGAACTTTATCAAAATAATTGAATTTTCTCACCTCTTTAATAAATTCAATTCCATTCATTTCAGGCATGTTTAAATCCAAAACCACAGCATCAGGAACATTTCCTTCCATGATCCAGGCGAGCGCTTCTTTTCCGTTGTGCTTAATATCAACTGTAAAGTCACCCTCGAGTTTACTCTTTAATAAAATGCCCATGACTGGCTGATCATCAATAAGTAGGACATGTTTTTTGGACATAATATTTTGTATTTTGTGGGTGAATATAAATAATCAGTAAAATTTTATCAATATTAGTTAAATATCGTAAATAAACAGTCAAATCTATAATTTCTTCGATGATAAATTTAAGGTTTTGGAACTATGTTTTATTTCTTAATGATCATTGATTTCTTCTTGGATCGTAGGTTTTAGAGCATTCCAAGTTTCTACAACATTTAGAATAAAATCAGATAATTCAGCTTCATTCAGCGTTTCTATTTGAGTCTCTATTTTCCTTACCAGTTGATGCAAGCGTGTGAAGAACATGGATTGAGCACTGCCTTTGATACCGTGGGCTATTGATTTTATCTCCTTTCGATCACCTTTGTCAAAGGCATCTACCAACATTCCTACTTGCCTATCAAAATCAAGGGATGCCTCTAGCAATGTTTTGTAAAGTGTCATATCATGACCAACCAAGGCCATGAATTCTTCTTTTTCAAATAGTGGGCTATTGCTTTCAGGCATTTCTTTTACCTTAGTTTGGATGGTGGGGTCATCTTCTTGGATTTTATCCACTTTAAGAAGGTATTTCTCAATAACCTTTATCAAAACTTCTGATTGTACTGGCTTGGTTAAGAATTCATCCATTCCAGCCTGTAAACAGTTATTTCGTTCTTCTTGCAAGGCTCCAGCCGTCAGTGCAATAATAGGTGTTTTCTCATCTCTCAGCTTTTCATATTTCCGAATTTCTTTGGTTGCTGCGATACCATCCATTTTAGGCATTTGTACATCCATGAAAATTAAATCAATGGATTGGGTTTTGTAGGTTTTAAAGGCAATTTCCCCATTTTTACACTCAAAAATCCGAGCCTTCGGAAGTTGTTGTAAAATCAGTGTTTTGATTAGCAACATATTCATATCTATATCTTCCGCAATCAAAATATTGAATGAGGTATCTGATTGTTCCACTTGGGGTTCAGCGCTTTGTTTTGTCTGAAATTCCTCAACTACAACTTTGTTTTTAATATTTATTAAGAAACTGAATAACTCATCTGATTTTACAGGTTTTAACAGCCCAAACGATATATCAAATTTCTTGTAAAACTTCCTAAGTAGTTCGGTATCCGTAGATGAATGAAGTAAGATCAATTTTAGTCGATCTTTATCAATGCCAAGTTCTTGCCGGGCATTCATGATAAATTCAATCCCATCCATCTCGGGCATGTGGTAATCGATAATGCCAAGCTCTATACTTGGATCCTCCAGTAAAATAGATAAAGCTTCCAAGGGACTTTGGGTGCTAACATAGGGAACTCCCCAATATTTGAGATTTTCCTCTAAAACCGTGATATTATTAGCATTATCGTCTAAAATCAACACCTTTTTGATATCAATTGCGACACGCTCATTGTCTTTTAGTTCTTTATATCCCACTTCAAAGGAGAACTTGAAAGTAGATCCATGACCTGGATTGCTCTCCAATTCAATCGATCCCCCCATTTTCTCAACGAGCAGGTTTGAAATAGTCAATCCTAGACCCGAACCGCCATATTTTCTAGTTGTAGAGCTATCTGCCTGAGAAAATGCTTGGAATAGCTTTTTTTGTTGCTCTTTTGTAATCCCTATTCCGGTATCCCTGATAGCTATACCTAGTAAGCCTGTAGTATCCGTCTTTTTATCAAATTGTATTTTTAATTCAACTTCACCTTCCTCTGTAAATTTAACGGCATTGCTCAAAAGGTTAATAATTACTTGCTTCAAACGGATTGGGTCCAATACCATGATTCTCGGCAAATCAGGAGGCATGTTGAGCAGTAATTCCAATAGTTTTTGACTAGCTTGGAATTTAATGATATCAATCGAGGATCCTGCTATTTCGTAGATGTTGTGTTCAATAAATTCAAGATCTAACTTACCCGCTTCAATTTTTGAAAAGTCTAAGATGTCATTGATAATGCCCAATAAAGATTTACCTGATATATTGGCATTCTCTGCATATTGCTTCTGAACATGACTTAAAGGAGTTTTGAGCAGAAGGTCTGTAAATCCTATCACTCCATTGAGTGGTGTACGGATTTCATGACTCATATTCGCCAAAAATTGAGATTTATATTGACTTGTTTGTTCTGCACGCTCTTTGGCTGAAATTAAGTTCTCTTCAAGAATCGTTCTGTTTTTGAGGTTAGCCAAAATTTGAGCAAAAAGTAACAACAATGAAATCTCACTACCAGAAAGATCCCTCAATTCTCTAACATAATCGAACCCTACAAAACCATAAATGTTCTCTTCAAAAAAAATAGGTAAAGCAATCAATGTCAGAATCCCTTGAGGAGCAAGGATTTGTTTCAATCCATCTTCATCTGAAAGTTTCCGCACATCTTCCACATACATAAATTCTTTCTTTTGGTGGGTTTCAACCCAAAAAGGTATCATTTCTAAGGGGACTTCCTGCAAATTCTCAATTTCTGCAGTGATATCTGCTGCACACCATTCAAAAGTATTGGTGCAAGTGTCCTTTTCCCAGTCATAATCAAAAATATAGGCCCGATCAGCTTCAGCATATTTTCCGATCAGCTCTAAAGATGTATTGATTTGTTCCTGACTGTCTCTGACGTCTAAGTTGATGTATTCAGTAGCTATTTTCATCAGAAGTCCTTGCAACTCCAATTGACTACTCATGGTCTCATGTATACGTATATCTGCAGAAACATCAGCTATTTTACCATCTATGCGTATGGGATTACCGACACTGTCATAGACCAAGTGACCCGTGTTTTTCACCCACTTGGTGTCACCTTCGCTGGTTGTGATATGATAAACCTTCGAATACGCTCCTTTATTTTCGATTGATTGTTTGATTTCGTAGATAACTTGGGGTTCTCGTGGGTAAATTGTATCATTCCATAGTTCAGGTTTGGATAAGTACTCATGGAAAGAATAGCCTGTTAATTTTTCAACAGATGGCGTGATAAAAAGAAGTTGATAGGCTGGATAACTTACAGACCAAATTACATCATTGATTTCAGATAAAATACTTTCGAGTTGGTCTTTGGTTTGCCGAAGCTCAGTTTCTTTCTTTTTTGGGGCTGTAATATCTTGAAATGTACCTTTTACACCTATGATTTTGCTCAGATGGAAAATTGGCTTTCCTATAGCTCGGACCCATTTTTCAACACCTTTTGCAGAAACAATTTCCAACATTAAATCATAGGGCGTACCCTGTTCAAGAAGGGTCTCAAAGGCTTGGCTGATTAAGGTTCTACTTTTTCCTTCTTTGTAGAAGGCAATTCCATCATGTACACTGGGTTCATAACTGTAATCACAATCATGGATTTCATGAGTTATACGGGTCCATTGGAGTTTGTCGCTGGCAAGGTCATAAGACCAACCTCCCACCTTGGCTAAGCGTCCCGTATCCTCTAACAAACCTTTGGTGCGCTCTAATTCCAAAAACTCAGATTTTCTACTGGTAATATCGGTGACTCTGCCTGCAAAGATGAGTGATTGGGAATATGCGCCGTGAACTTGGTGAACTGATTCTCTTAACCATCTGATGTTTCCATTGACTTCAATTGCGTATTCGAAATCATAACCCTGACCTGCCTTAAGTTTGTTTTTGAACTCGTAACAAGTTTTTTTATCAGCTTGCTGGACATAGTCATTGATAAAATCATTCGAATTATAAAAATAGTCTGCATTTACACCAATTATACGCTCGGTATTGGGGCTGATGAATTTATATTCATTATTTTTAGCATCATAGAGATACAATATATCTGAAATATTTTCAGATATGATTTTAAATAGGTTTTCTGATTCTTTTAATTTTTTCTCCGTCTTCAACTGTTCCGTAATGTCCCATGCATTGATCATGAACAACTGTTCTCCATTTTCTATAAATAAGGATGAGGATTGGCAAGACCAATATACAGACTCGCCTAGGTTTGATTTTAGTCGTAGGTTTAAGTCGATTGTTCCATGTTCTTGCAGTCCATCAAAGTAAATACCTAAATATGGAAGGTCCTCTTCAAAAATGAAATGTTGAATAGTATCTGGAATATGATCGGTGTCTGTAAAATGAAGTGATGCTGCAGCAGCCGGATTAAAGTGGATTAAATTCCCTTGTTTATCGTGAATACAGACAATGCTATGAGAACTTTCATATATAGTCTTGTATAATTGTTCAGTCTGGATTTTTTCAGTAACATCCATCATGATTCCGTCCAAGATTTCCTTGTCTGACTCTCTCCTCAGTTTACCTTTATTCAAAATCCATTTAATATTCCCTTCTTTTGACTTCAGGCGATAGGTAATTTCCCAATGATCCCCATGTTTTAATTGTGATTCCAGTTCTTTGGTAAAAAATGCTTGGTCTTCTTCTAAAACAACGGATAGCAAACCAATATGGGGGTTTTCAATCATTTCAGCCGCTGATATTCCAGTTAATTCACCAATAAATTCTGAAACATAAATACAATTTAATACCGTGTCGTAAAAACAAGAGTAGGATATGATCCCTGTATTCGCATTCCATGCTTCCGTACGTGCTTTGTAGTCCTTTAGCTTCAGGTTATTTTTTCTGATTTCAATCAAGTTCATCACCTGTTTGGCTAATCCCAAGAGAGCTGTTTTTTGATTTTCCGTAATTTTTCTTGAAACCTTATCCATCACACATAAAGTACCTATGGCTTCTCCATTTGGAGCTCTTAGTGGAACACCAGCATAATAGGATAAAGTAGCCGATGGATCATTTAATAATGGATTATCTTTAAAACGTTCGTCTGCTTGAATGTTTTCTATTTCATGAATTTCTCCACTTTCCAAGATAGTATGCCCACATATCGAGGTATCTCTTGAAGTTTCTGTTAAATCTATGCCTATTTTTGACTTGAGCCATTGTCTTTCATCATCCACTAAACTGATAAAAGCAATAGGCATATTGCAAATCTCTGCGGTGATTTTTGTCAAAAAATCAAAATCCTCTTCTTCTGAAGAATCAAGAATATTGTATTGATACAGGGTTTGTAAGCGGAGTTTTTCGGAACTTGGTTTGTTGGGTTTTTTCATCCGAGATAGAGCTGATCAAGTTTTTCTACTTGCTAAATATACACTTTTGTTTACTAAAGTCGATTTTTTAAATCACTTAATTGGTCACCGCTTAAACGTAAAATAGAGATTTCTAAGTACATATCTTCCAGTGGTTGATTTTGTGCATTTCGGGGTGTATGTACAAGTGCATCCACCACATCCATCCCTTGGATCACCTGACCGAATACAGTATAATCACCGTCTAACCTATGCACTCCCTCTTTTCGGTGAACGATGTAAAATTGGCACCTTGCGGATAGTTTTTCGGGATTATCATCTCTTCCTGCACCAACTGCTCCATAAATATGTTGTAAATGAGGGAAAATTTCTGGTTCAAGTAAGTACTCCGGATCAGTAAATCCCTCCTCAGTATCTGGACATCCACCTTGAGCGACAAATTCGGGAATGACCCGATTAAATGTCAACGAATCCCAATAACCAGCTTCTGCTAATTGAATAAAGGAAGCTTGGTGTTGGGTGGTTTCTGGATGAAACTCAACATAGATAGTTCCCAAAGGAGTTTTGATGGAAGCAACAGGTGTTAGTTTTTGTCCTTGAACCTGTTGATGAATTAAGAGAAAGATCACTAGTACGAATGGTCTCATATATATTAATGCCAGAAAACGATTGTAACAATTTACAAAAAATGAGTGTATTACCAAGCAGTATTATCGGCAAATGCAATAGTTATAGCTAATTCAGTTAACCTAATTGCCGGGCTACCTAAAGTGCGATTTTGAATGTTAACACATTGATTCACCTTCTAAAGAAGCAGGATATGAGATATTTTTTGTAATTTTAGTTAATTTATCCCCCATAACCCTTCAAATGCTTTGTTATGTCATCTACCAACGAATTTCAGCGCCTTTTGGCGTTAAGTGATTATGACTTAGATTATGCCAGTCTAGAAACACAATTTGCCGATTTGGCAAATTTGGCAGCTAAAGTTGCTGGAAGTCAGGTATCCTTGGTCAACTTGATTGATAATTACACTCAATGGTCTGTGGCTGCTGCAGGTCTATCTACCTTACAAATGGATAGACAAGATGCAGTTTGCAACTACACGATCATGGGTGTTGAGGCTTTGGAGGTCAAAGACTTGTCTCAAGATGAGCGCTTTCAGGATAAGTTTTATGTTAAAGGCGATCCTAATTTACGCTATTATTGGGGGACTCCTTTAACGAATCCTGATGGATATAATTTAGGTGCTTTGTGTATCATGGATACTGATCAAAAGGAACTCAGTCCTGAAAAAATAGAATTGATTCAATTGATAGGAAAAGAAATTGTCAATCGCTTAGAGATTTTGAAATCGATGAAGCAGATGCAGGAAGATATCAAGGGACTTAAAAATGATAAGAAAAAAGTAGCCCACGATATCAGAGGACCATTAGCAGGAATAGTAGGCTTAGCTGAAATCATTCAACATCAAGGAAACCAAGGTAATTTAGAGGACGTTTTAGAATTTATTCTGTTGATCCAAAAAAGTGGAAAATCTTTGCTCGAATTAGCGGATCAGATTATGAAAGACGAAGATCAGTATTTAAAGGGATTGCATTCCAATTTATTTAACCTTCAATCCTTGAAAGAAAAATTACAGGATCTTTATGGGGCACAGGCAAGGCAAAAAAATATCCAACTCAGGGTAGTTGCAACAAACGATTATTCAGAAATTAAATTTCCTAAAACAAAATTGCTTCAAATTATTGGAAATATTATTTCTAACGCATTGAAGTTTACTCAAGAAAATGGCATTGTTAAGGTTAACTTACAACTGGAGCAAATAGCTAATAACTTCAATTTAATTATTGAAGTTGAGGACAATGGAGTAGGGATAAGTTCAGAAAAAATCAAGGAAATTATATCAGGAGAAGCAAGTTCTTCCGAAGGTACCCAAGGGGAGTCAGGATTTGGTTTT
This sequence comes from Mongoliitalea daihaiensis, assembly GCF_021596945.1. NCBI lineage: Bacteria > Pseudomonadati > Bacteroidota > Cytophagia > Cytophagales > Cyclobacteriaceae > Mongoliitalea > Mongoliitalea daihaiensis. The sequence continues at coordinate 4,025,961 of NZ_CP063779.1, read as the reverse complement.
GGACTAAACTTGGTGAAATATTTAATAGATGGTTTGAAAGGATCTTTGCAAATCGAATCCAAGGTAGGAGAGTTTACCAGATTCACTGTCAAAATACCAGTTGTGTGATGTTGATCCGGCTTGCACTCAGGTAGGGTATCCTACCTGGGTTAATCATCTAGCAATCGTTGTTGATTGGTTACCGGGTTTGCATACATGCAAAGAAAATTCTCCACTGCCATGGGGTTACTGGTATCCACTCCTTTTCGGAACCTTGCCTCAAACAAAGCCTTTTCTTTATCGCTGTATTGTCCCTTGTATTGATCAGAACCTGTCAACAAATCATGGGCGATATAATTGCTCGGCCACAGTTTGTATCCTATGATGATCTGCTCATCTACCAAGTCAGCCAAGGCTTGTAATTGCTTCACATTTCCACTGACCTCTTGGGAAATTTTTTCAATGCCTTGAGTCAAGACATCCCCGATATGAATATGTATTCGTTTTTTGGCTCCGATGATTCCATTCAACAGGGTATTGAAGTCTTCGTGTTCACCTTTAATATATGGCTCTTGCTTAGCCTTTGCCAAGAGCTCAGGCATTTTGAGGATATCTGTAGGATCATATTCGTACGAAATACTGACGGGTACTACATGGAGACGCTTGAAATAATCTAGGAAGTGCTCGCCTTCATCGGAAGCCATTGAAATCATCTTAAGCACTCCCTTGTGTGTCTGATCATTGCCGTCCTTGGTTCGACCTTCTCGTTGGGCGATCCATACCGAGCGGTTTTCGCGCAAAAGTGACTGACGAATAAAAGAGGAGATAAGCTTGGAACTTTCCAAAAGCTCACGTGCAGGCAATCCTCTTTTTACAGTGAAATTCCTAGTCAACTTCGAAAGGTGCTTTAAAAAAGGTTTTTTTACCAAATTATCCCCAATTGCTGAAGTAGTCATGAAATATCCTTGTTCATACAAACAAGCATTCAAGAGGGAAGTATCCAAAATAATATCCCGATGATTGGAAATAAATAAATAAGAAGTATTGGGTTCCAGTTTTTCAAATCCAGAGGTAGTAAGCCCTTCCGAACTTTTTTCCAATACCTTCTGTACTCCAGGATAGATAAAATTTATTTGAAAATCACGGATCGAATGACAGCGAAGCATCAAGTTTTTCCATTGCTCATCGTTCATGTCCGGGAAGGTGAAATTCATCATCGCTTTCAACATGGGGTGATCGATGATTTCACGGATTGCTTGGTTTACTTCTGTATCGTAATAAGGCCTGATTTCCTCAAATTGTGGCATGGTGCTTGGCATAGGTGCATGCAAAGAAAGTAAAAAAAGTCCAAAAATAGGTAAAAAAGAAGCCGTGCTCTCTTGAGCACGGCTTCAAATTACATGGAAAGATTAGCTTATCGCACAGTCAAACGCTGTACTGTCGTGCTACCCTGCTGATTAGTAACTACAATCAAATATACACCCTTGGCTAAACCTGTAACATCAAATTGTGCAAAACCTTCGCTTGTTACAATCTGATTGACAACAGAGCCAAAAATTGTTTTTAATTGGATGTTTACCATTCCTTCGGTGTTTCTTAGGGTTATGGTCACCTGCTGTGTAGCCGGATTAGGGAATACACGGACCTGATTACCTGTCAACTGCTGAGGGAAGCGATAGGTAGAAGACCTAGAGACACATCCATCTGCATCCTGAATCTCCACTTCATACAATCCGGCTCCGTTGATACGAGTAGTATTGGAACTGCCGCTTGCAATTAGCTGACCATTTTTGAACCAAGTAAAGGTATAAGGGCCTTCAATTGTCGTTAACAAACCTCTTTCAAAGTAAATTACAGGTGTAGGCAATGTTTTAACCGTGACCTCAAATGCATCACTGACTTGAGGGAAACAGCTATCAGAACCTACAATCACTCTGAAAAACGTGGCTTCAGAAATGCCTTGCAAAGGAAGTATGTCTACACCTTGGCTGCCTTCAATCGATTCCCAGCTAATACCGTCCACAGAACGCTCCCAAGTCACAATGGATTGAAAATTACCTCCAATAAGGAATAGGGAACTTTCTTCCGCGCTACAAAGCTGATCAGGACCTAGAATCTGAGGAACTTCCAAGTCACAGATCAACTCAAAGCGGGCCTTGACAGGTAAGTGATCAGAAGTCGTACGATCATAGGCTGGAATCAAGTCATACGGGAAATAAATTCGCTCAGAGTTGACCAACCAGCTTTCGTTCATCTCATTGCTAATGATTATATGATCGATCACATTTTCAAACGTCGGGAAGGTTCTCAATCCAGCATTGCTCAAGGAGATTGTGATAGGATTATAGTTTTCAGGATCGTTGATATAATTGATGAAAGATGTTTCAGACGTTCCTACAGTAGGAGCATCCTGATTTGCTACCGTCTCATCCAAATCATCATTGAAGTCACCTAGGATGATCAACGGTACATCTGCATAATGAGCATCTAAGGTGTCTTTCAACACATTTACATCATATCGACGCATGGCATAGCGAGGATTCGCAGCAGATTCTCCACCACCGTTGGAACGTGTGTGCACGTTGATCATGTTGATAGTTTTGCTTACCCCATTTTTCTTGGTTTGGATTTCCATTAAGAATGGAAGTCTGCCAGAAGCCCAGAATCGATCTCTTCCGGATGGATAATCTACCAATAAATCAGGAGTTACACCCGTTAATAATACCTTTGTCTGAAGTGTATCTATTGTTTCGAGTTTGAATAAGTAAGTTAGTTTTTGAGCTTCTTCCGCAAAATCACCTCCCGCAGAAGTAGCAGGAGAAACCACTCCTCCATACCCAGGTAATGCCTCTACAAGCTGATTGAATCTGCTTAAAGAAGCGATCTCTTGGAAAGCATAAATATCTGCATCCAAATCTTCAATCACCTTTTTTACATTTTCTAGCTGCAAGTTAACATTCGTTGGGCCATTGCTTGCTGAGCCAAACCACTCGATATTCCAAGTGACCACATCAAGAGTTTTGGATTTTTCAACGGTAGCTCCGGTTAAGAAACCTCTTCTTACTTGGATATCTCCAGAATTAAAGAAGATTGGACTGCTGAATGCACCAGCACTTGATGGATTAAACCGGATGCTTACAGTTTGTGTAGCACCGCTTTCCTCAGGAGAGAAGGTGATCGCTGAAGAGAAATTAACTCCATCTTTGGAGAATTCAAACCCATCTCCCGCGGAAATAGTCAAATCGGCGATGGCATCACTCAAAGAGAATTCAAATGAACGGGTCTGAGGAGCGATACTACCTACTGGTACAATACCAAAATGCCAGTAATCTACATTTCCAATGCTGTTTGTCAAGAATGGGGCAGGAGCCGTTTCGGAGTTTCTCAAAGAGAAATCATCAATTGTCCAACGGGCTGCTCCTACTTCAGGACCAGAAGTGTAGACAAATGCAATCCGTACATTAGCTGCTTTGAATGCAGAAAGATTTACTTCACCTGAGCTTGTCCAAGTATCTCCCTGGGCAAATCTATCTGCCAATTCTGTCCAAGTAGCCAAGTTTGGATCCCCATCTACATAGTCCGTAGATACTTTTAGTTTTAGACGAGGGCCACCAAAAGCTACCCTACTCCAGAATTCTAAGAGAGGGAAATCAAATGCTGTCAAGTCATAGGCAGGAGAGATTAACCAATCTTCGTTTAATACCGCTGTGCCAGCAGCAAATCCATTCATCTGAACACCAAATGGTGCATTAGCCGTAGGGGTGGTTCCAGCTCTTCCAAAGTTGCTACAAGACCAAGTTTGGTCGCCTGCTACACTTACTTGACTCCATCCTCCGCTTATTGGACTGAAATTCGCTACACAAATGGTATTGAAATCTTCCACAATATTGAAAGGATCAAGAATACTCGCTGTTACAGTCAAGGAAACTGGTAATGTGCCCTCTGTACTATGAGCAATTTGAGCATTGATACTTCCTGCTTGGGAAGTTTCAACCTGTACAAAAATAGTACTTGTAGCCATGACTTCAGCCGCTGGAATCAGCAGTTCGTTGGAGAAGGTATTGCCGTCCGTTGAAATGGTTATTCCAGCAGGAGCTACTACGCTCACGGCATCTGTTAAGTTAGTACCGCTGATTTGGTAACTCAACGAAACAGGCGTAGAGTTTAAGGATACTATTCCAAAATCTAATGCATCTACCGTCAGTTCAATCGTAGGAATGACTACTCCTTGCGCATTTTTCACAATACCAATAAATCGAGTTGCCCCGGTATTGCCTCCTTCGAAGTAATTGGTTACACGGGAAGTTCCAGTGGATGCAACTGTATTACCATTAGCAGATGTATTGCTTGTCGAAATGATTCTGAATTCTACCTCGCCGGATAGATTTTGTAAACTAGAGAGGTCAATGATTTGGTTGACAAATGTGCCAGTATGCTGCCATTCAGCAAGTCTCGATGTAAATCCATCTCCACTATACACCAAAGCCATGTCTCTTGGTCCTGTGTTGGAGGAAGAAGTTCCAATCTGTAGTTCAGTAAGATCTACCAATTGTCCAGGAGAAACGGTTATGCCAAATGTGAAGAAACGATCATCACCAGCATTCCAGCCATTGGAATTTATGGAATTTGCAGCCGCCGTTAGTCCCAATCCGGCACCTCTACTAATAGCTATTCCTTCGACTCCTGGGTCGAGTGATACACCCGGAGTTGACACTTGATTACCTGGTTCCCCTGTAAATCTATATTCAATCAAGGTGATAGGTTCAGGTTGTTCTTCTTCGGTGACTATCCCTAAAAACCGTACGGGAGAAAATACACCCCCACCTTCAGCAAAGTTAGCTACCCTTAAAGTTCCGGCATTCGCAATTCCTGTAGCGCCGTTGGCATTGATGTCCTCGTTTGGATAAATTCTAAACTCTACAGACCCTGTAAGCGTTTCCAGTGCACTTAAATCAAGAGTTTCATTAGAAAAGGCAGTTCCTGAATTGGACCAAGTGGCCAAATTACTAGTAAAATTGTCGACGCTGTAACGCAAGGCCAATCTACCTGGACCAGTACCAGATGATCTAGTGGCTAAAATGAGTTGTGAAAGTTTGGCTTCAAATCCATCTTCTATCGTTATTCCAAAAGCAAAGTAATCATTTACATCACTTACAGACCAAGCAGAACCGCTGATTGAATTAGCTGCTGCAGTAGGTGTTACACCTGTACCGCGAGTAAAATCTATTGCGGAGATACTCTCAGATCCCACACCTGTGGTGGAAGCTTGATTACCAGGTTGTCCAGCAAAATCCCAAGATGCCAGTGTGCTCAATAGGGGAGCTTCAGGCTCAGGATCGGTTGGCGCTCCTGTGAGGATCGTACCTTCAATGATGATATCATCTATTCTGCTAGTTCCTGTTGCTGCGATGAGGTTGCCTCCTACACTTGTGTTGGATGTGGAGATCCATCTCAAAAAAACAGTTCCTTGATTATTTGCTTCTGTAGGAACTGGGGTAGGGGAAAGTACTCCTGAAGTAAAGTTGTTGGCAGTCGTGATGGAACTGTTTGGGATGGCGGTCCATACTACTCCGTCTAAACTGAATTCTACTTGAAAATCCCGAGGACCAGTTCCTGAACTCTGTTGTCTGCTGGATACTGTTAGGTTGTCGTATCCAAGCGTATTGATGCGTACTTGCCAGTATTTCTCGACGCCTTCCGCAGCAGGCCATCCATTTGAGTTTTTGGAAAAGGTACCTGATCCTCCACTGCCTTGTACATATGAAGTAAAGTTGATGTTTACCGGAGTAATGGTCTGCGCATTTTCTCCAGTGTTGTTGGCGTTTCCGAGATCAGCAAAAATGCGATCTGCTGTTTCCGTAGCTTCAAATGTCCATCCTGCAATGACTTCGGTTTGGGCATGAATTGATATCATACTGCCAAAGATCAATAGGACCAACATGAGTGTTCGTTGTAAAACGTGTTTCATGAATGATTGATTTAGGTTTTGATTACGTGCATTTTTATTACTATGAAATGCAAGTAAATGTAAATCATTCACGGGGCTTAAACCAAATATTATTGTTAAATGATTGTTAAGAGAAATGAAATAAGGAATTTTCGTGTTGAATGGGTGTTTTTTGTAAAATAAAAATCTGAAACTAAGTAAATAAAAAAAGCAGCCGTTAAGCTGCTTAGTTGACCGACTAGGGCTCGAACCTAGACTCTTCTGAACCAAAATCAGACGTGTTGCCAGTTACACCATCGGTCAATTTTAAACTCCCTCTTTCGAAAGGTGTCACAAATGTAGGGGGTCTAGATTTTTTATGCAAATCCTAACCAAAAGTTTTTTCATCAAATAATATAATTCACTTACTTTCAAGAGGAAAAATTATTGACTACAGTGTTAGCATTCGCAAAATAGCTATGAAATGGCTGATTGTGCCTGCCAAAACAAACAGATGCCAGATCGTATGAGCAAAGCGCATCTGGGGTCGAGTATAAAAAATAGTGCCAAGTGTGTAGGCAATTCCTCCTACTGCAATCATAATCAAAACAGAACTATCTAAACTCTCCATCAAAGGTTTGATGAGGAAAATAGCCATCCAACCCATTCCCAAGTACAGAAATAAGGAAAGCCGCTTGAATCGGTGGGTGAAAAAGATCTTATAAACTGTCCCTACGACAGCCAGTCCCCAAATAATGCCAAAATAAATCCACCCCAGTGTGCCGCCTACAGCAAGCAAAAGAAAAGGAGTGTAGGTGCCTGCTATCAGAAAGTAAATTCCAATGTGATCAAAAGTTCTCAGCCAAGCTTTGATACGCTCTGCTTGAAAGGCATGATACAGGGTGGAGAAGGTATATAACAGCAATATGGAAGCCCCAAAAATGCTGCAGCTTACCACATGAATCGTAGAATCCTTCAAAATCGAGAAGGTGACGAGTAGTGATATAGCCACAATACTGAATAATACACCCAAACCATGGGTAATGCTATTCGCAAATTCCTCTTCAATGCTTTGTTTTCGTGTTACCATAGTGTGAATTACTTGATTTTGGGAATAAAACCCGGGTACCGAGCAGAATTTTTTTGTCTTTTTTGTTGATCGAAATCGATTGAGTTTAAGAATTAGTTATCTAATTCGCTGACATTTTTGCATTTATGAAATTAAATATTTTGTTTTGTTGAATAATTGCTAATCTTTTAAGAAAATACAAACCAAACATACAAAATTATGTCAGTCAAAATTTCAGAAAAAACCATTGTTTCGACGCTCGAAAAACTCGAGAAATTAAAGTTAGACGAAAAGCTTCATGCAGAACTGTCTTGGTGCTGGAATAGCTTTCAAGCGGATCAAAATCCAGTAGGAGTGATTGCTAAAAGCAAAGAGGCCCTTGAGCTTTTCAAAGCTAAAAGAGAGCAAAATGCAAAAGCAGTTGCAAAAAAGTTAATCGATGATTTAGAGAAGATCGCTGCGTTGTAATCCTGTTACCTACTTTCACTGACTCTTTGGTCAGCAAGCCTATAGTTTTTATGCTGCTGTTCTAAAGAGTCAGTTTTTTTATGCATAAAAAAACCGTCAATTGCTTGACGGTTTTTTTTGATGTATGATATAGGCGTGAATTACTCACCCACAACCACAAATTTGATAGCAGTTTTAACCTCTCTGTGAAGATCAGCTTCAGCTTCAAATTCTCCAGCTGTTCCAACTTCCATATTGATAGAGATCTTTTTTCTGTCAAGGATGATTCCTTTTTCTGCCAAAGCATCAGAGATCTGAATAGTGGTTACTTTACCGAAAATCTTTCCGGAATCACCAACTTTTGCTTTGATTTCTAAGGTAAGGTTTTCAAGTTGTGCAGCAATTTCTTCCGCATCCTTCTTCACCTTGTCCGCTTTGTGAGCAGCTTGCTTGATGTTTTCTGCCAAGATTTTCTTGTTAGATGTGGTTGCAAGTACTGCATAGCCTTGAGGAATCAGGTAGTTTCTACCATAACCTGGCTTTACTTCAACTAGGTCATTTTTATAACCTAGTCCTTTTATATCTGTTTTTAGAATAATTTCCATTGTCGTGCAATATTATTGGTGATAGAACTGAACAATAACGGATTATTTCAAACCGTCAGTTACAAAAGGCAATAAAGCCAAATGTCTAGCCTTCTTGATTGCATTGGATACTTTTCTCTGGAATTTCGCAGAGTTACCAGTCAATCTTCTAGGAAGGATTTTACCTTGCTCATTTACAAATTTCAATAAGAAGTTTGGATCCTTGTAATCGATGTACTTGATGCCGTTCTTCTTGAATCTGCAATATTTTTTTCTATTCTCAACTCTGTTGATAGGTTCGTTCTTAAGTGTCATTAGGCTTGCTCCTCCTTAGCTTCTGCTTTTTTATTAAATTCACCTTTTCTTCTCTTTTCAGCATAAGCCACTGCGTGCTTATCCAATACAGTAGTCAAGAAACGCATAACTTTCTCATCTCTTCTGTATTCTACCTCCAATTTCTTGATAAGCGTAGGCAATGCCTTGAACTCTACCAATACGTAGAAGCCGGTGCTTTTTTTCTCAATTGGGTAAGCCATCTTCTTAAGACCCCAATTTTCAACATTGATCACGTCTGCCCCCTCAGTTTTCAACAAGTTAACGAACTTGTCTACGGTATCCTTCATCTGAACATCAGACAAAACGGGAGTAAGGATGAATACCGTTTCATAATTTTTCTGGAACATGTATAAAACTTTTTAGTGTTTAAAATAAACAGGACGCAAAAGTAGAATTTTATTTGGTTTTTTCCAATAGAAGAAACCAATAAATCTCATCTAATTCTGCCATTCTGCTTATTTAACCTCGAATGTTTTAGTTCCGATCAAATAATTGTCTACAAAAATGCGAACTTCGTGTGTTCCAGACGCATAATTGCTTCCTTTTTCATAAAAGAAACTTAAAGTCTGTTGATTGTTGGTGAAGTTTATGTCGCGGTGAGTCGTAAAGAACTCTTCTTTACCATTCAGATTGAAGGTGCCAGAACCCTTTGCAATATCAAAAATGGGTTGATTGTTTGGTGCTATTACCTGAACAAATACATCTCTCGGACCTGCTTCGGCCACTTTATTGTCCGCAAAGTTGAACGTCACTTTCAATTTTTCAATCTGCCTGTTTCTAAAACCATCTTCCCGCTCTTTGCCACGGGAGTTTACAGCTGCTACAATAATATTTTCAGCCTTTAATTGGGCTGCAATATCTACTTTTTCCTGTAATTCCTGCTGACGGATATTGAGCTGGGATACCTCTTCCTGTATCTGAGCTTGGGTGGTTTTTAGGCCTTCATTTTCTGAATAAAGTTGCTGATTGATTTCACGCAGACGTACGATTTCTTGGTCTTTTTCAGCCAGCGTTTTATTGTAGGAGCTGATTTGTCTGTTCAATGCTGCAATTTCATCAGCAGTTCGCTTTCTATCACTCGATCTTTCTTTGACCAATTGTTCACGTATTTCTTGCAAGGAACTTACCTCACCGCCCAGTCGTTCTATTTCTTGAATCCGTAAATCTAGCTGATAAGTCATGGAATCTAATCGCTTATTGAGGTCATTGTTTTCTCCCGATAGTAAAATGATTTCCTCAGATTTACGTGTCTTATCTATGCTGTCGGAGTACAATTTGATTCCGCTCAAAATCACTAAAATGACCAACACAATGATTAAAATATTCTTGCCAGTGTCGTTTTTTTTAGTCTTTTCTTGTTGAAAATTCGGATCCATAAGAGGTAGCTTAATAATTGATTAATAAATATGACAACATTTCTTTCTTCTCAATATTGGACAGACCGCTATCAACAACAACAAACCGGCTGGGATATAGGTAGTCCTTCTTACCCACTTAAGCAATATTTGGACCAAATTCAAGACAAGTCTTTACAGATCCTTATACCCGGAGCGGGAAATGCTCATGAAGCCCAATATGCTTACGAATCGGGATTCTCTCAGGTTCATATTTTGGACTTTTCTGCCGTTCCTTTGGAACACTTCAAACAAAATTGCCCAAAATTCCCGACTGCCCAAGTTTTTCATCAAGATTTTTTCCACCATCAGGGAAACTACGATTTGATTTTGGAACAAACATTTTTCTGTGCCTTGCATCCGGAGCAAAGAATGGAGTATGTGCAAAAAATGCATTCTCTTCTAAAACCAAGTGGAAAGTTGGTTGGGGTACTATTTAATAGGGAATTTGAAAAAGCAGGACCTCCCTTTGGTGGATCAGCGGCTTCTTATCAATCCATCTTTGAGCAGTATTTTGACGCGGTGTCCATAGAACCTTGTTACAATTCCATTCCTCCAAGAACCGGGTCCGAGGTATTTATACAAATAGCCTTGCCTAAACAGCATCAATAATCCAAGATATAGGCTTCTCTGGTAAAGGAAGGATCAAAGAAAACAATACCGCATTCAAAGAAATCAAAAGACAAATGTACTCGTGGATGGCTTTTAATGGCATCCCATGCTTCCTCCATTTCTCTCGACCAATGAATATCTCCGATAGCAAGGATACTTTGCTCATGCAAGTAAGGGAGTAGAAGCTCAAAATACTGCAGGCTCGCAGTTTTGGTATGGGTGGCATCCATCAGTGCAAAATCAATCGATGCTAGTTCCTTTAGGAGAAGAGGCAAGGTTTTCCTGATATCACCCAAAAGGAAGTGAATGTTAGAACGCTGATGGTAGGCTTGTGCTTTTTCCCATAAAGCCTCACTGCCCTCGAGTGTATAGACTTGAGCGCTGCCTATGGTAGAAAGATAGTGGGCGTTGACACCTGTACAAGTTCCCAATTCCAAGACATGTCTTGCAGGAGTCATTTGACAAAAGAACCGGTAAAGTTTGTTGAATTTACGACTGGAACTGCTGTATTTAGTAACTTCAGCAGCGGTTCGGAACTTTCGTTTCAATTTTCTAGAACCCGCTCCAAAGTCTTCGATTTCTAACAATTCAGCATCAGTCAGCAGTTGCTCACGAATACTTTCTAACAAAAAGTCTTCTTCCTGATTTTCCTCTCTTGCTTGTAAAAGCCCTTCATATAGTTTGTACACGCGAGGGGATTGAAGCGAGTACCGGTCTTCTTTTAAAAACCAATGACGGAGATACGGGATTAACAAAAGGAATTAATTATTAAAAACAGTTGCGATTAATTGGAATTCCGGTATCTCTACTTCGATTAGTTTTCCTGTTTTAATCACTTCCATCAGGTATGTACCACTCATTTTACCCAAACCTGATTTTAGGTTGCAGCCAGAAACATACTCATGTAGCTGTCCGGGTTCGAGGGTTGGTTTTCTACCGACAACTCCATCCCCTTGAACAATTTTGAGTTGATCTCCAGCATCATGTATTTCCCAATGTCTTTTGAGTAACTTCACTGTTGAATCGCTTTTATTTTCAATAGTTACCTTGTAGGTGAAAACAAAATGATGTTGCTGAGGATTAGAAAAGTCGGCTTGGTATGTCGTCTCCACAGTAACTTGGACCCCTTCGGTTGTAGCAGATACCATAGTTTAATTAGCTTAAAATATACTAATGACGAAAATATAAATAATATTTGTAATTTATACGGATTGTTGAAAAAATGGATGTAAAAATTGAAGAAAGCTGGAAGAGTATACTTGCAGATGAATTCCAGAAAGATTACTTCAAGGCCCTTACGGCCTTTATCAAGCAAGAGTATCAGCAAGAGACTATCTACCCTAAAGGGAAGGAAATCTTCAAATCCTTTGAATCGTGTCCTTGGGATCAGGTGAAGGTAGTGATCTTAGGGCAGGATCCTTATCATGGACCAGGGCAGGCACACGGGTTATCGTTTTCTGTACGGGAAGGAGTTCCTTTTCCCCCGAGCTTGTTAAATATTTTTAAAGAGATCAATGCAGATGTAGGCAAATCGATCCCATCTCATGGAGAATTGACTCGTTGGGCTAAGCAAGGGGTCTTATTGCTCAATGCTACCTTGACGGTTCGCGCCCATCAAGCGGGCTCCCATCAGGGCAAGGGCTGGGAACTGTTTACCGATGCAGTAATTCAGCACTTAGCCCACCAAAAAGAAAACTTGGTTTTCATGCTTTGGGGTGCCTATGCTCAAAAAAAAGGAGCTTTTATTCCTTCGGATAAACATTGTATCCTGAAGGCTCCTCATCCTAGTCCGCTTTCGGCACATAGAGGTTTCCTTGGATGCAGTCACTTCTCCCAAGCCAATGCCTACCTACAAACCAAAGGGCTTCCGCCTATAGACTGGTAGAATATCCTAGATGGATGTACAGGAGGCTGAACGCAAGATCATAAAAAAAGTGTCCAGTAATTTCAATACTAGACACTTTCCCTATTCCAAATTTATCCTCACTTCGGTATCGTAAAGAAGAAGGTACTTCCCTCATTCATTGTAGACTCTACCCATATGCGACCATCAAATTTTTCGAGTATTTTTTTTACAATAGCTAAACCTAAGCCACTGCCAGATTTCCCATTGGTTTGATTGGCACGTTGGAAGATGATAAAGATTTTATCTAAATACTCCAAAGGGATTCCTTGACCATTATCTTGTACGCTAAAAACCCACTCTTTTGGTTTCTCTTCCGCAGCAATGCGTATTTTCAAATGACGCTCTGCATGTGCATATTTCAAGCTGTTATTGATTAAGTTTTGAAAGACCTGAATCATTGGCAACCGGAGAGTTGACACGGTCGGCAGCTGTTGAATTTCAATTGTAGGCTCTGTTTCTTCGATAAGCTTATTTTGCATTTCCAAAACGTCTGCAACAACTTTGTTTATGTCCACTTGTTCCAATTCTTCCGGATAGTGTCCTGCCCTAGAAAACTCCAATAAGTCTGTGATAATAGTGCGCATCTTTTTGGCCCCATTAACCGCATAGTCAATATACTCCTTGGCTTTATCATCCAATTGCCCTCCATATTTTCTTTCCAATAAGGACATAAAGTTGGAAACCATTCGTAACGGTTCCTGCAAATCATGGGACGCTATGTAGGCAAACTGTTCCAAATCAGCATTAGAAATAGCAAGTTTTTTGGATTGTATTTGAAGATCCTTATTCAAAAGCTTCAAAGATTCTTCAAAATTTTTGATGGTAGTGACGTCTTGCACACTCCCAACAACCTTTGATGGTTTTTCAAATTCATATTCCATCTTTGCAATCGTACGAATCCATTTTTCTTTCCCTGAATCGGTAATTATTTTTGACTCAACTTCATAGGGGATTCCTTTGGTGAGGCATTGGTCCAATAAAACTCTAATCTCGGATTGATAGGGTTCAGGAAATCTTGCTATAATCATTTCAGGTTCGAGTACAATGTCTTCAGGATATTCGAAGATCATTTTTGCAGTACTTGTCCACTGAATTTCACTTGTTTGCACATCCATTTCCCAACCACCTATTTTTGCGAGTTCTGATGCAGAATCAAGTGTTTGTTGTAATTTTTTTTGTTTGGTTATATTTTTAGCTACCGCATAAATTGTTTGTTCTATTGGATTGGCTCTCGAAGTCCAAGAAAGCCAGATTATCTGACCGCTCTTGGTAATGTACCTGTTCTCAAAATACATGGTTTCTTTGCCATCAACGATCGTGCTGAGTTCAGTCGATGTTTTGTTTTGGTCTTCAGGATGCGTAAACTCTATAAATGGTCGTGAAAGCAATTCTTGTTCTGTGTAGCCTAACAATCTTGTAGCCGAGGGATTTATTTTCTTAAAGTATCCATCATAACCAGTTATACATAGGATATCAGGACTTGCTTCAAAAATCTCCTTCAGTTCTAGTTCGATTTTTTTACGTAACAATTCAGAGCTGAGGGAAGATTCTAAGTCTTGGAGAAGCAGTCTTAGATAGTTGAGGTTGGTTTCACTTTGTTGAGAGCTACCAAATATCAAAACTCCAATAACCTCTTGGTTAATCGTCAGCGGAATACCTAATACGGTATTCAATCCTGCTTTTTTTGCAAATTCCCTCCGCTTAAAAAGCTTGTTGTCTTGAATATTGGTCCATATTTGAATTTTGTTATCTTTCCAAACATTGCCCGCAAACCCTTCTCCTTTTTTAAAAGAGGTATAGGATTTAGAAGCCTCATGGAATTCATTGATCTCATCCGTACTAGCATATCTTGCGATGATATTCATCAAACTCCCATCGATATTAGTAGTCCACAATTCTCCTAGATCAAGGTCGATTTGGCTACAAATTAGTTCTAATACTTTTTCAAGGCTTTCATGGATCTGAACCTTAGAATTAAAAATATCCCTGATTTCTGAAATGATTATTTTTTTATTTTCAGCATCTTTCTGTTGACTAATATCCTGCAAAGCACCAATTACCCGATAGGCTTTTCCTTGGGAATCGCGGAGAATAAACGACTTGTTGAGGAAGGTGAGATAGGTGCCCTCATACGTTTGAATCATTTGTTCAGTGGACCAAGTAATAATAGAAGGGTCATTCAGGGTTGTCTGGATTTGACTGATCATATGATCTGCATCTTTGAACCGTTGCGAGAATTCTCGAGCATCACAAGATATGGCTTGTTCTTTACTTATTGGGCCTATAATTTTTTCAACATTTGTACCAAAGCTTACCTTATTACTAGATATTTCAAAATCAAATATGATATCCGTGGTAGCCTTCGTGACGTATTCGTATCGTTGGTTGGCCAATCGTAAGGTGTTTTCATAGATTGATTTTTCGGTAATATCTTGGGCTGTTCCGAAAAGCCTGATGATTTCACCCTTTTCATTTTTTTCTGAATACCCGAATTCTTCAATAATTCTTTTTTCTCCTTTAGGAGTAGTGATTGCGTATTGAATATTAAATGGCTCTCCCGTTTCTTGGGTTCGCTTACTGGTTTCAGCAACAACAGCTTTATACTCCTCATCAATCAAACTTAAGAATGAACCATGCGTTTCTAAAAATGTGCTTTTATCCACATCAAACACCTCGTACAAAGCATCTGACCAAGTCAGGGTATCATCCATAAAATCAAAGTTCCAATTACCGATTTTTGCTATTTTTTGGGCTTCATTCAAAAGCTTTTCACTTTCTTTGAGCTTTTGCTCAGCAATTTTCTGCTCCGTCAAGTTAATATCAATGCAAAATAGTTCTGGCTCTTTTCCAGGTATTTGAATGATCGTATGGTTAGAGTATACATTGATGAGCTTGCCTGTTTTTGTTTGCAGGATTAATTCTTCGGCAGCTGTCGGGGTTCCTGATTTTATCATCTGATAAACGTCATTTTTGACTTGTGGGATTGCTTCCTCTGGAATTATCAAGTCCCATAAGTATTTGCCCAAGGCTTCTTCCTTGGTATATCCGTAGATTTTTTCCGATGCCTTGTTCCAAAACCGAACCTTACCGTCTGTGTCATATCCTTGAACAGATAAACTTTCTACTTGGTCAAATAAAAATTCAAATCTTTTTTCTGTTTCTTCCAGTGCTCGTTTAGCAATTACTTCCTCTGTGACATCTAGGATTACAATGTCCCATATAACATTCCCATTCTCATCTTGAAAAGGATAACCGGTTCCTTTTTGCCATGTTACCTCACCACTTCTACGGACAAACGTCCATGTTTCCGACCATTTGCTCATATCTTTAGCAGACTGTACGAAACTGTCTTCTATTTTTTGTGCTTCAGTCGGGTCCAGTTGATGCCATAATAAATCGTTATTTTGTAAGATTTCCTCTGCATGGATTTCCCATAATTTAGAAGCTCCTTCAGATAAATAGAGAATTTTTCTTTCCCCTGAAGGAAGCATACTGTAACGTATCAGTGCACCTGGCATATTTTTATTGATGCTTGTTACTTGAAGCTCCAATAATTTAGATGTGGTAATGTCCTGAATAGAGCCATAGACACGAATCGTCCTCTCATCCGATCGCTCAGCCCTGCCAATGATTCGAATCCATTTATCTTCATGGTCAGCACTGCTGATTTGACCATCAAAATCAAAAGGGTCGCCCTTTTTGACGCATTGCTCGTACATGGCTACGAGTTTATTTTGCTCATGATAAGATTTAAAAAATTGAATGAAATCCATGAAGTTTAATTCCTTGTTTTTGGGGAATGCGAGGATTTCATGGAATAAGCGGGTGACCTGCAGCTGCCCAGTTTCCACATGCGCTTCCCAAGCTCCAAGTTGTGACATTTGTAAAGCGTCATCCACTAACAGGTGGAGGTTTTTTTCTTGGGTGACATCTCTTACCGAGGTTACTTTGAAACGCTCGCCATTGGGTTGCACAAGTAAGTCAGCCGAAGTTGCCACTTTAATCAGTTGCCCTTTTTTGTTGATCACCTCAAATTCTCCAGGTATCTCTTTTCCATTTTCTATGAAGTCATCATGCATCTTTTCCATGAAAGATCTCAAGCGTGGAGGAACTACCATGGTGAAATTTTGGCCAATTAGCTCCTCACGGCTATATCCATAAATTTCACAATAGGCATTGTTGATATCCACAAATCGACCCTTAGCATCTGTAATGCAGATTCCAGTTGTCGATGCGTTAAAGACCGCATTGATGAGTTTTTCGGAAGCGCTGAGCTCTGAAAGTGCTTGTAAAAGTTCCGTAGTTTCGAGGATACCTATGGAAATACCTTTAACCTCGTTTTCATTTAAAAAAACCGGAGTCATATTGAAAGAGAAGCTCCGAACTATTCCATTGACATCTTTAATTGATTTTTCTTTTTGAATGATTTTACCTTGAAGGCATGCATTGAAAGATTCCAAAAAGGATTCCACCTGCCCGGTAGGTAAAAAATCAAAAAAACTATCGGATACATTGATTTTTTTCTTTTTAAATAAGTTTACTAATTCGACCGCTTTTTTATTGAATTTGAGCACCCGATAGGAAGGATCCAATAAAACCAATCCTTGCTGATTATTGCTTAGGAGTGCACGGGCGTTAGCTTGGGATTCCATCAACAAAAGTTCCTTCGTCTCTAGTTCTTCATGGGCAACTTTTAACTCTCCATAAGCGATGTGTACTTCTTCGTTTGTACTTTGCAACTCTTCGTTACTTGTTTCAAGTTCTTCATTACTGGATTGCAATTCCTCATTGGTGCTTTGCATTTCTTCATTGAGCGATTGCAGTTCCTCATTGGCTGTTTCTATTTCCTCAATGTATGTTTGCAAATGCTCTTTGGTAGCGGTAAGCTCGTGTTCTAATTCAATGATCCGTGCACTGATCAGCGATTGCTCATCAGAAAGAGATGTATTCTGAATAAACTCCTCAATTTCGAGCTTTTGAAAAATAATAAGGTAAAGGTCTTCGTAAATTTCCGCATTGATCAGTGGCTGTACCAGCAAGCGCACAAAATGATCTTTTCCGAATAGGTTGAATTTTTTGATTTTGCTACTGAAGGAACTTTTTTCTTTAAATGCTTTGGCTAGCACAGCCCTTAATTCAATTTGGAGCTCTGGATTCACCATTTTTAAAAGATTCACCTGAATGCTACCAGAGGTTAGGGACATAAAAAGCCGTACATCACCATTGACTTCTTGGATATCGTAGGACTCATTAATGACTACATAGGGGTATTCAAAAGTCTTAAATATGGTTTCTCGAATAGCTTCAGCAATGGAAACGGGTTTTTTTCCAATGATGGTTGTTTCTCTGGGGCGCTCTTGCAAGTTAGCTTTGAAAGTAGCAAATTTCACCTGGCGAATGTTTCCCCCCCGTTTGCGCTTGAAAATCTTATTTTTAGCATCGATGGTTCCAAAAAGATCCGTAAACTGCCCTATAGTTTCTGATTTACCTAAAAATAGCACTCCCTCGGGGTTTAAGGAATAGTGAAAAATCGGCATGACCTGTTGCTGCAGTACGTTGTTGAAATAAATCAATAAATTTCTGCAGGAAATAAGATCTAATTTGAGAAAAGGAGGATTATTGATTACATCGTGCTTGGAAAACAAGACCATGGCCCGGATGGCTTTTACTAGCTCAAATTCTTTGCCCTTTCTTACAAAATAGCGTTCCTGTAATTCTTGGGGGATGGGCTTGATAGATTCTTCCGAATAAATACCTCTACGGGCAATGGTTATGGCCCGATCATCTATGTCTGTTGCAAATATCTGAATATTGTATAAATGCATTTTATTCTGAAGAATCTTGGCAAGAATAATAGCCAAGGAATAGGCCTCTTCCCCGGTAGAGCAACCCGGTACCCAGATTCTGATAAAGTCTTTGGGTTTTTTTGATGCTAGTTTTTCCCGTAACTGCATCTCGAGTGCTTCAAAGGCATCAGTATCTCTGAAAAATGTGGTAACACCGATTAAAATCATGTTAAACATTTCATCGAGTTCATGGGGTTGCTTCTCCACAAGTGCTAAGTAATCATCCATCTCATGTATCTTGAGAATACTCATGCGCTTTTCCAATCTTCTTGAAATGGTCGCTGATTTGTAGTTGGAAAAATCTGTTCCGGTCCGTTTTCCGAGTAATTTCAATATTTTTGAAATGGAGTTTTGGTCCGCCTTGATCTCTTCTATTTCTACCTTTTTGGGAATATCGTTGGGTTGTTGCACAAATTGCCTGATCAATGGACCCATTTCAGCTGTTTCAACCACTGCATCTACCAATTCTGTGTTGATGGCAGAACTAGGCATTCCATCATATTTGGCTGTTTCTGGGTTTTGTGCCATGACAAAGCTATGCCTGCTTTTGAGGGCTTGGATGCCTTTGGCACCATCTGAACCAGTTCCAGATAAGATAATCCCTACCACAGGGTTTTCTAAGGGGATATTTTTCAAAGAATCAAAAAGTACATCCACAGATGGTTTTGGACCAATTGGGAAACTTGGTTTTTGTAATATGATCTTTAACTCTCTAGAGATCGTGATCTCTTTGTCGGGAGGAGTGATGTACACCTTGTTTGGTACTAATTTTAAGCCGGATTTTGCCTCTTCTACGGTCAGCAATGTTTCCTTGCTCAGTAAATGCACAAGCATACTTTTATGTGTGGGGCTGAGGTGCTGTGCGACAATGATGGCGCTTTTCTCTAAAATAGGGAGGTTAGATAAAAAATCCTGCAAAGCCTCAAGCCCACCTGCGGATGCTCCTATGGCAATGATTGTTAACGATTCTTGGGTGGTGTAAGATGCTGGATTGCTCATGATACTATTGGCGAAAACTAGTTATTGTCCGCTTCATTGGTGATAGAATTTCAATTTACACCAATCTTGAAAATAAAAAAATGATTTATATCACCATCGGGTTACCTTCCACAAATAAGGCTTGGATGAAGGGTGGGTTTGAATCATTATTCAAAATGTTGATTGCCTTATTTCCTAAATGATGAAAAGGTCATAAGTCCAATTACAGGGCCTAAGCCCAATAAAAGCAGCCAGTAAATTCCTGTGATATGCAAGGCTAAAAGCTGTGTGAGTTGTAAACTGATGACCGTTATACCAAAACCTAGACTGTTGACAATGGTTAGAGCAGTGCCCTTGGACGCAGCAGGAGCTGATTGTGCTACCAAGGTAGAAAACATAGGAGAGTCTGCTGTGACAGCTATTCCCCAGATCAGTAAAAATACAATCAAGATTGGTAAGGAACTTTGAAAGAAGAAAAAGGGAGACAGCAAGCAACAGATTCCTGAACAGGCGAGTGCTAGTTGGGCGATTTTTTTGGGATGGATAACGTTGGAAAATAAACCAGCAGCGGCGCAGGATAGCCCGCCAATACCGATAACCGCAAAACTTATAAAAGAAATGTCTGCTGTCGTCTGATGCTTGACGATATAAGCTGTAAGCATCATAGGAATGAATGCCCAAAAGGTATATAATTCCCACATGTGACCAAAATAACCCATAGCTGCAGCTCGGAAATTTGGTACTTGGAATAGTTTAAATAGTATCTTAAAATCAATTGCCGAGGAGGCTTTGCGATAGGGGCCATCTGGAACTCTCAAGCCAATCAACAACCCTCCCAAAACAGCAAAGGCAGAAGAAGTATACAGCACCCATTGCCAAGGAAATTCTTGCAATAAACTGCGGAGTAAATGAGGAAAGGCCGTACCCAAAACCAAGGCTCCGACTAATAAGCCCAACGATTTTCCCAATCCTTTATCAAAATAGTCAGAGGCAATTTTCATCCCCACAGGATAGATACCTGCCAAAAAAAAACCGGTAGAAAAGCGCAAGCTCAATACTGCCCATAAACCAATTTCAAAAAAAGCCACACAGGCGTTCAATAGGGCGGCAAAAAGGGCGGAAAACAAAAAAACTTTGGATGGAGAAAACCTATCAGAGATCATGAAGATGGCAAAGGCCAAAGTACCGCAGATGAATCCCAGCTGTACAGAAGATGTCAAATGTCCAATAAAATCTGCTGGAAAGGAGCGAGCTGCACTCAGTTCAACAATGACCGCATTGCCGGCAAACCATAACGAGGTGGCCAAGAATTGGGCCACCACAATTAAGGTCAGGATTCTATTCATGCATCAGGATATAAAGTCGCTTTTAAATACCAACAGTTTGGTTCGGGTCATCTCATGCATGCTGTAGGGGATTCCTCCCATACCTTCTCCTGATTGATCTCTGCCACCAAAAGGCATCCAATCCACTCGGAAAGCGGTGTGATCATTGACCATCACTGCATTTGCATTGAGTTTTTGTACCGTATCAAAAGCAATATCCAGATTTTTGGTAAAAACAGCGGCCTGAAAGTGATAAGGAACAGCATTGGCCTGTTGAATGGCTTGCTCGCGATCCTTGTAAGGATAAATGCAAATCACTGGGCCAAATATTTCCTCTTTAGTCACTTTAGAGTCCACAGAAGGGTTCCAGAGTACCGTAGGAGCATAACAGTTATGAGGTAATTGTTTCCCTCCAACCAATAATTCAGCTCCTTCTGCAATAGCCTCCTGAACCCAAGCGTCAACACGCGTGACTTCTTTGGGCTCAATCAAGGGACCTACGGCTGTTTTTTCATCCAAAGGATCACCTACTTGAAGTGTAGCAGCTTCTTTAGCTAGGGCTTCTGCCAGCGCCCGAGCTATGCCTTCGTGTGCAAATATTTTTTGTACCGAGACACAAACCTGTCCGGCATGATAAAAACCTCCCTTGGATAATGGAGCGATCAACTCAGAAATGTTGGCATCCTCTGCCACAATCACAGGAGCTGTACCACCATGTTCCAGGGCAATGCGTGTACCGGGAGCGATTTTGGATTTCAAATACCAGCCTACTTTGGCAGAACCAATGAAGGATAGATAGTTTACCCGAGGATCGGTTACTAGTTTCTCAGATAAGTCATTTTCCAATATCAATCCCTGAATCCAACCCCCAGGAATCCCTGCCTCTTGCAGGATTTCCAACAATCGCAAACAGGAGAGGGGAGTAGTACTTGCGGGTTTGACAATTACCGGACAGCCTGCGGCAAAGGCTGTAATCGTTTGATGCACAATCAGGTTGAGCGGATGATTGAAAGCAGAAATGGAGGCTACCACGCCGATAGGTTCACGCATCGTCCAAGCCAATCGATTGGTTGAAGATGGGGTCAAACCCATAGGGATTTGAGTTCCTGTCAATCGACCGATTTCCTGAGACGCAATTTTCACCCCATTGATGGCTCTTAGTACTTCTACTTTGGAGTCCTGATAGGGTTTGCCCCCTTCTGATGCAGCCAGCTTGGTCAGCTCCTCCACAGAGTCGAGCATGCGTTCTTGTACCTTTTCTAGCAATGCTATGCGTTGATGCGCTGGAATCCAGTTGCTTCTGTTCTGAAAAAGATCATAGGCCTTTTCCAATGCCCGCTCTACATCCGCCTCCGTATGGAAAGGAATAGCCTTCAATAATTCATTGGAAAAAGGAGCATATACATTCAATAGTTGGCTCATAAATTAGGATTGCTTTTGTTTGATTAACACATTTAAAATTTCATGATTCAAAGAATAATCCACCGGTAGGTCAATGACCTGAACTCCTTTGCTTTGTAGACAAGAATTTAGAATTTCCTGAAAGTGATTGTCACTCGTGGCCCGGTATCCTTTGGCTCCATAGCTTTCTGCATATTTCACAAAATCGGGATTTTTGTAATCCAAACCAAAATCATCCAAGCCTAAATCTTCTTGTTTCCACTTGATCATGCCATAAGCCTCATCGTTCAAAATGATAACGATAAGATTGAGCGATAATCGAACGGCAGTTTCCAATTCTTGACTGTTCATCATAAAGCCACCATCACCGACGACCGCAACGGATGTTCGCTCTGGGTAGAGAAGATTGACGGCCATGGCAGAGGGAAGTCCTGCCCCCATGGTGGCTAAGGCATTGTCTAAAAGTAGGGTGTTATGCTGGTAAGCTGGATAGTTTCGGGCAAACCACAATTTGTAGATCCCATTATCCAAGGAGACTACATCCTGCTCGTTCAAGTTTTGACGGAGCAAATGTACCAATCGCTGAGGAAGCATAGGAAAGCGCGTATCTGCTAAATATTTGCTCAGGTGTTTGGATACGTTTTCTTTGACTTCTTTAAAATGGGTGCTACTCGAACGTTCCTTTGGCTGGAGAAGCTCCGATAGCATGGAAACTGACTCGAAAATATCTCCTACCACATTCAATTGAGGAAAATAAACTGCGTCAATCTCGGAAGGATGGTAGTTGATATGAATGACTTTTTTACCGCCAACCTTCATAAAAAACGGTGGTTTTTCGATGATGTCATGACCGATGTTGATGATCAAGTCGGCTTGTTCTATGCCTTGATGGAGAAAGTCATCACTCGAAAGGGCCGCCGTACCTAAGTAGTGAGGATGACGCTCATCAATGACTCCTTTCCCCATCTGTGTCGTAAAAAAGTAAAAGCCTGTATGGTCGATAAAGTTGGCCAGGGCCTCACAATTTTGCTTCCGGTTGGCTCCTGCACCAATTAATACCAAGGGAGCTTTAGCAGCCTCTATCATTTCAACAGCCTTTTGCAAAGCACTCTTGGACGCAACTGCGGATGCAATGCGCTCGGGGGTAAACAAGGCTTCATCGGAAGTTTCTCTAGCCACATCTTCTGGTAACTCTAGATGAACGGCCCCTGGTTTTTCGGTAACTGCGATTCTAAAAGACTCCCGTACTAAGGAGGGTATGTTGTGTGCATGTGTGATGGATTTGGTAAATTTAGTAATGGGGCGCATCATGTCCACCACATCGATGATTTGGAAACGGGCTTGTTTGCTTTTTTTGATTGGCTTTTGCCCGGTAATTAGTAAAAGAGGCATACCTCCCAATTGGGCAAAGGCTGCCGGAGTCACCAAATTGGTTGCGCCAGGACCTAATGTTGCCATACAAACCCCAGGCTTGCCCGTAAGCCGTCCATAGGTAGCTGCCATAAATCCTGCTCCTTGCTCATGCCGTGTCAGAATCAAACGGATGGAGGAGTTTTTTATGGACTGAAGTAAATCCAGATTCTCTTCTCCTGGCACAGCAAAAATGTATTCCACGCCTTCATTTTCAAGAGATTTTACAAATAAGTCTGATGCTTTCATGGGGGGTAGTGGTTAGTGAATAGTGGTTAGTGAACAGTGAATAGTGATTAGTGAACAGTGATTAGTGAACAGTGAATAGTGATTAGTGAATAGTGATTAGTGAACAGTGAGTAGTGAACAGTGATTAGTGAATAGTGAACAGTGAAGAGTGATTGGTAGTCTAAAATCTAGTTCATATTTCGTCCTTTAAGTGATTGGTGATTAGTTGATTGGTGATTGGTAGTTCAAAACTCAGTTTATCCTTCATCCTTTAAGTGAATGGTGATTAGTGGATTGGTGATTGGTAGTTTAAAACCCAATTCATCCTTCTGCCTTCATCCTTCATCTTTTAAGTGATTGGTGATTAGTTGATTGGTGATTGGTAGTTTAAAACCCAATTCATCCTTCTGCCTTCATCCTTTAAGTGATCGGGAACAAAATCTAATATCCAATCTCCCTGCGTTGGACTCTGTTGAATATACGAGATAGAATCAAAAAAGTTCAATTAATTCATTGAAAAGACATTATTTTTGATCAAAACATCTCGTTAACATTCAGGAAAATTCCGGAAGCGCCGCCGGCTCCCCAACCATAATCCAAGGCAATGTTGATTCGTTTTTTTGGAAGAACCATGTAGCGCAGGCCCAGTCCATATCCCAGTTGAAAGGTTTCTAAGATTCCAAGGTCTTGGGTGCGCGAACTCGCACTTGTGGTGTTAGCAAATAGGGTTCCACCCCAACGGTCTTTTTTCCGTTGTAAGGGAAATCGCCACTCTAGCTCAGTATAAAATAAATCTTCTCCTCTAAAACGCCCCTGCGTATAGCCTCTTCCTGAGCGGGAAAACATATCCCAACCTACCGCTGGGAGAAACAAATAAGGAACATCTCCTCCAGTAACTGTCCAAACATAAGACCATAAGGCTAGTATATTCCGGGGTCTTTCCTTGTTTAGTGTTAAATAGTCGCGGTATTCGACCCATAACTGTCCAGAATTAGAAGTGCTTCCTAGGGCTTCAGAAAAGCCTCTCCAAGAAGCAAACAAGTATTTACCTTTGTACGTATTGGCCACATTGTCCCGGGTATCGTAGACCGCATTCAAAGAGAAACCTGTCTGTCGAAAAGCATCTGTTGGTATGTCCAAGCCTTCGTTATAGGCTTGAAAAAAACCGGGCAGTTCTTCAAAGTTTTGTTCTCGAACATCAATTTTGCTCATAGCATCGTAATGAAAGCCCAAGCCATAAAAAAATCTACTGTTCCCCAGTCGTTTTTTGGCTGTGCCATATGCCCTGAAATGATTGAAAAACAACATTTCTTTTCCTAAAATATCTGTAGTGGAGAGGTCTGGAGGGGATAAATCTCTAACAAAATTGAGTGTACTGCCTAGTCCAAAGGAAGGTTGATTATTGATATTGAAGCGGAAATCGGTAAGCAATGTCCATGAATCATCCCGAAGAAATACATTGGAGCGCAAGGAAGTAAAGAGCTGCCGCTTGGTGGTTACCAAAGCCATCCCAATAGCGGTGGACATGGATGTGCTTTCAGGGTTGCCCATCACCCAATTGAAGGAAGGAGCCATGCCAAGAATCAATCCAGCTGTCGGGTTGGCTGAAATAGCAGGCAGCGGAACGATGGATATAGACTTTTCTTTTTTGGTGACTTGGGTACTGTCTTGACCTCCAAAAGTTACACTAGCAATGAATTGCAGCAAGAATAGTACCCATAATCGCATGGTAAGATGGTTCATAGAGAATAGCGCTATCAGGTAGAAAGATAAACAATATTTTTTTGTCTTAAAGAAACAGAGTGAAGTTATCTGATGATCCGTAATTACGCTAGAATTAAAATAACCCAAATACATTCCAGTTAATCGATCAGAGTCAATAGATGCCTGAAAATACACTCAATTTATTCATTTGCTTAGCGACTCGAGTGGAAGCGGATAATTACATAAAGTTTTTTAAGAATCTAGGTTTTTTAGCTATATTTCAAAGGATTGTTTCTCTTCATCAATGAATGCAGCACTAAAAATCACTATTCTCTATTGTGCCTTTGGAGCCTTGTGGATTTTCTTTTCCGATAGGTTGGTTTTACTTTTTTTAGAACCCTCTGATATTCAGAATATCACGTATTTTCAAACCCTGAAAGGATTTGTGTATGTGTTTCTTACAGGTGTTTTGTTGTACGTTTTGGTCAATTGGTTTTACGGGCAGTTGGATGACAAATTAGAAGAGCAGAAACGCCTCAACAAGCTCTTGCTCCTCAAAAGTCGGGAGTTTGAAAAAAACAATAAGGATTTGGAAAGCTTTGTTTTCTCGGCATCTAAAGATTTATTAGAACCCTTACGGATGGTGACCAACTTTTTAGACCTGTTTAAAAGCAAATATTTTGTGGGCTTGGATGATAAGGCTAAGAGTTATATTGGCTTTGCTCATGAAGGAGCGCTTAATATGAGAACTACTCTTTTTGATTTTTTGGAATATTCAACAGCTCGGGAAAACATTTCAGAGTTGACTGAACTGGATTTGAATGAGATACTGAAGGTCATTCAAGAGAAACTAGCCCGAAAAGTGGAGGAAAAGCAGGCGATTTTACGTGTAGATGATTTACCGGTAGTGGTTGGGCATCGGGAGGATTACGTTCGGATATTTTTGAATTTGCTCGACAATGCACTGAAATTTTCCAAAAATGGGATCAAACCTAAAATTCATGTGGGATACAAGGTAGAGGGGCAATTTTTT
The DNA here is from genome assembly GCF_021596945.1 of Mongoliitalea daihaiensis. NCBI lineage: Bacteria > Pseudomonadati > Bacteroidota > Cytophagia > Cytophagales > Cyclobacteriaceae > Mongoliitalea > Mongoliitalea daihaiensis. Next base: position 3,999,783 of record NZ_CP063779.1, on the reverse strand, counting down.
CAGTTTTTTGTCAAGGATAATGGCATGGGTGTTTCTGAGGAATTTCATGAGGAGATTTTTTATGTGTTTCGTCGTTTGAGCACTAACCAAAAATTTCAAGGGAGTGGCATGGGGCTAGCAATTGTTAAAAAAATTCTCGAAAACCAAGGTGGTAGCTGTTGGGTCGAGTCGCAGGAAGGAGAGGGGTGTACCGTTTATTTCCAAGTGCCAAAAACCTAAGGGTCTCAGAGAAAGTACGGAATAGAGAATGGACAGGAGAGATTTTAGACACAAGAGGTAAGACACCTGTTGCCATCTTTAGGGAAAGCTAGCTGCTATCATTTTTTTGCAGCGCTCAACCATTGACAGGAATCCCATTCCCTATTCCTTCTAATTTTTCTGTATTTTTACTTTATGATGAAGACTATGTGTATGATACTTTTTGGTTGGATGCTGGGGTGGGGGACTGCATTTGCACAGGCGAGTGTGGGAGATATAGTGCCCTATGTGACAACGTCAGAAGCGGTGATGCAGGCGATGTTTGACTTGGCAGAGTTCCAAGCTGATGATGTTTTATTGGATTTGGGTTCAGGTGATGGAAGAATTCCAATTGGGGCGGCCAAGCAATTTGGTATTCAGGCCTTGGGAGTAGAAATTGACCCAGATTTGGTGACTTTGGCAGATTCATTGGCTTTGGAGGCTGGAGTTTCGGAGCAGGTTCGATTTGTTCAGGGAGATTTATTTGCATTTGATTTCAATCAGGCCACTGTGCTGATCCTTTACCTTTTCCCCGATATCAACGAAAAACTGCTTCCCAAAATTCAGGCCATGCCCAAAGGCTCTCGTATTATTTCCCATCAATATCCTATCGGTGACTGGGAGCCCATGAAAACCATAAGGGTGCAGTCTCCCGAGGGGAAAGTTCATCGCTTGTTCTATTGGGTGGTGGAGTAGCTAAGCTTCAAATCCAATCTTTTGCAAGTGGGGTCTACGTGTCTGATTGAGTTCATCAAAGCCAACAGCTGCCAACATCGCATAAGGTATTGATGTAAAAAAAAGCCCCCAAGAGAATGGAGGCTTTGATTTTTTGGGTTGTTGGGTCGATGAATTACTCTTCATCTTCGCTTTCCCAATTGCTGCGGTTTTTGATGATGTCGTAAGCTTGTAGAATAGCTGCGCGCATGGAGCCTTCATCTGCTACATTTTTGCCGGCAATATTGTAGGCAGTGCCATGGTCAGGGGAGGTGCGGATGATGGGTAGACCTGCGGTAAAATTCACTCCGCTATCAAAAGCCATGGACTTGAATGGAATCAATCCCTGATCGTGGTACATAGCCAAAACTCCATCGAATTTTTTCTGATGCATCATGCCAAAGAAACCATCCGCAGGATAGGGACCAAATACCAATTTGCCCTTGTCTTTGAATTCACGGATTACGGGGGCGATGATTTCAGTTTCTTCCGTGCCAAGTAGTCCATCTTCTCCTGCATGAGGATTCAAGCCTAGGACTGCTACCCTTGGTTTGTTGATGCCAAAGTCATTTTCTAAGGAGCTAAGCATCAAGCCCAACTTTTTTCGAATGTTCGCTGCGGTCAGTTTGCTGGCTACTTGACTAATTGGAATATGTCCCGTCACCAAGCCAACGCGGATATCGGGAGAGACCAAAAACATCAAACTTTCCTCTATTCCAAAAGCTTCGGTCAGGTATTCGGTGTGTCCGACAAAGGGTCTTTCCGGGGAATTGATATTGTTTTTATTGAGTGGTGCGGTCACCAATCCATCGATTTTTTCTGTTTTCAAATCCTCAATCGCCTGATTCAAGGCCGCCAGTGCCATCTTGCCAGATTCCTGCGTTTCCACCCCTGGAAGGACTTCCGGACTTTCCTCCAATACGTTGATCAAATTGATTTTTTTATGATGCACCTCATCTATAGAGCGGATCTGCATGAAATTAAAATCCTCAAGTTCTAACTGCTTGCGGTAGAAAGCCATCGCCTTGCCATGCCCGTAGATGACAGGCGTCACCAAACGCATGATACGATTGTCTAAGAGGGCTTTCATGGTCACTTCTGCACTGATGCCATTGATGTCTCCAATGCTGATACCAATGATGGGTTTCTGTTTTCTAGTATACATGAATATAGGATTAGCGTGCCAAACCTTCACAAGGACTTAACACAACATAGTAGGCCTTTGTGATAATTGTCTTATTTTTGAATTGCAATTTATATAAAAATATCAATTTAGGCGCATGGACAAGGTCAAACCCAAAAAACACCTAGGGCAGCATTTTCTGACAGATTTAAGTATCGCTCAGCGAATTGCAGAAGCCCTCACAGGCCATCAAGGGGTAAAAAAAGTATTGGAAATAGGACCGGGAATGGGGGTGTTGACGGATTTCTTGCGAGAAAAGGATTGGAACTTGTACCTCGTGGATATTGATACAGAGTCCATTGCGTACTTGCATCAAAAGTACCCAGACTTAGGCGAGAAGATCATCGAAGCGGACTACTTGAAAAAGGATTTTGCACCCTTGATGCAAGGGGACTACGCTGTCGTAGGCAACTTCCCTTACAATATTTCTTCCCAGATTTTTTTTAAAATATTGGAAGAACGCAAACATGTGACAGAAGTGGTATGCATGTTGCAGAAGGAAGTAGCAGCGCGCATCGCTTCGCCAAAAGGCAATAAAGATTATGGTATTCTCTCAGTCCTGTTACAGGCCTTTTACGATATTGAGTACCTGTTCTCTGTTCCTCCGGGTGTATTTAATCCCCCGCCAAAAGTGAACTCAGGGGTCATCCGCCTCAAAAGAAATGAGGTTGCGTCCTTGGACTGTGATGAAAAGCTGTTTTTCAAAGTAGTGAAACAAGGGTTTGCTACACGTAGAAAAACCCTAAGAAATTGCATGAAGCCATTCAATGTTTCTGCCGAATTAAATGCTGATCCTGTAATGGACAAGCGGGCGGAACAGCTAGATGTGCATGAATTTGTTCGTTTAACCCAAAAAATAGAGGAGTCTTGGAACCAATAAAATCATTTTCATTATCCAAAGAATACCTGGAGAGTCTACGGGAAGGCATTGAAGTACAGGATATAGACTTTATCAAGGAATCCTTGGATGGAGGCAATGTTGCGGATATTGCTGCTATCTTGGATGAATTGAATATGGAGGAGGCACTCTATGTGCTGCGTTTGCTCGAGTCTACCATCGCTGCTGACATCCTGATTGAATTGGACGAGGACTCTTTGCAGAAGGTCATTCGCGAGATGGAACCATCCGAACTCGCCTCCTTTATCGAACACATGGAGTCCGATGATGCGGTGGATATTCTGATCCTTATGCCGTTCAAGGAGCGGGAGGATGTGATTTCCCATTTGACTGAAAAGGAGAAATCTGCCAACATCCTCGACCTCTTACGCTACGACGAAGATTCAGCGGGTGGTTTGATGGCGAAGGAATTTATCAAAGCCAACCAAAATTGGAATGTGGTACAGACCATCGAGGAAATCCGTAGACAGGCGGAGCGAGTAGAGAAAATCTATTCCATTTACGTGGTAGACAACAAACAGCATTTGTTGGGACGGGTTTCCCTGAAGAAAATTATCCTTGCCGCCTCCGATACCAAAATCATGGATATTTACGAGCCGGATATTGTCTCGGTAGAAACCCATTTGGAAGGAGAGGAAGTAGCCGAAATCATGCGAAAGTACGATTTGGAATCCATTCCTGTGGTCAATGCCAAGAACCGGTTGGTGGGAAGAATTACCGTGGATGATGTCTTGGATTTGATACGCGAGCAATCGGAAGAAGATATGCAAGCCATGACAGGTATCTCCGCAGATGTGGAGGAGTCAGATTCTATTTTCAGGATTTCCAAAGCACGGCTTCCTTGGCTGCTGATCGGCGTCATAGGCGGTTTGATGGGAGCAAAGATCATCGGCTTCTTTGAGGATGGGCTGAACAAATACATTGCCTTGGCTTCTTTTATTCCATTGGTAGCGGCTACGGGCGGAAATGTAGGTATACAATCCTCCTCCTTAGTGGTACAAACATTGGCATCTAAATCCGTATTTGACGATACTCCTTGGCAACGATTTGTCAAAGGGCTTTCCATCGCTTTGGTCAACGGAGTAGTGTTGGGGATATTCGTATTTCTCGTCGTCCATTTCATTTATGGATTCGAAAGCATTTTCGGAGTCACCATTGGTTTAGCCATGTTTTGCGTAGTATTACTAGCATCCTTTATGGGTACTGTTACACCGTTGGTGCTCGATAAATTCGGCATCAACCCCGCAATCGCCTCCGGACCCTTCATCACCACCGCCAATGATTTGTTAGGCTTAGCCGTTTACTTCGGAGTAGCAATGGCCTTACTAAAATTGTAACTCATTTCCTTCCCCTCTTATCTATCTTCTTCAGTACTTCTCAAATGCCTCTCACAGATCCAGGAGATTGAACAGATTTGGCGCAGATTTATAATTTTAGATTTAGAACCAAGAATCAAGAATCAAGAACCAAGAATCAAGAATCAAGAATCAAGAGATAAGAAACGAGAAGCGAGAAACGAGAAGCGAGAATTGAGAATTGAGACTAATTTCTAGCTATTTACTGTCCAAAACCTTTATATATTTGCCACTAACCGTTGGTAGCACTAGCGAGCGGGAGGTCAAAAAAACCGAAATTCTCTCGCATGCCTCTCACAGATCGAGGAGATTGAACAGATTTGACACGGATTGATGGTTTTATATTTGGACAGATAAAAAAATCCTGAATATTTATTTAAAGATTATCCGCTAGTAGTACTGATGCGGGGAGGAGGTCAGAAAAACCGAAAGCCTCTCGCAGAAAGCGCAGAAATCGCGGAAAAAAGATTTTGAAGGGTATATGAAGCCGTTGGTAGCACTTGCGGGGAGGAGGTCAGAAAAACCGAATTCTCTCACAGATCCAAGAGATTGAACAGATTTGGCGCAGATTTATAATTTTAGATTTTAGATTTAGAAACAAGAATCAAGAGACAAGAAACAAGATTTAATTTTCCTTAAGTTAATCGATTTTTGTTACTACACTGTTAACTGTTCACTGCTCACTATTCACTTACCGCAGGCAGTACGTGCGGGGAGGAGGTCAGAAAAACCGAAAGCCTCTCGCAGAAAGCGCAGAAATCGCGGAAAAAAGATTTTGAAGGGTATATGAAGCCGTTGGTAGCACTTGCGGGGAGGAGGTCAGAAAAACCGAATTCTCTCACAGATCCAAGAGATTGAACAGATTTGGCGCAGATTTATAATTTTAGATTTTAGATTTAGAACCAAGAACCAAGAATCAAGAGACAAGACTTAGTTTTCCTTAAGTTAATCGATTTTTGTTACTACACTGTTCACTGCTCACTGTTCACTTACCGCTACCGCTGGTAGTACGTGCGGGGAGGATGTCAGAAAAACCGAATTCTCTCACAGATCTAGGAGATTGAACAGATTTGACACGGATTGATGGTTTTATATTTGGATAGATAAAAAAGTCCTATTTATACTTTGTTACTATTAGCCGCTGGCACTACTGGCGGGCGGGACGTCAGAAAACCGGGCCAGCGTGGGCCCTGCGGGGAGAAGGATTTTTCTGACTAGCCTTTTTGGTTACTTTTTGGGCGATGCAAAAAGTAACGAACATGTATGTAAAAATCTCAAAAGCTTTTACCTCCATTCAAAAATTATAAACATAAAAAAATCATATTACAGTAATTGCAATTAAAAGACAATTACGTCCCTATCGGCTCGGAAAGCGCTTTTTAGCTCGAAGGCAATCATCGTGCGAGCCTCTGGATTAGGGGTGCAACCTCCTTTTCCTCGGGTTGAAACCCGAGGCTAATATGTCAATCATGGCTATGCCATTCGCTCTTAAAATTCAATACATTTAAAAGTAAACGATTTAAAAACGACCCTCTCTTTTTATATAACCCTCGTTCATTCCTCATTCTAAATTCCACATTCCTCATTCTAAATTCCACATTCCACATTCCCACCCCTCCCTTCCTTTTTGTTCATTAAACATTTCTTACTAATATTGCAGCTGATTTAATATTGATTACTTTTATATTTATGAATCGTCTCCGATTATTGGCTTTGTGCCTAGGCCTAATGCTTTTTGCAGCTTCCTGTGTATCAAATAAGCGCATTATCTACCTCCAAAACCTGGAAGGTAATACGCCTATCCCTGAGGATCAGTTGATTACTTACGAAATGCCGGAATACCGTTTGCAGTACAACGACATCGTCGAAATCCAAATCAAAACGGTGGATGATTTCCTCCAAAGCGGTTTTGGCCCCCCGCAAAATAACATGAATATGAACATGATGCAGGGTGCTCAAGGGGGGGGAGATGTGTATTACATGACTGGCTATACCGTGGATAAACATGGAAATATCCGCCTTCCCATCATCGGAGATGTCAATGTCCTGGAAATGACCTTGGACGAAACTCGTGCAGCTCTAGAAAAGGAATTAAAGGAATTCGTGACTACCGAGCTATTTGTACGAGTCAAACTTGGAGGTATCCGTTTTTCAACGATCGGTGAATTCAGGAGACCGGGAAAATATACCATTCTCCAAGACCGAATGACTATCTTTGAAGCCATTGCTCATGCAGGGGATATGACCATCGCAGCCAAGCGGGACGAACTCTTGCTCATTCGACAGTATCCGGACGGAACCAAGTTGCATCGGGTCAACTTACAAGACCGTCAGTTGATTTCTTCCCCTTTTTATTTTATTCAACCCAACGATCAGCTGTATGCTGAACCCATGAAAGTCCGTGAAATCGGTGCAGGCGAAAATGCCGCCCAATCCATTTCCCTGATCATCAGCTCCCTTTCATTGGTGGCACTTGTCCTCAATTTGGTTCTTCGTTAAGTAATTATGGCTCAGCAACCCTCGTATCCAAACCCCATTCAACCTTTCCAACCTGCTCCTTCAGAGGACAATGAAATCAGAGCTTTGCTCTACCGCTACCTCAAACATTGGCTGATCATTGCAATCTGTGTGCTGTTAGGGGTGGTGTCCGCCTATTTTTTCAACAAATGGTCTACCCCCATCTACAAAGTGGAGGGTACGGTATTAGTCAATGAAGCACGAAATATCTTGGGAGATGATCTCTTCGATGCAGCAGGACTGATTCAGAATAAATCCAACTTGTCTAATGAAATCGGAATTTTACGATCCCTTTCCTTGGCAGAAGAGACGGTTTCTCAACTCAACTTAAACGTTTCCTACTTCCGGGATGAATTTCTACGCAAAACACAGCTCTACGGCAATGTGCCGATTGTCGTGCAGGTGGATTTCAAAAGCCCACAACTGGTAGGGGGGATGTTTCGATTGGAAGTTCTGGATCAACAAACCTACAACTTAAGCGTGGAAGGTGAAGGTTTTGCGGTCTACAACCCCCAAACGCCTTTTCAAAAAATCCAGTTGGAAAATCCTCCTTCCTTCTCCATTAACTATCGCTTCGGCACCTTGGCCAAAGGGGATAACTTTGAATTGAACATCACCAATATTACGGCTGCTACAGGAGATGTCATTTACTTTACTGTAGAAGACAATTTGACCCTTTCCTTGCGGTACCGAAACGCCTTAGAAGTAGCAACCACGGATAAGTCTTCCACCATTCTCAACATAGGTGTGCAAACACCCAACCGACGATTGGGAGAAGATTACGTAAACAAACTGATGCAAACCTATTTGGAGCGTGAATTGAAGGAGAAAAATAAAGCCTCCGAAAATACCATTCGCTTTATAGAAGAACAGTTGTCAGGAATTACGGATTCCCTGAACTTTGTGGAAACACGCTTAGAGAATTACCGGACTGAAAACCGCATTTTCAACCTATCGGAAGAAGGCACGCAGATCTTTCAGCGTTTACAGGAATTTGAAAAACAACGTTCGGAAGCTGAAATCAATATCAAATACTACCGTACCCTACAAAGTTACCTGTCCAATGATCAGTTGGGAGAATTGGTGGCACCTTCCTTGATCGGGCTTTCGGATCCTCTCCTCAATGCCTTGGTGAGTACCTTGTCCGAACTGCAAGCTGAACGGGTTCGCTTAGGGGCCAACTACACCGAACAGTCCCCCTTCGTGCGGGAGGTGCGTGGCCAAATAGAAAACACCAAACAAACCCTCAGGGAAAATATCAACTCTGCTGTGAACAGCACGCAAACCTTGTTGGCAGATATCAATAGCCGTATCCGATTGTTGGAGCGAGAGATCAACTTGTTGCCTGAGACGGAGCGCAAACTCTTGGGTATCCAACGACAGTTTAGTATCAACGAGAACATATACATCTACCTCTTGCAAAAGCGTGCAGAGGCGCAGATTACCAAAGCTTCCAACATTCCAAAGAACTCTATCCTAGATACAGCTCGTGGTGTAGGAGGGCCGATTGCCCCTAAAACTACCCGTAATTTGGCCTTGGGGCTTGCCTTGGGGATGATGATACCTATTGCTTTTATCACCTTAGCCTTTTATCTGAATGATAAAGTAGAGGATCCCAAAGAATTGGAAAAGGCCATCAAAGTTCCGCTTATCGGGGCGGTGGGCAGGTCTGTGGAAGCGGAGAAAATCCCAGTTTTTCAAAATCCACGTTCCTCGGTAACAGAGTCTTTCAGAAACATACGGGCAGACATCGCTTACCTAGCTTCCAATACGGAAAAATTGACCATACTCTTTACTTCCGGAATTTCGGGAGAGGGCAAAACCTTTATTTCGGTCAATATGGCGGCGGCCTACTCCCTGATGGGGAAAAAGACCATCCTTGTAGGGTTGGATTTGCGCAAGCCAAAAATTGCCGAACTCTTCGGAATGGCTAACGACAAGGGAGTAAGTACATGTTTGAGTTCAGCTACCCCTTGGCAGTCGGTGGTGAAAAAGTCTGAATTTGAACATTTGGATGTCTTACTTTCTGGTCCTGTACCGCCCAACCCAGCAGAGTTGTTACTAAAAGACAAGTTTCGGGAGATGATCGAAGAAATCAAAGAAGCTTACGACGTGGTGGTCTTGGATTGTCCGCCGGTGGGTTTAGTCTCCGAAACCAAGCAGCTGTTCTCTTTTTCTGATGTCAATTTCTTTGTTTTCCGACAGAATTATTCTCCGAAAGGCAACATTCAGATCGTCAATAACCTCGTAGAAAAAGGCAATGTACAAAAGCTCTACGGCATCCTCAACGATATCCATGTAGATAATGGCTATGGCTATGGGTACGGCTACGGGTATGGCTATAATTCCTACGGGTACCATGAAGAGGAAAAGGTAGCCTGGTGGAAGCGACTGTTCAAAAGAGCACGCTAGGTTTTTGCAGGATACTTTGATGAGGGACAAGGGAGCTTGACTATTGTGAGGCGAGATTTAAGAAACAAGAAACAAGAAACAAGAAACAAGAATCAAGAAACAAGAAACAAGAATCAAGAACCAAGAATCAAGAGGCAAGACTTAATTTTCCTTAAGTTAATCGATTTTTGTTACTACACTGTTCACTGCTCACTGTTCACTCTTTATATAACCCTCGTTCATTCCTAATTCCTAATTCCTCATTCCCAACTGTACACTGCTCACTGTTCACTTACCGCTGGCAGTACTGGCGGGGGGAAGGTCAGAAAAACCGAAAGCTTCTCGCGGAAAGCGCAGAAATCGCGGAAAAAATATTTTGAAGGGTATATGAAAGACTCAAACTTTTCAATAGACACGGGTTTTTAATCCGTGCTTGATAAAGGGTTTCTTAAAACCCCAAGGGGGTCAAACATCACCTTGATTTTGTTTTTGTCTCTAATTTTCTTCTAAAAGTCCTTTTCACATTTTATACGGTAAGCCGTTGGTGTCACTTGCGGGGAGGAGGTCAGAAAACCGGGCCAGCGTGGGCCCTGCGGGGAGAAGGATTTTTCTGACTAGCGTTTTTGGTTACTTTTTGGGCGATGCAAAAAGTAACGACAATGAAAGCAAATTGCATTAATCATTTTGGTTCAAATTGAGCTAATAAATCTCCAAAAAAACCAATTCACCTAGAGGACTGGAAATCTCGAAAATAGTGATCTAAAGACAATCACGTCCCTATCGGCTCGAAAACCGCCTTTTTGCTCGAAGGCAATCATCGTGCGAGCCTCTGGTTCTAGGACAAGATTCCCATCCATGGGTTAAAACCCATGGCAAGAATGTCGGTCGTGGCTAAGCCACTTAATGCTAACTTACATAGCAATTCATAGATTAAAATCTACCCCCAAATGACATTTAACACCATTCATCCCAAATTTTTCATTCCTAATTCCTAATTGTTCACTCTTAACTGTCCACAGCCCACAGTTCACTGCTCACTGTTCACTCTTTATATACCCCTCGTTCATTCCTCATCCTAAATTCCACATTCCACATTCCCAACTGTTCACTGCTCACTGTTCACTTTTTATATACCCCTCGTTCATTCCTCATTCTTCATTCCAAATTCCTCATTCCCAACTGTCCATTGCTTACTCCTAATTTTTGCACAAAAATAAACCTTAAATTTGCACAAAAATAAGTCTTAAATTTGCACAATTAATTTTTACCTGTACCTTCGTATATCATCAAATTAACTTCTATGGGGTACATCAAACGATTAATTGAAGATGATTTAAAAGAAAAAATGACTGCTTCGGGTGCCATACTGATTAAAGGTCCAAAATCCTGCGGGAAGACAGAAACAGCTTTACAATATGCAAAGAGCATCCTGAGAATGGATAGAGATCCACAGGTTTCCACAATCATGAAAACTAATCCACGGTTATTATTAGAAGGAGAGACCCCAAGGTTGATCGATGAGTGGCAAGAGCAACCTGAGATATGGAATTACGTGAGGCACGAAGTGGATGAACTGAAGTCCAAAGGTTTATACATACTTACCGGTTCTGCTAACCCACCCGAAAAAGTTAAGCTTCATAGTGGTGCCGGACGATTTACAGTCTTACAAATGGAAACCATGACCTGGCAAGAATTAGACTACTCCAGTGGAATGGTAAAACTATCTGATTTGCTTCAGGGTAATAGGAGAGAATACTACGAACCTGCTATTTCGCTGGAATTTATCATTGAAAGAATATGTATTGGTGGTTGGCCAGCCTTGATTCATGAGAACTACAAAAATGCATTGAATTTGAATCGAGGCTATGTGGATTTGCTATGCGAAGTAGATATGAGCCAAGTATCTGGAGTCAAGAGGAATCCTTTTAAAGTGCGAAGTTTACTACGCTCTTTAGCTAGAAATAGTGCAACAATAGTTGATAACTCCACTTTAGAGAAAGATGTAAAAATGAATGAAAGTAACGAGCTTTCAAGAAATACGCTTTCCGATTACTTAGACGCTTTATCCAAATTAATGATTTTGTACGAGCAACCGGCGTTTAATCCTCATATTCGATCGGCGGCGTCCTTACGCAAGTCTCCCAAAAGACACTTATGTGATCCTTCATTAGCCGTGGCAGTGTTGGGTTTGGATAAAGAGGCTTTAATTAAAGATTTGAAATATACAGGTTTTCTTTTTGAATCATTGGCCATTCATGAATTGAATGTCTATGCCAAAGCAAATGATGCTACTGTGTTTCATTACAACGATTCATATGGAAATGAGGTGGATGCTATTGTGCAGAAACGCAATGGTGATTATGCAGCTTTTGAAATTAAGTTGGGTGTAGGTTTTATTGAAGAGGCCGCAGATAATCTAAAAAAATTTGCTACTGCCATAGACACAGACAAAATGGAAAAACCAAAGTCACTGAACATTATAACAGGGACAGGTATGAGTTACTGTCGCCCAGATGGAATAAATGTCATTTCATTAGCTTCTTTGGGTGTTTAGAAGAAAGGACATCTCGCAGAAGACACAGAAATCGCGGAAAAAAGATTTTGAAGGGTATTAGAAAGACTCTGAAAGAGTCAAACCTCTCAATAGCCACGGGTTTTTAACCCGTGGTTGATAATGGGTTGTTTATTCCTTGCTTAAGACCCCAAGGGGGTCAAACATCACCTTGATTGTTTATTTAGAGATTATCCGCTGGCAGTACTGGCGGGGAGGAGGTCAGAAAAACCGAAAGCCTCTCGCAGAAATCGCAGAAATCGCGGAAAAAATATTTTGAAGGGTATATGAAGCCGTTGGTAGCACTTGCGGGGAAGAGGTCAGAAAACCGAAATTCTCTCACAGATCCAGGAGATTGAACAGATTTGACACGGATTGATGGTTTTATATTTGGAGATAAAAAAAATCCTGAATGTTTATTCAAAGATTATCCGATAGTAGTACTGATGCGGGGAGGAGGTCAGAAAACCGCGCCGGCGTGGGCCCTGCGGGGAGAAGGATTTTTCTGACTAGCCTTTTTGGTTACTTTTTGGGCGATGCAAAAAGTAACGACAATAAGAGTAAATAGTAGCAATATCCTAGTTAACAATTAGTGCTTATAAATAACAAAAATCTTACAAAAGAGAAGTCTAGGTTTTTGGTCAGATTTAAAAACAATTACCGCCGTATCGGCTCGGAAAGCGATTATTTGCTTGAAGATAATCCAAGTGCGAGCCTCTGGATCCTGGAGACGATCCCTGTCCCCGGGTTGCGGTGTGAGGAGATGTCAGTGTATAAAATTATTACTGTAACACCTTACCCGGGGCTACTCAAGATTTAAGCCCTTCAGGCTTATCAGGGATTTTTGAGATAGATTTTTAACCGCCAACCGTTGGCAGTACTGGCGGGCGGGACGTCAGAAAACCGCGCCGGGGTGGGCCCTGCGGGGAGAAGGATTTTTCTGACTAGCGTTTTTGGTTACTTTTTGGGCGATGCAAAAAGTAACGAACATGTAGGTAAAAATCCCAAAAGCTATTACCTCCATCTAAAAATTATAAACATAAAAAAATCAAATTACAGTAATTACATTAAAAGACAATCACGTCCCTATCGGCTCGGAAAGCGCTTTTTTGCTCGAAGGCAATCATCGTGCGAGCCTCTGGTTCTAGGACAAGATTCCCATCCATGGGTTAAAACCCATGGCAAGAATGTCGGTCGTGGCTAAGCCACTTAATGCTAACTTACATGGCAATTCATAGATTAAAATCTACCCCCAAATGACATTTAACACCATTCATCCCAAATTTTTCATTCCTAATTCCTAATTGTTCACTCTTAACTGTCCACAGCCCACAGTTCACTGCTCACTGTTCACTCTTTATATACCCCTCGTTCATTCCTCATCCTAAATTCCACATTCCACATTCCCAACTGTTCACTGCTCACTGTTCACTTTTTATATACCCCTCGTTCATTCCTCATTCTTCATTCCAAATTCCTCATTCCCAACTGTTCACTCCTCATTATCTCCTGACTGAGATTACAAATCTCGGACAGCCCCAAAGACCGTTGAACTAAAAAAAATGGAAGGTATTCTTCGCACTTTATCTCGAAAGGAAGGAAGCTGATATTAGCGGTAAGACATGAGTAACTCTTCAAAAAGGAGAATTCTGTATGTGACAAGACCGTTTTCAAAATCAATTTTTTACCTTTGAAGAAATGAATATTGATCAATCAAAATATACAGACTTAATAAACCAAATTGGAGGACTTCTCCAAAAAGGAAGAGAGCAAGTTGCTAAGTCGGTAAACAGTATTTTAGTTCAGACATATTGGTTAATCGGGAGACATATCGTTGAATTTGAGCAAGGTGGTAAAGAAAAAGCAGCGTATGGAACTTTTCTTTTTGAGCAGCTTTCCAAAGACTTAACACGACGTTATGGAAAGGGATTTAGTAGGTCTAACCTATTGTATATGAGGAAATTGTATCTATATTTCCCAAAAAGTGAGACACTGTCTAACGTATTGAGTTGGAGCCATTATTTTGAGATTTTACGTTCTGACAATGAACTTGAAATCAGCTTTTACGCTAAACAAACAGAAAAAGAAAACTGGAGCGTTAGAGAACTCAAACGCCAAATGAAAAGTATGCTGTTTCATCGTTTGGCATTAAGTAAAGACAAGAAAAGTGTTCTGGAACTTTCTGAGCAAGGACAAGAAATTCAAAAGGCAGACGATATTTTCAAAGACCCTTATGTTTTGGAGTTTTTGAATATTCCAGAAAGCCATCATTTTTTAGAAAGTGAGCTGGAAGAAAAACTGATTACCAATCTTCAACATTTTTTATTGGAGCTTGGTAAAGGCTTTACGTTTGAGAAACGGCAATATCGAATATCAATCAGTGGCAAACATTTTTTTGTTGACCTCGTTTTTTATCACCGTATCTTAAAGTGTTTTGTTCTCATTGACTTGAAGCGTGGAGAAGTAACGCATCAAGACGTTGGACAAATGAACTTGTATCTGAACTATTTTAAGAAAGAAGTAAGCACCGAGGGAGACAACGAACCCATTGGAATAGTTTTAGGAGCAGCTAAAGACCACGTTTTAGTGGAGTATGCAACAGAGAGCATAAGTAATCAACTTTTTGTGAGTAAATATCAACTTTATTTACCTGATAAAGAACAACTTGAGAATGAGCTAAACAAGCTTTTAGAAGATGATAAAACTTAATTTTCCTTTAATTAACTGATTTTTGTTACACTGCTCACTTATCTCCGGTAGCACTGGTACATTCAGGACGTCAGAAAAACCGAAAGCTTCTCGCGGAAAGCGCAGAATCCGCGGAAAAAAGATTTTGAAGAGTATATGAAAGACTCAAACTTCTCAATAGCCACGGGTTTTTAACCCGTGCTTGATAATGGGTTGTTTTTTCCTTGCTTAAGACCCCAAGGGGGTCAAACTATACCCTGAATGTTTATTTAAAGATTATCCGATAGTAGTACTGATGCGGGCGGGACGTCAGAAAAACCGAAAGCTTCTCGCGGAAAGCGCAGAAATCGTGGAAAAAATATTTTGAAGGGTATATGAAAGACTCAAACTTCTCAATAGCCACGGGTTTTTAATCCGTGCTTGATAAAGGGTTTCTTAAAACCCCAAGGGGGTCAAACATCACCTTGATTTTGTTTTTGTCTCTAATTTTCTTCTAAAAGTCCTTTTCACATTTTATACGGTAAGCCGTTGGTGTCACTTGCGGGGAGGAGGTCAGAAAACCGCGCCGGCGTGGGCCCTGCGGGGAGAAGGATTTTTCTGACTAGCCTTTTTGGTTACTTTTTGGGCAATGCAAAAAGTAACGAACATGTAAGTAAAAATCGTACAATCTCTTACCTCCATCCAAAAATTATAAACATACCAAAAAGATCTTATTTCAGTAATTCAATTTAAAAGACAATCACGTTTGTATCGGCTCGAAAACCGACCTTTAGCTCGAAGGCAATCATCGTGCGAGCCTCTGGATCAGGGGTGTAACCTCCTTCCTCGGGTTGAAACCCGAGGCTAATATGTCAACCATGGCTATGCCATTCACCCTTAAAATTCAATACATTTAACAGTAAACGATTTAAAAACGACCCTCTCTATTTATATAACCCTCGTTCATTCCTCATTCTTCATTCTAAATTCCGCTGGTAGCACTAGCGGGGGGGCGTGAGGTCAGAAAAACCGAATTCTCTCACAGATCCAGGAGATTGAAAAGATTTGGCGCAGATTTATAATTTTAGATTAATTCAGAAAAAAAATCCTGAATGTTTATTCAAAGATTATCCGATAGTAGTACTGATGCGGGGAGGAGGTCAGAAAACCGGGCCGGCGCTGGCCCTGCGGGCGGAAGGATTTTTCTGACTAGCCTTTTTGGTTACTTTTGTGGCAATGACAAAAGTAACGACAATGAAAGCAAATTGCATTAATCATTTTGGTTCAAATTAAGCTAATAAATCTCCAAAAAAACCAATTCACCTAGAGGATTGGAAATCTCGAAAATAGTGATCTAAAGACATTCACGTCCATATCGGCTCGAAAACCGATCTTTAGCTCGAAGGCAATCATCGTGCGAGCCTCTGGATCAGGGGTGTAACCTCCTTCCTCGGGTTGAAACCCGAGGCTAATATGTCAATCATGGCTATGCCATTCACTCTTAAAATCCGTCTTGTAATTCAACACATTAAACAGTGAACGAAATAAAAACTACCCTCTCTTTTTATATAACCCTCGTTCATTCCCCATTCTTCATTCTAAATTCCGCTGGTAGGACTAGCGGGGGGGCGTGAGGTCAGAAAAACCGAATTCTCTCACAGATCTAGGAGATTGAACAGATTTGGCGCAGATAGGTGGTTTTATATTTGGACAGATAAAAAAGTCCTTAATGTTTATTTTAAGATTATCTGATAGTAGTACTGATGCGGGGAGGAGGTCAGAAAACCGCGCCGGCGTGGGCCCTGCGGGGAGAAGGATTTTTCTGACTAGCCTTTTTGGTTACTTTTTGGGCGATGCAAAAAGTAACGACAATGAAAGCAAATTGCATTAATCATTTTGGTTCAAATTGAGTTAGTAAATCCCCAAAAAAATCTAATCACCTAGAGGATTGCAAATCTCGGACAGCGGGAAATTTGCGCAATTCGTGGTTCCAAGCAATAAACAATCCAACAAAACCAACAATTGCTATTTGAAATAGCGATTAACTATCAAAAGTTTCCTTTATAAATAGAAATCTTTTAAATTTGTTAGAAAAACAACCCATGCAAAAATTATTGCTGCAAACCGTCATCAGTGATCAACAAGCGCTCAAATGGCAGCCATCAGCTATTGAACGACAGCATATCTCGATTGCAGCAGATGATAGTGTAGTGGTGATTTCTGGGATTAGGCGTTGCGGTAAATCTACCTTGTTGCAAGCGATACGGGCAAAAAACAATGAACAAGACTATTACCTGAATTTTGATGATGAACGGTTAATTCACTTTAAAGTAGATGATTTCCAACAGCTTGTAGAACTTTTTGGAGAACGGTATGGCAAGCAAACCACGTTTTATTTTGATGAAATACAAAATATCAGCGGTTGGGAGCGCTTTGTGAGGCGGCTGCATGACTACGGAAATAAAGTGTATATCACTGGTTCCAATGCATCGATGTTGAGCAAAGAGTTGGGCACCCATTTGACAGGACGCTATCAACAGGTGGAACTCTATCCATTTTCCTTTCGAGAATACCTGAAACTGAATCAAATGGATCTCAATTCACTCGATCCTTTCAATACAGACCATAAATCGCTGCTGAAAGCATCATTTAATGACTATTTTACACTCGGTGGCTTTCCTGCTTTTTTAAAAACAAAGCATCCGGAATACTTAAAGTCCCTCTACGAAAGTGTGTTATATCGTGATGTAATGGTGAGAAATGGCATAACCAACGAGCAAGAACTCTTGGAGTTGATGTTTTTCGTCACGAGCAATACGAGCAAATTAATTTCGTATAATAGCCTGGCAAAAGTAATCGGGGTGAAAAATGCCACCACCGTCAAGCAATACTTGGGATTTCTGCAAGATGCCTATATGTTGAGTTTGGTTTCGAAATATGATACATCGGTAAAAAAGCAGCTTCATAATCCCAAAAAAGTGTACGGAATAGACCTGGGGTTGATGCGTCAACTTAGTTTTCAACACAGCGAAAATCAAGGAAGAATGCTCGAAAACTTAGTTTTTTTGGAGTTGAAAAGACAAGCAAAAACAGTTTTTTACCATCATAACAAGTTTGAATGTGACTTTGTGATCAAAGAAAAAAACAGGATCACTCAAGCCATACAAGTTTGCTGGTCGCTCTACGATGACAAAACAAGACAACGTGAACTCCATGGCTTGCTTGATGCCATGGCAGCCTATGAACTCAAGGAAGGACTCATCTTAACAGAGGACGAAAGCGATAGCCTGACGATAGATGATAAAACAATCACCATCATGCCCCTGTGGTTGTGGCTGTTAAAAGGTTAGATTGTAGGGAACAGTGAAAAGTGAGCAGTTGGCAGTTGAAAGTGAATAGTTTGGAATTAAGAATGAGCAATGGAGAGTACACAAAACATTTCTTTTTTATACCCCAATTCCCATAGATTTTTCCTGACGGAAATAGCCTCTCACAGATCTAGGAGATTGAACAGATTTGGCGCAGATTTATAATTTTAGATTTTAGATTTAGAACCAAGAACCAAGAACCAAGAATCAAGAGACAAGACATAAGAAGCGAGAAGCGAGAAACGAGCTTGCCTACCTTAAGGTAGAAGGCGAGATTTAAGAAAAAAGAAACAAGAGACAAGAAACAAGACTTGATTTTCCTTAAGTTAATCGATTTTTGTTACTACACTGTTCACTGTTCACTGCTCACTATTCACTTACCGCAGGTAGTACGTGCGGGGAGGAGGTCAGAAAAACCGAAAGTCTCTCGCAGAAAGCGCAGAAATCGCGGAAAAAAGATTTTGAAGGGTATATGAAAGACTCAAACTTCTCAATAGCCACGGGTTTTTAACAAGTCTCTCGCAGAAAGCGCAGAATCCGCGAAAAAAAGATTTTGAAGGGTATTTGAAAGACTCTGAAAGAGTCAAACTTCTCAATAGCCACGGGTTTTTAACCCGTGGTTGATAATGGGTTGATTTTTCCTTGCTTAAGACCCCAAGGGGGTCAAACTCCATCCTGAATGTTTATTTTAAGATTATCTGATAGTAGTACTGATGCGGGCGGGACGTCAGAAAACCGGGCCTGCCTGTCGATGCAGATCGAAAAGTGTTAATTTATAGGCAGACAGGCCTGCCTGTCGATGATATAATTATACTCTAGGTATTCACGGCAGACAGGCCTGCCTGTCGATGATATAATTATACTCTAGGTATTCACGGCAGACAGGCCAGCGGTGGCCTAGAGCGTGGAAGGATTTTTCTGACTAGCCTTTTTGGTTGCTTTTGTGGCAATGACAAAAGTAACGACAATGAGAGCAAATTGCATTAATCATTTTGGTTCAAATTGAGCTAATAAATCCCCAAAAAAACCAATTCACCTAGAGGATTGGGAATCTCGAAAATAGTGATCTAAAGACAATTACCGCCGTATCGGCTCGAAAACCGATCTTTAGCTCGAAGGCAATCATCGTGCGAGCCTCTGGTTCCTGGAGGCGATCCCTGTCCCCGGGTTGCGGTATGAGGAGATGTCAGTGAATAAAACAATTACTGCAACACCTTACCCGGGGCTACTCAAGATTTAAGCCCTTCAGGCTTATCAGGGATTTTTGAAATAGATTTTTAACCACCAACCGTTGGCAGTACTGGCGGGGGGGAGGTCAGAAAAACCGAAAGCTTCTCGCGGAAAGCGCAGAAAGCGCAGAAAAATCCGCAGAGAAATGTTTTTCGGAGGACTTCGTGCAATTGCGAGCCATGCGAGGTGAAATTTTAAGGCATGAGACATTACACAAAGCTCCTTACCATTTATTCGAAATTAGTGTAATTCGCTCCATTCGTGGTGGGCAAAAAGTAACGACAATGAAGGTGAAGAGCATCAATGGTTTAAGTTCATTATGCAGCTTATAGATACCCAAAAAACAAAAAATCCTTACCAAAAAAACAATTTACCTAGAGGATTACAAATCCTTATTATATCTGCTGAAAGCCTCTCACAGAAAACACAGAAAGCGCAGAAAAATCCGCAGATGAATGTTTTTTGGAGGACTTCGTGCAATTGCGAGCCATGCGAGGTGAATTTTTAAGACAAGAGACATTACACAAAGCTCCTTACCATTTATTCGAAATTAGTGTAATTCGCTCCATTCGTGGTTAAAAATTAAATTCAAGGACATAACCGTCTTAATTCAAGAATAATCCAACCCTCATCCTTCATCCCTCATCCTTCATCCCTCATTCCTAATTCTAAATTCCTCATTCCTCATTCTAAATTCCTCATTCCACATTCCACATTCCAAACTGTTCACTATTCACTATTCACTGTTCACTGCTCACTACTCACTGTTCACTACTCACTGTTCACTGCTCACTATTCACTACCCTCTTTTTTTATATAACCCTCGTTCATTCCTAATTCCTAATTCCTCATTCCACATTCCAAACTGTTCACTGTTCACTGTTCACTGCTCACTATTCACTGCCCACTGCTAACTGTTCACTGTTCACTGCCAACCCCCTTTTCCCTTTTTTTCTAAAAACGACACTTTTAATTTAAAATATCTTCAACGCTTATTTACAAAAACCGACACTTTTTGCCTAATTTTAAACACTTACTCAATTTAGAACATTGGGAATTTGTTTTTACCTATTTTTGAACTGTTTTAAAAAATCTATGGAATCAACCCATTTACTTTTCAAGCATGCGGAGTGGAGTAGGCATTTTTCAAGAAATTATTTTTTCTTAAAAATGCACAGCGTAGAAGGCATGTGTGCTTGTCAACACATTTTAGACCCAAAAAAAACCAAGAGATTGTAAGCTAACAAGGATCTTTACCAAGATACCTGTTAACTTTAGATGTACACCTATTGCATACTCTTGCTTGCAGCCATCTCCTGTAGATGCTCCCAGGTATGCGATTAATTACTTTTTACCGCTAGGTCCTTCCCTACGATGGGACTGAGAGGGCGAAGCTGTAGGCAGAGATGTAAGTTTGGTAGGTGGTAGCGTGGAAGGGAATTGATAGAGAGAAGTTGGGGGTATAGAGAGAAATATGCTGCGCGATAGATGTAGAAATATGTCTCCTACCTTTGGTAGACAGGATCGGTGAAATAAAAGGTGCGTTTAGATAAGGCGATTATTCTTGAAAAAGAATTTCAGGCCGAAGCAAAACAAAGTTAGACTAATACGTTTTAAAGTGACAGATAACATCTTCGGTCAAAAAACAGTAAATACTCATCTATTTTTTTCATAATTTAAGATCATGAACATCCTTAATCTAATCGGTAGAAACCAACTTTTATTCAATCAGGATATCAGTAATCATGAGGAGATACTTAGTGAAAAGGTTTCTTCATCGCGTTTTTTGGTTATTGGAGGAGCTGGATCAATAGGTCAAGCTGTCACTAAAGAGATATTTAAGAGGAATCCGTTGAAACTTCATGTGGTAGATATCAGTGAAAACAACATGGTTGAGCTGGTGAGAGATATCAGAAGTTCTTTTGGATATATAGCAGGCGATTTTCAGACCTTTGCCCTCGACATAGGGTCGTTGGAGTATGATGCATTTATCGAAGCTGATGGTGCCTATGATTATGTTTTGAATCTTTCTGCCTTGAAACATGTGCGCTCTGAAAAAGATCCTTTTACTTTGATGCGCATGATTCAAGTGAATGTGTTTAATACCGATAAAACCATTCAGCAGTCTATCAAAAAAGGAGTAAAAAAATACTTTTGCGTTTCTACAGACAAGGCAGCAAACCCTGTCAATATGATGGGGGCTTCCAAGCGCATTATGGAAATGTTTTTGATGCGTAGAAGTACGGAAATTGAAATTTCAACTGCTCGGTTTGCTAATGTGGCTTTTTCAGATGGGTCATTACTTCATGGCTTTAATCAGCGAATTCAAAAGCGCCAGCCAATAGTCGCACCAAATGACATTAAAAGATACTTTGTAGTACCTCAAGAGTCAGGCGAATTATGTTTAATGTCCTGCGTCTTTGGTGAAAATCGAGATATTTTTTTTCCTAAACTGAGTGAAACTTTACATTTGATCACCTTTGCAGAAATTGCGGTCAATTACCTGAAGCAATTAGGGTATGAACCTTATATCTCCTTATCAGAGGAAGAAGCACGGCAATTTTTCAATACAAATCACCACTTAGCAGACACTAATCGAAAGTACTGGCCTTGTTTATTTACTAAGAGCGATACTACAGGAGAAAAGGATTTCGAAGAGTTTTTTACGGATATGGAGATTCTCGATATGGAACGCTTTGAAAATTTAGGGGTGATTAAAAATAAGCTGAATATCGAACTCGATAAGCTTACTCATTTCGAAAATGCAATTAAGGATTTACGAATTAAAGGAGCATGGTCAAAACAAGAAATTGTTGATTTGTTTCACTGGATGATTCCTGAATTCGGGCACAAGGAAACAGGGAAATATTTAGATGCTAAAATGTAGTTCTATTGCTAGCTAGTAAGAAAGTTATAAATAACACGGCAATACTTTATGTTCAGCTTATTTTAAGTATGGCCTTTGGGTTGTTTACAACAAGAATAATACTGGATGCTTTAGGAGAAGTTAATTTCGGGATTTTTGCATTAATTAGTGGAGTAATTGGTATGTTAGGAATCCTTAACTCAAATATGTCAAGTGCTTCAATGAGATTCATTGCACATGCATTGGGGAAAAATAATTTAGAAATCAGCTTAAAAACATTTAATACAACGCTTCTTCTCCATTTTGGTTTAGCATTCCTAGTTGTTATATTCATGGAAATTGGTGGGTATGTTTTTTTTGAACAAATATTAAAAATACCCAATGATAAGATAAATGAAGCATGGATATTGTTTCATCTAATGGTACTTACAACATTCATTTCAATAATCAGCGTACCTTATGACGCAGTGATGAATGCTCATGAGGATTTGTTAGCAATGTCTGTGGTAGATTTAGCTGCTGTGATTTTGAGATTTGCAGGAGCTATTTACTTATCTTATTCAACTGATAATGTTTTAGTAAAATATGGTATAATTCTTTTAATAATTGAATTATCTGTTCGATTTACAAAGCAACTTTTCTCAGTTTTCAAGTATCATGAATGTAAAATCAGATTGAAAACCTTTTTTGATAAAAAAATTTTTAACGACATAATTGCATATACCTCTTGGAATATTTTTGGTAGCTTAGGAGCTATGGCTACAACAAGATTAAATGGCGTATTCATAAACTATTTTTTTGGAGTATCACTGAACGCTTCTGAAGGGTTATCCTCGAATATTAGTTCAAAAATTAATATGGTATCGGTAAGTTTAACACGTGCAATTAATCCTCAAATAATGAAAAGCGAAGGCAGTGGGGATAGACTAAGGATGTTACGTATTTCAGAGTTAAGTACTAAATATTCCATTTTTTTATTCGCATTAATAGGGATTCCTTTTTTTTTAAATGTTGATTTTTTGGTCAATTTGTGGTTAAAAGATGTTCCCCCTTTTACAATAATTTTCACAAAATTACTGATAGTCATTTTATTCATTGAAAAGTTATCCTTTGAAATCACTACTGCAATAAAAGCGACTGGAAAAATAAAATCTTTTCAAATATCAGAAACAACTATCAGAATAATAAGTGCTTTTTCGGTTTATATAGCTCTTAATTTTTACTCGAACCCTGTGGCAATTTACTTGGTTGGAATATTATTTTCACTTTTCATTTTAATGAACAGGCTTCTATTTGGGAAGTTAATATTAAACCTGAATATCTTAAGCTTTTTAAGTAATACTACTTTCAAAGTAATTCCACTTATTATGTTAACAGTAATTCCTTCAATACTATTATTTTCAACTACTTTAACTCCATTTTATTTGTTTATATTATCTAGCACATTATTCGTTTTTCTTTTCAGTACTTCATTTTACCTTTTTAGTATGAAGGAAAGCGAGAAAAAAATTGTTTTAAATTTATTCAAGAAATAATGTGTTTTAAAATTCCTATTTTATTAATCGCTTTTAACAGACCCGATACAACTCAAAAGGTTATAGATTCTTTAATGTCAGTTAAGCCTTTAAAAATATTTGCGGCTATAGATGCACCCAGGCCTGAAAAAGGAGAAGCAGAAGTTCAAAAAAACAATCAAGTAATTGAAATAATTAAAAATATTAATTGGGATTGTGATATTGAGTTTATAATTCCTAAACATAATATGGGTTGTAAGTTAAATATCAGTCAAGCCATAACTCAAATTTTCAAAAAAGTTGATAGGTTGATTGTGATCGAAGATGACATCATTGCAGGGCCATCTTTTTTTATATTTGCTGACCAAATGCTTGAAAGATACAAAGATAATCCTCAAGTAGGAATTATTACAGCCAATAATTACACTCCCATTGATTCAGCTACTGATTATTATTTTTCAAGGTATACTCATATTTGGGGATGGGCCTTATGGAAAAGAACATGGGAAGGATTTGATGTTGATCTTAATTTTTTGAAAGGTAAAAATGTAGAGAAAATTCTTAAAGAATTGAATTTAGGTTCTTCCGAGATGAAGTACATGTCTAATTACTACTATAATGTTAAAACTAAAATTGATAATGGTGTAATGAATGCTTGGGGGCCTCAGTTTTTTCTTTACAACTATTTAAATGGACTACTTACAATTACTCCGAAAAATAACCTTGCTATGAATATTGGAGTTGAAAGTTCAAGAGTGGATAAAGAAGGACATTTAGATGTTCACTTTCGACCTGTTGATTATGATTTTTCAGTTTCAACGCATCCAATGAAAATAGAAGTAAATGCGGTTTATGATAAATTTCATTTTAATAATCATATAAATTATAAAGCACCCATTTTTAAAAGAATTATATCAAAAATCAAAAGAACGTTACTAAAGTGAGTGTCAAAAAAATTGTTTGGTTTACAGGATTTTCAAGTTTAGAGGTCCAAGAAATTATTAAAACAAAAAGGTATACAAAACCCTTTGCTCCTTGGATTCCTGCAGCTGTTAAATCCTTCGCTGGAAATAAAAATTATGAAATACACATTATTTCAGCACACTATTATATTGATAGCTATAAAAAATTTAATACCGATAACATACACTATCATTTTTTTAATCAAGGTATTCCCTTTTTTGGTAACGGATGGCCTTCATGGTTTCCATTAGATCATTGGACACATTATAAAAACCTTAGAGGTCCAGCACTGAAAATATTAAGAAAAATTAATCCAGATGTAATTCATTTTTGGGGAGCAGAAATACCCATTGCTTCCATTTTTCTTGACTTGAATGACAAAGAAAAAGAAAAGACAATTATAAGCATACAAGGCTTTAAAATTGAGGAAGGCGCAAATGCAGCACCAAAAGTCCGCGTCCACATTCAGAATGAGGTAATAAAATCTGCCAAACGCTTTTTTACAACGTGCTCTTGGATGGATGGTATAGTTTTAAAACACTCTCCAAATGCGGAATTTTATCCTCTTATATACCCAATAAATCTTCCGAAAGATAATAGTTCTATTAAAAAAAAGTATGACTTACTATTTTACGCAAGAGTCACTCAATCAAAGGGAATAGAAGATTTACTCGAAGCAGTTTATTTAATAAAAAGTCAAGATTTAGAATTAAGTCTTTTGGTGATGGGTCCTTGTGATAAAGAATATCAAAATGAGCTAATTACCAAAGCTGAAAAATTAGGTATTTCAAAACAAGTGGCATGGGCAGGTTTTATGGAAACTCAGGAAGCGTTGTATCAAAAGGCGCAAGAAGCGAAGATTTATGTATTACCAACTCATAGTGAGATTCTCGCTAGTACAGTGCGAGAAAGTATGGCAATGAAGCTTCCTGTAATAACTTATGCTACAGGATGCTTACCGATGCTTAACAGCCAAAATGAAAACGTAATTTTAGTACCTACTAATGATATAGCTCAATTGACAACTTCAATAATTAATTTATACAACGATTTAGAGGCGCAGGAAAGTTTAAAAGAGAGAGCTTATAACTATATCATTAACTTAAACAGTAATCAAAATTTTAGGAAGCAGTTAGAAGCAGGTTACAATAATATTTTAACCAATTAATTTTTAAAAAAATGGCATATTCAATTCCCCTTTTCAATCTCAATTTTGATGAGCTGGAACAACAAGCAGCATTAGAAACCATTAAGTCAGGATGGATTTCTACTGGTCCAAAAACCGCTGAGTTTGAAACAAAGTTTGCTTCAATGCTTAATGTAAATCATGCAGTAGCTCTTAGTAATTGTACCGTCGCATTACATTTAGCGATGAAATTAGTAGGTATTGAGCCAGGTGATGAGGTGATTTGTCCTTCTTTGACATTTGTGGCTACCTGTAATTCTATTAGATATGTCGATGCAATACCATTATTTGCAGATATAGAAAGTGTTGAGCGACCAGTTATCTGTCCCCAAGATATTGAGTCAAAAATCACCAAGAAAACAAAAGCAATTGTAGTTATGCATTATGCTGGTTTTCCCTGTGATATGGATGCTATTATGGATATTGCCCACAAGCATAATTTAAAAGTCATTGAAGATGCTTGTCACGCTCCTCTTTCTGAATACAAAGGAAAAAAATTAGGAACGATTGGAGACGTTGGATGCTTTAGTTTTTTTTCAAACAAGAATATTAGTACAGGAGAAGGAGGTATGCTTGTAACAAATTCTCAAGAGTATTATAATAGGGCAAAGCTTTTACGGTCTCACGGTATGACTTCTATGTCTTATGAACGCGCAAAAGGCCATGCTACTGCCTATGATGTTGTAGACTTCGGATATAATTACCGTATGGATGATATACGTGCTAGCATTGGGCTTGTTCAATTAGATAAAATTCAGGCTGATTTAGATCAGAGAGCCATTGTTAGAAAGGAGTATATAACGCAGTTAAGTTCAAAACCTGATATCATAATACCATTTAAGAATCATTCAGATTTTACTTCTAACTATATTTTTCCAATTGTATTGAAAAAAACAGAAGCTGAAAAGCGTGATGTAATTAGAGATATGCTTGCTACATATGGTGTGCAAACGAGCATGCATTATCCAGCAGTACATCGTTTTAGCGTCTATCAAAAGTATTATTTAGAATTACCAAAAACAGACCAAATGGTAAATTCAATGATTACGCTACCAATGTTTGCAGCGCTTTCTAAGGAAAATATATTTAATATTACATCTTTGCTTAGTTAGTTTATTTATGGAAAAGAAAATAGTTCTTGTAGGAGGGTTTTCAGAAATCATTGAATTATGTTATGAAATTCAATTTGATAAAGTATATGTAATTGATAGAGAAGATGTAGGTCAGAATACCATTTATTTAGGATGTGATGATAATGTTAATATTTTTTTTGATAAAGTGAAAAATATAGATTTTTGTATTACTCCAGATTTACCAATTGTAAGGAAAAAAATATTTGATAACCTAGAAAAATATTCATTTCGTTTTCCAAGATTACTTTCAGATACAGCTAAAATCTCAAGAACAGCGATTATTAATGATGGTAGTTTAGTACAAAATGGAGCATATATTTCTTCAAATGTAGTTTTAGGTTCATTCGTTAAGGTAAATGTTAATGCATGCGTTATGCACGATTCAAAAATTGGATCATTTACAACTTTAGCACCTTCGTGCACAGTATTAGGTCGAGTTTCAATAGGTGAAATGTGTTATATTGGCGCATCTGCCACTATCCTCCCAGAGTTAAAAATATGTAATAATGTTATTATTGGAGCTGGAGCTGTAGTCACTAAAGATATTACAGAATGTGGTACTTTTGTTGGTGTTCCAGCTAGAAAAGTGAAATAACTATGGTATTTGCAAAGTATTTTATTCACAGAGGTTCATCAATATCTTTTGCTATGAAAACAATGGATGAACTTCGAACAAAATTATTAATTGTAATTGATAATAGTCAATTTTATTATGGTTTACTTTCCATAGGTGATATTCAGCGTGCTATTTTAAATGGTTATTCGCTCGATTCAGGAATAAATAATATTTTAAGAAGCGACTATATCATTGCAAAACCTATAGATAGTAAAGAAGATATAAAAAAAATAATGCTTTCTATTCGCGCAGAGTTCATGCCGATCGTAAATGAGAATAGAGAGATAGTTGACGTTATTTTTTGGGAGGATATTTTTGAAAAACAGGACAAAATTCCTTTAGACCAGTTTGATTTACCTATTGTAATTATGGCGGGAGGGTATGGTAGCCGTGTAAGACCATTAACCAATGTTTTTCCTAAACCTTTGTTACCTATAGGGGATAAATCGATGTTAGAAGAGATATTTTATCGATTTAATCGCCATGGATCCAATAAATTCCATGTCAGTGTAAATTTTAAAGCTGAATTGATTGAGTATTATTTAACACAACAAAATTTGCCATATACCATCGACTATTTTAAAGAAGATAAGCCGTTAGGAACTGCCGGTAGTTTACATTTATTAAAAGATAAATTGGATTCTACCTTTTTTGTATCTAATTGCGATATTTTAATCGAACAAGATTATGCAGAGATATTGAAATATCATTGGGAAAATAAGAATGAAATAACCTTGATTTCTGCTATGAAGAATATTGAAATTCCTTATGGCACTCTTACCACAGGATTAAATGGTATGTTGGAAGGACTTTCTGAAAAGCCAGTATTTACTTTTCAGATTAATTCAGGTATGTATATTTTGGAGCCAAGTGTGCTTAAAGATGTGCCAGTGAATGAATTCTTCCATATTACACACCTGATTGAAAAATTGATAAAGCAAAATAGAAAGGTTGGTGTTTTTCCAGTAAGTGAAAAAAGTTGGATTGATATGGGTACATTGGAGGATTATATGAAAATTATTTCATAAGTATGTTACACTATTTTTATGTAATAAGTATACTTGTCGCATTATTACCTTCTATTTCGTCAATACCACGTGTCCCTCACTATGAATTATTTTTTATTGGTGCTTTAGGAATATCTTTTACCTTAAACCCTAAGGTATTTTTAAAAAGAAATTTTATTGTAATTTTTTTTTTATTGTTGCTTCATTTTATTTATCAATCTTTCAACATTTACAACGAAGATAATGCGCGAAAATTCACTAATTTCATAGTTCCTATTTTAATTAGCTCTACATATTTTGAATATTATAATTTAAATAGATCTAAGAGTGTATTCTTCTTAAAAACTTTTATTGCGGGATTAATTATAACGGCAATTACTACCTCAATAGCTTTGGAATTTTTTCCGGATGCTTCAAGGGCTATGGCTGGGGCTTTATCAAAAGAAGGGAATACAGAATTAATAAATTTTTATTTGACAATTGGAGTTGGCGGTTATGCTTTTTCTTTGATGTGGATGCTTACATCTTTGTTTTTAATCTACATTTATGTTAAAAAAGGTTTTTATTTCTTTGATAGAAAAATGATTATAGTTTTTTTAGTTATTCAGGTTTACGCATTCTATAAAATGGGTTTTACAACCCCACTATTATTGTTTTTTATAGCAGTTTTGGCATTGCCTTATAAATGGTATTTAACTGATTTTAAAAGATCAATTCTTTCAATTTTTTTTATATTTTTTCTTTTTTCAGTTTTTAGTCCACTAATTATTAATTTTATTTATTCATCTGCTGATTTTTTAAAATCAGATTTTTTATCTCCTCGCCTCACAAATATTGCTATGAGACTTGATGGAAGCCTTGAAAGCACAGATTTTTCTATTGATATAGATACGAAACTACAAGACGGTAATCAGTACTTAGGGGGATATGAAATTAGAGCATCTAAATCTTTTGATGCATTTATTTCCAATCCTTTTTTTGGAGGGGGTGATGTTGGAGGGCATAATTTTTATTTGGATATTTTAGGAACGTATGGCCTATTAGGAGCTTCCTTTATCTTTTACATAATTTATACATTTTATAAACGTTCAATTAATTCCATTCATTTTGAGGATTTAAAACTATTTTATAAGTACTCATTTATATTTTTCTTTGTTTTGGGTGTTGTAAAAACATACTCTTTATTATTATTTTTCCTCTATATGTTTGTGTTTCTACCACTGCTTCTTAACTGGTTTGCAGAGGTTAGTTTTAAAAAATTAAATGATCAACATTTATATTAGTAATTGATTTTATGAAAATTTTAGACTGTTCTCTTCGAGATGGTGGATATTACACTAATTGGGATTTTGATAGAAACCTAGTAAATACCTATATCAAAGCATGTAACGATTTGCCTGTCGATTATTTAGAGGTCGGTTACCGTTCGATCCCTTTACAAGGGTATTACGGAGAATATTTTTATCTTCCTATTTATGTTATGCAACGTTTAAAGGCGCAAACCACCAAGAAATTGGTTATCATATTGAACGAAAAGGATATTAGACTTGAGCATGTGCAAGAGTTATTATCACCTTGTTTAGGTTTGATTGATATGGTGCGTTTGGCTATAGACCCCCAACAATTTGGGAGGGCGTTAACGTTGGCTGAAGCTGTAAAAAAGATGGGTTTTGAAGTAGGCTTTAACGTGATGTACATGTCTAAATGGAAAGGTCAAAAAGACTTTTTGGAATTATTACCCAAGGTGAAAGGCATAGCCGATTACTTTTATATGGTAGATTCTTATGGCGGTGTATATCCACAAGATGTGAAAGAAACGATTCAGTTGGTAAGAAGTTATATTCCTGATGTTCCATTGGGCTTTCATGGGCATAACAATATGGAATTAGCCTTGATCAATACCTTAACAGCTATTGAAGAGGGCTGCGCAATGGTGGATGCGACCGTCACGGGTATGGGAAGAGGTGCTGGTAATGTGAAAACAGAGTTATTATTAACCGCTTTAAATGCCCAGGGAAAATTAGAGGTTGATTTTAATCCGCTTTCTAAAGTGGTAGACGCTTTCTCGGCATTGCAGAAAACCTATGAATGGGGTACCAATTTGCCTTACATGGTATCTGGCGCACACTCTTTGCCTCAAAAGGATGTGATGGATTGGGTTGGTAAGCGATACTATTCATTTAACTCTATAATAAGAGCGCTACAAAATCAAGCAAAAGGGGTTAGCGATAATATATCTGTTAAAAATTGGGAAAATAAGCATTCGTCGGAGAGTGTTTTAATAGTAGGTGGTGGACCTAGTGTTCAAGCTCATAAGGAGGCCATCATTCAATTTTTAAATTTAAATAAAAATGTGACTGTCGTTCATGCAAGCTCTAAAAACGCTTTAACATTTGAGGGAATTGAGAATCAGCAGATATTTTGCTTAGTCGGAAATGAGGGGCACCGGATGGAAGAGGTATTTAAAGGCGATTTGCCTTTAGACAATTTATGCGTATTGCCGCCATCGCCCCGGAAAATGGGGACGTATATTCCTTCAACACTTATTGACAAAGGAGTTGAGCTTAATCAGGATACATTCTCAAAGAAATATATTGATTCACACTGCTTTATTGCACTTCAGGTAGCTAAAAATTTAAATGCCCAAAATGTATATTTAATAGGATTTGATGGTTATGCAAAAGCAATGATGGATGAAAAAGCTCAAGAGCTCTTTGCAGAAAATACTTATTTGTTTAATAAGTTTCAAGAAGCATCTGGTATACAGCCTGTGAGTTTAGTTAATACTTCCTACCCTGTTCCATCTTTATCAATTTTTTCATTACTATGAATTCGTACGTAGTTGTTATTCCGGCTCGATTGGCTTCAACTAGATTACCAAACAAGCCCTTAATTGATATTGCGGGTAAGTCATTGATAGAGAGAACATGGGGCCAGGTTATCAAAGCAGTAGCAAAGGAAAAAGTATTTGTTTTGACGGATGATGAAATTATTGTTTCACACTGTCAATCAAAAGGAATCCAAGTAATTATAACTTCTAAAGATTGTTTGACGGGTACCGATCGAGTAGCTGAGTTTGCAAAGAAATATCATTTCGATTATTATATTAATGTTCAAGGGGATGAGCCTCTTATGAATCCTAATGATATCAAAGATGTTATTTCTGCTTTAAACGATATAGACGAAGAAATTATCAATGGATACACAGAGATAGATAATGAAACTGATTACAGGAGCTTAACTATTCCGAAAGTTGTCTTCAGACCCGATGGAAGACTTTTATATATGAGTAGGGGAGCTATTCCAAATAACAAAATAGATACATTCATAAAAGCTTACAAACAGGTATGCGTGTATGCCTTTCCTAAAAAAGCACTACTTGAGTTTGCATCGGAAACAAAAAAAACAGAATTAGAAGATATTGAGGATATCGAAATTCTTCGATTCCTCGAGTTAGGTTATGATGTAAAAATGATTAAATTATCTAGTGATTCAATTGCAGTTGATGTACCGGAAGATATTGACAAAGTACTTTTAAAACTCTCCGAGCAAAATGATTAAAGTAATTTTCTGGGATTTTGATGGTGTTTTAATGGATTCCAACTCAATCCGTGATTTAGGGTTTGAACATGTATTAGCTGAGTTTCCAAAAGAGGAGGTAGATCAATTGTTAGCCTTTCATCAAGCGAATGGGGGCTTATCTCGTTATGTAAAATTTCGATATTTTTTTGAAGAGATTAGAAAAAAGTCCATATCTGACAGTGATATACTTATTTGGGCGGAACGCTTTTCTCTAATTATGAAGGAATTATTGGTTAACCCTGAATTATTGATGGAGGAAACCTTAAACTTTGTCAAAGAAAAT
Source organism: Mongoliitalea daihaiensis (assembly GCF_021596945.1). Taxonomy (NCBI): domain Bacteria; kingdom Pseudomonadati; phylum Bacteroidota; class Cytophagia; order Cytophagales; family Cyclobacteriaceae; genus Mongoliitalea; species Mongoliitalea daihaiensis. Next base: position 3,967,522 of record NZ_CP063779.1, on the reverse strand, counting down.
CAAGGGGAATACATCATGCATATTACTTCAGGTTCAGACCAAAATGAATTGCGATTTTTGTGTGAATCAATGGGGATTGATAACTTATTTACATCTATACATGGCTCGCCTAAACCCAAAAAAGAATGGGTGAAAGAGCTGATTGAAATGCACGGTTATAAAAAAGAGGAGTGTGTCTTGATTGGTGATAGTTACAATGATTATGAAGCAGCAAATAGTTCCAATATTCACTTTATGGCCTATAACAACGCTAAATTAGAAGCTCTTACAAGTATAGAACCATTGTTTTAAGGATGATTCTCGAAATTAAGTTTGATAAAGGAGAAGGATTGAATCTGTATATAAATGGACAGAGCGAGCACCTTTATTTTGATTATTTAACTCGAGTTGAAGCTTTAAGAAGAGCAAATAAGCGTTTTGACAAGGATTTAATGCAAGCTGCATCCCTATACCCCAATGATAAGAAAGGTGCTTTTTTATGGTGTTATACTTCTGAGTTTTTAAGAGGTGAGAATGTTACAGACCTTGTGAAGTTGTACTATTTACTTGAGCTAGCAAAAATTGTATCAGAAGCTAATAGTGTAGAAAAGATTATTTTGAGCTATGCACTTCCAATGGACGCGATAACAGAATTGAAAGGTTTTGGTTTGTTAACAATCATGTCTTCGGGTTTTTACAAAGGGAAGATTCGTGAGATCTTAAAAGTTGTGTATCATTCAAGCATTTCATTTAAAAGAAATCTCCCATCTTTTTTAAAAAAAAGGAACCCGAAATTCAGCGGTAATTTGCTCGATGTCAACCAAAGCCCGACCAGTAATCGTTTGGATCCATTAGATAATTATGAGTTTTACCAACCATATCGGGTTTTTTCGGGTCAGGAACACAAGATTAGAGGTTTTGACAAAGAAGATGTTGTGGTTTTTAGAACCGAAAACACTTTATTAGATGGAATTATACAGCTATACAGGGCAGTAACGCTTTCAATTTTTATCAAACAAAATACATCAAGATTACCGAAAGTATATCGTTTCTATTTCAGATTTCGTGATGTTTTTAAACTTTGGTCTTTATTGCTATACGAAAGAGGAGCTGAAAAGTACTTCAAAAGAAATGAAATAAGGAACTTGGTGCATGTAAGTACCTTAACCAAGCCGGAATACCGTATCCTATGGGCAAAAGCGCATGAATCTAAAATTAATGTAACAATAATCGCATCTCGAACATTAAAGACACTGAGCAGCTCAGAACGATTGATTGAAGCAGATATCAAAGCCTATTCAAAAGCGAGTCTTCCAAATAATTTTATTGTCCGCGACTCATTCAGTAAAGATGCTTTTAAAGCATTTCACTTTTGTGAACAGGTGAAAATGGGCGGACGTTTTGTGCCGGAAAACGAAAACGGTGAAAAGGAGTTTATCAAAGAGCGAGTTGTTTATGTAGTGCTTACACATATTAAAGAATGTTCTGAATATTTATTAAATGAGTTAAAGAGTATTAATTTTAGTGCTTTAGGTATTCAAAAAATTTTCTTTAGAAGTCATCCTTCTGCTAAATTTACCCATGGTGAAATTCAGAATTATTTTCCTGATTTTGAAGTCATCAATCACACTGGTTTATCTATTCACCAATGTAATTATGAAAACATTCTAATGATTTCGGGACCTACAACTGGTGCATTAGAGCTGATTAAAGAGGGAGTCACCTTATTTTGGCTTCCCTATGTTTGGAAGGATGGAATTTTGTTTGATGATATTTTGAAGAAAGCTGGACATTTATGCAATAGCCGAAATGAATTTATAAATATTATCCATCAAGCCTCAAATAATAAGGCCATTGATATATCAGAATTTAACAGTGAGAATCTTATTTCAGAGCAATTAAAAGCATTAATTTAAATGCAAGTTACTGTTGTTATTGTCAATAACCCATTTAACCAATCCTCTGCAAGCGCCAATCGATGGTTAACCTTGATCGAAGGAATAGCTTCCTTAGGTGCAAAAGTCCATTTGTTGATTTGTGGAGGCTATAGCAGTGCTGAAGAGAAAACTACGTTTGGAGCAAAAGGCGTTCATAAAAATATAAGCTATGAATATGTACTGCCTATCTTGGTTCAAGGCTATTTGAAGGTTCGTTTTCATAATTACATAGGACAGGCCATTCGAAATGGCCAAGTAATAAGGGAGCTCCAAAAACGTCTCAAATATGAGAAAGGAGTCATTTGGACAGATGCATCACCTTTTAGTTTTAAATTTGCAGTAGCTTTTAAAAAGCAAAATCCTCACGCAAAGCTTTTTATTGAAATGAGTGAATTTCTTGACATTCACCGATACAATAAGGGTAATTTTCTTCAACGATGGCAAGGGGATGCCAAACAACGTTTGTTTGAAGAAAAAGCCTATTTTGCCTATGATGGCATGGCCTTGATGACCCAAACCTTAATGAAGCATTATCAAAGTTTTCCTAAGCCTCAACCCAAACTTTTGCATCTACCTATGACAGTGGATTTGGAGAGGTTTCAAGGTCCAAAAGAACCACTTCATGAATTTCATAAGCCTTATATTGCTTTTGTAGGGGTTATGAATGATGCAAAAGACGGGGTAAGTAACTTGATTAAAGCTTTTAATTCTATCAAAGAAAAATTCCCTTCACATAAAGTCTATTTAGTAGGTGCTTGGAATTATGATACTCCTTTACATTTGCAACTGATTAAGGATTTCGGTTTAGAGGAACGAGTTTTTTGGATGAAAGAATATTCTAGAGATCAAATTCCCAATATCATTTGTAATGCTGACTTGCTTGTATTGCCTAGACCTAATTCTAAACAAGCTCAAGGAGGATTTCCAACCAAGCTTGGGGAATACTTAGCTACAGGGAAACCTGTTTGTGCTACACGAGTAGGGGAAATACCAGCTTATTTAACAGAAAATGAATCAGTATTTTTCGCTGAACAAGGCTCGGTAGAGTCTTTTGCTGAGGCAATGGAGCGGGCGTTAGGTGATTATGAAAATGCTATGAGAGTTGGAGCGAATGGAAAAAAGGTAGCGGAGGAGCATTTTAATAAAGAGGTACAGGCGAGGAAGTTGTTAGGATTTTTGGAGGAGTTAGTGGGGGAAGAGCCAAGGCAAAAGTAAAAAGGCAAAAGTGAAAAGAGCCAAGATTGCAAAAGACAAAAGATAAAAGTAAAAAGACAAAAGAAAGGTTTTAAAAGCCATGATAAAAAATAAGACACTTTTGATTACTGGGGGGACGGGGTCGTTTGGGAATGCGGTGTTGCAACGGTTTTTGCATACAGACCATTTTTCGGAGATACGGATATTTTCTAGAGATGAGAAGAAGCAGGATGATATGCGAAATTCATTGAAAAGTCCTAAGCTGAAGTTTTATATTGGGGATGTACGAGATTTTGATTCGGTGGAACCTGCAACTCGTGGAGTGGATTATATTTTCCATGCAGCAGCTTTGAAGCAAGTACCCTCCTGTGAGTTTTTCCCTATGCAAGCAGTCAAGACCAATGTGGAGGGCACACAACATGTGATTCGTGCGGCGGCTTACAATCGCGTAAAAAAAGTGATTTGTTTAAGTACTGACAAAGCTGCTTATCCCATCAATGCCATGGGGATATCCAAAGCTATGATGGAGAAAGTGGCCATAGCCGAGGCAAGAAACTTGAAAGACACCACGGTCTGCCTTACCCGCTATGGGAATGTCATGGCTTCTCGTGGTTCGGTGATTCCGTTGTTTATCAATCAGATAACTAATAATCAACCATTGACTGTCACCGATCCCAATATGACTCGATTTCTGATGAGTTTGGAAGATGCGGTCGAATTGGTCTTATTTGCTTTTGAACATGGCAATCCTGGGGATCTATTTGTCAACAAAGCTCCGGCTGCGACTATCGGGGATTTGGCGCAGGCTATCAAGGAATTGGCCAAAGTTGATAATGAAATTAAAATCATAGGTACTAGACATGGAGAGAAGCTCTATGAAACATTATGTACGCGTGAAGAAATGGTCAAAGCAGTGGATATGGGAGATTTTTATCGCATACCTGCAGACAACCGGGATTTGAATTATGCGATGTATTTCTCCGAGGGAGAACAGGATATAGCTAAAATCGAGGATTATCATTCGCATAATACGGAACGGTTGGATGTGGAAGGAGTGAAGAGGTTGATTGGAGGGTTGGAAGTGGTGAAAGAGATTAAAAGATAAAAGACAAAAGTAAAAGGACAAAAGTGTTTTTAAGAGCCAAGTAAAAAGGAAAAAGAGCCAAGGTTTTTTTGAAGACAAAAGACAAAAGTAAAAGGACAAAAGTATTTTTAAGAGCCAAGTAAAAAGGCAAAAGTAAAAAGTAGAATGAGCGTAATCGAAGGAAATTTGCATAGGGATGAGAGGGGAGTAGTGAGGTTTGTGAATGACTTTGATATGTCCAGGGTAGTGAGGATGTATTGTATTGAGCCCAATCTTGGAGTAGTAAGGGCTTGGCAGGGACATAAGAAAGAAACCAAGTGGTTTTTTGCAGCGAAAGGGAGTTTTTTTGTGAAGACCGTGGAGATGGATTCGCTTGAGAAGAAAGAATACTTGCTGAAGGATACTGAAAGTAAAGTTTTGGAAATCCCTGGAGGACATTACAATGGATTTGAGGGGTTGGAAGAAGGATCTGTATTGATGATTTTTTCGGATGTTGGGTTAGAAGAGTCAAAGGTTGATGACTTTAGGCAGTCTTTAGAGAACATAAATTGGTGAGAATAGAACACGAATGACATGGATCAGGTAGATGATCGCTGATATTTATTTGTGTAAATCCGCAAAATCCGCGTCATCAACTTTCCATTAAAAATCAGATATGAAAAAAATAGGTATCACCGGTCAGAATGGGTTTGTGGGGTGGCATTTGTATCAGACGTTGAAGCTGTACACGGAGGAGTTTGCCTTGATTGATTTTGAACGAGTATTTTTTGAAGATAATGCGAGGTTAGACGAATTTGTATCGCAATGTGATGTGATTGTGCATTTGGCAGCCTTGAATCGCCATAATGATCCAGAGGTCATTTATGCAATGAATACCGGGTTGGTAAAGAAACTGGTTACTTCACTTGAAAGAACCAAAAGTAAAGCGCATGTAATTATTTCATCCTCTACACAAGAGGAGCGTGATAACCTCTATGGTAAATCCAAAAAAGAAGGTCGATTGATGCTTTCCGATTGGGCAAGTAGTAATGGAGGGAAGTTTACGGGTATGGTCATTCCAAATGTGTATGGACCCTTTGGACATCCGTATTACAACTCGGTGATAGCTACTTTCTGTCATCAAGTTTCGCACAATGAATCACCCAAGATTGAAGTAGATGGACTATTGAAACTGATTTATGTAGGCGAGTTGGTGGAGGAAATTATCAAGTCCATTCGTGCCGAAGACAATACCCATGAGCTTCAAATTTCCCATACCGCAGAAGCTAAGGTGTCTGAAATTTTGGCTTTGTTACAGCACTATAAAGAAGTTTATCAAGAAAAGGGAGAATTTCCTGCAATCAATAGTGCATTTGAACACAAGTTGTTCAATACCTATCGCTGTTACATGGATATTGGAAACTATTTCCCACGAAAATTTACGCAGCATACCGATAACCGTGGAGCTTTCGTAGAAATTGCCCGTCATGGGATTGCTGGACAAACTTCCTTTTCTACTACTGTTCCAGGAGTCACTCGCGGCAACCATTTCCATACTCGCAAAATCGAGCGTTTCGCCGTCATCAAAGGCAAAGCACTTATCCAGCTCCGCAAAATCGGCACCGATGAAGTGCATGATTTTTACTTAGACGGAGAAGAACCTGCCTACGTAGATATGCCCATCTGGTATACGCATAATATCAAGAATATAGGGGAAGATACGCTGTACACCATCTTCTGGATCAATGAGCCGTATGATGCGGGGGATCCGGATACTTGGTTTGAAGTTGTTTAAGAGCCAAGGAAAAAGAGCCAAGGCAAAAGTAAAAAGAGCCAAGGTTGAAGAAACAAGATAAAAGTAAAAAGAGCGAAGTGATAGGGTTGATTGAATATGAGAGAAAATGATTTGTTGGAGAGGACTTTTAACTTTGGGGTTAGGTGTTTGAAGCTGCTCAAGACCTTACCGAATACTTCCGAATATCAGATCATTAAGTTTCAATTAGGTAAATCCTCAACATCTGTTGGAGCCAATTACGAAGAAGCACAAGCTGGTTCTTCCAAAGCTGATTTTAAGAATAAAGTTAGGATATCCTTGAAGGAAGCAAGAGAATCCAACTATTGGTTAAGAGTCCTAAAAGCCCTTGATGAAAACCCGAATTCAGAATTAGACTTTCTAGTAAACGAAAGCAAAGAAATAAAAAACATCCTAGCCAGTATCCTAAAAAAACTAAATGAATCCAAGTAAAAATTGGCAAAATAATAAAGTAATTCCCGACCTTTTTACTTTTGCCTTTTGCCTTGGCTCTTTAAAAATTTAAAACTCAATCCAAGTCTAAAGTCAAACTCAACCTTTTGCCTTTTGCCTTGATTCTTTATCAATTAAAACCAAACCCAGGTCATAAGTCAATCTTAACTTTTTACTTTTGCCTTTTGCCTTGGCTCTTTCAGATATGAATAAACTCAAAGTAATGACCGTCGTCGGGACTCGCCCCGAAATTATCCGCCTATCCCGTGTAATGGCTGCTTTAGATGCTAGTCCTGCGATTGAGCATGTAACAGTACATACAGGTCAGAATTATGATTACGAATTGAATGAGGTGTTTTATGAAGATTTGGGGGTAAGGAAGCCGGATTATTTTTTGAATGCTGCGGGTGCAACTGCCACTGCTACCGTAGGTCAAATATTGATCAATATTGACCCTATTCTAGAAGAGGTGAAGCCAGATGCCTTTTTGGTGTTGGGAGATACCAACTCTTGTTTATGTGCCATACCTGCGAAAAAGAGACATATTCCTATCTTTCATATGGAAGCAGGAAATAGATGTTTTGACCAGCGCGTACCAGAGGAAACCAATCGTAAGATTGTTGACCATATTTCTGATGTCAATTTAACCTATTCCGACATCGCAAGAGAGTATTTGTTGAGAGAAGGTTTACCTGCTGATAGAATTATCAAAACAGGTTCTCCCATGTACGAAGTGTTGAATCACTACATGCCTAAAATCAAAGCCAGTGATATTCTGGAGCGCATGGGTTTGGAACAAGGGAAGTACTTTGTTGTCTCTGCGCATAGAGAAGAGAATATCAGTAGTGACAAGAATTTTTTTGGGTTATTAGAATCCCTAAACCAAATAGCTGAAAAATATCAATACCCGATTATCGTTTCTACCCACCCTCGTACGAGGAAGAGGTTGGAGAGTCTAACTAATCACCAATCACTCATCACTAATCACTCTCTAATTCAGTGGCAGAAGCCTATGGGTTTTTCGGATTATAATGCCTTGCAGATAAATGCATTTGCGGTGTTGTCGGATAGTGGGACGATTTCTGAGGAGTCGTCGATTATGAATTTTAGGGCATTGAATATCCGTGAGGCACATGAAAGACCTGAGGCGATGGAAGAGGCGTCTGTGATGATGGTGGGTTTGAACCCGGAGCGTATCCTTCAGGGGCTGGCTCAATTGGAACTTCAGTCTATAGGTGAGAGAAACAATTGTAATGGAAATGCAAAAAGTAGTGATGAATCACCAATCACTAATCACCAATTACCAATTACTACATTCCGCCCTGTTGCCGACTACTCTATGCCTAATGTCAGTGAGAAAATGGTGAGGATTATTTTGAGTTATACAAGTTACATTAAAAGAGTTGTTTGGAGTGAATAAGATCCTTAACAGAGGAATTGAGGTAATTAATCAATACCGAGGTTGGAAAACCAATGAAAAGATTGTTGTTTTTGAATCAGATGATTGGGGAGCCATTCGAACTTCGTCAAATGAAGTTCTTGAGGAGTTAAAAAAAAATGGAGTAGCTATTGATAGGTGTCATTACATGTTAAATGATGCTTTGGAAACAAATCAGGATTTAGAAAGCCTATTTAATGTTCTGGTTAAATACAAAGATGTGGAAGGGAATCGCCCTCAATTTACTTTTAATACAATAATGGCTAACCCTGATTTTCAAAAGATAAAGGAGTCTGATTTTTCAACATATTACTATAAACCCTTTACTGATACATATCGACCTTTTTCATCGGAAAATATAATAAACTATTGGTATAAAGGGATTTCAGAAGGCGTAATGTATCCGCAATTTCATGGGAGAGAACATGTGAATATCAAGCGCTGGCTTACCGATTTAAAAAATAAACGAAAAGACACACTGATTGGGTTTAATCATGAAATGTTTGCCATTAGCGGTCATATCGTACCTGAAAAACGTGGATCATACTTAGCAGTCTTTGATGAAATTGGGCATGATGCCAAATTGATAGAACAAATAATTAGTGAAGGTTTACAGATTTTTGAAGATACCTTTGAGTTTTCTCCAAAAACATTCATAGCTCCCAATTATGTATGGGGAACTATGGTTGAAGAGGTTTCAAAAAGATATGGGATTCAAAGCATGCAGGGGGGCTCTTCCCAAATTTTACCATCTATTCAAGAAAAAAAACAAGGAGTTGTTAAAAATTATCTTGGTAAAAAGTCCAAATCAGGAATAGGGTATCTTATTAGAAATGTTCTTTTTGAACCATCTTCAGATTTGAATAAAGATTGGGTTAATTCGGCATTGAAACAAATTGAAGTATCCTTTTCGAATAACAGGCCTGCCATTATTGATACCCATAGAGTAAATTATATAGGTTCTTTAAACCCTAAAAATAGGGAGAGAGGACTAGAATTATTAAATGATTTAATAAGAAGAATTTTGACAAAGTGGCCAGATGTAAAATTTTCAAATTCTGAAAAACTTGCTGGAAAAATTTACAATTCATAAACTTTATTATGAAAATATTAGTCGTAGGAGATTTTTACCCAAATTTTGAATTGAAAAATCAATTATTGAATAACGAACCAAGTAAGATATTCTGTAAATTTCTTGACATAATTCAAAAGTCGGATTTGGCTGTTGTTAACCTGGAGTCGCCTCTTACAACGCACAATAAAGCAATAAATAAGACTGGACCAGCTTTAAAGTCAGATAAAGTATTTGCTGATTTTTTAAAAAACTCAGGTTTTGGTCTCGCTACCTTGGCTAATAATCATATTATGGATTATGGCCCAAAAGGACTTCAAGATACTATAGAAGCTTTAGCAAATGTTGGATTAGCCTATGTTGGAGCCGCAAATTCCTTATCCGTCGCAGAACAACCGTATATTTATACTTCCAAGGAGGGGGAAAGACTAGCCATTTTAAATTTTGCTGAAAATGAATGGTCAACAACAAAAGGAGATTATCCTGGAGCCGCAGGATTTGATACAGTCTCTAATTTTTATTCTATTCAAAAAGCTAAAAAAAATGCTGATTTTGTGCTTTTAATTACGCACGGAGGACATGAGAATTATAATTTACCAAGTAAATCATTTAGAGATCTGTTAAGGTTTTATGTGGATGCTGGAGCAGATGCAATTGTAAACCATCATCCGCACTGCATAAGTGGATTTGAATCGTACAATGGAAAACCTATTTATTATTCGGTTGGGAACTTCTTGTTTGATAAAAAAGGTTCTGAGCTTACTTATTGGAACAAAGGTATAGCAGTAGAAATCGATTTTTCAGAGAATAAAATTAATTCAAATACACATATTTTTTATCAAAGTGCAAATGGTAATACTTTTGAGCTACAGGAAGGAGAGGTTGCCGATAAAGAGTTAAATCAATTGGATAAATTATCTAGGATTATTCAAAGTGATAAAGATTTAGAGAGTGAGTTTCAAGCATGGACAGCAAAAAGCGGAAAATATTATAGTATAAATATTGAACCTCATTCCAATAAAGTCCTCCAAGCTTTACAAAACAGAAACCTTCTTCCAAGTCTTTGGAGTAAACGAAAGAAATTATTTTTACTAAATATGTTGAAGTGTGAATCGCATAGAGAACTTTTAATTTCAATAATTGAAAATGAAGATAGCAATCCACAATAATAATCTAGGATTCACTCCAAGGTGGATTCAATATTGTGAGTCAAAGGGAATCCCTTATAAATTGGTGAATTGTTATGATAGTGATATCATTCATCACTTGGAGGAGTGTGATGCCCTCATGTGGCATCATTGGCAGGACAATTCAAAAGATATTTTGAAGGCAAAGAGACTGCTTTTTGCCCTTGAGCATTCAGGGAAAATGGTTTTTCCCAATTTCAGAACTGGGTGGCATTTTGATGATAAAATTGCTCAAAAATATTTGTTGGAATCCTTGGGATTACCTTTAGTTCCTACTTACCATTTTTTGGACAAAGAAGAAGCCATAGAGTGGGTAAAGAATACTGATTTTCCAAAAGTTTTTAAATTGACACGAGGTGCAGGATCTGCTAATGTGAAATTGGTGCATAAAAAAAAACAAGCTATTTCTTCAATTAATAAGGCCTTTTCTTCTGGATTTAATGTATTTGATCATTATGGAGTAGTAAAGGAGAGGTGGAGGAAATTTAGGGAAGGTAAGGATTCATTTTTTGGCGTAATAAAATCATGTTATAGAATTTTAAATATTCCCAGGTATGCAAAGCTTTTGCCAAAAGAAAGATTTGAAGTCTGTTTTCAAGACTTTATTCCGGATAACGAATTTGATATTCGTATCATAGTAATTGGTGGTAAGGCATTTGCCATCAAACGGCTTGTTAGAAAGAATGATTTTAGAGCATCTGGGAGCGGTAATATCGTTTATGAAAAACACCATTTTGATGAAAATCTTATCCAAAAATCATTTGAGTTTGCAGATTCTTTAAAAGCTCAAGTAGTAGCTTTTGATTATGTGTTTGATAAGTATCAAAATCCACTGATTGTTGAGATTAGCTATGGGTTTGCCATAGAAGGCTACGATCAATGTGCCGGATATTGGGACAAAGAACTGAATTTCCATGAAGGAAAGTTTGATTCTTGTGAATGGATGGTGGATTTGGTTTTAAATGAGATAAGTGAAAAATAAATCTGTTTGTTTGATTGGAGGTGGTTTGACAATTGGGGGCCAGGAAAGGGCTCTGGTTTTTTTAGCTAATTCACTGGCTGAAAAGGGAGTTAAGGTTTTCATAATTTCCTTATTCAAAACTTCTATCGAGTTTGATCTACATCCTTCTATAGCTGTTTATTTTCCTGATATTGATAGAAGTAAAATCAATAAATTCATTTATGCTATCAGGATTATTCCATTTATCCGAGGTTTAATAAAGCAAAATAAACCAGATGCTATCATTTGTTTTGGAGATTGGTTTAATTCATTCGCAATTTTGGCTACTAGAGGCCTTCCACCTAAGATGATAATAACAAATAGGATGGGGCCTAATTTGTTTTTGGGCAATTTCATTGAGACCATAAACAGGATTTTCTATCGTTTTGCAGACGAATTGATTGTTCAAACTCAAAGAGCTAAAGAAATTCTTAGTAAAAAGTATAAGGTTAAGAAAATAACAGTAATTCCTAACCCAGTTCAATTAACCAATTTTGATAGGCCGATCCAAAAGAAACAAATCATTACCGTTGGTAGATTGTCTAAGGAGAAAGGCCACCACGTTCTACTAAAAGCATTCGCTCAATTACGAAATAAAGAATGGGCACTTCACTTGGTAGGAGATGGTAAAGAAAGAGAACCACTTGAACACTTAAGTAAAGAACTTCAAATTGACGATAAGGTCGTTTTTCATGGGAAAATGCAGGATTTTGCCCATTTACTTCTAGAGTCACAAATTTTTGTTTTACCATCCTTTTATGAGGGTTTTCCAAATGCATTATTGGAAGCTATGAGCGTAGGATTATGCTGCGTTGCTTCTGATTGCATAGCAGGACCTTCAGAGATCATAGCAAATAAATCAAATGGATTGCTTTTTGAGCCAGGAAATGATGTCCAATTGGCAGAATTACTCAATCAATTAATTGTAGACAAACAGCTTATAAACAAATTGTCCAATAATGCTGTGCTTTCCTTGGGACGTTTTAAAAAGGAAAATGTTGTTAAGCAGTTTGAAAAGTCTTTATTTCAGAATTAAATGAAATTACTTCAGATAAATTCTACCCTAGGTGTAGGCAGCACAGGAAGGATAGTTGAAGATCTTGGTGCTTTTGTCATAGCTAACGACGGGGAGAGTATAGTTGCCTTTGGTAGAAGTGCTAGAAAAAGCAAATCCAAAACTCTTAAAATCGGTTCAAAACTTGATCAGTTGAATCATTTGGTTCAAACAAGAGCTTTCGATACTCATGGATTTCATTCGGAAAGAGCGACTGCCAAGCTGATCAATCAAATTTCGGAAATAAATCCAGATCTAATCCATTTACATAACCTTCATGGGTATTATTTAAATGTAGAATTGCTTTTTGATTTTTTGAAGAAATATGGAAAACCCGTCGTTTGGACACTACATGATTGCTGGGCGTTTACAGGGCATTGTTGTTACTACGAAAGAGTAGGTTGCGACAAATGGAAAACCCAATGCCATACCTGTCCCCTTTCTTTTTTATATCCGGAATCTATAGGATTAGATAATTCCAAAAACAATTTTATTAGAAAAAAAGCTTCATTTCAAGGTTTGGATAACTTGACCATAGTTGCCGTATCTAGCTGGTTAGAGTCCCAGGTGAAGCAGTCTTTTTTAAAGGAATATCCAGTGCAAGCAATTTATAACGGAATTGACTTGGACGTTTTCAAACCAAAAGACCATGCAGACTCTAAAAAAAAGTTAGGTCTTTCCGAATATAAAGTAATTCTTGGGGTTGCTAATGAATGGTCAGATGGTAAAGGGCTTAGGATATTTTTAGAAGTAGCAAAGTATTTAGATGATAATTACCGGGTTGTTTTAATTGGTTTGAGTGAAAATCAAATCAAAAACCTACCAAGAAATATTCTTGGTTATCAAAAGACCAGGAATATCGAAGAATTAGTTGTTTTTTATGATGCGGCTGATGTTTTTGTAAGTCCTTCTATTGCTGAAACATTTGGGATGGTTGTTGCAGAGGCATTATCTTGCGGCACCCCTTGCGTTGTCAATGATTCTTCTGCCTTACCAGAGTTGGTTAGTCCTAAAGTGGGAGAAATAGTCACTGGCCTTGATCCACAAAAATTTTTGAAATCCATTCAATACATTATTACCCAAGGCAAGGTAAATTATTCTGAGAATTGCAGAAAAAGAGCGGAGAAACTTTTTGGTCTTGATAAACATCTGAATACATATTTTAATCTCTACACTCGTCTTGTCCAGTAATTTATGAAAGTTTTATTTTTAATGTTCGCTTTTCCAGACATGAATAAATCGTTCAATATGTACACGACTTTGGTGGAGGAATTTGTGAACCATGGACATGAAGTGACGGTAGTTGCTCCTGGAATCGGGAAGACAGGTATTTATGTAGAAAATGGAATTCCAGTACTTAGGGCGCAGACACTTCCAATTAAGAACGTTCCGAATTATTTAAAAGGAATTTCAAACGTCTTACTTCCCTTCCAATTTGAGCGTGCCTTAAATCAATTTTACAAAGAAAAATCATTTGATTTAGTAATTTCGCCTACTCCTCCGATAACCTTGGTGGATTTGGCTGCTAAAATAAAAAGAAAATTTGGTAACAAGTTTTACCTGATTTTACGTGATATTTTTCCTCAAAATGCGGTGGATTTGGGTTTTATGAAAAAAGAGGGGCTGACTCACCGTTACTTCAGAAAAAAAGAACGAAAACTCTATAAAGAGGCAGACTACATTGGGTGTATGTCTCAAGGGAATATTGATTATGTTATGAAACATAATCCTGAAGTATCCGAAGTAAAATTACATGAATTAAAAAACTATCAGAAACCCTACAATGGCTTTGGATCCGACCCTCAACTTCTAAAAAAGAAGTATGGAATCGCAAATAAATTTGTGGTAGTATTCGGTGGTAATATGGGCAAGCCTCAGCAACTTGAAAATGTTTTAGTTTTAGCAGAGTCGGTAATTCAATTCCCGGATATTGTTTTCTTATTGTTAGGCGAAGGAGTTCAAATAAACAAAATTGAGGCAGAGGCAAAATCGAAAGGACTGACCAATATCAAAATCCAGCGAACCATACCCAAGCAAGAATATCAGGATTTACTGAGTGTTTGTGATATAGGTTTGATCAGTCTACATAAAGATTTTACCATTCCAAATATTCCCAGTAAAGCCCTTGACTATTTCAATGTGGGAATCCCAGTTTTAGCTAGTCTGGATAGGGCAACTGATTTCGGGAAAATTTTGGATGAAGAACAATCTGGTATGTGGTCTTATGCGGGAGATCATCAACTATTTCATGAAAATTTGTTGAAGTTGTATCAATCACCTGACTTAAAATCAACCATGGGGCAAAATGGAAATACATATTTTAAAAGATGCTTGACTCCTGAAATTGCTTATAATACCATATTGAACTGTTTAAATTGATGTTATGTCCATAAGAAACTTTTTAATAGATAATTTAAAAAATATTCCCGGATGGCGAACAAAGAGGAAATTGGTTATTTTTTCAGTGGATGACTATGGGAATGTCCGTGTGGATTCCAAAAAAGCATTAGAAAATATTCGTAAAAAAATTCCCCAAAAAGCGCAGCGATTCGATTTATTTGATACCCTTGAGACCAAGGAGGACCTAGAGATGTTGTATAAGGTCTTAAATTCTGTAAAAGACAGAAATGGGAATCCTGCTGTATTTACACCTTATGCCCTTTCCTGTAATATTGATTTCGAACAAATGCAGGAGGAAGGTTATGAGACCTATCACTATGAATTATTGCCAGATACATTTCAAAAGTTAAGTCGCCTTCAGCCCAAAGCCTATGAGGGAACTTGGGAGCTTTGGCAAGAAGGTATGGCTAAAGGGTTCATGCGTCCTGAATTCCATGGAAGGGAACACTTTAACTTGAAGGTTTTTGAAGAAAAGCTCTCCAAAAAAGATCCTGCATTAATGGTTTCATTAGAAAATCGCTCTTTAGCAAATATTGGGTCTTCGGGTTATTCTTCTATAGGCTGGACCGCTGCTTTTTCCTTCTGGGATCCTATAGAGGATACTAAGAGATTTCCTGAAGTCATACAGGAAGGGTTGGAAGCTTTTGAAAAAGTCTATGGCTATCAATCCAAGATATTTACCCCTCCGGCTCAGCAGTTTCCTGCCCATTTGGAAGGAGAACTGAAAAGCTGGGGTTTGGAGGCCTTGGATAGACCTTTTTATCAAGGAAAACACCTAGGTTTTGGGAAATACAAAAAGCAGTTTGCAAGTATGGGCTATAAAAAAGCCCAAGATAGGGTAGAACTAGTGCGCAATGTGGTTTTTGAACCAACGGATTCAGCTATTGATCATGTAGCCAAGGCGATTACTCAAATAGAAGCTGCCTTCCGTTGGAATAAACCTGCTCTGATTTCTTCCCATAGAGTGAATTTCTGTGGGCATATTGACCCAAAGAACAGGGAAAAGGGGTTAGGGGATTTGAGGAAATTATTGAAAGCTATTGTTCAAAAATGGCCGGAGGTAGAGTTCGTGTCGGCGGGAGAGTTGGTAGAAATTATTCGAAATGAATAGTGATAATGTTGACACACCTTATCTTTATCTTTTGAATCAGTTAATTGCTAAGTCTAATAGAACCTCAATAACAATTATTAGCTAGCATTTTTTAAATAAATCAAATATGTTCAAAAGGCTACTTTATTTAGGGTATTATCTTAAGCAACTGGATAGGAGGAAGTTTTATCAATTTTTAAATCATTCGGTTACGTTATCGGGAACTTCAAATGCATCTATTACACTTGATGCTTTATCTTCTGTATTTCGATACAATATTTCGTTACTCGAATATTTTCAATTTCGATTCTTTGAATTATCAAAAGAAGAAAGACAACACTGGGCAGGTACAGGCTACATGTATGAATACCAGTTACGGATGAATCCAATATCCGCGCGTCATATCCTAGACGATAAGACTCTTTTTTATAAGAACTATGGCGAATTTTTTGTGCATCAAGTTGCTGATTTGGAAGCTATAAGAAAAGATTTGCAACTTGCACAGGCGCTTCTCCGAAATCCTTCGGGAAAAATTGTCCTTAAAGTATCGGATGGGAAATGTGGCAAAGGGGTCTTAATCAGGGAAAGCATCGATTTTGTGCCAGCAAGCTTGATTCAATTTATGGAACAAGAGGGCTATGAATTAGCCGAAGAATTTTTAATCCAACACTCGAGTCTTCAAAAATTATCCCCTTCAGCAGTGAACACCGTACGAATTTTTACTCAGTTGAATTCAGGTAATGAAGTAGAATTATTAGGTTGTCGATTAAGAATTTCCATTAACTCACCAGTCGACAATATGGCTGCTGGTAACATAGCCGCTAAAATAGATGATAAAACAGGTATTGTTACTGGACCTGGTGTATACAGTGATATCACTAAATCTGATGAAGCCATTCATCCGATTACCGGAGTCAATATAGAGGGTTTTCAAGTACCATTTTGGAAAGAAACATTGGAAATGGTAGAAAAAGCAGCCCTGAAACACCCTCAGAATCGATCCATTGGTTGGGATGTAGTTATCACTGAAAAAGGTCCAGGTTTGATTGAAGGAAATCATGATTGGTGCAAGTTGCTTTGGCAATTACCAATGAAGAAAGGTTTGAAGGCTGAATTGGAAAAATTCAAATAAAATATTTTAGGAGGATCTAAATATCAACCTTCCAAAAGTTATCTCTCATGTTCTATAAAAATTTCTTAAAAAGAATTATTGACATTTTAGGTGCTTTAGTGGCCCTCGTGCTCTTCAGTCCTATTTTTTTGGTAGTTCTATTGATACTTTTTATACAAAACAGAGGCTCAATATTTTTCTATCAGGAAAGACCAGGTTTGATGCAAAAGCCTTTTCACATCATCAAGTTTAAAACGATGTCGGATAGAAAGGACTCGCAAGGGAAACTTCTACCTGATGTGCAGCGCATAACTAAAGCAGGAGATTTTATTCGCAAGTTATCTTTAGATGAACTACCCCAATTGATTAATATTTTGAAAGGTGATATGAGTCTGGTTGGGCCACGTCCATTGTTATTTAAGTACATTCCCTTGTATTCTCCAGAGCAGCTTCGTAGACATTCTGTTCGTCCAGGAGTCACGGGTTGGGCACAAGTAAATGGTCGTAACTCCATTTCTTGGACACGCAAGTTTGAATTGGATATAGAATACATCAATAACATCAGCTTTCTGATGGATATTAAGATTTTGCTACTGACCTTTTACAAGGTTTTCAAAAAAGAGGGTGTCAATCAATCAGAAGATCGTCCCATGGAACCGTTTAACGGGTATAATTAATTTTTTCTTCACAAAGTTCTCATTCACAAACCAGTCGTAATTCAGGTATTATGAAAATTTTATTTACCGGGGTAGGAGGACCAACCCCAAGAAGCTTTGCACAGTCCCTTTTGAAGTATAGTACTTATACAGATTGGGAGTTTTTTGGTACCGATATCAATCCACTGAGCATTGGTCTATACCAATCAGACTTGTTTCAGGAAAGCTATTTAATTCCACCTGCCTCTGAACCAGAAAGTTATTGGAAGGCAATTGAAGGGATAATTGTAGAGAAATCTATCGATATGGCCATAATCTTACCTGAATTGGAAGTGATTGAATGGAGCAAACGAAAAGAAACAGATAGCTTACCTTGCCCTGCTTTGATTCCTGATTTCTCCGTAGCGGAACTTTTGATTGATAAAGCCCACATGACTTCTATTTTAGCAAATGAAAAACTAGTGCCTCAATCTGTAGAATTTGAGCGCTTTGATCCTAATTTGGAAAAAATAGCTGAAACTTTAGGATATCCTTACTGGGTGAGAAGTTCCTCAGGATCTAGTGGATTGGGTTCTTTACAGATTAATTCTTTGGAAGAGTTAAAAAACTGGATACACATTAATCCCATGGTGAGTACATTTTTGGCTAGTGAATACCTGCCGGGAAGAAACCTAGCTTGTAAACTTCTGTACTGGAACGGAGCATTGGTAAGAGCTGCTACGGGGGAGCGAGTAGAATATATCATGTCAAAAGTAGCTCCATCTGGAATTACAGGGAATACCTCATTTGGAAGATTGTTGAATGAACCCAAATTGGTAGAACTTTCTAAAAGAGCTATGGAAACAATAGCCAAGCATACGGATTCAACACTACATGGGTTTTTTACCGCTGATTTTAAGGAAGATGCGGAAGGAAATCCGTTAATTACAGAAATCAATGTCCGCCATGTAGCCTTTACTCAATGTTTTGCATCTGCGGGAGCGAATTTTGCAGAGGATACCGTTCGTTTGTTGGCCCAAGACCCAACCTTTGATCAATCATTCAAGCACTATACGTTTGAAGAAGGATTGATTTTTCTTCGGGACGTGGATGAATTACCGATTATTATGAAAGAAGCAGATTTGCTGAAACCACTGAGTAAAGATTGGCATGTTGTTTCTTCGTAGAAAAATTTTATTAAATGATTGGTGAATTAGTTTGACTTAATCGTCGAATGAAAAAAGTCAGCAACATAAAATTATCCAAAGAAAAAAAGCAATTCAAAACTGATTCAGTGGACGTTCTTTTAACCAAGCATGCCATGCATTTAAGCAGTACATCTTTGGCAGAAGATTGGTCAAATGAGGAGGATGATTATTGGGAATCCTTTTTGAAAAGAGAAATTGATAAAAAGAATTGAACATCTTTCACCTGAGAAACTTAACCATCTTTCTAAATTTTTTGCAGTCAATAAATAAGCAATCAAACAAATACATATTCCATTCGTTGTCACTCCATGGATTCTTTAGTACTTTTGTGTTATACTTAATCAAGCCTTTATGAAAAAGCTATACACCTCGTCTTCCCATAAGCATTGGATTTTTCCACTGTTCTTGTTTGTAGGACTGGCGTTTTACCAGTGCGCTGTGAAAGACGTGGAGTTCCTAGATCCCTTCAACTTTGTCAATAATGACTTTGAAAGCATCGGAGATCTTCCTGCACTCAACGATCCAGATCCAGGGCCGGTCATTCCTCCTTTGGCACAAATTGTACAGCCGGAAATCACCCAAGTGGTAGTTTCGGATATTACAGGCGCTACCACACCGGCTGATATCACCCCGGCCAATCAAGCAATATTAGCAGATGTTAGTGAAGCCATTGCGGACCTGACTCCCGCACAGCAGGCAGTATTTGCTACGGAAGTTGCAGGCTTATCTGCCATCCGTATTTCCGAAATCCTGACCAATGAAGCGGCACTTTCTGCGGAAGCTTTGGCAGCAGTAGAAGCCCTCTTGGAAAATCCAGAAATGCGTGCGCTGTTTCCTGAATTGCGCTTGCCACAACCCTTACCACCTTCCGCTGAGTTGGGCTTCGAATTAATCGAAGAAGGCCTCAACGCTCGTATCAATACCTTGGTAGGCCCATGTGCGGATGCTGCAAGAGCTGCGTATGATCAGGCAATCACACGCATCAGCCAAAACAGGGATTCCCAATTAGCGACTATCAATGCTAACTTTGACAGACGCACCCAAGAAGCCGCCACCCGTGCGACCAATCGTATTGCGCAGGTGAATACCTTATATCAGCAGCGCTTGGGTACCGTGCAGACCATTGCTACCAGTTTATTGGTTTCCGCCAATGCTATTCAACCAATCGATGCAGCCTTGGCTACCCGAATCCGTCAGTTTACTTTTGTGTACGTAGTTAGCTGGAGAACAGCCTTATTTGCAGGCTTGGCAGCTGACTTAGTTGCCATCGAAGCCGCTCGATTGGCAGATATTGCAGCGTCGACCAATGCCCGCAATACCGCCACCGCCACCTTGACCGCTGCTTTCAACGCAGCCCTCACAGATGCTAATGCCATTTTGAACACTGCGTTGAATGCCTGTCACAATCAAGGAACCGGTAGCTAATTTGACATGACTATGAAAAAAATTATACTAGTATGTGCATTTGCGTTGATCGCCCAGTTGGGAATGGCGCAAGTTCAGTTATCCAGAGTTGGATTTGGCTTAAGTGCTTGGAATCGGGCCGCAGATGGAGAGTTTGCTTCCATGTTTCAGCCGCAAAACAGTAATAGCAGTAGCCGTTCTGTCATTCCTTCCTTATTTGCCACCTTGGATCTGTACAAAGGAATCGGAGTAGAAGGACGAGTAGCGATTTCTAATGCCACCTATACGGGGGAAAGCGAATTCCCTACCTTTACCATTACCGATGAAATCAGTCAGCGCATCATTCCTTTATCTTTTGGTGCCGTGTATCATAGAGGTTTGGCCGAAGGCATCAGCTTAGGATTGGGTGCAGGTGTGAATACCTATTATATCCAAAACGAAGTGACCCGTACCGTTGTAGGAATCCCAGGTTCCTCAGGACCTGCCACCTTTAACGGGCGCAGCTTGGGTGCCTATGTTAAGTTGGCGGGGGAATACATGTTGTCCGAAGCCATTGGAGTTGGGTTAGATCTGCGTTACAATACGGGGAACTACAACTTGGTTTCTAGACCGGAACCGGGTGCTGCTGCGCAAACCAATCAAGTGAGTTTGGCAGGAATTGAAATCGGTATCAGCTTGCGTTACCGTATTTCTACGCTCTTCAAGAATCAGCCATCCGGACAGAGCGGAGATTATTTCTACTATTGATCGGATGAGCTAAAAAATTAATACTCAGTTTGTGATAGATTTTTTCTACCAAACTGAGTATTTGTCTCTTTTTTTTTTTACTTTTAGAATAGCCTTGATGCTCATGATGTTAGATGCTTTTATATTTTTGACCGTAGACTACGGGAGATTCAAAAGTTTTTAGCGAGGCTTGGTTGGAGGTGTACAAGGGTACATGTTGAGGGAATTGCAAGGTCTTTTATTTAATCAAGGGAATTACCAGATAAACCCAACATATTTTCGTATTCAAAGGCCCATCCTTGCGTAGGCGGGAGCAGGCTGATGAGTTGGAAGCGTAATTATTTTAAACTCAATCCATACACTTAAATGAATCTTTTATGAAACAGCTCACAACACGGTCCAACAAAAAGTATTGGGTCCTCCCGCTATTTCTGTTTATCGGAATGGCTTTTTTCCAATGCTCTGACAGAGACTTGGAATTCTTGGATCCCTTCAACTTTGTCAACAATGACTTTGAAAATGTGGGGAACATTCCTACTGTCAACGATCCGGATCCAGCCCCGGTAATTCCGCCTTTGGCAGAAATTATCGAACCGGAAATTACCCAAGTAGTCATTACCGACATTACGGGTGCTACCACTCCGGCAGATATCACACCCGCAAATCAGGTGGTTTTGTCTGATATTGAAGAAGCTATCGAAGCTTTGACTCCTGCGGAGCAAGCAGTTTTTGCTGCGGAAGTGGGTGCACTTTCTGCGGATAGAATTGAAGATATTTTAAATGTGGAAGATGCCTTGTCTCAGGAAACCCTTGCAGCGGTGGAGGCTTTGTTGGAAAATCCGGATATGAGTGCCCTATTCCCGGAATTAAGACTTCCACAACCTGTACCGCCTGCTGCGGAATGGGGTTTTGACCTATTGGAAGAAGGTCTTAATGCCCGACTCAATACCTTGGTAGGTCCTTGTGCAGATGCGGCAAGAGCAGCCTATGATCAGGCAGTGACCCGCATCACACAAAACCGAGATGCACAGTTGGCTACCATCACGGCAAATTTTGATAGACGTACACAGGAAGCCGCTACCCGTGCTACCAATCGCACAACACAGGTGATTACCTTGTATGAGCAAAGAATTCAAAATGTACAGATAGTAGCGACAGGGTTATTGGCTTCGGCTTCGGCCATTCAGCCCCTTAATGCGGCCTTGGCTAATCGTATCCGCCTGTTTGCTTTTGTTTATGTGGTGAGCTGGAAAACAGCTTTGACGACAGGTTTGGCAGCTGACTTGCTAGCAATAGAGGCAGCACGTGCAGCAGATATCGCCGCCGCCACCAATGCCCGCAACACTGCCATTGCTGCATTGACCACCGCCTTCAATACAGCGATTGCGGAAGCCAATGCTATTTTGAATACAGCGTTGAATGCATGTCATAATCAAGGTTCAGGTAGCTAATTTTAAGAAATCATGAAAAAAATACTAATCATTTTGTTGTTTGCCATGAGTACGGAGTTTGCCATGGCACAAGTACAGGTATCAAGAGTAGGTGTAGGCCTCAGCAGTTGGGGAAGAGGCAGTGGAGATGAATTTTCCTCCATGTTCCAACCGCTAAACAGTACCAATCGCAGCAGTTCGCTGATTCCTTCCTTGTTTGCTACCGTGGATCTATTCCAAGGTCTCGGGGTAGAAGGAAGGGTAGCGATTGCCAATTCCACCTTTACAGGCGAAAGTGTCTTCCCAGGTTTTACCTTGACCGAAGAAATTAAGCAGCGCATTGTACCCCTTTCTTTTGGAGCAGTATATCAAAAGGGCTTATCCGATGAATTCACCGTCGGCGCGGGTCTAGGGATCAATACCTATTACATCCAAAACGAAGTGAGCCGTACCGTCGTAGGTGCCCAAGGTTCGGTGAATCCTACGGTATTTTCAGGAAGAACCACCGGTGCCTACTTCAAAGCAGATGCCGAATACATGTTTTCTGAAATATTCGGGGTAGGCTTGGATATGCGTTACAATACGGGAAACTATAACGTGAATTTCAGACCGGAACCGGGAGCACCTATCCAAACTACGACCAATGCCCTGGCAGGTTTTGAGATCGGGTTGAGCTTGCGGGTAAAAGTTGCTAACTTGTTTAAAAAGAGCAATTCCGACAATGAAGGAGATGAAATTTAACAAGTAATTGAACGTTCAAATCAAACAATGGCTGGGTAAGTATCTCTTACTCAGCCTCTTTTTTGTGGGATGCCTGATCAGTGGAATGTCCACCGACCTGCTAGCCCAACACAATGTACTCGGGAAACCCGGCTACATCTTTACCCCCAAAGGTCAGTGGTCCGAGCGGCCTATGGCGAGTGTAGGCCTCGTTAGCATTCCTCAAGCCCATGCGATTAATCATTTTATGGGACGATTTTCGGATGAACTCATGTACCATGCCACGGTAGATGTGACACCTTTTTTGCGGATCAACCTGAATATGACCTATCTACCCCAAGTTCCACGCATAGGGATAGGGGATAGGCATTTAGATTTTTCATTAAGATTGTTGAAAGAAAAAGAAGATACTTGGAGACCGGATGTTTCCGTATTTTTCACCCTTCCCCAATTGAATTCCCCTGCGGATTACCTGAGCCATCAAGCCATTGTATTGACCAAAAACAGAAAAATCCACGATTCCTGGGAAATTACGGGAAGCCTAGGCTATGGTGTTCCGGTATTTTGGGTAGGAACCGAAGCTCTTGACAAAAACCGTGAACCCTTACTCCCCGGATTCGCCAGAAAAGAACGAATCAATAACCTGTACCTAACAGGCCTATTTGGAGCCCTTCAGATGAGCTACCAAAACTTGGGTGGTTTCATGCTGGAACATGATGGTCGGGGCATGCATGCCGGGGCCTTTGCCAATCTTTGGAAAGAACGGATTTCCCTACAGGTCAATGCCTACGGGCTGCGTCATCTGGGGGCTGGTATTCACCTGAATGTACCTTTGGATGTCAAGCCACGGGAGTTGAGACGATTAAAAACCAAAGCCCATGAGTAGTTTGCAGAAAATCATCGGGCTATTGCTGGGCTTAGTCCTTCTTCCTTGGACGGTAGAGGCACAGTTAGATGTAGCCATGAAGCGGGCAGGTTTCGAGCAGGTACATATCTTGGAGCAATCTGGCAGCTACCTGATCCAATACGAGCACAGAAACTTCCGGGATCCTTTGGCTTCCATGGATTTGATCCGAACCTTGGCTGCTGAAGACGGAATTGCGGATTCCTTGTTGCGTTTGGCACCTTTGTTATGGGGAGAAAACATGGGGGTATTTGATGCCGATAATCGTTGGACTTCTTTGGAAGAATCCGAGCGCCACATCCTCCGTCAAGCCTGGTCCCCTCAAAAGTATAGGTTCAATTTCCGCTTGATGCCCGATCTGAATATTCGGTTCGGAAATTTCGAGCAACCTATCCAAGAAAAGTTCGGGATGCTTTTGGATACACGGGTGTACGTTTTACCCGGTTTGAGCGTCCATACTGGCCTCTACGTTCCCATCACCAATCGCCTGGATCGCACTTCCGAAAGACCCCATATAGGGCCTTCCCATGTGAATTATCTCAGGCAGATCAAGCCCGGGCATTTTGTGATGCTGCAAACGGGTTTGTTTGTCTTCGACCGTTATGGTTGGGATGTGCAGTACCGCTATGCCCCTTATCAGTCACGGTGGTCTTATGGCTTACAGGTGAACCGCACAGGTTTCTATGTGTTCAGTCAAGAGCGTTTCTTTACGGGGCCTGTGAGTGATTGGGTAGCCTTGGCCGATGTGGAATACCGCTTGCCATGGGAAGGGTTGACGATAAAAGCCATGGGCGGACAGTTTTTGGCCGGTGATCGGGGAGTTCGCATGGATCTGATTCGGCAATACGGCAGTTGGGACGTAGGTTTCTTCGCCACCGCCACCGAGTTCGGCAACAGTGCAGGCTTCCAGCTAGCCTTCCCCTTGTGGCCCGGAAAATTGCTGCGCAGCCGACGGTTGGAACTCCGTACCACAGAAGAATTTCGCTGGGAGTACTCCATCAATGCCGAGGCCCCTGTCGGAAGGAGGTACCGAACCGGCACCCCGAGATTGGATGATTTGTTGAGGCAGTATGGGCGGAATTGACATTCCATCCGTGGGTTTCGATCCCCAGATTCTGGTAATTGCCTACAAGGTAGCAAGGGAGTAAACCGCCAGATTATCAAGTCTTCCATATTTTCACCCCACGCTGCGGAGTCATAGAAAAATAAGTATAAATATTCATATCCAAACTCAGGATTTATCGTATCAAAAAAAGTCAGCCACCTTAGCTTGTCCCTAATTTGCTCGTAGGCATAAGGCCTGCGAGCAGGGTGGTTGCATTAAAATGCTTGAATAAAGAGAAGATTTTTTTAGAAGCGAGCTTGTCTACGGTGAGGTAGGAGGAGAGCTTGCCTACGGTGAGGTAGGAAGCGAGATTTAAGAACCAAGAATCAAGAACCAAGAATCAAGACTTAGTTTTCCTTAAGTTAATCGATTTTTGTTACCATAAACCAAACAGTTGACTGAAAGCCGTTGACTCCTAGGTCTCTCACAGAAAGCGCAAAAATCGCGGAAAAAAGATTTTGAAGGGTATATAAAAGACTCTGAAAGAGTCAAACTTCTCAATAGCCACGGGTTTTTAACCCGTGGTTGATAATGGGTTGTTTTTTCCTTGCTTAAGACCCCAAGGGGGTCAAACTTCACCTTGGTTGTTTATTTAAAGATTATCCGCTGGCAGTACTTGCGGGGAGGAGGTCAGAAAACCGCGCCGGCGTGGGCCCTGCGGGTAGAAGGATTTTTCTGACTAGCCTTTTTGGTTACTTTTGTGGCAATGACAAAAGTAACGACAATGAAAGCAAGTAGCATTAATCATTTTGGTTCAAATTGAGCTAATTAATCCCCAAAAAAACCAATTCACCTAGAGGATTGGAAATCTCGAAAATATTGATTTTAAGACAATTACGCCCATATCGGCTCAAAAACCGATCTATAGCTCGAAGGCAATCACCCTGCGAGCATCGGGTTCTAGGACATAATCCCCATCCATGGGTTAAAACCCATGGCAAAAATGCCGGTCGTGGCTAAGCCACTTAATACTAACTCACATTGCAATTCATAGATTAAAATCTACCCCAAATGCCAGTTAAGACCATTCATTCCTAATTCCTCATTCCTCATTCCTAATTCCTAATTCCTCATTCCTCATTCCTCATTCCTAATTCCTCATTCCCAACTCTTCACCATCCCCCATGCGTTACATCGCCCATAACTTCTTTTTAAACCCTGCATTTTACATCTTTTGTGGGATGTTGTGGGGGGCTTGGGGGCAGTGGAAGGCGGGAAGGAACTGGTTGGCAGGCTTGCTTGCTTTGGCCACTATTTTGTTGATGCCAGCTCCGATCAATTACCTGATTCAACAAAAAGAGCGGAGTTTCCCTATTTGGGAAGAGCAAAAGTTGGGAGCTCCTTATATCTTGGTTTTGGGTGCAGGCGGAACTCCTGACCCAGCAATCAATTCCATGCATCAACTGGCTGGCTCGCCCTTGTTGCGTGTAACTCAGGGGATGCGGATTGCTCAGGAATTGCCGGAATCAATCTTGGTTTTTTCTTCCGCTGGCCGAGATGGATATCTTTCACAAGCGGAGATGTATGCCAATTATGCCAAGGAATCGGGGATGGAAGAAGCTAGATTGGGTATAGTTCCTACGCCCAAAACAACTTGGGAGGAGGCGCAGGAGTTTGTAAAGGCCTATCCCGATGCTAAAAAAATCATCCTAGTGACCACTGCGGTACATTTACCAAGGGCTAAGCGGATGTTTGAGGCCCATGGTTTGGAGGTTATACCGGCTGCTTCTGATTTTATTATCCGCAAACACCCTGCAGGCGACCGACTTCAATGGATCCCCTCTCTCCACGCCCTGCAACGTTGGGAAACGTATGTGCATGAGACTATTGGAATGTTCTTGGGGAAGTTTTGAGAAGCGAGAAATTAGAAGCGAGATGCGAGATGCGAGAAGCGAGCTTGCCTACCCTAAGGTAGGATACGAGCTTGCCTACCTTGAGGTAGGAGGCGAGCTTGCCTACCTTGAGGTAGGAGACGAGATTTAAGAATCAAGAGACAAGAAACAAGAATCAAGAATCAAGAGACAAGAACCAAGAATCAAGAACCAAGAATCAAGAACCAAGAATCAAGAAACAAGACTTAGTTTTCCTTAAGTTAATCGATTTTTGTTACTACACTGCTCACTGCTCACTGTTCACTGCTCACTGTTCACTGCTCACTGCTCACTGTTCACTTACCGCTGGCAGCACGTGCGGGGAGGACGTTAGAAAACCGAAATTCTCTCACATGCTTCTCACAGATCTAGGAGATTAAACAGATTTTACTCATATTTATAATTTTAGATTTAGAACCAAGAACCAAGAATCAAGACTTAATTTTCCTTAAGATAACCTACTTTTGTTACCATAGATCAAACAGTTGACTGACAGCTGTTGACTTCTAGGTCTCTCACAGATCCAGGAGATTGAACAGATTTGACACGAATTGATGGTTTTATATTTGGACAGATAAAAAAGTCCTGAATGTTTATTTTAAGATTATCCGATAGCAGTACTGATGCGGGGAGGACGTCAGAAAACCGAGCCGGCGTGGGCCCTGCGGGCGGAAGGATTTTTCTGACTAGCGTTTTTGGTTACTTTTTGGGCGATGCAAAAAGTAACGACAATAAGAGTAAATAGCAGCAATATTCTAATTATCAATTAGTGCTTATAAATAACAAAAATCTTACAAAAGAGAAGTCTAGGTTTTTGGTCAGATTTAAAAACAATTACCTCCGTATCGGCTCGTAAAGCAATGATTTGCTTGAAGATAATCCAAGTGCGGGCCTTTGGATCGGGGTGTGTAACCAACCCCAGGTTACGCCGCAAAAACCCTAGAAAAAAGCAAACTTTTTCAGTTACAAACGCCCATTTAAAACTCTTCGACTTCGCTTAGCCACTGAGGCAGCTGTTACTGTTAACTAAACTACTATGACGAATAAAACCATTTACCTTTCCTCTCCCCACATGGGTTCGAAGGAACTTACATTAGTTACGGAAGCCTTTCACACCAATTGGATAGCTCCCGTAGGTCCGCATATTGACGCTTTTGAGAAAGAGTTGAGCAGCTATGTTGGAGGTAGTGAAGTAGCTGTACTTTCTTCAGGAACAGCTGCCATTCATTTATCCTTGGTACTTTTGGGAGTACAAGAGGAGGACTATGTGATTTGTCAATCCATGACTTTTTCTGCCTCGGCCAACCCGATTCGTTATCAGGGTGCCATCCCTATTTTCGTGGATTCGGAGGAAGATACATGGAATATGTGTCCCGAAGCTTTGGAAAAGGCTATACAAGGCTGTTTGACCGGAGACTTGCCAGGGCCTTGGACAGGTAAAGCACGGAAACCAAAGGCTATTATCCCGGTGCATTTGTATGGAGTGCCGGCAAAGATGAAGGAAATCATGGCGATTGCACAAAAATACGAAATACCCGTCATCGAAGACGCAGCCGAAGCCATGGGAGCACATATCCAAGGCAAACACTGTGGGACATTTGGTGATTTTGGTGTCTTTTCATTCAATGGGAATAAGATCATCACTACCTCAAGTGGAGGAGCTCTGATCTCTCCTTCTAAAGCAAGCATCGCCGCAGCTAAACACCTTGCTACTCAAGCACGGGACGAAGCACCACACTATCAGCATTCCAAAATCGGGTACAATTACCGCATGAGCAATGTATTGGCAGGCATCGGACGGGGGCAATTGGAGGTGTTGGATGAGCGTGTTCGGGCCAGAAGAGCCAACTTTGAGTTTTATCGTTCAGCGCTGCGCGAAATTCAAGGCATTTCTTTTTTGGAGGAATTGCCAGATTACTATGCCAACCGATGGCTGAGTTGCATCATCGTAGATCCTGCCAAGACTGGAGGAGTAGATCGGGAACAACTTCGACGGGCCATGCAGGAAGTGGCGATCGAGTCTAGGCCGTTGTGGAAACCTATGCACATGCAACCTGTATTCGAGAATTTCCCGTATTTCGGAAAGAAGGTTTCTGAGCTTTTATTTGAAAGAGGGCTGTGTTTACCGAGCGGATCCAACCTTTCTGAAGGGGATCTCGGACGAGTGGTAGAGGTGATTTTGAGTAAGGTCAATCCTTAACATATATCAATGGATCGTTTTTAATGCTTTGACAAGCTGTAATTTGCTAAAAATCAATGAATCATGTATGAAGTTAATTGTATTTTAAACACAAGAATATCACTTTTAAAACTTTTGATAAATTTATATCTAAAAAAAGTTAAATTTTAATTAGCTAATTCATAACTTTTGCTTATAATTATATCAGATAATCACCCCAAACAATACCATAACCATGTACATTTACGGAGCTTCAGGACACGGTAGAGTCATTATTGATATCATTGATAGTTATGAGAAAATCCATGGAGTTTTCGATGACGATCAAGATAAAAAAGAGGTATTGGGATATCCTGTAATGGGCCCTATTCCAGCCGATTATGTTTTTCAAAGCGATGTATTCATTGCCATCGGTGACAACAAAATAAGGAAAATGCTAGCAGATCGCTTGGCAGGCCGTGTAAAGTTTGCATCGATTATCCACGATTCTGTAATTTTCTCCAAGCGAGCCAACATTGGTGATGGCTGCGTGGTCATGGAAGGAGCGATTGTAAAAGTGGGTACTAGCATTGGTCATCAGACCATCATTAACTCTGGTGCTTCTGTTGATCATGATTGTATCATTGGTGATTTTGTTCACATTGCTCCACAGGCTACTTTATGTGGAGGGATAACAGTAGGAGAAGGAACCTTGATCGGTGCCAATTCAGTGATTCTTCCTGGAGTAAAAATCGGCAAATGGTGCACCATCGGAGCTCATAGTGTTGTGAATAAAGATATTCCGGATTTTAGCCTCTGGAGAGGAGCTGGAATTGTAGCACAGGTGAGTGTTTTGTAAGTGAAGTGAAAGGAGCGATGAGAGCCTGCCTAGGTTAAGCTAGGAGTTTAGGCTCAAGACGATAGACATTATTAGTTTTAACTTATTTTCTTGAAATACTATCTACTCTAATTTTCTGTCAAAATGAAAGAAAAAATTTCTCTCAACGTCTTTTTCTGGGTCGCTTTAAGCTTCTTTTCTGCACATCATAGTTTTGGTCAGAGTTTTCATAAATATCGGATACCGAAAACGGATGTTTTTTCGGTGGGTATTGGACCATCATTTATTTATTCCGACAACGCAGGAGATTTTAGAACCTTTACGTTCGAATGGAATCCGGCATTAACAGTTTCCTACACTAAACGTTTGGGTTCTCAGTTTGGCATTCAAACCAGCCTTGGGGCTCAGCAGTTAGTGACCAATGGTAGCACAAATCCAGGAATTCTTGCTCTTTGGGAAAGATCCGGTAGTGCAGCAAGATTCAGAGGAACAGCCATATTTGCGGACGTGGTTCCTATTCTTTATGTAATTCCGTACAAAAACCATTTTGAAAGACCTCAAGTTAACCTTTACGGTGGGCTAGGCATCGGGGTCATGCACGTCTTTCAAACCAAATTTTTTAGTATGAATTCAGATGAGCCAAAGTCGAAAGGCAACATCAGCACAGGATATATTCCGTTAAGAGGAGGGATATCTTTTAAGGTAGGTGCTTTAACCGATATTGCTTTAGAAGGAACAGTATTATTTACTTTTAGTGATAACCTAGATGGGAATGCCAATTACAATAGTTACAATGATTACTTGGCACAGGCCCAGATTACGTATAAACGTTTCTTTAATTTCAGAAAAGAATAATTATTAGGAAATGAGCTTGCTTACGGTGAGGCGAGAAGCGAGCTTGCCTACCTTAAGGTAGGAATCGAGCTTGCCTATCTTGAAGTAGGAGGCGAGCTTGACTATCTTGAAGTAGGAGGCGAAATTTAAGAAACAAGAATCAAGAACCAAGAATCAAGACTTAGTTTTCCTTAAGTTAATCGATTTTTGTTACCATAGACCAAACAGATGACTGACAGCCGTTGACTCCTAGGTCTCTCGCAAATCTAGGAGATTGAACAGATTTGACACGGATTGATAGTTTCATATTTGGACAGATAAAAAAATCCTGAATGTTTAATTTAAGATTATCCGATAGTAGTACTGATGCGGGTGGGACGTCAGAAAACCGCGCCGGCGGTGGCCTAGAGCGTGGAAGGATTTTTCTGACTAGCGTTTTTGGTTACTTTTGTGGCAATGACAAAAGTAACGACAATGGAAGTAAAAATCGTACAATCTCTTACCTCCATTCAAAAATTATAAACATACCAAAAAGATCATATTAAAGTATTACATTAAAAGATAATCTCGTCCGTATCGGCTCGAAAAACGCTCTTTAGCTCGAAGGCAATCATCCTGCGAGCCTCTGGTTTCTGGAGGCGATCCCTGTCCCCGGGTTGCGGTGTGAGGAGATGTCAGTGTATAAAATTATTACTGTAACACCTTACCCGGGGTTAATAGATATTTAAGCCCTTCAGGCTTATGGGGATTTTTGAGATAGATTTGTTTACTACCAACCGCTGGTAGCACGAGCGGGGAGGAGGTCCAAAAACTCTCGCAGAAAGCGCAGAAATCGCGGAAATAAGATTTTGAAGGGTATATGAAGCCGTTGGTAGCACGTGTGGGTGGGACGTCAGAAAAACCGTAAACCTCTCGAAGATCTAGGAGATTGAACAGATTTGACACGGATTGATGGTTTTATATTTGGACAGATAAAAAAGTCCTAATTTTATCTTGTTACTATTAGCCGTTGGCAGTACTAGCGGGCGGGAGGTCAGAAAACCGGGCCTGCGTGGGCCACGCGGGGAGAAGGATTTTTCTGACTAGCGTTTTTGGTTACTTTTTGGGCGATGCAAAAAGTAACGACAATGAAAGCAAGTAGCATTAATCATTTTGGTTCAAATTGAGCTAATAAATCCCTAAAAAAATCTATTCACCTAGAAGATTGCAAATCTAGAAAACACTGATCTAAAGATAATTACGTCCGTATCGGCTCGAAAAATGCTCTTTAGCTCGAAGGCAATCACCCTGCGAGCTTCTGGTTTTAGGATATGATCCCCATCCATGGGTTAAAACCCCATGGCAAAAATGTCGGTCGTGGCTAAGCCACTTAATGCTAACTTACATTACAATTCATAGATTAAAATCTACCCCAAATGATCGCTAGAAACATTCATTCCTCATTCCAAATTTGAATCACCGTTCATTGTACATTTATAGTACCTTCTTATTTTTTATTCTTCACCACCAAATTTTTAAAAAAAATTCAAGAATAATTTCATTAAATAAGTTTGTATGATTACATTATCACTTCAATTGTCGTCTATTTATTTCTTAGTTTCATTTAAACCATTTTTTCTATGGACTTTTTAAGGAGACTTACCATACTGCCAAGGTGGATCATTGGCGTATTGGATGCGGGATTCTTTTGGCTTGCTGGGCTTATCGGCTACCTCACGCGGTTCAACTTTGAGTTGGATGTTGTAATGGCCAACGATGTTTTCCTAGGAAGCAGCATCTTTATGGGTGCGGGTATTTTAATGATGTTGTTTACCCATAGTTATCGGGGTATAGTCCGTCATACAGGGTTCAAAGATGGGGTTATCATCGCTCAAACTATACTTTATGCTGCTGCATTGCTGGTATTACTCAACATTCTGAGCGTGAGGTTGTTTGATCACAGCTATTTGGTTCCCACTTCTGTCCTGATCATTGCATCACTTACTTCTATTTGCTTATTGGTATTTTATCGACTGGTAGTCAAAGAGTTATTTGTGTACGTGCGAAGTACAGAGTCAATGCCGACAACCAAAAAAGGGGTCATATTTGGTGCAGGAGAAGCAGGAATCATCGTGAACAATGTCATCAAACGTGATCGAGATACTCTGTTAAATATTGTAGCATTTTTAGATGATTCGATTAATATGGAAGGAAAAATCCTTCATGGGAAGACCATATACAGAGGCTTGGATAAACTTGAATTTCTTCTAGAAAAGTACGGTATCACAGAACTAATCATAGCGATCAAGGACCTTCCGATAGCTCGCAAGCGGGAAATTATCGATGAATGTTTGCGTCTTAATATCCATGTCAGCACTATGCCACCGGTGGAACAGTGGATCAATGGTAATCTGGATGCCAAGGCTATCAAAGACGTGAAGATTGAGGACTTATTGAGTCGTGAGCAGATTGCTATCAATAATCCGCAAGTTCAAGAAGATTTACAGGGGAAAGTGATCTTGGTAACGGGGGCTGCTGGTTCTATTGGCTCTGAATTATGCAGGCAAATCATACAATATCAACCGAAAGATTTGATTTTGTTGGATCAGGCGGAATCTCCACTCTATGACATGGAGCAAGAATTAAAGGAGTCAGGTATATCGCATCCTTTTCGAGTGATTTTAGGGGATGTGCGTGATCGGAAAAAAATGCAGCAGTTATTCCAACAGTACAAGCCTCAAATAGTATTTCATGCAGCTGCGTATAAGCATGTACCGATGATGGAGAATTATCCGGAGGAGTCTATGAAAACCAATATTTTGGGAACCAAAAATGTTGCGGACTTATCAATAACCCATCAGGTAGAGAAATTCGTGTTTGTCAGTACAGATAAAGCTGTAAACCCTACCAATGTAATGGGTGCTACCAAGCGTGCGGCTGAAATGTATGTGCAATCCTTGAGTATGTTCCTAGAAAAAAACCATTCTGTCAAGCATACCAAATTTATCACCACACGATTTGGAAATGTATTGGGATCGAATGGTTCTGTAATTCCTTTATTCAAAAAACAGATTCAACGAGGAGGGCCTGTAAGTGTCACCCATCCGGATATTACTCGTTATTTTATGACCATACCGGAGGCCTGTCAGTTGGTCTTGGAAGCTGGCGTGATGGGCAATGGAGGTGAAATTTTTATCTTTGATATGGGGCAGCCGATCAAAATTGTAGATTTGGCCAAAAAGATGATTCAATTGAGTGGTAAGAAAGTCGGCGAAGATATAGAAATCGTATTTAGCGGACTGCGGGAAGGGGAGAAGTTATACGAAGAACTGCTGAATAATTCAGAGTTTGTTAAAATCACCCATCATCCACGGATAATGATTGCCCAAGTAGCACCTGGTGAATATTATAAATTGGAGAAGCAAATAAATCTATTTGAAGAGTTGATTGAAAAAAGCGTAGAAAATGACATGGTTTCTCATTTAAAAAAGATAGTTCCGGAATTTATCAGCAAGTCTTCACGTTTCGAGATATTGGATAGACTGAACTAAGCTTCTTATGAGTACCAATCGTGTGTTGATCATCGATGAGATGCATCTGTCAATAATTTCTTTGCTTGAAAGTCGTGGCTGGCTTGTGGATTACCGCCCCGATATTGGAAGATCTGAAATTTTGGAAATTTTGGGCGCCTATGTTGGAATGATTATCCGATCAAAAACTGTCATTGATCGACAGCTGATTGAAGCAGGTGGAGCCTTGAAATTTATAGGGAGGGCAGGAGCTGGTTTGGATCAGATTGATAAAGAGTTTCTTATAGAAAGGAATATTTCACTATTTCATGCTGCCGAAGGTAACATGGATGCTGTGGCTGAACATGCAATTGGTGGACTGTTGGCAGTATTGAATAAATTATCGCAGGCGGATGCAGAAGTTCGGAAGGGAGTTTGGAGACGGGAAGCCAATCGAGGAGTGGAATTGCAGGGAAAGACAGTAGGCATCATTGGCTTTGGAAATATGGGTTCTGCTTTTGCTAAGCGTTTGCAAGGGTTTGATGTGCAGGTTTTGGCCTACGACAAGTATAAATCAGGATTCGGTACAAGCCATGTTCAGGAGGTAAGTTTGAATCATGTTTTTGAGCATGCGGATATTTTATCCATACATGTGCCGCTGACCTTTGAAACTGCCAATTTTCTAGATCAGTCATTTTTCCGACAATTTCATAAACCAATTTTTTTTATCAATACCGCGAGAGGGGAGTTGGTTTCTTTTGATACCCTCAACTGGGCTTTTGATCAAGGAATATTAAAGGGGGCAGTCTTGGATGTCTTGGAAAATGAAAAATTCCAAACGTTCACCTCGGAGCAGCAGGCTTCCTTTGCACGGTTGGCTGACCGCTTGCAGGTAGTGTTCAGTCCACATGTGGCAGGCTGGACGGTGGAGTCTTATGAAAAGATTAATCAGGTTTTGGTACAAAAAATTTCACAGGAATTTAACTACTGAGAGAAGCATCAAATGCAGTCAAAATCTGTGTTTGATTGTTTTATGATTGGGAATTTTATATATTTGTACATCATATAGCAAAATATGTAGAGGAAACGGTTTCCATATGGGAGCCGTTTCTTCTATTTTTCATAGCAAGTAAAAGAATACGAACATGGGAAAAATTCAGTATTACACGGAAGAAGGCTTGAAGCGTCTAAAAGATGAGCTTCAGGAATTAAAGACTAAGGGAAGGTCCGATATCGCCAAACAAATTGCGGAGGCTAGAGATAAAGGAGATTTGAGCGAAAACGCGGAGTACGACGCTGCGAAGGATGCCCAAGGTTTGTTGGAATTGAAGATTGCCAAGTTGGAAGAGGTAGTAGGCAATGCCCGCGTCATGGATAACTCCAAAGTAGACACTTCCAAGGTAGGGATTTTGAGTACTGTCAAAATTAAAAATGTCAAAAATGGCATGACAGTGGCTTACACGTTGGTTTCGGAGGAAGAAGCAGATCTGAAGGCAGGAAAAATTTCCTTAGGTTCTCCATTTGGGAAGGGCTTGGTTGGCAAGACAGTAGGTGAAATTGCTCAAATCAACGCGCCGGCGGGCGTTTTGGAATTTGAAGTTTTAGATATTTCGTATGATTAATTATCAGTCCCGATGAAAATTCATCGGGATTTTTTATTTTTATCCCATGGCTAGTATTTTTACAAAAATCATCAATCGCGAAATCCCTGCACATGTTGTGGCAGAGGATGCTCATTACATTGCCTTTTTGGATATCATGCCCTTATGTAAGGGCCATGTATTGGTAGTGCCGAAGCAAGAGGTAGACTATATATTTGATTTAGAGGATGAGGTGCTTGCAGGTCTCCATGTGTTTGCAAAAAAGGTAGCAAAGGCAATAGATAAAACCATAAAATGTACTCGAGTTGGAGTAGCAGTGATTGGTTTGGATGTACCACATGTACATGTACACCTCGTGCCACTGCGGACTATGGATGATATCAATTTCACCCGACCCAAGCTGAAACTCACTTCTGAGGAATTGGCTGAAATAGCGGAAACCATTAGAGGAGGATTTTAGGGGAGAAGCGAGCTTGCCTACCGTGAGGCAGGAGGCGAGAAACGAGAAGCGAGAAGCGAGAAGCGAGAAGCGAGAATTAAGAATCAAGAATTAAGAACCAAGAACCAAGAATCAAGAAACAAGACTTAGTTTTCCTTAAGATAATCGATTTTTATTACTACACTGTTCACTGCTCACTGCTCACTGCTCACTGTTCACTTACCGCTGGTAGCACGTGCGGGGAGGACGTCAGAAAACCGAGCCAGCGGTGGCCCTGCGGGCGGAAGGATTTTTCTGACTAGCGTTTTTGGTTACTTTTTGGGCGATGCAAAAAGTAACGAACATGTAAGTAAAAACCGTACCATCTCTTACCTCCATTCAAAAATTATAAACATACCAAAAAGATCATATTACGGTAATTCCATTTAAAAGACAATTACCTCCATATCGGCTCGAAAAACGCTTTTTTGCTCGAAGGCAATCATCCTGCGAGCCTCTGGTTTCTGGAGGCGATCCCTGTCCCCGGGTTGCGGTGTGAGGAGATGTCAGTGTATAAAATTATTACTGTAACACCTTACCCGGGGTTAATAGATATTTAAGCCCTTCAGGCTTATGGGGATTTTTGAGACAGATTTGTTTACTAACAACCGCTGGTAGCAGGTCCAAAAACTCTCGCAGAAAGCGCAGAAATCGCGGAAAAAAGATTTTGAAGGGTATATAAAGCCGTTGGTAGCAAGTGTGGGTGGGACGTCAGAAAAACCGTAAACCTCTCGAAGATCTAGGAGATTGAACAGATTTGGCGCAGATTTATAATTTTAGATTTAGAACCAAGAATCAAGAAACAAGAATCAAGAGACAAGACTTAGTTTTCCTTATGTTAATCGATTTTTGTTACTACACTGTTCACTGCTCACTGTTCACTTACCGCTGGTAGCACGTGCGGGGAGGAGGTCAGAAAACCGGGACGGCGTGGGCCCTGCGGGGAGAAGGATTTTTCTGACTAGCGTTTTTGGTTACTTTTGTGGCAATGACAAAAGTAACGACAATGAAAGCAAGTAGCTTTAATCATTTTGGTTCAAATTAAGCTAATAAATCCCCAAAAAAACCAATTCACCTAGAGGATTGGAAATCTCGAAAATATTGATTTTAAGACAATTACGTCCATATCGGCTCGAAAAACGCTTTTTTGCTCGAAGGCAATCACCCTGCGAGCCTCTGGTTCTAGGACATGATCCCCATCCATGGGTTAAAACCCATGGCAAAAATGTCGGTTGTGGCTAAGCCACTTAATGCTAACTTACATTGCAATTCATAGATTAAAATCTACCCCAAATGATCGTTAGGAACATTCATCCCAAATTCATCATTCCTAACTGTTCACTGCTCACTGTTCACTTACCGCTGGTAGTGCTTGCGGGGAGGAGGTCAGAAAAACCGAAAGCTTCTCGCAGAAAGCGCAGAAATCGCGGAAAAAAGATTTTGAAGGGTATATAAAGCCGTTGGTGTTACTTGCGGGGAGGAGATCAGAAAAACCGTAAACCTCTCGCAGATCTAGGAGATTGAACAGATTTTACTCAGATTTATAATTTTAGATTTTAGATTTAGAACCAAGAATCAAGAAACAAGACTTAATTTTTCTTAAGTTAATCGATTTTTGTTACTACACTGTTCACTGTTCACTGCTCACTGTTCACTTACCGCTGGTAGCACGTGCGGGGAGGAGGTCAGAAAACCGAATTCTCTCTCAGATCCAGGAGATTGAACAGATTTGGCGCAGATTTATAATTTTAGATTTAGAACCAAGAATCAAGAAACAAGAATCAAGAAACAAGACTTAATTTTCCTTAAGTTAATCGATTTTTGTTACTACACTGTTCACTGCTCACTGCTCACTGTTCACTTACCGCTGGTAGTACTTGCGGGGAGGACGTCAGAAAAACCGAATTCTCTCACAGATCCAGGAGATTGAACAGATTTGGCGCAGATTTATAATTTTAGATTTAGAACCAAGAATCAAGAAACAAGAATCAAGAAACAAGACTTAATTTTCCTTAAGTTAATCGATTTTTGTTACTACACTGTTCACTGCTCACTGCTCACTGTTCACTTACCGCTGGTAGTACTTGCGGGGAGGACGTCAGAAAAACCGAATTCTCTCACAGATCCAGGAGATTGAACAGATTTGGCGCAGATTTATAATTTTAGATTTTTTCAGATAAAAAAATCCTGAATGTTTATTTTAAGATTGTCCGATAGTAGTACTGATGCGGGGAGGAGGTCAGAAAACCGCGCCGGCGTGGGCCCTGCGGGGAGAAGGATTTTTCTGACTAGCCTTTTTGGTTACTTTTGTGGCAATGACAAAAGTAACGACAATGAAAGCAAGTAGCATTAATCATTTTGGTTCAAATTAAGCTAATAAATCCCCAAAAAAACCAATTCACCTAGAGGATTGCAAATCTCGAAAATATTGATTTTAAGACAATCACGTTCGTATCGGCTCGAAAACCGCTTTTTAGCTCGAAGGCAATCACCCTGCGAGCCTCTGATTCTAGGATATGATCCCCATCCATGGGTTAAAACCCATGGCAAAAATGTCGGTCGTAGCCAAGCCACTTAGCACTAACTTGCATTGCAATTCATAGATTAAAATCTACCCCAAATGATCGTTAGGAACATTCATCCCAAATTCATCATCCCAAATTCATCATTCCTAACTCCTAATTCATCATCCCAAATTCATCATTCCTAATTCCTAATTCATCATCCCCCTCATTCATTCCAAATTTGATTAACCATTTACCTGTTAGTTTTTCCAAACCTTGATGGTTTCCTGATGGTCGTTTTGGAGGATTTGTATGATGAGGAGCCCTTTAGGGAAGGATTCGATGTGGGGAGCGAGGTTAACTTCTATACCAGGATCCTGAATGCTTAACTGTACGTGTTCCCCCCGAGTAGAAATGAGGTTGATTAGCAGAGGTTCAGAGTTTTTTCTTCCCATAGAGCGAAGGATGAGTGCCTCTCCTTTGACTGGATTGGGAAAGGCCATCCACCCTTGGCTTATTTGTGTTGCATTGGCAATCTGGGTCGAAATGACTGTGGAGAACATAGCCTTGTTAGGACTGTCCTGGTATTTGATTCGGTAATAAATGTGCCCCTGTACAAAAGGAAGTCGTGTATCGACAAAGGTATACTGGGTTGCGGTTTGAGTAAATCCATTCGATTGAAACTCATGAATGGTTTCAAACTGTAGAGCCGCATTACTCGCACGCTGTACGGTAAAAGTGCCAGGTAAAAACTCTTGTTCTGTATGCCAAGAGAGTTTTACAGACTGAGTAGTAGGATTGTAGAGTCCTTGAAAATTTTCTATCGCATAGGATAAAATCAACGACCAGTCTACAACTTCGCTTACAGAATTGCTACATCCTTGACTATCAGTAACAAATATTTCATAACTGCCGTTTCCCAAGTTTTCTATGGTGTAACTAGGGTCAAAGCCACTATGCGTTCCATTGAAACCTTCGGCACTGCTCCAAGTAACCGTGTAGGGCCCTGTTCCGCCACTTGCAGTAACGGTAATGGATCCAGTGTTTTGCCCTAGCTTGGTAGGGATCACTTCGATGTTGATGGTAATAGTTGGAATAGTAATGTCTCGAACAATGATATTGGTACCTCCAATGGCGTCAGTAACCCTCAAACTTACCGTGTAAGTACTGACAGCTGGAAAAGTATGTACGGGGTTCGCTTCTGTAGAGGTTGTGCCATCACCAAAATCCCATAAGTAAGTATATTGACCAATTCCTCCACGTGATTCACTTACAAAACTCACAGTTCTGTCGCATGCTGCAGCACTAAAATCAATGATAGGAATTACGGGAAGTGGGACTTCAAAACCTTGAGGACTTGAAAAACACTGCGCATTATTTCCCGTTTCTGTGATGGTTGAACATGCTGAGTTGGAGTTTGTGATCCAGCGGATTAAAATGTTTCGAATGGATAATGTTTCCCCCCAAGTAAAGGTAATTTCTCTTACAAAAACACTAGTGCCAAATGGAAGTGGTGTATTATTAGCTAAACAATCCCTGAGACGTCCACCTTCATTGATTTTAGTCTCACCGATGAAAATATCATAAAAAATCGCTGTTGAAAAGGCATTTTCTGAATTACTGGCATTGATGGTGATAAAGAGCCTTGCATTAACCTCTTCACCTAATTCAAAGGGGCTAGTGCTTGAAAAGGGATTTCCATTCAAATCTGTCACCTCAAAGCCGGCCACCGTCACATTGTTTTGCCCACAGTTTTGCGCAAGTATTGGTTGGGCATACAACCAGGTTGTAAGCCACATGAATACACTTGCGATATGCTGGATGTTCCATTTCATACAATGAAATTTTGGGCTCTTTTCTCTGTAAAAACCGCATTCCTTATCATAAATTTATCAATAAATAATTCAAAAAAAAATTGGTTTTATTAAGTGGTAGAGGGAGTGAAAAAACTTAGTTTGAAAATCGTTTCAAAATACTTTTTTAAGTATTCAATACTCAAAAAACAATTTTTGAATTAAAAATGAGTGATTTAGAGAGATATAAAAATTTTCAAAAATTTTTTGACAGAAAAAATAGTTGTATCCAAAAATAAATCAAATATAATTATTTCAATACTAAATATGTTTTACTAACAAAGGGTTTTTATGTCTGAAAAATATCAAAATCAGAAACCCATTAGTACGCAAAAAGCTATTTTCTCAGCTTAAACAGAAGTTGGACTTTGTTTAAAATTAAGCTGAGAAAAAAGCTTTAAGGGTAATTGTTCATTTTGGAATTAACCCGTATTCTTCAATCCATTAGCCAAAGCTGTGGTTATCTGTAATAAGCGGGTGATAATTTCCTGATTGTTCTCATCGGGTTTCGTTTCCCGCCAAGCCATCAGATTATTGATTTGATAATGGTGGAGGATTTCGATCGCTGCCGTTCTTCTTTCCATAGTATCCAATAAGGAGGCTCTACGAGTAGCACGGGGCGTCTCAAACATCAGTTCCAATTCATCCATGCAATTTTTATACTCTTCTAAAATTATTTTTAATAGGTTAGTTCGAACACCTTCGTCTTTTACGAGTGCAGCATAAGTATTCATCCATTGTTCGTCGGCATTCAAGACATTGGTTTCAAGTTGTATGAGCACATAGCGTAGGAAAGGCCAACGGTCCTGGTTTTGTTTGAGCAGTGTGTAGGACTCCGGATGTTCTGTTCGAAGCGTGCGCAAGGCTTTTCCCATACCAAACCAGCCTGTAATGTTGAATCTACTTTGAGTCCAGCTAAACACCCAAGGAATGGCACGCAAGTCAGCCAAGGTGCGGGTGCCTGTTCTCCTTGCAGGTCTGGAACCAATCTTACTTAATTCCAAAACATCAATAGGGGTGGCTTCTGCATAGAATTTAATGAAGTCAGGATGCTGAATGAGTTGCTTGTAATGTTCTTGCGCTATCGCAGCCAACTGTTCTGCGGCGTTGATTTTTTCTGCTTCCAATGCTTCTCCTTTGATCGCTTTTGCTGTTTGCAATACTGTTCCGGAGATGAGCATTTCCAAGTTGTATACTCCGTTGAGGAGGTTTGCAAATTGTTGTGCAATGGTCTCTCCTTGTACTGTCAACTTTATCTCTCCAGTCAAGCTTCCCACAGGCATGCTTTCCAAGAAACGGTGGTACTTTCCACCTCCTCGGCTGATGGTTCCACCGATGCCATGAAAGTATTTGAATCGCATGCCATGTTGCAGCGCAATGGAACTCAACGCTTGCTCGGTTTG
The DNA here is from genome assembly GCF_021596945.1 of Mongoliitalea daihaiensis. Taxonomy (NCBI): domain Bacteria; kingdom Pseudomonadati; phylum Bacteroidota; class Cytophagia; order Cytophagales; family Cyclobacteriaceae; genus Mongoliitalea; species Mongoliitalea daihaiensis. Next base: position 3,925,592 of record NZ_CP063779.1, on the reverse strand, counting down.
GTGAATATTCCAGCGGCTTGCCACGATGCCACCATCTTTGTTACTATCAGAGTAACCCAGCATGACTTCCTGTACATCCCGTTCTTGACGTTGATGAATAGGGTGGGAAAGATACGCTTTCATAATTTGTGGTGATGCCTGCAAATCTTCGATGGTTTCAAATAGGGGAACTACCGGGAAGTCGCCAATAGCGATCCCCGCCTCTCGCATAAACACATACACTGTCAAGAGGTCATTCAATCCTCTCGTCATACTCACAATGAAGGATCCAATGCCATCTTTACCAAAGCGGTCACAGTGTTTTTTGACTACCCGGTAGCAACCCAATACTTTGTCTGCTTCTTCTCCATAACTTGTACCTATGACACCAAAAGGTCGGTTGGTCTGCAGTTCCCGGTTTAGGAATTCGGTTTTTTTTCCTTCAGACCAAGTGCTGTACAAGGCTTCATAGGGATATGAATGCTGAATGATTTGTTCGAGCGCTTTATCGTGAAAGGCTGAGTTCTGTCGGATATCTAGTTTAGCTAAATGGAAGCCAAAACACTGCAATTGCCGTTCGATTGGAAAGAGTAAGGTTTCCATAATCCCGATGGCCCCAATACTCATCAAGCTTTCACGCATGATTAGCAGTTTTTGGGAGAGTTCTTGAGCATTGGTGAACCCTTTTTCAAGGTTTTGTTCTTTTGTGTACTCGAGTTTGACCAGAAGCAAATTGATATATTGTCTCCAAGGTTCAAATGAATTGCGTAATACCGCTTGTTTTCCTTCCTCCCCCAAAGATTCCTGAAGTGATTTTATTTCTTGTTCAAAGAATCCTGGAGTAGGATTTCGGATGGCAGAGAAGGATATTTTAGCGGCTAATTCTCGGATTTGTTTTTCTATCAATTCGAGCGCAGACTTCCTATGCAGCATCAAGGTTTCGGCGGTGATATCTGCTGATACATAAGGGTGCCCATCGCGATCTCCCCCCACCCAACTTCCAAAGCTAAGCAAGGGAAAGTTGGAGGGTTTTTGCATATGAGAAGCATCAAATCCAGCCGAAATCCAGCTATCCTTCAACTTTTCATCGTGTTTGGCCAAGGCTTTGGGGAAAACTTTGGTGAAATAGTGCAGTACGTTGTTTCGTTCGGATTGAATGGTTGGTTTTTCCAAATACACTTCACCCGTTCTCCACCAACGCTCAATGAGTGTTTCAATGTCCCGCTCAATGGCTTTGATTTCTGTCTTGGAAAAGGAAGTATTCTCTAGCTGTACCAATTTTAAGTACAAATCTCTATGTATTTCCAACACAGAAATTCTTTTGGCCTCCGTTGGGTGGGCAGTCAAGACGGGGGTCACTTCTGTAGCGGTCAATACCTTTAAGATTTCATCTTCGGTAAATCCGTCCGCTTGCAAGCGTTGGAATGTTTCACCCCAAGATCCACGGATATTGGCTGAACCGCTATGGTCAACGATCTTTCTGCGAAACTGTACTGCAGCATTTTCTTCTACCAGATTCATCAATTGAAGATAGATGCTAAGTGTTTGGATATGTTTGGATTCATCCGCCTGCTTCACTAGTATTTCTGGATGACCACTTTGCGATTCGAAGCTTTTGACCAGTTCATGTTCTCCCAGATTGATTAGGACATTTTTGAATCTCTGGGTGAGAAAATCCATGTCTTTACGGATTTTCTCAAAAAGTAATTGTTGGCTTACATCTGTCATTTGAAAATAGGTTTTAGAGATAATTTACGGAATAAAGATAAAAAGTTTGCGTGAAAGGGTTAAAGCTTTTTTTAAATCCTTTCCAAATAATCTACTGAAATCAAAATTAGATGACTTTTATATGTTTTGATTGCATGGTATATGAATAGTAATATATTTGTCGGATCGAAAATTTGACAATAAACTCAATCACGCATTATGGAACAAATGTTTATCTACATTGTCCCCTTACTGGGGATTATTGGTCTTGTCGTCATGGCAATCAAATCAGCTTGGGTTACCAAGCAAGAAGCAGGGGATGAAAATATGACAGAATTGGCGGGGCACATCGCTAAGGGGGCTATGGCTTTTTTGAAAGCTGAATGGAAAGTCCTCACATATTTTGTAGTGATCGCAGGTATTTTGCTCGGATGGTCAGGTACTTTGATTGAAACTTCCTCGCCAGTCATTGCTATCTCCTTTTTGATTGGAGCAGTACTTTCTGCATTTGCTGGCTATTTAGGGATGAATATCGCTACCAAAGCCAATGTAAGAACCACTCAAGCAGCCAAAAGCAGTTTAAAAAATGCATTGCATGTCTCCTTTACAGGAGGGACTGTGATGGGGCTAGGTGTGGCTGGATTGGCAGTATTTGGTATGGGATCATTATTTATCCTTTTTTACAACATGTTTGTCGTCTCCACAGGAGGAGACGTGAATGGTGCAGCCATGGAAACAGCCTTAGAAGTGTTGGCTGGTTTTTCCTTAGGAGCGGAATCCATCGCATTGTTTGCCCGTGTTGGTGGAGGTATTTACACCAAAGCAGCGGATGTAGGTGCGGATTTGGTTGGAAAAGTAGAAGCGGGTATTCCAGAAGATGATGTCCGTAATCCGGCTACCATTGCTGATAACGTAGGTGATAACGTAGGAGATGTAGCTGGTATGGGGGCTGATTTATTTGGTTCCTATGTGGCTACCATTTTGGCTTCCATGGTTTTAGGAAGAGAGATTGTATCTGATGATAATTTTGGTGGAATAGCTCCTGTCCTGTTGCCGTTGGTGATCGCTGGTATGGGTTTGATTTTCTCCATTGTAGGAACTGTATTTGTAAGAATTAATAAGGATACAGATTCTGTACAGACAGCTTTGAATAAAGGAAACTGGATTTCCATCTTATTGACCGTGGCGGCTTCATATCCGCTAATCATGTATATGTTACCCGAGGGTCAGTTGGTGCTTTCCAGAGGTGGTTCCATTGAATTTACCAAAATGGGTGTTTTTGGAGCGGTGGTGATCGGCTTGATTGTCGGAGCACTGATGAGTATGATTACGGAATACTATACAGCGATGGGCAAGCGCCCGGTGAATTCCATTATCAAGCAGTCTTCTACAGGTCATGCAACCAATATCATTGGTGGTCTTGCTGTAGGGATGGAGTCTACAGTGTTGCCAATTTTAGTGTTGGCAGGTGGTATTTATGGATCTTTCTTGGCCGCAGGATTATACGGTGTAGCTATTGCGGCTGCCGGTATGATGGCCACGACGGCCATGCAGCTTGCGATTGATGCCTTTGGGCCTATTGCAGATAATGCTGGAGGTATTGCAGAAATGTCCGGTCTACCGAAAGAAGTGCGCGAACGTACAGATATTTTGGATGCTGTAGGAAACACCACAGCCGCAACGGGTAAAGGCTTTGCAATTGCTTCTGCCGCTTTGACAGCTTTGGCATTATTTGCTGCTTATGTAGGAATTGCAGGCATTGATTCGATTGATATTTACAAAGCAGATGTATTGGCAGGCTTGTTTGTGGGAGCGATGATTCCATTTATTTTCTCTTCTTTAGCCATTGCAGCTGTGGGCCGCGCAGCTATGGATATGGTCAATGAGGTAAGAAGACAGTTCCGGGAAATTCCAGGCATCATGGAGTATAAAAACAAGCCTGAATATGAAAAATGTGTTGAGATTTCTACGAAAGCATCCATTCGTGAAATGGTAGCACCAGGTGCGATAGCCCTTATTTCTCCGATGATTGTAGGTTTTGCCTTTGGTGCAGAAGTATTGGGTGGTTTGTTGGCGGGTATCACTGTTTCCGGTGTATTGATGGGGATTTTCCAAAACAATGCTGGTGGCGCTTGGGACAATGCCAAGAAGTCCTTCGAAAAAGGAGTAATGATCGATGGCGTGATGCAATATAAAGGTTCAGATGCCCACAAAGCTTCTGTTACAGGAGATACCGTAGGAGATCCTTTCAAGGATACTTCTGGTCCATCTATGAATATCCTGATCAAATTGACATCCATTGTGGCTTTGGTAATTGCACCACATATTTCAGAAAGGCCTCATGGTACACAGGCCTTGCAAGAACAGGTTGAAATCAAAAAAGAAATAACCTACGTAGATGGGAAAAAAATTGAGAAGATAGAAAAGATTGTCATTACAAACTAACAAGAAAAAGCCTCTGAGAAATCAGGGGCTTTTTTTATGTTATGTTGAGCTATGCTCCGTTAGTTCAACATTACTTGATAGAAAAAAATCATGAAGGGATTAAGAGAATTAAGTGATGAAATAGTACCTATCCACTAATCACTCAATCCACTAATCACTCAATCTACTAATCACTCAAACCACTAATCACTTTTATTTCTCCCTTACCGATCATTCTATTTTTTGAAAATTTTCCTTTAAAAAGTTTTGCTCTTGCTTTTTTATGCCATATTTTAGACATAATCAAAGTTTGATTTGATGTTTTGTGCTGTTTTTGAGTTGTTTTCAATTGATTTCAATTGAATACTTTCAAAAAATAGCATTTATTCTTCGGTCTGAGCTCTAGCTTGGTTACATTTAATTAATTATTTATCCCTAAAAAATTCAATTATGAGGAAAACGTTTACGAGTTACTTTCTTCTGTGCGTCTTGCTTTTGAGTTTACCAGCGATGGTACATGCTCAGCAATTGACGGTGAGAGGCAAAGTCATTTCCCAAGAAGATGGGCAGCCACTTCCGGGAGTAACAGTTTTGGTACAGAACACATCCATTGGTTCTGTGACGGATATTGATGGAAATTACACCATCAATGTACCTAATGCTAGTTCGGTATTGACCTATTCATTTATTGGTTTCAAGCCACAGGCTGTGCCAGTCAACGGAAGGTCTATTGTCAATATCACGATGGTTACTGATACCGAGCAACTCTCCGAGGTAGTTGTGACGGCCTTTGGTTTGACCCAAGAGAAAAAGAAGATTTCTTTCGTTGCTCAGGAAGTAAAAGGCGATGAAATCATTGCTTCCCGAGAGCAAAACATTGTGGATGCATTGAATGCCAAAGTTGCTGGTGTACAAGTAACGAGACAAGGGGGTTCGGCAGGTGCTGCATCCAGCATTGTGATCCGAGGTATTCAATCCATTTCCGGACAGAATCAGCCCTTGTTTGTGGTAGATGGGGTTCCAATCAATAACTCCTTCAATGCAACTATTGGAACCGCCGGTGGTGTAGATTATGCCAACCGAGCAATTGATATCAACCCCAATGATATTGAGAATATTTCCGTACTAAAAGGCCCCGCAGCTACTGCTTTATATGGTATCCAAGGTGCAACAGGAGTTGTCTTGATTACAACCAAAAAAGGCGCAAGACAAAAGGGTTTCTCTGTAGATGTATCGACTAATTTTTCTACAGACAGAATAATGAATTATTTTCCAGCCCAGTTGACATACAGTCAGGGAGATAATGGTGTTTTCAATGGGGGAACTACCTTCAATCATTTTGGCGCACCGATTTCTACCTTACGGTACGATGCTGGTACACCTAATCCAAAGGATCCAAGAGGGACCATTGTAGATATGAATCATCCCAATGCAGGCGACCGACTTCCTGTGTATGACAATCAGCGCTTGTTTTTCCAGAGTGGATTTACCAATGATACGCATGTTGCGGTATCTTCCAGTTCCGATAATAGTAATTTTTACTTATCCGTCGGAAATATGTTCCAGCAAGGGATTATTCCTAATAACACCTTCAATAGAACATCCGTCAAGTTATCCGCAGACACCAAGTTGAGCGAAAAACTAAAGGTTGGAGCCTCCATTACCTATGCGAACAGTACAAGTACCAAATTTGGTAGAGGAGATAACTTCTCAGATGCAATTCAAGGTTTGTATAGGACTCCACCATCTTTTGATAACTCAGCAGGGTTTGTTTTACCAAACGGGCAGCAAAGAAACTTTCGAGGTGCAGTGGATGGTAGTAGACCCTTTAGTCCGGATAATCCTTTTTGGACTGTGAACAATAATCCATTTTCAGATAATGTCAATCGTTACCTTTCGTTTTTGTTTACTGAATACAAGCCAAGTTCTTGGTTGACGATTTCGCATCGATTGGGTTTTGATTTTACCAATGAAGATAGAACGCAAGTATGGGCACCATCTTCTTCTGGTGGGGCAGCTATTGCGGCGAGCGGTGCTTTGGGAGGTAGAATCAACGAAAATACCATTTCTGATAGAATCTTAAACTCTGACTTCATCATTTCTGCCAACAAGGATTTGAATGATAAATTCAGTGCTTCTTTCTTGGTAGGTCATAACTTCTTCTCTACATCCAATACAAGTCTTTTGTTGGATGGTACAAATTTTGCCATACCGAGTTTATTTACGGTTCAAAATACGCAAGAAAACCCACGTTTTGAGCGTTTTGATTTCAGAAGAATGACACAAGCAGTATTCTCTCGAGCAAGTTTGGGGTATTTGAACTCTGTTTTCCTAGAGCTTTCTGTGAGAAATGAATGGGCTTCTACGCTTCCAGCGGCCAACCGTTCGTTTACGTATGGAAGTGCGGGTTTGAGTGTGGTTTTGACAGATCTGTTAAAAATAGATAGTCAAACACTCAACTTTGCCAAATTAAGAGGTTCCATCGCTGGAGCGGGTAACATTCCACCGGCATACAGAACAGAAACCTTTTTCAATGTGGCCACCACAGGGACACGTTATGCTCCAGGTGTACGCTTTCCATTGGATGGGGTAGGCGGTGTCTTGTTAAGTCCTGCTGCGGGAAATTCTAATCTACGGGCAGAATTTACCAATACCTATGAAATAGGAGCTGATTTTCGATTGTTTAATAACCGTCTTGGTGCTGAAATCACTTATTACAATGCGGTGAGTAGGGATCAAATTGTATCCATTCCGATTCCTGCATCTACCGGATTTACCACACAAATTGTCAATGCAGGTGAAATCCAGAATAAAGGAATTGAAGCGGTACTAAATGCCAATATCATCAATAGAGGTGATTTCTCATGGGATATGATTGTGAACTTTACCCGAAACAGAAACTTTGTTGTATCCCTTCCAAATGATGAGCCTATTGTCAATAACATGTTTGGCGCTCGGATCCAAAGTAGGTTGATACCTGGAGAGCAGTTTGGTGTATTTTATGGAAACGCATTCCTTAGAAATGATAGCGGCGATGTGTTGATCAATCCACAAGGTTTCCCCATTCTAGACCCTGTTCAGCAAATGGTGGGAAATCCCAACCCTGACTTTTTACTTGGATGGAGAAATAATTTCCGTTACAAAAATTTAAATCTGACTATGCTTTGGGATGTTCGCAAAGGCGGAGATGTGGTCAACGTGACTGCCTTCTGGATGGGTAACGGTTCGGGAGTAGCTCAACATACGGAGGACAGAAATCGTGTTGCAATCTTCCGAGGTGTCATTCAAAATCCTGGAGGAGATAATCATGGACAGCCAAACACCATCCCTGTAACGTTGGATCAGGCCGCTTTCCAAGGGTCGGGCGCAGCTTTGGCCTTTGGCAGGGAATTAACTGAACGTTGGGTTCAGGATGGTTCATGGATCCGTCTGCGAGATGTTAATTTGACCTATGATTTGCCTCAGACTATTTCCCGTAAATTGGGAATGAGCAGAGCTAATGTGGGTGTTTACGGAAGAAACTTGCTTCTCTTTACAAATTATGGGGGAATAGATCCTGAAACCAACTTGGCAGGTCCTAATGGTGTAGTAGGTTTAGATGCATTTACTACTCCTAATATGAGGAGTTACGGTGTAACCATCAATGCTTCTTTTTAATCCCTTAAACTAGCCTAATATGAAAAATAAGATATTATCCTTTCTAGTGATACTATTGGTCTTGATTTCTTGCGAGACCTTTGATGAAATCAATACGAATCCCAACCAAGCAACCGATGCATCCATACAGGTAATTTATCCTGCGGCAATGGCTTCGTTTGTCTATGGTATGAATGGTGAATCTGCTCAGTTTACGAGTATATTGATGCAATACCTTACCGGTATTTTGGGAGATCAGCAGCAGGTAAACAATTACTCTTTCATTGCTGATATGAGTGACGCTACCTGGAATCGTTTTTATTCCAATTGCCTCAATAATTTAAGAATTGTTAAAGAAAAGTCGGAAGAGTTAGGAGCAAATCATTACCTAGGAACATCCAAAATCATGGAAGCTATAATCATAGGCTATTCAGTAGATTTATGGAATGACATTCCTTACTCAGAGGCCCTAAATCTAGAACAATTCCCACAGCCTCGATTTGACGACGCCGCAGCTTTGTATCAGCGGGTACAGAGTTTGTTAGACGAAGGAATTGCTGATTTGCAGCGTCAAAGTTCAACAAGTCCCAGTACCAATGACTTGATTTACAGAGCTGCGAATGAAAATGCTTGGAGAGCAAATTCTCTTCCAAAATGGATTATGCTAGCGAGGGCTATGAAGGCGCGATACCACAATCACTTGAGTAAAGTGGATCCTGCAGGCTCGGCTTCCGCCACCCTTGCAGCCATCGATGCAGGCAGCTTCATGTCCAATGCAGATCAACCGATCATTTTATTCGGTTCCGAATTTGCGGGTCCTTGGTTTCCATATTTTCAGACAACTTTTGGAGAAAATAACGTAGGAATCAGCCAGCGCTTCATTGATTTATTGCGAGATCGAATTAGTGAAGGAACTGATGATCCGAGATTGACCCGTTTTGTGAGTCCCACTACAGGCGGTCTTTACGTGGGAGTTCCCAATGGATCATCCTTCAGGCCTGCAGGTACAGTGGTGCCTGGACCTTATTTAAACTCAAGAGAAGCTCCAACCCCTTTGTTAAACTTCAGTGAGTTAAAGTTTATCGAAGCGGAGGCCGCTTTGAGAGCTGGACAATCTGCCCGTGCTGCTACCGCACATAATGCGGCTGTTGCTGCATCTTTGCAGCGAATTACGGGTTCTGCCAATGCTGATTACATTGCTCGTTATGGCAGCGAAACCGAATCAACCATTACCTTGGAAAAGATCATGGAAGAGAAACACATCGACCTGTTCTTACAACCGGAAGCATGGATGGATTGGAGAAGAACGATCCCTGTAGGATCTCCTAATACTGTATCTGGACTTCCTTCATTGACAGTTTCGCCTTCCAATACTACCCAAGGAAATTTCCCAAGAAGGTTTATTTATCCAAATAGGGAGGTTGTAAATAATTCAGCGAACGTTCCAGATGTATCGAATTTGGACAGAGTATTTTGGGACAGATAATTAAAATTTATGAAAAAGCATATGAACTATTTCAAACATATATTCGCTCTTTTGGTACTTCCTTTCTTCTTTACAGCTTGTATCTTGGAAGATCAGGAACCAGAATATGATGTAGTGGGCGCCGTAGGTACCATCGCAACACTCACTGCATCGAGCACGACTCCAGAGGTAGGGGGTACGGTGACTTTCACGATGACGGTCTATTCGGAACATGAACCTGCCACGGAACTTCGCATGAACCGTGTTCAAGGAGGGACTACTACCACCTTGGAAACACGGAATTTCGCCAATTGGAACACTCAGGATTCTTATGTAGAGACCTTTCAGTGGACAGTACCTGAAAATGCGAGAGGTACAGCAGTAACCATGCAATTTGTATTGGTAACTCAGAGTAACTTTACCAGGTCTAGAAACATAACGATCAATGTAAGACCCTAAGCTAAGTACGGAGTCCTATGTACTTACTTTGTAGAAACCTAACAGGTATTTAAAACCTGTTAGGTTTTCTTTTTTTGCCTGTTTTGATTAAATTTCAAAAAACCTCCAATGTCATGAAACAATTCTTTTTTCTCATCCTCTTTTGTTGGTCGCTTGCTTCGGTACAAGCCCAACGGTTTTCAGTTCAGGATATTTCTTCCTTTCCATTTCCATCCGAACTCACCGCTTCTCCAGTGGATGAGCAGTTGGCTTGGACGATGAATGAGCAAGGTAAAAGAAATGTTTTTATAGCAAAGGCTCCTACTTTTGAAGCATTGCAAATTACTGACTTTCTACAGGACGATGGGCAAGAAATTACCAGCTTACAGTTCTCTCCTGATGGAAAGGAATTGCTTTTCGTGAGGGGAGGAGAGCATGGGTCCAACTGGGACCCGGGACTTGGGATCAATCCTTCTCAAATGCCATTTACGCCCAAAGTGGAAATTTGGAAAGTAGCTATAGCAGATCGTAAAGCAGAGAAATTGACAGAGGGTGATGATCCAATGTTTTCACCGGATGGGACGCGAATCGTTTTTATCAAAAACAGACAGCTTTGGATGATGGAAAGTACTGGAAAAAATCTTGCTCCACTACTAGAGACAACAGGAACTGTCTCCCAAGTGTCCTGGTCTCCCGATGGGAAGTCTTTGCTTTTTTCGGTCAATAGAGGAACACATAGTATGATTGCTACGGTGGATATGTTTTCCAAACAAGTTAGCTGGATAGCGCCATCGTTTTACAAGGATGCTCAACCTACTTGGTCTCAGGATGGGCAGTACATCGCATTCATCAGACTTCCGGGAGGAAGACCTGAGCCTTTTCCGATTTTGGAGCAAAGGCATAGCCCTTGGGAAATCTGGGTTTATGACCGTACGAGCGGCCAAGCTAAGTTTTTATGGAAAGCTCCTGAAACTCTTCGAGGCTCTGTACCCACGACTCATGGGAGCTTTAATCTGAGATGGGTAGCCAACAATACCCTTACCTTTTTATCCTATGAAGATGGCTGGCCTCACCTCTATGCCATGGACTTGCAAGGCAATCGACGGCAGTTGACTCAAGGGGATTTTATGGTGGAGCATGTTTCTTTGAGCCATGATGGACAGTACCTTTATTTTTCAGCCAACACAGGCCCTGCGAAAGAAGATATCGATCGCAGACACGTTACGAGAGTTCATGTAGCGTCCGGTGACTTTGAAGTCCTCACACCAGGAGAGGGCATTGAAGCGATTCCTGTACCGCTTGCTGGAGGAAACTTTGTAGGGTTGGTATCATCTACTGTACATAGGCCTTTGATTCCTGCTGTATTTTCACACGAAACCCAATCGATGACGCTGATTGCGGAAGATCGAATTCCATCGGTTATGCCTAGAGAATTAGTAGTTCCCAAGCAAGTGGTTTTTGAGTCTCCAGATGGGTTAAAAGTGCATGGACAACTGTTTGTCAAAGAAGGTGGTGCCCCACAAAAGCCAGGTATCGTTTTTGTTCATGGTGGCCCTCAGCGTCAAATGTTGCTTGGCTGGCATTATGGAGATTATTATTCCAATACCTACGCGGTCAATCAATACTTAGCAGAGTTAGGATTTGCAGTGCTTTCGGTCAATTTCAGATTGGGGATAGGGTATGGCTTTGAATTTCACAGGCCCGCACGGACCTATTGGCAAGGAGCAGAGGAGTACTTGGATGTGAAAGCTGCTGGTGAATACCTAGCTTCGTTGGATGTGGTGGATGGAGAAAGGATAGGAATTTATGGAGGGTCCTATGGAGGCTATTTGACAGCCTTGGCTTTGGGAAGAGATTCGGATTTGTTCAAAGTAGGGGTAGATATCCATGGGGTGCATGAGTTATCCAGTCGTCTGGTGCCGCCTGCTGGATTTGAAAAAGCCCCTGATTTTGATAGAGCACTGCGCACGGCCTGGTTATCGTCACCGCTTGCATATCTAGATACTTGGACATCCCCGGTACTTTTTATTCATGGAGATGATGATCGCAATGTCAATGTGAGTCACACCGCGGATATTATCCGAAGATTTGATGAGCGAAATATGCCCTATGAGTACCTGATGATCCCTGATGACAGCCATCATTGGATGAAATTTGAGAACTTGGTAAAAGTGAATGCCGCAACAGTAGCATTTCTTCGTAAACACTTAAATCCCTGATGAAACGATCAATAATTTACTTACTGCTGGGCTTTTTACCGGTATTTGTTCAGGCTCAAAAGCCAAAAGCGAAGCATATTCGAAAGCTTTTGGAATCTCAAGAGGTTTTGCAAGAGCATTTTGTGGGGTTTGTTTTAGAGGATGGTGAAGGAAAGATCATTTACAAGGAGCATGCAGATAAGTATTTTATTCCTGCTTCCAATACCAAATTATTGACCTTATATGCCTCTTTAAAAATATTAGGTGATTCCATTCCCGCCTTTGATTACAGTATTCAAGGAGATTCTCTGTTGATATGGGGTACAGGAGATCCTAGTTTTTTGCATCCCAAACTGGACAATGGAAGGGTATTTGATTTTTTGACTAACACTCCATACACAATTTATTTGGTAAAGCAGGAAGAACCTGAATTCGAGCCAAGTTATTGGAGGGCAGATTTAGCTGTTTTCCCCATATATGGCAATACAGTGACTATCCAGTCGGATGGGAAAGGTGGAGTCAAGACAAGTCCTGAGGTGATGGGTCAGTTTATTTCCAAAGATGCAAGCCTTTCATTGAAAACCTTTGATGTTGTCAGAACGATCGTGGGTGATGGACTGCGCTATCCTGACATGGATGTACCAACGGATTTTTCTGAACGGATTCCTTTTCCGAGTAACCACCTCGTTTCTCAATTATTATTATCCGATACCCTTAAGAGGTCGGTTCAATTGATCCAAGCTTCCAAACCAGCTTCATTCCGGACTTTTTATAGCATTCCATCGGATACCTTATACAAGCATATGATGCAACCATCCGATAACTTTTTAGCAGAGCAGCAATTGCTCCTGTTGGCAAGTAGGGTTGGGGATGATTTGCAGGTGAAAAATGCTATTGATTATAGTTTAGAGCAGTATTTTGTTGATTTCAAGTTTAAGCCTCAGTGGTATGATGGCTCTGGATTATCAAGGATTAATTTAGTTACACCCAGTGCAGTTTTGGATGTTTTGCGCTTGTTGGAAGTTGAATTGGGACAAGAACGGTTACGGGAGATTTTGCCAGCGGGAGGAGTGTCGGGTACCCTCAAAAATGCGTATAAGACTGCTGATTCGGGGGATCCTTTTGTTTGGGCAAAAACAGGTACTTTGAGGTATGCACACTTGCAGAGTGGATGGCTGGAGAGTAAAAAAGGGAATAGGTATCGATTTGTTTTTATGAACAACAACTTTGTTCGCCCAACAGCAGCTATCCGAGAAGCCATGGTAGAGGTGATGACGACTATTTGGGAACAGTATTGATTCATAATATCGTTTAAATCGACGATATTTTAGCTATGGTAGCAGTTATAACAGGAGATATCGTGGCTTCAAGGCGATTGACAAGCCAACAAGCGATAGGGGGACAATTAGGGATCAAACAAAATTCCGTAAGCGGCAGATGGAATAGGGCTCATGTGGATGAGTTATTGGCAGTGGAGAGACTTTTCCGAAAAAAAATTAAAGTCCTGATGTCATGATTGTACTCATCAAACTCCTTTTGGCTCATTTTATTGGCGATTTTTTATTGCAACCCTCTTCATGGGTGGCTGAGAAAGCGCTTAAAAGAGCCGTATACACCTGACATGGTCCTCCTGTTAACTTTTGATAAACTATCGAAAGCAGAATGGTGGTTGCATATTGATAAATCCGTCTTGGTGCAGCGGTTTTTTTTAAGACTTTCCCTTGGATGAGTTCTACCATTTCATCAAGCTCCCATGTAAGGTAGTCGGCATAGGAATATGGTCTATAACTTAGGTCTGGCTCCTTTACCTGTGATTTGTCAAAAGGCTCTTTCATAGTAGCAATTTACTTAAAAAGAGCTGATTAAGTTTAGATTAGGGAAAGGAATTTTTGGTATAACTCCTCAACTTCAGTTAAAGCCTTTCCGCTAAATTCACTCAGCCTTTCCATTGATGTTTGACCAGAAAATAAGGCTTGTTCTTGCTTGATCAGGCTTTTTTGTAAACGGTCGGTTTCTTTTTGCCAGTCAACTTTTCTAACTGAGTAGTCCTGGCAAATCCATTGATGTAGTTTTTCTGCTTGCCACCAAAAGGAATCGTCTGGTTTAGCTGTTGGCACTCGAAAATTCTCAAGCGTAGGAGTCCCAAAAAAGAAGGGGATATAGACTGACAAACAAGGCATGGAAGTTCCTGTCATCCATAGGGTATGAGTGCCATTTTTTCGTAATTCGGTCACCATACTTCCTGTGGTTGTGCTAGGATTTGTCAGACCCGTTGCGTGCATGCATAGGCAAGCGGTAGTGGCTTTTTTGGGTGTAAAATCGGAATCTGGCATATGATGAGTTTTCAAAATATCCATAGCTGATTCCACGCTGACTCCTGGATGGATATGATTTTTTAAAAGTCCTATGCTGCAACTTTGGCGTTGTTTGGCCCGACCAACCTGTGTGTAGAGGATATCGGAAAAGTAATCTTTGAAAGAAAAGGGATTTGCTGCCTTTCTCCAGAAATACGGGAATGCTTTTGGTTCTATTTCTAGATGAAAAGCGTCATAATCTGTATGGATACCTAACCCGTTGGAAATGCTGTGATGATCCGTAATCCGTCTGTAAGCCCAAGATTTTCCAGCGGTTTCGAATACAAAGGATTCTTCTGGGTCTGAAATGATGAAGCTATTATGGTAAAAAAATGAGTTGTTTTTGTAGCCACCGCATGCATCTTGTCCATAAGTTTGGAGCAATTCTTGGATCAGTGTAAGTGCCTCTGTAGCCTTTGTACACCGCTCCAAACATAAACGAATCATATCCATGCCTGTCAAGCCTTGATTGGTGCGGGACATTTTTACGGTTGTAAATACCGCTTCATTACCGATGGTAAGTCCAAATTCATTCGCGCCCATTTCGGCTCCCCACATCTGGAAAGGTTTGGAAAGAATCACCTCGTATGTTTCGCTGACTTGGGGAATATCAATAAAGGTACATTGGACAAATGCAGCGCTGTGCTTTGTTCGAGGGATATGAACCAATGCTTGGGCCTCTTCCGGTTCCCGATCGGAGTTTTTGGCTAAAATCGTATTTCCAGTTAAGGTTAGAGAGCCCAAGGCTACAAATGTGTCACACATGAGGTTGTTTTGCTGGTTTGTATTGTTCAATTTACTAGATTGGAACCATATTTCAATAGAAGATGTGATGGAACGTACCAAACAGTATCCGATTGGAAAATTCACTTTCCACAAAGATTACAGCGAACAAGATTTTATTGCCTGGATCCAAAGCATACAGGATTTTCCTATGTTGTTAAGGAAAGAAGTACAAACACTAACAGACGAACAATTAAATACCCCCTACCGAGAAGGTGGATGGACTGTCAGACAAGTTATCCATCACTGTGCTGATAGTCATATGAACAGCTTTTGTAGGTTTAAGTTGGCATTGACAGAGGATAACCCTACTGTTAAACCTTACCACGAAGATCTATGGGCCGAATTACCTGACGGCAAATCAGCACCTGTACAGGATAGTTTGGCAATCATTCAAGCTGTTCATACTAGATGGGTGTTGCTGATGCGCACTATGAAGCAAGAGGACTTTCAAAAGACATTTTACCATCCAGAGCGCAAGCAGTCTATTGCTTTGGATTTTAATGTTGCTTTGTATGCATGGCACTCTCACCATCATTTAGGTCATATACAGTTGGTGTCTGGTAGTCTTCAGCTTTAAAAGCCACTGAAAAAATTACGACAGACCATTTAAATAATTGAGTTGTCGGACTGATATCTTCAATTTACCTTTAGCCTATGATTAAGTTAATTGAATGTCCACGGGATGCGATGCAAGGGCTTCCCGGTTTTATCGATACCTCCATCAAGGCGGCCTACATCAATCAATTACTACAAGTAGGTTTTGATACCATTGATTTCGGATCTTTTGTCAGTCCCAAAGCTATTCCACAAATGCGGGATACAGGGGATGTTTTGGATCAATTGGATTTGTTTGGAACCCATTCCAAGCTTTTGGCTATTGTAGCCAATCTTCGAGGTGCTGAAGATGCCTGTCAATTTGAGCAGATTGATTATTTGGGCTTTCCGCTTTCGGTATCCGAAACTTTCCAACAACGCAATACCAATAAAAGTATTGCTGATGCTTTACAAGCTGTGGAGGAAATCCAAAATTTGTGCGAGATAAAAGGCAAGCGTCTCGTTACCTACTTGAGTATGGGTTTTGGAAATCCTTATGGGGATCCTTATTCTCCTGAGTTGGTGGCTTCTTTCGTACAGAAATTAGTTGATTTGGATATTGAAATTATTTCATTTGCTGACACAACAGGTACCGCAAGTCCTGAATTAATTGGTTCACTTTACCATGTGAATGCTCAGGCTTTTCCTACCATAGAGTTTGGTCTTCACCTGCATACCCAAGCCCATGAGTTGGCACCAAAAATCAATGCTGCTTTGGCTGCAGGATGTACACGTTTTGATGGAGCACTCAAAGGTTTTGGAGGATGTCCGATGGCCAAAGATGAGTTGGTAGGGAATGTGGCTACTGAGCAGTTGATAGCTATTTTGGAAGCGAAGGGTTATCAACTTGGATTGAAAACAGATGAATTTGCTGAAGCTATGAAGTTGGCTCAGGTGGTTTTTAATTCTTAATACAAAGGAAATGCTGAATACCTCCCGAACGGCCCGAAATACCCGCATCAACCGTCGAATCCATAAATGGCTAAGCTTGCCTTTTGTGGTTTTTATGTTGGTGATTGGTATTACTGCGATTTTGTTGGCATGGAAAAAGGAAACAGGGCTGATTCCCAAAACCCAAAAAACCAAGGTAGAAAACCCGACAGCATGGATTTCTATGGAGGAAATGATTGCGATCGGTCGGCAGGTCATCCGGGATAGTGTTGGGAAATCCGATGTGATCGACCGCGTGGATGTACGACCCGAGAAAGGTATAGCTAAAATTGTGTTTAAAAATCATTTTACAGAAGTACAGGTAGATGGCTATTCCGGAGAGGTTTTGTCCATCGCTCAACGAAATTCCGATTTGATAGAAAAGATTCACGATGGCAGTATTTTAGATTTTTTGATAGCGTCCAGCAGTGAAAACACCAAAATTATATACAGCACATTGACTTCACTTGCATTAATTGCATTTGCGATTACGGGATTTTACCTTTGGTATAATCCCAGAAAAATGAAAAAAGCGAAATTTAAGCGGGTCGGTTGATACGTAAAACTTTGTTTTTACAGCTAAACCTGTAATTTTGGTAATTGCTGTACACATTTATGGAACCAACTGTTTTTGATTTTTGGCAATTTTTGGCTGGAATTGGGCTATTCCTATGGGGTATGCATCAACTTGAAACCGCTGTGAAGGAAATGGCTGGTAAATCCTTCCGTCATTTGCTTCAAAAATTTACAAATACACCAATCAAAGGAATCAGTGTAGGTGCTTTAATTACCGCAATTCTTCAAAGTAGTAGCTTGGTAACCTTAATGGTATTAGCATTTTTAGGAGCGGGAGTAATCAATCTTAAAAACTCATTAGGGGTGATTCTGGGAGCGAATCTAGGCACAACGGCCACCGCATGGATAGTGGCCACCTTGGGATTTAAATTTAGTGTAGCATCTTTTTCTATGCCGTTTTTGGGTATAGGAAGTTTATTTTTCTTGTTTTTTTCTAGCCGTCCCTTACTTCGAAATATTGGGATGTTTTCAGTAGGATTTGGGTTATTGTTTTTGGGTTTAGACTTTATGAAAACGTCTATTGAAGAAGTGGCCGATCAAATTGATTTACAAGCTTTTCAGTCCTATGGGTTGTGGATTTATTTATTGCTTGGGATGGTGATTACTGCCCTTATCCAGTCTAGTTCTGCTATGATTGTCATTGTTTTAAGTGCCATGAGTGCAGATATTATCACATTGACTGCAGGTGTTTCCATGATTTTAGGAGCAAAAATCGGAACTACCATAACAGTCAGCATTGGATCATTGGGGGGAAATGCTGATAAGAAGCGATTGGCTTTGGCCCACTTTACTTTCAATGTGGTCACGGGCTTAGTTGTTTTCTCTTTTGTAGAGCAATTGATAGCTTTAACTTCCTCAATAGTTGAAATCAAAGATCCCTTAATGGAACTGGTATTGTTAAATTCGATTATTAGCCTGATAGGAATCCTCTTGTTTGCTCCATTTTTGGGTCCCTTTGAAAAGTGGTTGACTCATCGTTTTTCTAAAGATGAACCACAAGGTTTTTCTGTTTATACTAAGCGTGTATCGGTAGAAGTTCCCGAGGCAGCGATTGCAGCTTTAGAGAAAGATATTCTATTCACTTATCAAAAAGCTATAAATTTCATTTCCAATGTGTGGAGAGCCGGAACTCCCTCTAAAAACAACCTATCTATCTGGAGGAAAATTCTTTTGCAGCCCAAGGATTTGCATCAAAGTTATCAGGAGTTGAAGACGCTTGAAGATGAATTGACGGAATATCATTTAGCTCTCTTATCCCAAAACCTGCAACCGGCAGAAGCTCAAAAACTAACTTCTTTGATGTTGACGTTGAGGACGCTTATCTATGCTTCCAAAGACCTTAAAGATGTCATGCACAATATCCGAGAAATGGAGGATAGCGATAACAGCTTATTGATGTATTTTTACAAAGAGATTAAGTCATACTCTTTCGATTTTATGGAAGAGTTGAGCAGATACATGGAGCATCAGGAAGAAATTACTGAGTTTCCCAAATGGCTTATTCACAACGAAGGAGTGTATAATTTTTGGATCAGTGACTTGTATCAACGAATTCAACATGAAAAAATGGATTACCCCATTTCCACACTTACCAATGTCATGAAGCAGGTTATATCAAGCATGGATAATTTGTCCAATGCTGTGATTTACTGGAAGCATGGAGAAAAAGAGGTAATAGACAATTGAACTATACTGTTGCTATTACCTCTCATTGTTTTAGGTAGATAAAATTCTAACGACTCTGAAATCGTCTTCATCCACTTCTTTGTCACCTACAATTGCTTTGGAAATAGGTGTGTATACTATTTTATTATTGATGATACCTGCCATTACATCGTATTTTCCTTGAAGTAAGCCTTCTACAGCTGCTACTCCCAATTTGGAAGCTAGCACCCTATCTAAGGCTGAAGGAGCTCCACCGCGCTGCAAGTGTCCTAAAATCGTCACTTTGATATCGTAATAGGGGAGTTCTTTTTTGATTTTTTCGGCAATTTCAGCAGCTCCACCAGATTTTCCTCCTTCGGCAACAATCACGATATTAGAACTTTTCATCGCCTTTGTTCTTGCCTTTAGTCGCTCCACTAAGCGCTCAATTGGCATTTTTTTCTCTGGAATAAGAGTAGCTGCAGCAGCGCTTCCAATCCCTGCATTGATGGCGATAAATCCAGCATCACGGCCCATTACTTCTACAAAGAATAATCGGTCATGAGAAGTAGCAGTATCTCTGATTTTATCAATAGCTTCTATGGCCGTATTACACGCCGTATCAAAACCCACGGTGATATCTGTACCCGCCAAGTCGTTGTCAATGGTTCCTGGAATACCAATTGCAGGGATGCCAAATTCTTTGTAAAAAAGATGTGCACCAGTGAGTGAACCATCTCCTCCAATTACTACCAAGGCATCAATTCCATGTTTTTTTAAGTTGTCGTAGGCTTTTTTTCTACCTTCAGAGGTTCTAAATTCAGCTGATCGGGCTGATTTTAAGAAAGTTCCCCCACGTTCTAGGACGTGAGCAATGTTTTTTGATTCTAGTTTTTTGATTTCATCATTGATCATTCCTTCATACCCACGGTAGATTCCATACATCTCTAAATTGTAATAAAATCCAGCTCTCACGGTTGCACGAATGGCCGCATTCATTCCTGGAGCATCTCCTCCGGAAGTAAGTACACCTATCTTCTTTATTGTTTTGATTTCCATTAAAGTCTAGTGATTAGTTCATTGAATAGGAGATTTGCAGTAGCAGGATTTGTTGCTAGCGGGATGTTGTGAACATCACATAAGCGCATCAACATCTGTACATCTGGTTCATGGGGATGTTTGTCTAGAGGGTCTCTAAAAAAAATAACCATTGCAATAGTTTTTTCGGCAACCATGGCAGCGATCTGAGCGTCGCCTCCCATAGGGCCGGAAAGTAATTTGTTTACAGGAATTCCTGACTTTTCAATATGAGATCCAGTCGTCCCGGTTGCTACCAATTGTATGTCTTTATGATGAAATACATCTTTGTAGCCTGTGAGGAAGTGGACCATATCGGCCTTTTTACCATCGTGGGCAATTAATGCAATTTTCATAGGTATTAATAGGTTCAGTTTGTAAGATATAAAATCTCACAAATTTACTAAGAACTGTTCGTCTTTTTGTTGAATATATAGATTTATTACTTCTATATGATTACGCATTATTTTGATAATAAAAAGTAAATAAATGAGTATCAAATTTTTTTGACTTGAAAAAATTGGTATTTTTCCAGCATCAATCTACTAAACTAAAAGAGAATATGGGATTAATCAAAGAATTCAAGGAGTTCGCAGTCAAAGGAAATGTCGTAGACTTGGCTGTAGCTGTAATCATTGGTGGGGCTTTTGGGAAAATTGTTTCCTCTTTTGTCAATGATATTGTCATGCCTCCTTTAGGTGTTTTGTTGGGGGGCGTTGATTTTAAAGATCTTACCGTTACCCTTCGAGAAGCTTACACTACTGATGCAGGAGTGGAAATGGCGGCTGTGGTGTTAAGCTATGGTAATTTTATTCAAAATGTTGTTGATTTCTTGATTATCGCTTTTGTGATTTTCATGGCCATCAAAG
Organism: Mongoliitalea daihaiensis; assembly: GCF_021596945.1. Classification (NCBI taxonomy): domain Bacteria; kingdom Pseudomonadati; phylum Bacteroidota; class Cytophagia; order Cytophagales; family Cyclobacteriaceae; genus Mongoliitalea; species Mongoliitalea daihaiensis. Next base: position 3,904,915 of record NZ_CP063779.1, on the reverse strand, counting down.
GTATGAACAGCTTTAAGAAAAAAGAAGAAGCAGCTCCTGCACCTCCTGCTGCACCACCAAAATCAGAAGTATTGTTAGAAGAAATCAGAGATTTGTTGAAAAAGTAAGTTACTTTATATACTTCCATCAACTCAAAAGCCAACGTGTGAAGCGTTGGCTTTTTGTTTGAATCGGTAATTTAAGTTTTATTTAATTATTTCTACCTCCTCCGCCTCTTTGTTGGCTTCGGTAGATTTGCCGGGTAAATTCCCGGTTGACACTGCTAAGATTTACTGCTTGTTTTGGACTAATAACAGTGATGATGGATTCCATAAATTCAGTTTCCAAATCCAACATTTTTTGCTGATTAGCCAATCTGTTTTTGATAATTTCACGAGCCTGATTGTCTGACATGTCGTCAGAGGAGGCTTTATTAAGCTGCACCATGCTTTCCATTACCGCAGTTCTTTTTTCATTGTATTGGTTAAACATTGGCCAAAACTTTTCTGCTTGTTCGGGTTTGAGATCCAAACGGTTGGTGATAAAGGCGATTCTGGCCGATTCTAGCTTTTCCTTGTCGTAGTTTCTATTGCCTTGTTGCTGAGCCAAACTTTGGAGGCTTAGGGCAAACATCAAGAACGAAATAAATATGTATGGAGCGATTTTCATAAACGAATTAATAATACCAATTTTCTTCAAATTCATAATCGAGGTCTTCTTCTACAAAATTCCATTCACTTGCGATCAAATCATCCAATAATTGATTAGGGTTATCACTTAAGTTCAAAATGTCTTCTGCTTCCCAATAGCCTGCATTGATGTAAAAGTTAATCTCTGCAGATAGATTAGCATTCAAAGAGTCTGTTGGCATTTCTGGTTGATTCCAGAAAAACAGACCCATCAGTAGTACGGCAGCGCTTAAACTAGCGGCTAGCCATAGTTGACGCACCTTTTTACCCCGTTGCTGATGTCGTTGAAGAATTTGCTCGGGTAGCCCCTCGAAGTATCCTTCGGGAGCTTTAAAGAGTTGACTGTTTGGTTGCTTCGGTAACATAGACGATAATTAGACTGTTTTGAGGGCCAGAGGTTTAGTCTGAGCCCAAAATTGATTCAATTTTTTTTACTGCATGATGATAGGATGCTTTGAGAGCACCTATGGAAGTTTCTGTAATCTTGGAGATTTCCTCATAGCTCAGGTCTTCATAGTACTTCAAATTGAATACCAAGCGTTGTTTTTCGGGAATTTTCAAGAGTGCTTTTTGAAGTTTGATTTCAATTTCTTCCTCTGTAATGGAGCCAGATTGGTCTAGGTAATTTTCCAATACTTCCATATGGTCCTCCACAGGGAAGAAATAGCGCTTTTTTTTACTCTCCAAAAAGGACAAACTTTCATTAACTGCGATTCTATACAACCAGGTAAAGAGGCTGGAATTATGTTGGAATTTATGAATATTTCTAAACGCTTTGATAAAGGTATTCTGTGTGATATCATCTGCATCGTCGTGAATTAAGACCATTTTTCTAGCGATCCCATAAACACGTTTTTGATAAAGTTCCACCAATAACCGAAACCCTCTTTCCTTGGTGAAGGGGTTTTGGATCAATTTTAAAAGTTCTAAGTCAGTTTGAGGCAACATCCGGTTCTTTGACTGTTGGAAATTAGAAAAGTTTAATGAATGAAAGGAAATAAACTTTGTGAAATAAATTGAAATACTGATTAGGGTTAGATATTGGGATACTGGATACTAGGATATTGGGAGGAGGGAAGATGGAAATAAGGTAGAAATAAACTTTGTGAAATAAATTGAAATACTGATAGATATTGGATAGTAGGATATTGATAGATATTAGCTACGCGAAATTAGTTGAGATGATTACTGGGGTATAGTGGGATTGGAATAAGGTTGAAATAAACTTTGTGAAATAAATTTAAATACTAATTAGGGTTAGATATTGGATATTGATAGATATTAGCTACGCGAAATTAGTTGATATGATTACTGGGGTATAGTGGGATTGAAATAAAGTTGAAATATGGCGTTTTAATAATCAATTTTGGAGGTTTGCATGCCCAAAAGGGGCTTTAGCCCTGAGCGCTTGATTACCTCTCTCGATTCTCAAATCCACTGGTATTAAAGATAAAATTTTATCAATAGCTCGATTACATATTTGCGTTAGCAAAAAAAACTGTGAAAAGTTGTGTTAATCTTATTTTCTCTATGTTTGAAAGCATATGATTTTAGTGAAAATATCTTTGCGGTCTCCGTTGAAGCCTTTGCTTGAAACTTTTTCAATGAAAAATAAAAACCTGATTTTGAGCAATTGCTAATTAGCTGCTGCCGAAAATCAGGTTTAGTCACTTGTTTGATGAATAGGTATTATATTTCCAAAATGTAATCTAGAATCCCTGCATTTTTTCCTTTGGGACGGGTAACGAGGAGTGGGAATTGGTCATTCAATTGGATCAAGCGTTCGGCCATGCTTCCAATAAAGAGGGCAGTGGCAGCCGTTCTTCCTTTCGCTCCTATGATAATGCTATCAGCATTGATCTCTTTTGCCTTGGATAAGATATCCTCTACAGGGTCATCATCTTCGTCTTGGGTATAAACTGGCTTGACATCTATGCCTTTGGTATCTATTTTTCGGATAAACTTTTTGAAATTTATTTCTGCATGCATCAGCATGATGGAAGTAAATTCATCATAACTTTTACCTGTAAAATGATACCCTGAAGGAATGGTAAATACATTTTGACAGACAATTTCGGCTTGGCCTCCATATTTTTCAACTATAAGGACAGCCTCTTCCATGGCATCTTTGGAGTAGTCAGAAAAATCGCTCGGTACCAATAAGCGGTCCATTTTAGGAGCGGTTCCTTCTGGTACAATGAGTAAAGAACAGGATGCTCTTCTGGCTAAACGCTGGGAAATAACACCCGTACCCGGAAGATTGACCTTTCTCCCCACAATGATCATATCTGCGGATTTCTCATGGGCAAGTTTGAGGATTTTTTTGGAAAGCTGTCCTTCTTTCACTACAAAAGAGAACTCTATATCTTCATTGTCTCCAAAGAACTTGTCAACCACCTCCTTCATGTGTGCCTTCTTCTCCTCCACCATGTTATCGATCAGGTTGGGGAACTCTTCCAATACTTCCTTCGGGATATGCAGGTTCCGAATGACATTGGTAAAGTAGATTTTTTTGGTCTGATTGGCTTTCGAAATAAAAGAAGCAAAGCGAACCAAGGTTTCATCCAAGGTGCTATTGTCCAAGCAAACGATTAGCTTTTTGATTTGGTACATGATATATTATCAATTACTGGGTGCAAATTTAGGCTTTAATTCAGTATGTTGAGTTTAATTGCGGAATATTATTTTGACTTTATCCAATAATAACTCTTAAAATTAAAATTTTATTTTGTTCCTTACAAAAGAAGATCAAGGCAACTTAATGACTAATTCTATTTGATTTTCCGATGGAATACTAAGTTACAAAATTAACAAAGGAACCTGAAATGTTTTTTGATTCTCTCTCAGGCTTTTGAAAATAAAAAATAGTAAAAATCACAATTCACACAACGGCTTGCTTAAGAATTCCGTATCTTTGCACAAAGGATTCAGGTCGCTGACATGTTCCGACTTCACAATTTAATTACAATTCCGAGTGAAGCCCTTTCCAAAATCAGGCCTCATCCCGCTCAACGGGACCTCGTATCTACGGATGCAGGATAACAGTGGAAGGTTGCGGATCTAAGGCAGCTCAAAGCTTGTCTATATGGAGGTTTGGTAACACTCTAAGGCTTGAGTCCTTTTATTTTTTCCCATAATTGCCGCTGCATATCCGGTGCTATTTTTAATGCATAAGCCCCTAATAAATAACTAATTGAAATGGTACTTGAACGAATCATTAGATCCTGCAAGCCGGCTGTTTCATGTAAAAATAAGTAATGTTGGATAGTAAAAACCAATCCTCCTAGCACAAGGATTTTGCCTAAATCCCAACTCCAGGGATGCATCTTCAACTTGTAAGCCACATAGCCATATTTGACTAAATTGAAGATCAATAAGGCTAAAAAGGAAGCTAAAGCGGCACCTTCTATGCCATAGATGGGAATCAACCACAGATTAAAGACTACCACCGCTATTGCCATGACGACCGTTGCCAAGATGTTGAATACATAATACTTAGAGAATAAAATAATCTCTGAATTGATGGAGAAAATCACATCCAAGATTTTAGCTCCACCGATGATCAGGACTATCCATTTGCCGGCTTCATATACTTCCCGGTTGGGAACGAATGCATAAATGTTATGAATATTGGCCCAAATACCAATAAAGATCAAAAGGCAGATAAAAACCTGAGATACGCCCAAGTCTTTGTATAATTGAGATATTTTGGGGTATTCCTGTCGGCTAAAGAAATCCGAAACCAAAGGCATAGCAACTTGAGATACTGCTCTGCGGGGCATTTCGATGACAATAGCAATGGAAAAACCAATGGTGTATATCGCATTGGCTTCCAATCCAATCATAGAGCTCACCATCAAGCTATCCACTTTCATGATCAGCAAAGCTCCCGTTGTGGCTAGTAAGCTGATGAAGCTGTAGCTCAGAAATTCTTTTTTCAATTCAGCGGGGATTTCGCTAAATGCAAACTCCAATCCAAAGATCTTTCTGGAAGACATGTATGCGATCGTACCAAGCAAAGTGATCCCATAAGCTATACTCATTGCCCACATGACTTGTGCGAAATTGATCCAATCTAGAAGATAGAGCAAAAAGGAAATCCCTAGCAAAAACCGAATCAAGACCTCCCTGAAAAAGGTAGGCATCGCTATTTTGTAGTAGGATCTACAAAATGCATCTGCAATGGAATTGAGCACGGCAAATAAGGTGATGATCAATACGATGGGCAGAAAATTTAAGATCTCAGCCGAATTACTAGAAAATGCCTTTACAATGGGCTCATTCAACAAAAAGAATAGGGCTGCCACTACTGCGAATCCCATCAATGTCAGAAAAAATGAGTAGGTCAAAAAAGAAAAGTGTCGGCTGTGAAGCTGAGGGAAAAATTTGGTAATGCCATTGCCCAATCCGACTTGTGCAAAGGGCACAAGGAGCAAAGCCATATCCTGTACGGTTCGAAAGGTGCCAATTTGTTCGGGGGACATGGCATAAGGCATCAGCCAAAGCAAATTGAAATACCCGATTAACACACCTACATAAGAGAAGGCGGTTGTCCAGACGCTTTGAGAGACCTTGCTACTATTCATTGGGGCAAAAATAGTGATATAGCCCGGATATTAGTCACCTTTCCACGGCTATTCCATTTCCATCTTTTTTCACCGAGTGTTTTTTGAGACGTGAAAGAAAAAAGGTTTTCCTTATTCTACAGTTGATTCTACGCCTACAGTACCTCCGTGATGTTTAATAATTCGCTTGCATGAGAACAGTGCGATGCTGATCCTTTGAATTAGCTCAAGTATTTTTGATTGCTTTATAAAATACTTGAACGGCTTTGCTTTGATCCGATTTGATGATTTTTCTTGCAATTGCCTCGTTCAATAGTGTTGAACCACTATTTTGAATACCCTTTACTCCTCCAAGTCTTCAACTTCCGCCAATGCATCTTCCAATAGTCTGCGTCTTTTGAGGGCGTCAATTTCTAAGCTGAGTTGGTTGAAATCATAGATTTTTTTAAGCTCTAGAGAATCTATATTTACCTCCATCAGTTGAACTCTTCTTTCGAGGTTACGTAACTTTTCCATGCCATCTGCTTGAAAGTTAGGCTTAGCAGGAGGTGATTGTGTATTGGGTTCCTCCCGTTTGGGGCTAGGTCTACTCGATGAACTTGGAAATACTAATTCTGGAGAATACCAATTGGACAGATTGAGCATCCAAAATCGTTTGGTAGGATCGATATTTTCGGCTTTGATTTCCCGCATTAAGGGAAACATTAACGCCAAGATAGTGACAAGGGCTATAAAAACGGGGTTCAATGACTGAAGTTTTTCCTCAATTTCTTCTTTGTCGATTTCATAATCAGGATTATTTTCGCTGTCAATGCGTTCTTTTAATTCCTTGATACGTTTGACTTCTTTTCTAGATTCTAAATATACGGTTCCAAATAAAATCACTTGTAACAAAAAGAGGAACAACCCAATACGCTGATAGTCGAACAAATAGGATTGATAAATGGCTTGTGCGTTTTTGATTCGGTCTGTATATTGATTTTGTTTGAGAGGTAAAAATTCGCTCAAATAGCTTTCATATAGGTCAAGTTTATCTTCGGAAAGGGATAGACCTGTTCCTTGAAACTCCACAATCGAATTGACTTGAGTATTGATTTTATGAAATAACTCTTTTTTTTCTGTGGAAATCGCTGTGTTTTTTAAATGTGCGGTGTTGGTAGGTAAATCTAAAAATGAATTCAAGGTTCTTAAATACTTTATATTCAACTGAATGCGTTTTAATAACTCAGTTTGACTTTCATAATGATCTACTACATATGAATAAAAGTTAAGAGGGTGAAGGTAGTGAACCAATACACCATACTCCTTACTTTTATAACTCAGTGGGATAATGGTTTTGGGAAAAACAGTTCCTTTTAAATTGGTGAAGAGATTGGAATAAAACGCATTGATTTCTTTCTGATTGGAAGGTGGTTTTATATTCTGTGCATCTTTATCGTAACTACCATAGAAGAAGCTTCTCATTCGAATAAGCTTTGTTTTATTTTCTTTAAAGAAAGATGCGTTGATGAGGGTGTCTGATGCTATGTCATTCTCTTGGGTAAATAAAAAATTCACCAGATTCGTATCATATTTATCTACCAAACTAAAGAATCGAATAGGCTCATCTTCAATATTGCTCCAATTCCCTCGCAAGTAGAATAAGTGATTGTGCTTATGTATGAAATCAAGCACAGCAATTTGTTGGTCGATGTTATCTTTCCCGATATTTTCAAAAGAAGGCACCAACTTTCTATCGGTAATATTTTCTGCAGCTTTGACTCTTCGTTTGTAGTATTCGGCATTTTCATACTCTATCATTCCTTGAAAGAAAAATGGGACAAGCAAAAAGCCTATCAAAATCAGGAGTTCAACTGCTGAAAGCGCTTTGATCCTAGCTGCAACAATCTTGTGTAATTGTTTGATTTTTTGCAAATTATAATTAAATGCCAAAACAACGAAGCCTAAGAGAAGAAGCAGGAAGGTGATAAAAATCAATGTGTCAAACAAGATTGATCCTACAGGCAAATCAAACGACCATGAGAAAATCTTAATACTGCGGTTGACATGAGGCATCAGATAAGTTAGTGAAAATATCAATAGCACTGGCGCAAGGAGAAATCGTAAATCTGCTTTTTCAACCCCAAGTTTTCTGGTTTTATCCAAAAAAAGATAGCTAACAATGATAGCATAAAGAAAAATTATAGACCACAAGATGAGTATCATATTGTCTCTAAACAAAAACCAAGGTTCGGATAGGTACAGAAAACCAATTCCTAAAACAATATTTAAAAATGACAATAACAACCCATACTTGAGGGCTGATTGAAATAGGATCGGTGCGAGCGTATACTTTTTGAAGTTGAGGCCGATTCTTTTGGTTAAAAAATAGAATTCAAAGATTCCAATCAATGCGTACCAAAGAATGATTACAAAAGAACTATTTTGAAAGGTTCCCCAATGAAAAATAAATTTGTCTGAGAAAAATAAGAGAAACGGAGCAATTCGCACTGCAAAAAATATCCATTTGTAATCGAATTGATTTAACATATGGCCCATTTCAGAATGTTGTCTTTTCTTGGCAGATGCTGGAATAAATCCTAAAAAGCTCCAATAAGTTAGGAAAAAAAAGCAGGGGAGAAGGAAGTAAAACAAGGCAAACCAGGTGAGGAAATCAAATGAAGTAGTCCCGTTTATTGAACCGGCAGATTCCAGTATTTTTGGTAAAAACGCTGAAAATCCACCATAACTTATCAATAGACCGATGCCAGTTTCTTTGAACTTGTTGAGCTCGAAAAGTTTGGTTAGAATTGTTGGCATAGTAATGAATTATTTGAATAAGTTTCATTTAAAAACAGCAACCCCGCTGGGGTAATCCTATTGGTTTATCAATGAAGTGAAAAATTTAACATGCAAAAGGTCTTGAATTTTTTCGGCAAATGCACGAAATATAAGGGCTAAAAAAGGTTGAATTATAGATACTTAGCGATAATTTCACAAATAGTTGGGTAGGTTTATGAACATTGGTTTTATTCTCCTGCACTAAATCCTGTTTTTTTCTTGACTAGTTTCCTTAAAAAGTACATCAATGCCGCGAAAATCAGCGTAAGTACTCCTCCCCAAAATGTCACAAACTTATCCCAAAAAATACCTGATAATTCGTCTATTTTTGACCAAATCAATTGATTGCCATCTACTTTTACCCGGATAGTAAGTAAGTCGGAAGATTTTGGAATTCCTACACCTGTACAATCTCCTTCTTCAAAAAACTCGACTAAGGCACTTACTTTGAATTCTCCTCGTTGCTTGGGTGAAATTGAAAATAAAACACTTACCCCACTGGGATGAATGCGTATGCATTCGAAGGAGTTGGGTTCAATATCAAAATCAGGAGCGATGAGGGTTATTCGAGCCAAATCCCCAATATTTGCAGGACTGGTTCGTGCATCCCTAACAAAGTCTTCCCGTACCTGAGGTAAGTAATTTTCCTTCCCAATCCATACCCGTGCATGTCCTGATCGATTAAAGGCGATTTCCTCCTCCACGTCCAAAACTATTTTAAATTCCTCGTAAGGTTTCTGGTTGTTGTCAACAGTATTGGTTGGAATGGAAGATTCGTTTGGTAAGTTGGGCTGTGGTGTTGCCGATCCTCTCATTCTTATTTCTGATGGTCCTCTTTCAGATCCGGATTCCGTTTGGGATATCTGATGGCTTTCTTCAATTGGCAAATTCGGTCTCACTTCTCTTTCAGACTCATCAATAATTTCTCCAAGTGGAGGCTCTGGAAAATTTTCTTCAATCGAAGGGAAAGAGGGTGGCGGTGGAGGAGCTGGCATTTGCATCTTTGTCGGCTCATCCTCAGATTGGTTCCTGATGCTTTTACACGATAGTTCAATACATAAAGTCACTAGCAGAATGCTTGCATATAAAATTGATCTAGAGAGGAGAGGATTGGATTTATGCATAGTGAAGTTATCAGGAACTATTTTTTGGAAAAGAAAATCTCGGTTTTTTAGAAATGTGATTCCAAAGATGGCTCTAGGTAAATCAATGATTCCAAAACACTCTTCAATGAATGGTAAATGAATTTCATTTACTCAAAGCAGTAAACCTTACATGAGCCCAACAAACATATTTTAAAACTTTCATCTCTGCTCTAACACAATAATAATCAGTATTTTCGATAAAAAATACTATCCTGATCCAATTATTTTTGATGCCTAAGTTTGTGTATATATAGATGTAATTCTACAATTCAAATAGCTTTAAAATATCTTGCCGTTTGCTAACTTCCAATTTTTTATAGATACGATTGATATGGGATTTTAGCGTACTTAGTGAAATGAAAAGTTCGTCACATATTTGTTGATTGCTCTTGAATTGGAGTATTAGATTCAATACCTCTCGTTCTTTCCTAGATAGTATTTTTAGTTTTTCCTGTAAATCTTTGACCTCTACATCTTCTACTTCCTGAAGTTGGTTTTTTACTTCCAAATAAATTTTATTCATAGTGCCGGCATAGATCCATGAAAAAATAAAGCCCATCAGGAGCAATAGGTATAAAACCACAAAAGATGTATTCCACTTCAGTAGGGGACCAATCTCAGTAAAAATGATGTAATTGGCACCTAAGAAAGTTGCTGCTATACTTGGAAGAAGGACAGAATTGAAATGTCTGGAGTTGAAATTCGGGTTTTCTAAAAATCTGTACATACTATATTAACTTAGGGGTAAAATAATATAATTTATTCCTACTAATCTAGTGTTTTTATTGAAGAAAACACATTTTGAACAGTGTGTTTTTTTCTATAGCTCATTCATTTTTTTGGATCTAGATGATTGATAAATTTTTCGAATTCGGTATGAGATGCTGTTATCACACTCTGATAGGCCATATCTACGCTCTTTTTGCGTTGGGTCATGTATCGAATCATTGAAAAGATAGTCACGAAAACAGACAAGGCAACTAACCAGTAGGTGGATTGGATGGAAAAAATAACAAGCCCTATGATCCCAACTATGACCAAGCTTCTGAAAAACTTTGATTCTGCCATATGTCTTTCCATATTTTCGTATAAAGGGGGCTGATTGATCAATAACCATGAGCAGCACCATTTGAATGCATTGAGTACATTTCCGCTTTCAATACCTGTTACATGAATTTTATAAGCCACTATTAGCTCTTGCAATTCATTGTTTGGCCAAATTCTATCCTTAAACTTATCATACACGCATTCGTCCAAAAAGGACCCCAGTGAAAATAAAAAATGGCCTAGAATATAAATAAGTACTAAAAATTTCCCAACATTGATCCAGCCTTCGTATTCATGGATTCCAATGGTGAGGAACCATTCATGTAACCAAGGAACCTGACCTAATACCGCCACCAAGATAGCGCCCGGTATGAAGATTGATAAAATATCTAAAATATAGGTTTTAATACTTTCAATCATGTCGTTGTAATAAAAATTATGGTTGAACAACTTCTAATAGTAAGTCTTTAAACATTTTCTGAAAATGTACCCGATCCTTCATGCCTTATGAATTAGGATATGTTTAAGCATCAGAAAGTTAGCTTTTTTAGACCAATAAAAAAATACCTGAAAGGGAGTATTTAGAAAAGGATACCTGTTTTATTTGTTGGCATCATTCGTGTTGGATATAATTTTCTGTTTAGGTTACTAAAAAAGTGCTTCAATTTTTTAGTAGTTTTCCCGAATTATGATTATTTATGTGGCTTTCAACTGAATAAAATGTTCAAATTTTCTGGTATACCGATTCAATCACTTTTTTTGCTCAGTTTAGCGCTGCTATTAGTATGTTTCACAACCTCTGCCCAAGTTCGCGTTCCTTTTGAACCACGATCTCCTAAATCTGATCCTTCCAAAAAGAATTACCGTATCAACGGAGATTTTCTGATTATTGGAAACACTAATCTGACTTTGGAGGACTACGATGATTTTAAAATGAACGACAATCAAATGGTCTATACCTCTGCTTTTCAAGGGGGGTCAGGCAATCATATTAATTCTTCTGGAGCAGAGTTGAGATTTCCTGAAGTCTCCGGTATTGACCACCAATGTACAGAAGTGCTATTTGCAGGCCTGTATTGGACTGGTAGAAGCGGTGAGAGTAGAATGGTCAATATTACCGATCAAGGAGCTACGCGCACTTTAGATAAGCAGCAGATTACTTTTCAAGGTCCTAGGCTTGGACAAAAAGTAAATTTACTTACGGAGGAAAACAATATTCGTTTCCCTGAAGGACTTGACCCAGCTAATGATGTAGGGATCTTCGTAGGTTACCAAGATGTAACTGATTTTGTTAAATTTAACAAAGAAGGTTTTTATGCAGGTATTGATATTGCTTTAGTGCAAGGGACAGATTATTTTTTTGGAGGATGGTCTTTGATAGTAGTGTATGAAAACCCGATCCTTCCATTGAAGGATATCACGGTTTTCGATGGATTTGCTTATGTGAGGGGTGACTTTCCAGAGGAATTTGTAATTCCAATAGATGGTATTCAAACGCGAGAAGAAGGGGATGTGAGAGTCAAAGTTGGTATTATGGCAGGGGAGGGGGATGTAGCTGCCAGTGGAGATTTTTTTTCAATTGAGCGAGGGGTAGGAACCAATGATTTTGTCCCATTATCTCATCCGCTAAACTCCTCAGATAACTTTTTTAATTCCAGTATTTCGGTAGGAAACACAGGACGCATACCCAGTTTTAGAAATAATACGGGAATGGATTTAGCTACTTTTTATATCGATAATCCCAATAATGAATTGATTGCCAATAATCAAACAAGTTTGCGCTTTCAATACGGTACAGTTTGGGATACCTTTGTTATTTATAACTTGACTATTGCGATTGATATCGACGAACCTAAAATAGAGGGTTTTCATCAGTTGATATCCGTCAATGGGGATACAGCTGTTCCCAATAGCTTTCAGCCTGCAGATGAGCTGACCTTTCATGTTGATATTCGAAATTTAGGTTTGGAGCAATTGCGGAGTAACCGAATTGAGCTAAAGTTACCGAGAGGAGTAGAGCTCATATCTGCAGAGGGTACCAACTTTCAGCAGCCTGTGACTACTACAGTAACGCAAACACTTGAGCCTAGTGGTGTACGTACCCTTTCTTGGGAATTAGGGAATTTAGATCCTTCCGCAGATGTTTTTGAGGTACTTGCGAGACTTTCGTACACCATTCGAATTACAGATAATTGTGAATTGATATCTACACTCTGTGGTGCAACAGTCAGTTTGGATGGCCTTTTGACAGGTGTTCGATCAAGTACCGGACAATCCTATGGAGAAGTCCCTTTAGTGATTGAAAAGGAAGAATCAGCAGTTTGCTTGAGGACTGATGGTACCGCGGGGTCAATCGATTTGCGTTTGGATGTTTTCGATTTTTTCCAGAGCAATTGCTTGAATTTGCAGGATCGCTCCATTGAAATATGTAATCTCTCCGATATGAGTGAAGTGTCGATGGAGCTTTTATTGAACTATTTCCCCCAAGGGACTCGCTTTTTTGATCAAAATCCTTTGGAAAGCAATGCGCAAGAAATCGGAGGAAGTTCAGGAAATCCTTTTCCGGCTGTGGCAGGCATTACCTTTTACGCGAGTTTCAACGAAAACGAAATAGGTTGTTTTGTGCCGTTTAACTTCACTGAGAATACGTTATCTGTATCCATTCTAATTGATCAAGCGTGCGTTTCAACGGATGGATTAAGGGCTTTTGAACCAGAAATCAAAGGCTTCAAGCCTACCACGCTGATTTATCTAAACGATGTTTTGGTTGATCTGGCTTCTATCCAACGATTAGCTCCGGGTGATTATGTTTTGAAAGTAGTTGATGGGAATTGCTTGGTAGAAAAGGAGTTTACTGTTCGGTCATTTGAAGGCTTTGATATCACCTTGATGCAGGAGAAAAGTATATTTGAAAATTTTTGTCCTGGAGGGAGGAAAGGGGTTATTTTTTTAGAGGTAACGGGCGCAGCTGAATTTGAATTATTAGAGCTTAGAGGCTTTCCCACAAGAGGAGCTCCCTTTGTTCGGTCCATACGAAACCCAACTGCTGGAGAATATGAATTTGGGTTTTTAGGAGCCGGAAGGTATCAATGGAGACTGACTACGATCGATAACTGCATTCTGGAAGGTGAAGCCTTCATTATTGATTCTGATGCATTATTTATTCCGGCAGATTTTGAGTTTATCGGCAACCCTGATTCTCAATTTAGTGGATTTTTAATTGGAGAAGCCATACAGCATCAAATACTTCAACCTCCCTTATTCACAGAAGTGTTTTGGGATTTCGGAGATGGGACAACATCAACGTTAGATAATCCAATCCATAGATACCAAGATAAGGGTGTTTACACAGTGACGCTTTCACTCGTAGATGGAAATGGTTGTACACAAGAAGTGGTGAAAACAATTGAAATTTCAAGTGGTAGCCTCCGAATGCCAGAGGCTTTTACTCCCAATGGTACAGGAAGAAACCGTTATTTTTTTCCAGTATTTATTGAATTGGAAACATTGGTGTTCCGAGTGTACAACCGTTGGGGAGAGTTAATGTATTTTACTACTGACCCTCAAGCTGAGGGCTGGGATGGACGAAGTCAAGGGAAAGATTCTCCTGCAGGGACGTATTTGTATAAACTTGATTACAAGATTATCGGTGAGCAACCCAAAAGTATTCAGGGAAGTTTTTTACTACTGAAATAAGGTCATTAACTCACTATGAATGCATTTATTAAATGCTTTTTGGAAGGAGGGACAAAAAAGCAATTTCGTATCCCATTATCAACTGTTCGTTGAATACTTTTGGTCAATCGTAAGCCTTCCGGATAATGATTGTAGCATTCATAACCTAGTTTGTGAAAGATAGTCTCTAGTGCTGTTTCATTCGTTTGAAAAAGTGTTTCGCAAATAACGATGGGTTGATGTTTGGTCAAGGCCTTCAATCCTTCTTGTAAAATCAAGTGCTCTGTTCCCTCGGTATCCATTTTTATAAGATCAATTGGGAACTGAATGGATGCAGCGTAAGTATCCAAAGTGGTGGTAGACACTGTATTGCTGGTAAAATCTTCTCCTTTATTGAGAGTGGCTGCGGACCCTGTTCCTGCGAGATTGTATTTGAGGTAGGGATATTTTCGACTTTTGACTTCATGAAAAGTGATACTGCCTTCTTGTTCAGACAATGCTAGACTTGCTACTTGAATATTATTCAATGAATTTACTTCGACATTTTTTCTCAGATAATACAATGGTCCTTTGGCAGGTTCAAATGCAATAACTTTACAAAGAGGGTTTTGCTTAGCAGCCAATAAACTGTAATAGCCAATATTAGCGCCTATATCCAAAAAGCCTCGGATGTTTTGGCTAAGCTCTAGAAACAGTGAAGTGTATTCAAACTTTCGGAAATCCTCCCAATAAACCAATTGGGTAAGATAATTGGTTTGATTGGTACAAAGGATCAGCTTTTTGTTTGGCTGAAGTTTAAGTGTGATTTGGCCACTTGGAGGTAATCGAAACCACTTAGGAAGTACCGGGAGCAAAAACTTATTGATTGAGCGCAAAAGCCTATTGAAAGCGGATTGATAAATAATTTTATAAAAAACTTCCTTCATGGGGATTGTAGCGTTTTAAGTAATAATTCTTTTCTGTTGGATAACGGGAACAATGCCTTTATTCGTTCACGCGCTGCTTGATTGAGATTATTTCCTTGGGATAAGTTGTGAATGATCTGTACACTGATTAGGAGGTTAGACATTCTTCGGAAAGGGACGGATACACCGGTTATACCCACTATTTGAGGCAGCACATTGACTTCTGAGACAATGGGGATACAACCACACAGCATAGCTTCACACAATGCACAGCCAAAACCTTCATAACTGGAGAGTTGGAAATAGTAGTTAGCGGCTTGATACTCTTTTCTCAAGGATTCTCTATTCATTCTTCCTAAGAAAGTCACATTGGAAGGAGCATGTACACCATCTGGACAATCAAGTCCTACGAATCGAAAGTGAAAATCAGGCTTTTCAGCTGCTAATTGCACAATTAAGTCTCCTCCTTTAAGGGTAAATTGGGCTGGAGACATCACAGTGAGAAAGGTAATAACTTCAGTTCTATTTGCCTCATTTGGTACCCAGAAATCTGTATCAAATCCATTGGGAATGACTTGTATAGGAGTGGTAAGTTGAGGGAAATGGTACTTTAATCCATTTCTGATTGGTTTTTCCCAGTCAATAAACTTGTTGGTCGTATCCACCAAGGAATCACTCACTGGGAGTAATTGGGTGGCCAATGCGTACGATTGTTTGCAGAACCATTTGAGTAAAGGTATTCGAAGACTTCCATACTTTAAAGAAGGTATGGAAGCACAATCGGTTCCATGCAAGATTATATAAACCCGTTTGTTGAAAAGTCTTCCATACAAACTGGGAATCAACGACCAATAGCCTCCAAACTGTACCAAAATCACCTCTGATCGAGGGGCTTTTACCAATAATGTAAAAGCTTGAGCTAGTAAAAAGAAGGGTGCTAAGGCTTTTTTTCGCCAATTATAGGTATTCATGCTAATGGAAAATCTCTCCGAAAGCAGGTCAATATCTTGCTGGATAAAGGAATGCATCGCAGGTATCACCATCAATAGCCTTGGCTTTCCCATCTATTATACTTTGGGCTGTTTTTGTAAGAAAACAAAACCTACTGCCCCTATTAACAGTAGCGTAGTGAGGTATTGCATAGCTATTGTTAATCCTTTGGTTTGATAGAAGCTATCCGGTTCAAAACTCAATTCGATGTTGGAAGTACCTATGGGAACGACAATACCCCTTAGGAGATAATTAGTTCGGATTAATTCTGTAGCTACTCCATTGATGGTAGCTTTCCAACCTTTGGGATAGTAGACCTCAGAAAGCACCAATAAACCCTCCCGACTGACTTCGACACTGTAGCTTAGTTTACCAGGGCTTTGCTTGGTCAGTTTTACGGTGCCAGCACCAGCAGGGATGGTACCAAATTCTTGGGTATTGACAGTCGCAGCAAGGCGGGTATCAATTTGCTGAATGCGTTGGATTTCCTCATCATTTGAGTTTACAGCAATGACTTCTTCAGGAAACCAAGCAGGTCCGTTGGCAAGTGGGTTACGGAAAACAGCATCTGCCGATTTTCCTGCCATGAGGTATCGAGTATTGAGCATGTTAAGTACTGGGAGCTCGCTCCATGCAAAATCTCCTTCCTGAGCTTTCCCAATAAAGTTTGCAATTTCCGGCTGTATGGCACGCTCGATTAATTCCTGAATTCGCTTCATTTTGGCACCGTGGTATCCACCCACACTGTTGTGATAAAACGAGGTGCGCGCTTCATTAAATGGATTTTCAATGTTAAATACCCGGTAATAATCTTTATCCTCTAGGATTTTGGTATCCGCTGCCGATTGAGCAAAAAACTGAGCTGCGGGACTATCACGCATCGCTTCTTCGCCTAAGTATCTACGATTAATTGACCACAAGTCAATTACCAGTAATAGACCAATCCCTACAACAGCATAGCTGATGTTAAGCTTATTTTTCAAGCTTGCCATAATCAACGCAAAACTGAGGGAAACAAAAGCAAGCCCTTTGAATGCACTGACTTGCATCATAGATTTTCGATCTGAACGAATGGCGTCTACCAACCAATCGGGAAGGTTTCCATCGACGTTTCCGCGGAAAGAGAACATCCCAGCGAAAATTGCAAAGAAAAACGCCAACCCACCCACGATGCCAAAGGCAATGAATAATTTTTTGAATGTGGGTCCTACTTCTTTTTGGAATAAGCTTTGCAAACCTAAACTTCCTAAGATAGGAATGGCAAACAAGGCCATACACAAGCCCATGGATACTGCTCTAAATTTATTGTAACCAGGCAAAAAGTCAAATACACTATAATTGAACCATTCCAAGTTTTTACCCCAAGCAAGTAAAATAGAGAGAACGGTAATAGAGGTGAACACCCAAACCCATTTTTTGTCTGCATACAATAGACCGATGACAAATAGGAAAACCATGATGATTCCCCCGTATATGGGACCTCCTGTACCTGGTTGATCTCCCCAATAAGTGGGAGCACCCAGTATAAATCCATTGATCTGTGCATTGTCTATCCCATTGGAACGAAGCACACGCTCTGTTTCAGAATTTTTTGGAAGTGCTTCTTGAGAACCACCACCTTGGATAAATGGAATTAAAAATGTGAGTGTTTCAAATTTCCCCTGAGACCATGCAAAAGCATATTCTTTATCCAGCCCTGAGTCAGTCCCTGCATTGGTCGAAAGGTTTGATTTTCCCCGAGTGGAGTAGGGACTGTATTCTAATACTGCAGCGAATCGGCTGGCATTGCTCCCGATGGCCAAACCCAAACCTAGGACCAAGATTCCTATACTTTTGGCAAATTCCCCATAATTTTTTGACTGAATGGTTTCATAAATACGGGCAACTCCGTAAATGAGTACCATGAGCATGGTATAGTAGGTGATTTGCAAGTGGTTGAATTTCAATTGGAGCATCATGGCAAAAGCAAAAACAGCCATCCCCAAGAGTTTTTTGCGCTCAAAAGCGAGGTGGATCCCTGTGAAAATCAGTGGAATGAGACAAATAGCCCATATTTTAGCGTTATGCCCAGCATCTAGGCTGATCAGGTGAAAGGTATTAAATGCGAAAGCAATAGCACCTACTGCTGCAATTTCACTTCGCACTTTAAATGCGAGTAAAAGCATATACATCCCGATCATTCCAATAAATAAGGAATTGATGGGATGAGGTAATCCTACGGATACAATTTTCAATAAAAAGTTAGTAATGTCTCCCGGGATTTCATAAGACACCAAATAGGCAGGCATTCCACCAAAAAGGCGGTTGGTCCAGAGTGCTTCTTCTCCAGTAGCCTTCCGGTAGTCCAAGATTTCTTTTGCTCCCCCTTCCCATTGTAAAATATCGTTTTGGAAGATGATTTTCCCATCAAATACCATCGGAGAAAAGTAAATCAAGACAATCAAATAAAAAATAACAACGGAAATTCCATGTGGAAGCACCTCTTTTCGAAAATTCAAGTTCATGCGCGCTTTGCTAATTGTAATTAAAACCTCCGCAAATTAAAAAATAAATTTGCTTAGGCAGACTTTGAAAGGATATAAAGCATTTTTTTCCTCTTAAGGTGCGCTTCTATTACAGAATTTAGCAGCATGTCGACATTTCGGCATGGGGTATTCCCGAATAATTTCCTATTTTTGCGACAAATCGTAGATACCATGTTTGATAATCTTAGTGGAAAATTAGATAGAGCTTTTAGAACCCTGAAGGGTACCGGAAAAATCACAGAGATCAATGTGGCCACCACGGTCAAGGAAATTAGAAGAGCCTTGATCGACGCCGATGTGAATTATAAGGTTGCCAAAGAGGTTACAGATAAAATTAAGGAAGAGGCTTTGGGCCGTGATGTATTGATAGCGGTTTCTCCGGGACAGTTGTTGGTAAAAATCACGCAAGAGGAGTTGACCAACTTGATGGGGGGTACCAAGGTTGATGTGAACCTCAAAGGTGACCCTGCTGTTGTGTTGATCTCAGGTTTGCAGGGTTCTGGTAAGACTACTTTTACAGGGAAATTTGCCAGTTACCTTAAAAAACAAGGAAAACAAGTATTGTTGGTGGCCTGTGATATCTATAGACCTGCTGCGATTGACCAACTGAAAGTATTGGGAGAGCAGATAGGAGTAGAGGTGTACGCGGAGCCGGAAAATAAAAATGCAATTGAGATTGCCAATCGGGCAATGGACTATGCCAAAAAGCATGGTAAAAAGATTGTAATCGTCGATACTGCGGGTCGCTTGGCAGTGGATGAGCAAATGATGCAGGAAATTGAGGCTTTGAAAAAAGCACTTAATCCTTCTGAAACACTTTTTGTGGTTGACTCCATGACTGGTCAGGATGCTGTGAATACAGCCAAGACCTTTGATGAGCGCTTGAATTTTGACGGGGTAGTTTTAACCAAATTGGATGGTGATACCCGTGGTGGTGCGGCCATTTCTATCCGTCACGTGGTCAATAAGCCAATTAAGTTTATCTCCACCGGTGAAAAAATGGAAAACTTAGATGTATTCCATCCAGACCGTATGGCTCAGCGAATTTTGGGCATGGGGGATGTGATCTCCCTAGTGGAGCGTGCACAGCAATCCTTTGATGAAGATGAAGCCAAGCGTATCAATGCCAAAATCCGTAAAAATCAGTTCAATTTTGATGACTTCCTATCCCAATTGGAGCAAATCAAGAAGATGGGTAACATCAAAGATTTGGTAGGTATGATTCCAGGAATGGGTAAGGCGATGAAGGGTTTGGATATTGACGATGATTCCTTCAAACCAATCGAGGCCATCATTCGAAGCATGACGCCAACTGAGCGTGAAAATCCAGATTTAATCGATGGAAGTAGACGGAAGAGAATTGCAGACGGAAGTGGAAGAAGTATCACTGAGGTTAATAATCTGATGAAGCAGTTTGCAGATATGCGCAAATTGATGAAGCAGATGAATAAGATGGGGGGAGCGCAGAAGGCCTTGGGAGGTATGATGCCGAAGATGCGTAGATAGGCTTCAGCCAATATCAGTTAGTTCGAGAGATTGTAATCTTTAGAGAATGAAATATGCTTTACCTGTCAGTAGACAGGTTCGCGATATAAATGGATATGAGCCTCCTACCTTTGGTAGACAGAATCGGCGATATATTAGAGGCTGGTGTAAATGAAGATTATTCTTAAAAAAATGATCTAATTTCAGTACCTGAAAAAAGTAATGGCTAGAGTTTAGAAACTAGAGTCAAGAACCAAGAGGCAAGAAAAGACATGCCATCTTCTAACATTCTGAATCAAGTTTAATCTTCTAAAAAGCTGATCAGAGCTTAAATAAGTTATTAGGTCCAGTAATTAAGTTTTATCTAGTTACTGGATTTTTTTTTGCAGTTTTTTGATTGATTTTTAGTTAGATTTATAGTCTAAATCTTTGGTTATGAATCGGCTTTTCCAATTCAGTTTGTTATTTGTGATTTTTTTTTCAATCCAATCAATATCTTTTTCAAAGAATGATACTACAGGTGTAGCGTTTATCGCTTATTGGTCAATAGGAGATTCCTATTCCTATGAAATAACAAAATACACGCAACAATGGAAAGGGGATGAATTGGTAAAGTTTGATTCATCCAGTTATTCAGCTGAATTTTTGGTCATTGACTCAACGGAGACTTCGTATCAGATAAAATGGAAGTACACACATGAGTTATTCCGTTCTCAAGTTGTCGATCAAGTACTTTTACAATCACTCAATGTCAAACCAATATTAGAGATAATTTATTCTACTGATGAATATGGAGAGTTTGTAGGCATTGATAATTGGGAAGAAGTAAGGGATGCTGTTAATGAAATTTTTGAAACATTAACCCCGATACTAGTAGAAGGTAAAGAATCAGGTCCTGCAATTCAGCAAGTTTTGCTTCAAATGAAAAACACCTATCAATCCAAAATTGGTATTGAAGCTTTTGTAGTTCCTGAATTAAAGCTTTTACATTTTCCATTTGGAGCGTCTTTGGAGGTGGATCGAGTTTACGAATACGAAGATTCTCTCCCCAATTTATTTGGGAATGAACCGGTAGATGCAAAAGGTAAACTTTATCTTGATGAAGTTGATTTTGAAGATGAGTATTGTTTGCTTATCCAAGAAGTTCAGCTAGAGGAATTATCTTCCAAGTCTATGATTATGGACTTTTTCAAATTATCAGGTCTTGATTCGGAAGAATTTGAAAAAGTTGTTGGAGAGGCAGTTTTAAAAATTAATGACTATAATAAGTTTGGAGTTTATTATTACCCTGGAGTGGTTGATTTTATACACACAACTAGAGAGTCCTATTTCCAATATTTAGATGATGAAGCGAGTAGAAGAGACACGGTTATTATTTTGCTCAAATGAGTGCAATTTGTCTGTTTTTCAAAAAAAATTAAGCTTCACCTAGCAACCCCTAAGGTAAAAATTGCCACAAAGGCACAAAGAAGTGGATAAAGAGAATCTTTGAGTACTTTGAGTAATAAACTTGGCTTTCTTTGTGGTTCATCCCCTCTCTAGAACAGGTCAACATCGAAATCTTCGGTGAATCTAATTCATCAAAAAAGATAGAAGTCTAGCAGTTTATAAGTTGCTGGACTTTCATTTTTAGACAAGTAGCCGATATTTCTTTCCTGGAAGTGACTTGAGGAGTCCTTGAAATTCCAAAGCCAAAAGTTTGGAAGCAAGTGTGGATAAAGGAAGTTCAAGTTGTGTAGCCAACTGATCAATCTCGAGTTCTTTTTTATCCAACAGTAGCTGGAGAATCACCTTTTCCTCTCCTTCAAACTGACTTAAATCAAGTTCAATTTTTTTGTTGCTTGTTCCATTGCCTTCTTTTTTCCAGGATAATGCATCTTCAATATCTTTGACTCCTGTGTAAATGCTAGCTTTGAGTTGCTTGATTAAGTTGTTACACCCTTCACTGTAGGAAGAAAGTAGATTACCCGGTACAGCGAATACTTCCTTGTTGTATGAATAAGCAATTTCAGCGGTGATCAAGGCTCCCCCTTTTTTAGCGGCTTCTACCACAATGATGGCATCGGAAAGGGCAGCGATGATGCGATTGCGTTGAGGGAAATTTCCAGGGTGCATTTCTGTGCCTGGTGGGTACTCGCTGATCAATCCTCCTATTTCAAACATTTGCTCGGCAGTAGATTTGTGGATGGAGGGGTAAATTTGATGGACAGAGGAACCCAATACGCCAATTGTAGGTAAGTTGGACTGCAAGGCTGCCTTATGGGCTTCAATGTCCACACCATAGGCTAAACCTGAAATGATGCAAGGCTGGAAAGAGCTTAATTCTTCGACGATCTTTTTGGTGATGGATTTCCCATATTCAGTGGCATTACGCGTTCCTACAATCCCAATACTACGCTCCGGATTGAGGTTGACATTTCCACGGATATACAAAATCATGGGAGAATCGTCTAAGACTTTTAAGCGTTTGGGGAATTCAGGATCGGAAAAGGGAAGAATCCGGATATTCTTCTTGCGGCAGGCTATGATAATTTCTTCAGCGTCTTTGATGAATTGATCTGCTGATTTGCGGTATTCAATCAGTTTCTTCCCTACACGGGGTACTTTAGCGAGTTTGCCGGAAGGAATTTCAAAAAAAGCACGGGCCGAACCTGTATAGGCAATGATATTTCGATACAGGCCCGGACCGATTTTCGGAACAAGATTTAGGGCTAATTCAAAAACTAATTCATCGTTCGTTTGTGCTGACATGCATTTGATCTCTGATTTCTTTCAAAAATGACTGAATCTGTAACAATCGGTCAATCATGGTGGCTTTATCCATGGTTTTTTCCTGACCACTTTTCAAGACTTCCTGAGCACCTTGTAAGGTATATCCCTTGATTTTTACCAATTGATAGATGTAACGGATCTTTTCAATATCTTCTTTGGTGAATCTGCGGTTACCTTTTTTATCTTTTTTGGGCTTGATCACATCAAATTCACCCTCCCAATAGCGAATCAAGGAGGGCGCAACCTTGAACATGCTTGCTACTTCACCTATGGAATAATATTTTTTTTCTATTTCTTTTTCTATGTAAGGCACGGTTCTAAAGAATTTTAGCTTCAATCAAAAATAGTCAATTTCTCTGAATTCAAATAGGTCGGTTTTTAATTTATTCGACTATTTCGATTATGGAAAAATATTAAAATATAAATAGTTTAGATAGATTGAGTTTGTGGACTAGGTTTTGGTGGATTTTTCATTTGATTTTCAGATGTTTAAAGTTAATTACCTAGAGCGAATTGAAATATAGTTTTTAAAGGAGATTCGTGTGCTTAAGTTCGACTCCTTCAGAGTCGGGATAGCCGAGGAGGATGTTAATTTTTACCCCCAGTTTTACTGAGGGCTATTGAGAGGTTTGACCACTTCGTGGTCGGCTTTTTATATCGATATATGGTCTATAGCTAGTAAATACCAGTAAATGAATAAATTATGTACCCTATTTTACTATTGAGAAGTTAATGATTTAGGGTGTCCAAGTGTTAGCTTTGAAGTCTATTATGCGGTATTCTATAATTAATTTTCATAATCCTATATATCCTTTTAAACTTGGATTCAATGAATAAAAAACTCCTGACCCTGATAGGGTCAAACCTTTCAATAGCCATCGGTGCAACCCATGGTCACAAATGTACCTACTATCCAAAACTCCAGACCCTGAAAGGCCTGCCTGTCGGCAAAGGCAGGGTCGAACTCTTCGGGGGGATTATTTCTTTGAACTTTCCAATGTTTTTGATAACTGGTTTTCTTCGATATCTTTCTTAAACTCCAAAAAACTTAAACGTTTACTGAAATACTTATTTTTTGGAAATGGAGGGGATTTCATTGATTTTCAAGGTTGAAAATTACACCCATGGTATAAAAACACCCCTAACTATGCCTAAAGGCCTGATCAAATCATCCTTTTATTTCCCTTTGGAAATCTACTTGGATCATCGGGAACCGGAAGAACTGATGCGAACTTTTCAGTCCTTTGGGAATTCTATTATCACCAAAAAGCACCTCTACACGGGGGATATTGTCATGGATGATTACCTGGTCATCGAACGGAAAACGCTTCAGGACTTTTTTAATTCCTTAAATGATGGTCGCTTGTTTTCTCAGATCAAACGTCTTCAAAAATTACCTAAACCTGCATTGCTTGTTGTTGAAGATGAAGCACAAGGACTCCAACAGCGCCACTTTCGAAAAGCAGCTTTTCAAAGTCTTTTATTTTCCATTCAATGGAAATTTAGAATTCCTGTCTTTTTTACCCGAAATATCTTGGAGACAGTATCCTTAAGTTTGTATTGCTACCGTTCTTTTGCTGGAAAAAAATTGACTTCCAATGGAAATATAAGTCACCGAAAGAAAAGCCCAACTCCCTGGGAAATTCAATTGGATATGTTGGCAAGGATACCGGGTATTGGAAAGAAACGGGCACTGGACCTTTTGAAAACATATGGAAGCATCAAAGGCATTATGCAAAATGCCAATTTGGAAAGCAACAGATTAGGACCAAAAACGAAAAAAAAGTTGCAGGAGGTTTTAGGGAGTTGATATTTGAAGTACTTTAGAGAAAAATTCATAAAGGAAAAATCACACACTTGGATACATTATTTGGAGATCTTTTTCAAGCAACTGAGCAACAGGAAGCCACCTTTGCGGATATCATCCTGCCTGTTCCGATACCTAAGATGTTTACCTACCGTATTCCCAACGCACTGTTAGAGTCCATTGGAATAGGATACCGTGTGATTGTGCAGTTTGGAAAGAAAAAAATCCTGACTGGCATTGTTGGTAAAGTGCACCAAAAACCACCTGCGGCCTATGAGGCCAAACCCATCTTGGATGTGCTGGACTCCCACGCAACTGTTAATCCTCTTCAAATCCGCTTTTGGTCTTGGATGGCTGATTATTATTGCTGTCATATTGGAGAAGTGATGAATGCGGCTTTGCCTTCCGGATTGAAATTAAGTTCGGAAAGTAAAATTCAGCTCAACCCTAATTTTGATCCCGAGCTCAGTGAATACCCGCTTGACGATCGGGAATTGATAATTTTGAAAGCCTTGGAAAGCCAAGAGGAATTGAGCTATGAGGATTGTGAAGTCTTACTTGGGGTCAAAAGCATTCACCAAATCATCAAAAGCTTGGTTATTAAAGAGGCGATTTTGGTTTTTGAGCAAGTCAAAGAAAAGTACACACCTAAAGTAGAGGCAAGAATTCGCCTGACTCAGCCATTTGCCACAGATAAAGCGGCCTTAGAGCAGTTATTTATCGACTTAAGTTCAAAACCCAAACAAGAGGAGGTAGTACTTAAGTATTTGCAGGAAATTCCTGTGTACAAAGACCTTTCTCTGAACTCGAAAGGATTGGAAAAGAAGGTATTCACGGAGGCAAATCTATCCATGTCTTCCTTGAAAACATTGATTAAAAACGGTGTATTCGAAGAGTTTAAAATTATCGTCAGTCGCTTAGATGAGCTGGAGGATGGGAAGGAAGCTGTTTCGATTAAACTTTCAGCTGTACAGGAGGAAGCCAAGCGATCGATTAAAAAGCAATTTGAGGAAAAAGATACCGTACTCCTTCATGGGATTACTGGCAGTGGAAAAACGGAGTTATACATTCATCTGATACAGGAAGCTTTGGATGGAGGCTCTCAGGTGTTGTTTTTATTGCCTGAAATTGCATTGACTACCCATATTGTAGGGCGTTTGAGCAAAGTATTTGGTAATAAAATGGGTGTATTCCATTCTAAGTATTCCGATAATGAACGGGTAGAGGTTTGGAATGGTGTATTGAGTGGGCGGTTTCCCTTGGTGGTGGGTGTTCGATCTTCCATATTTCTGCCATTTGATAGCTTAGGTTTGGTGATCATTGATG
Organism: Mongoliitalea daihaiensis; assembly: GCF_021596945.1. Lineage (NCBI taxonomy): Bacteria > Pseudomonadati > Bacteroidota > Cytophagia > Cytophagales > Cyclobacteriaceae > Mongoliitalea > Mongoliitalea daihaiensis. The sequence goes on along the minus strand of NZ_CP063779.1, from coordinate 3,879,185 downwards.
AGGAACATGAGTCTAGCTATAAGCAATACGATCCAGCACCGCGCTTTCAGGCTAGAGATTCTGGCATCATGCTCGCCTGGCTTCATCAGGCCAAAGTATTGCTTGGTTCTGCTACCCCTTCTTTTGAGTCATATTACAATGCCCGAATGAGGAAATATGGCTATGTGGCATTGAATCAACGCTATGGAGATGCACAATTACCAGAATTTCAGTTGGCAGATATTCTAGTGGATAAAAAGAAAAATTTGCTTAAACTTGATTTTACCCGTTTGCTAAGGGAAAGTATTCAGGATGCTCTCAGCAAGCAGGAACAGGTACTTATTTTTCAGAATCGGCGAGGGTATGCACCCTATGTGAGTTGCGATGATTGTGGGTGGACGCCTATGTGTGAGCATTGCGATGTAAACTTGACTTATCATCAGTTTGGGGATGAGCTGAAATGCCATTATTGTGGATTCAAAGAAAAAGTACCCAAAACCTGTGATGCCTGTGGCAGCAATAAAATCGTCGCAGTAGGCTTGGGCACCGAGCGAATTGAAGAAAGTTTGGGCTTATTATTTCCGGAGGCTCGTGTGGTGAGAATGGATTTAGATACTACTCGAAGCAAATATGGGTATCAGCGTATCTTAGAAGACTTTGGAGGTGGTAATGTTGATATTTTGGTTGGGACACAGATGATCACCAAAGGATTGGACTTTGATCGCGTGACGGTGGTGGGGATCATGGATGCGGACAGGATTTTGAATTTCCCTGATTTTCGGTCGGGGGAACGGGCCTTTCAACAGATCACACAAGTGGCGGGTAGGGCAGGTAGGAGAAATCAGGTAGGAAAGGTTATTGTTCAAACGAGACGCACAGATGCTCCCATTTTTCATTGGATTTCGGCGGGAGATTATGAGCAATTTTATATGCAGGAAATGGTTGAGCGCCAAAAGTACTTCTATCCACCTTTCGTCAAGCTTATTAAAATTAGTACACGCCATAAAGACTTTAAGGCCGGAGAACGAGCAGCAAGGATTTTACATAATTTATTGAACGATATTCAGGTTAAAAAAATTATGTTAGGCCCTGAGAAGGGGCTGATCGGAAAGATAAAAAACCAGTATATTTTTGAAAGTTTGGTGAAGGTAGATCGGGCATCTGCTTCCTTGAATAGCTTTAAAGAATCGCTTGGCAATATTTTGAATGAGGTTCAAAACCAGAAAGACTTTAAGGGTGTGCGGATCATTGTTGATGTAGATCCGTATTGAGGGTAGTTTTAAGCGAGTTATTTTTTAACTGTTGAGAAGAGGAACCACTTAGCCTTTGATTGGGTTATTTGTATAGACATTTAAATTTTTAATCAATAAAACGATTATGCAATCACTCGAAAATAAAACCGCATTTATTACTGGGGGTACGAAAGGTATCGGTTATGGTATTGCGGCTGCTTTGATGCAGCAAGGAATGAAAGTGGCCATCACTGGCCGTACTCAGGAAGCAGCAGATTCCGCAGCGGCTGAACTGAATAAACTTGGAAAAGGAGAAGCTATCGGTATCGCAGCAGATGTTCGCAATTACGAATCCCAAGAAAAGGCAGTTGCCTTGATGATGGAAAAATGGGGAAGATTAGATCTGTTGGTGGCTAATGCAGGTTTGGGTCATTTTGCTTCCATTCAGGACATGACACTTGAACAGTGGCATGAGACCATAGACACCAATTTAACTGGCGTGTTTTACAGCTTAAAAGCTTCTTTGGAAGGGTTGAAAGCCTCCAAGGGTTATTTTATCAGCATTTCCAGTTTGGCAGGTACCAATTTCTTTGCCAAAGGCTCTGCTTACAATGCGAGTAAGTTTGGCTTAACAGGTTTCACACAAGCAGCCATGTTGGATTTGAGAAATCAAGGAATCCGCTGCACCACCATAATGCCTGGTTCTGTGGCAACTTATTTCAATAATCATGTACCGAATGATGCAGATGCCTGGAAAATCCAGATTGAAGATATCGGACAGATGGTGGTAGATTTGATGCAAATGCACCCACGTACGCTTCCTAGCAAAATCGAGGTGCGTCCAAGCATGCCGGGGTGAGTTTAACCACATAGGACACATAGGTGCCTAGGTAGTTAGCACTATAGTGTATTGTTAAATACGATCTAAATATTCGGTATTAAAATTTTGCCACTAAGGCACCAAGACACGAAGAAAAAAATCACAAAACTTTGTGCCTTGGAGCCTTCGTGGCATTTTTACAATACGCCCTTGGTACTCGGTAACTGATTCAGTGCCGCCAAATCACGCTTGACTGCCATTTTGATAGCTCGGGCGAGACCTTTGAAGATGGCTTCGATTTTGTGGTGTTCGTTGTCTCCTTCGGCTTTGATATTGAGGTTGCACTTGGCTGTGTCGGAGAAGCTTTTGAAGAAATGGAAGAACATTTCGGTGGGCATATCTCCGATTTTCTCACGCTTGAAGGTTGCATCCCATACCATCCAAGGCCTTCCACCAAAGTCAATGGCAACTTGCGCCAATACATCATCCATTGGTAACAAAAAGCCATACCGGTAGATACCTTTTTTATCTCCCAAAGCCTTCAAATAGGCTTCACCTAAGGCTAAAGCCGTATCTTCAATGGTATGATGTTCGTCTATGTGAAGGTCTCCATTGACTTTGATAGTTAGGTCTGTACCACCGTGTTTGCCCAATTGCTCCAACATGTGGTCAAAGAAAGGGAGGCCAGTTTCAATCTTACACACACCTGTTCCATCCAAATTGACTTCAATATGAATATCAGTCTCAGAAGTTTTTCTGGAGACACTTGCTTTTCGAGCAGGTAAACGAAGGAATTGATAAATCTCATCCCAATCTTGGGTGCTTAAACTTGCTTCTGAATTAGGTTCACCGATAAAGATGGCCTGACAACCTAAATTTTTTGCCAATTGGATATCTGTCTTTCGGTCACCAATTACATAGGAATTTGCCAAGTCGTAGTCACCCGTCAAGTATTCCTTCAACATTCCGATTCCAGGTTTACGATTGGGATGATTATCAGACTCGAAATGTGGATCGACGTGAATCTTAGTGAATGTCACAGCTTCATTTTCCAGGGTACGCAACATTTTATTATGGGCGGGCCAAAAGGTTTCCTCAGGGAAAGAGGCTGTTCCTAGACCATCCTGATTGCTAACCATGACCAATTCGAAATCCGTTTCTTCAGCAATTTTCCGAAGGTTGGAAATGGCTTTGGGGATGAATTCCAGTTTTTCTAAACTATCTATTTGAAAATCTATCGGTGGCTCCACGATGATGGTACCATCCCGATCGATGAAAAGTACTTTTTTCATAGGTTTAAGGAGATTTTTTGGGACTGCTCAATGGTTTTCATGACCTCTAGTAAGGCTTGATTTTCTTCTGCTGTTCCTACAGTAATCCGTAGGCAGTCATCGCATAATAAAACTTTCGAACGATCTCTGACGATCATTTGATGTTGGATTAAGGCTTCGTACCAAGCTTTGGCTTCTTTGATTTTTACTAAAACGAAATTGGCGTGGGAAGGGAAAATGTTTTGAACACTGGTCAATGAATGTAATTCATTGACTAAGATTGCTCTATTTTCTAAAATGCTTTTTATAACCTTCGGTAACTCTGCGGCCTTATCAAGTGAATTCAACACCTTTTCTTGGGTCAAGCCAGAAATATTATAAGGTGGCTTAATCAAGTTCAAGATCCGAATGATTTCCTCTGAGGCAAATGCCATTCCGATGCGAAGATTTGCCAATCCCCAGGCTTTGGAAAAGGTCTGCATGACCAATAGGTTAGGGTAGGAGTCCAGTTCTGTGGTGAAACTTGGCTCATCAGAGAAGTCAATGTATGCTTCATCTACGACCACTAAGCCAGGAAAATTTTTCAGCAAATACTCAATATCTGAGCGGTTTACCTTATTACCCGAAGGATTATTGGGGCTACAGATGAAGAGGATCTTAGAATTGGCATTTGCTGCTTCCAAGATTTTTTTAGGTTGTAATTGAAAATCGGCAGTCAAAGGAACTCGAACGATAGCAATATCATTTACCCCTGCACTGACTTCATACATACCATAAGTTGGTGGTAAGATGACGATATTATCGATGCCAGGTCTGCAAAATGCCCGCATCAATAAGTCAATCGCTTCATCGGATCCATTTCCTAAGAAAATCTGACTTGGTCTAACTCCTTTGATTGGTGCTAATTTGGCCTTGATATTCTGTTGGTAAGGGTCAGGATAGCGGTTGAATGCTTCACCAGTCAATGCACTGTACGGATTTTCGTTGGCATCTAGGAAAATACCAGCTTTTCCAGAATATTCATCCCGAGCCGAAGAATAAGGCTTGATTCCCAAGATGTGGGGCCTCAAGAGTTTTTGTAGTTCGAAGCTCATGACTTTTTCTTTTCCAAGTATTCCAATCGAATGGTCACTGCATTTTTGTGTGCTTCCAATTGCTCATTAGCTGCCATCAACTCCACTGTAGGACCTAAGTTTTGAATACCTTGTGCTGTGATTTTTTGATAAGTAATTTTCTTAACAAAGGAATCCAAGGATACGCCTGAGTAATTTCTTGCATAACCATAGGTGGGCAAGGTGTGATTGGTGCCTGAGGCATAATCGCCAGCGGACTCAGGGGTGTAGTTACCAATAAAAATTGATCCTGCATTGACAATGCTGTTCACTACCTGTTCTTCATTTTCTACACAAATGATCAAGTGTTCGGGAGCATAGAAATTAATCAGCTCAACGGCAGTTTTTTCTACGGGCATGATCACAGCCACTGAATTGTCCAAGGCCTTTTTTGCAATATCTTTTCGTGGAAGTTTTTCCAGTTGTACTTCTACTTCCTTCAATACTTTGTGGGCTATTTTTTCGGAGCTTGCTACCAAAATTACTTGAGAATCAACTCCATGTTCGGCTTGTGAAAGCAGGTCGGAGGCAACGAAAGCAGGTACTGACGATTGGTCCGCATACACTAATACTTCTGATGGTCCCGCAGGCATATCGATGGCAACACCTTTCTTCACCGCCAGTTGCTTAGCTGCTGTTACATATTGATTGCCTGGTCCAAAGATTTTATCCACTTTCGGAACAGATTCAGTCCCATAGGTCATTGCTGCAACTGCTTGTGCACCGCCAGCTTTGACAATCTTATCAATACCAATCAAGTCGGCAGTATATAGAATTGCAGGATGGATTTTTCCTTCTTTATTTGGAGGGGTGCACAATACTACTTCTTCACAGCCCGCAATGTTAGCAGGAATACCCAACATCAACACCGTCGAAAATAGGGGAGCCGTACCACCAGGAATGTATAATCCAACCTTTTGAATGGCAACTGACTTACGCATACAAGTTACACCTTCCATAACCTCCATCACGAGGTCGGGAGCTTGCTGGGCTGCATGAAATTTTTCTATATTTTCCTTAGCTATTAGAATAGCTTCTTTCAAAGCAGGATCGACCATAGCTTTTGCAGCTACGATTTCTTCTCGAGTGACCAGCAAATTTTTTATTTGTACATGATCATATTCCAAAGCAAATTTTTTCAAAGCCTTATCACCGGAGCGCTTGACTTTCCGAAGAATCGGCTTGACTATTTTTTCTATATCCTTTGTCTTCTGTACAGGTCTCTCCAAAATGGATGCCCACTCAGTAACTTTTGGGTTGATGACAATTTTCATATTTCAGTGTTTTAAACAACCATTTTTTCAATCGGAACAACCAGTATACCTTCGGCGCCGGCTGCCCTCAGTTCCTCAATATTCTCCCAAAACTGATCTTCACTCAAGACTGAGTGTACCGAAGACCAACCTTCCTGCGCCAAAGGCAAGATCGTAGGACTCCTCATGCCTGGAATAAGTTCAATAATTCTATCTAATGATTGATTTGGTGCATTCATTAAGACATATTTATTGGATTTACCAGTTTGTACAGCATTGATTCTAAACAATAGTTTATCGATGATGGCTAATTTTTCCTCGGATAGCGTATTATTGGCAATAAGCACAGCTTCAGACTTGAAGATCTCTTCTACCTCTTTTAATCCATTCATCATGAGGGTGGATCCCGAACTTACGATATCACAGATTCCTTCAGCGAGTCCTATGCTAGGAGCGATTTCAACAGATCCGGATATTTCGTGGATTTCTGCAGATACATTATTTTTGGTCAGATAGTCTCCTAAGATTTTCGGGTAGGAGGTAGCGATGCTTTTTCCTTGGAAGTAGTGAATATTCATGTATTCTTCTCCTTTAGGAATGGCTAAGGATAGTCTACATTTGCTGAATCCCAATTTTTTCAGGACATTGACCTCTTTGTCTTTTTCAACCAATTCATTTTCGCCTACAATTCCCAAATCTGCCACCCCATCGGCTACATAGCCAGGAATATCATCGTCTCTCAGGAATAAAAATTCGATCGGGAAATTGGTAGCGGTAGATTTTAACTTGCCGGTGCCGTTATAAAATTTGATGCCACATTCTTTGATGAGGCTTAAGGAATCTTCACTTAATCTGCCGCTCTTTTGTACGGCAATGCGGATAATTGAATTCATGTATGCAATATACGGTTAGATGCAAAATGTTTGAGACAATTTTGGATTGATTGGCTGCATAATTAGATAAACAGCCTCCATTGGGCGATATGTTTGTATAATTCCTCCTTAGGAGGAATGATGTGCATGATGTACTGTACCAACGGTGGTGTTGGCAGCTAAAAGTGAAACTATGGAAGGGTATTTTTTCATGCACTGCAAAGGTAATTGAATTTTAAAAACAGGCAAATCCTTCTTTTGTTTTTTTCATTGATGAAATTATAGCTCTTCTTCCATCAATTTACTGATCCAAGCGGACAATTGTGCTGTGTTTGTGAGTTTTAATTTGTGGATGAGATTTCTTCTATGTGTATTGACAGTCAGTAAGCTCAAGAAGAGTTTTTCTGAGATTTGAGCGGAGGTGAAGCCTCGGGCAATTAAAAACGCAATTTCCTTTTCCCGTTTGCTCAACATATTTAACCCTGTAGGAATCTCTTTGGAGATTTCTTGGATTTCGGGAAATACAGGTTCCTTTCGGTAGATGGAGTGAATGGCATCTAATAAGCTTTGTTTATCGGTTGTTTTTGGTAAAAAGCCTAAAATCCCAAGTTTTGTACATTTCCTAATGAGATCCCTACTCGATTCCATAGATAAAATTAAAATAGCGGTATGAGGTAACAGATTAAGGATTTTCTGTGCTGTTTCCAAGCCATTCATATCGGGAAGAAAGTAATCTAAAAGCACTACATCAGGTTGAAGCCTGATAACTTCCTTTAGCCCGTCCGTAGCATTGTTGGCACTTCCTAACCAAGTGATTCCGGCTTCTTTTCCTATCAATGAAAAAATTCCTTCTACAAAAAGTTGATGATCTTCTATGTGATAAAGTGTAATGTTAGCCTGCATACTCGTAAACAAGGGGAATTTTGATTAAAACTGTGGTGCCCGAAGGGGTGGAATCTACCGCTAAGGTTCCTTTCCAGTAGGAAACACGATCCTGTATATTGGTCAATCCAATGCCATTTTTGGAATGATTTGCATCGAAGCCATGGCCGTCGTCCTCGACAATTACCTCAATTTCATCATCTACTTCTATTAACTGAATCATCAACTCTGATGCCTGGGCATGTTTCAATACATTTTGCACCAATTCACCACATATCCGATACAGCGAAAGTTGAAGGTTTTGGCTAATGTTAGCAGGTAAAGAGTAGGTAAATGTTATGGGTAAATAAGCCTGGTCTTGAATTAACTGTAACTTTGAACGCAGTGCAAGTTCCAAGCCTGTTTCTTTGAGGTGTGGAGGTGTCAGATTGTGACTGATACTTCTTGCTTCGACGATACTTTTGGAAACTAGGTCCTTTAACTCATGGGTTATTTCATTGCTGGAGAATTGTGTTTCGAGTTGGTTGGCTTTGAGATAAATGCTCGCTAGCATCCCTCCAATACTGTCATGGAGATCTCTTGCGAGTCTATTTCTTTCTTTTTCTTGCACATCGATCAGTTTATTGGCCATGAGTTTCTCATTTTCTACCAATTTCAGCTGTAAGTTTTCACGCTCAACTTTGAAGTCAGCTGCTTTCCCAATAAATGCCGCTGTAATAAAGATGGTTTCCCCCATCATTCCAAATGATGATCCGAAATCAAATAAAGAATTACTCAAAAGAATTGAAATACCTGCTTGATGTAAGTGAACCAACAAGTTGAATCCAATCAAAAATGAAATCCCTAAAAGATAGTAAGCAGCATATTGTATGCCTGCCCTGTATTGTTGCCACAAGTAGGTAATGATCAAGGCTGTCACAAGGATAGAAAATCCCAAGGTAAGCTTGAGGAAGGTCATTTTATTAGGGATATTGATGGTAGACATGGGTCTAAAAAAAGTATCTATTGCCAATAACACATGCAGTGCAATGGTGATTTTGACAGCGTAAATCAACCAGCTTTTTTTTCTTAAAGGTGGAAAAAAACTCGTCATCAATAAAAGAAAAATGGTATTGGTAATAAGTCCTAGGATTGGTCGGGACTTATCTGTCCAATCGCCTGCATTTGGCCAAATATATTGAAAGCCCAATCCCCAATGACTGCAAAGCCAAGCAGTGAGTGAAAGAATGAAAAGCGCATATAATATTCCGGAAATTTCTTTGAGTTTGATGGCATACAAACAAGCCCCCATGAACATGATGGCCATCCAGCCAATAAATAGTCCAATCAGTAATGTTTCCAAGGATACTTTTTGAAGCAATTGGCTTTCTTTTAGGATCATAGGATCCACAAGTAATGTTTCCCCAGGTTTACTCATTTTCAGAAGTAAAGAAGTGGGCTTATGTCCATCATATTCCAAAGGAACCACGAGGTCTTTATTCCAATAGGGTCTTTGATCAAAAGGGAAGTGATCGCCCATGATGTAAGTAGGGGTGACTGCATCAGAAAAATATATTTCCAATAGGTTAATATGTGGATTGTTGAGCATAAAAAAGTACTTGGATTCATCCCATTGGTCTGGTAAAGTGACCCGCATCCACCAACTGTAAGCGGTGATGCCCGCATTGAAAATTCCCTCCTTCCAGATGGAGTCTTGTTCAAATCTTCCAGAAGCCTCCACCGCTGAAAATGATTTATCAGCCAAAACCTGATAGCGTAAGGGTTCCTGTGAATATGAACAGGCTCCTAGCAAACTTACTGCACTGAGGTAGAAAAGTAAAAGGTACTTTTGATTAATTGAAATCATGTATGGGTAAATAACAAGGCATAAGTTATTAAATTGGTTTGAATAAAAAAATTAGGATAAAGCTAAAATTGGGTTTCTAGTAGATTGAATGGTTAGTAATTCGATTTCTATTTACAAAATAGTAGTAAGTTGCTGTAAGATAGTTGGTAATGTTTTGATGAATTTCTTTAAGATGTCTTCTTTTTGTCTGTCTATTCTGTTGGTGAAAAAAAATTAAAATAGTATATTGAAAGTGTTTTTTTGTCTTAAAATGTGAAGATTTTTCCGTAAGACAATTTATATCGTCGTATAGGATTCAGTTGTAGTTTTAAATAATCTGTGATGAATGATATTCAACTTTTTAAACCCCATGAATCCTTAGCGCCTTACATTAACGGCTATTTGGTGTCAAAAATTAAATTTGATGGTACAGAGAGGCCTGTTTTTACCCCGAAAGGCACAGCAGCCATCATAACTATTTTTAAAATCAATTCAAATTCCTATTTAACATATCCTACTAAGGAGGATAGAATCTATTTCAAAAATCACCATCCATACCTGTTTGGTCAAATGACTAAAGTTGGAATTTCCCATTTTGAAGGGGTTTTTGAATTTTTTTGCATCGTATTTACACCTACAGGTCTTTTTCATTTTTTAAATAAACCTGCAAGCGAATGTACAGATAAAGTGACGCCCCTAAATGAAATAGGTTTTAAGCTGCTTCACCAACGAATATTAGAAGTTTCACAATCATTTATGAGTTTAAAAGATTTGTTGTCTTCAATAGATGAGCTGCTGCTGGGTCATTTTAGCAATATGAAACCGAAAAAGCCACACGTAGATATGTCGCACATGGTCCACTATATTTTCCTTAAAAAAGGAATCGTGGGTCTTGATGAATTGATCGAACAGCTTGGCATTGGTAAGCGTGCCTTTCAAATTTATTTCAAAAATCAAGTGGGAGTTCCTCCTAAGGTGTTTTGTAGGATAGTCCGGTTCAATTTGCTGCTCATAGCATTGGAAAAAGACCCTTTCGTAGATATCCTAGAATTGGCTATCAACTTTGGATACAATGATAGCCCACATCTATATAAAGACTTCACAACCTATCTAGGTATGTCACCACGGAAATACCAACAACTGCTCGTTAATTATAATTTAGCAGTAGAACGTGAAATCAAAAAGGACTACCTGAAATAAATCATAATTTCCTGTTTTTTAGCTTAATTATCCCTATCTGTAGATTTTTCGGAAGTAGTGGCAGCATATTTTTCTTTCTGCGGATATTTTTAAATAAAGACATAGTTTATAATACCACTTTTGGGGTATTTGATTCATTCTCAATTAGCTGGAAATTTAGAGGTAAATCTTTTACAACGTATTTTAATTTTCTACTGATTCTATTCCACCACTTAAATTTTACAAAACTTATGAAAACAATTTACAATCTTTTCGTTGTGTGCTTACTGTTGACAGCGTCCACTTTAGAAGCACAGGTAGTCCGAACATTCAGTAATCGAGACGGAGAAACAAGCGAGTTTAATACCCTGCAAGAAGTAATAGATGCATCGGCTGATGGGGACTTTATTTATGTGAGTGGGTCTTCAAATTCCTATGGAGATATTAACATCAATAAAAGAATCAATTTAATTGGGGCAGGACATAATCCTGCTACAGCAGATGGTTTGAGAAGTTCGCTAGGAACAGTTATTTTTCAAAATGGATCCTCTGATAGCAGGCTTGCTGGCTTTACTATTTTGCAAGCCTCTTATTCAGGAAGTCAAATCAACAATGTAATTATTCAACGGAATTTTATTCAATTTAATGTTTTTGTTGCAGATTTTCAAAACTGGATATTCGAAGAAAATATCATCAACTCGATTTCCTCTCTAGTTTCGCCCAACTTTGAGGAAAGGTTTATTTTTCGAAATAATATTATTAGTGGAGTTATACAAAATATAAATCATTCCCTTTTTTCAAATAATGTATTTTTATCAAGTGGTGGAATTTTTTCAGGGTCTTTTACCAATATATTCGGCAATAACATATTTTTTCAGAATAATTTGAATTCTAATTTTAATTCTCCCGGAGCTATAGTTAATTCTACCTTTAACAACAACATCTTTTTTGGACAGGATAATCCTAGCTCTCTCCCAACAACAAATGGGAATACAGGAGTTGATAATATTTTCTCCAACCCGTTGTTTGTAAATGCTCCAAATAATTCTTTTAGCTATGATCATAATTATAGTCTTCAAGCAGGTTCCCCAGGTTTAACAGGTGGAGTAGGAGGCTCCCAAATAGGACTCTTTGGAGGAATTGGATATACTGTTAGTGGCGAACCAGCTGTTCCCCAAGTTACTTTGCTGAATATCCTTAATCCCATTGTTCCTCAAAATGGAGATTTGAATGTAAGAATCGAAGGCAGAGCCAATAATTAAGAGATCGACTATGAAAACGTATCTTTTATTTTGGTGCGCCCTCCTTGGGCTGTGCCTCTTGCCTTGGTGCACGCAAGCACAGCAACCTACCTTGGTAGGAGCAGAGTACTATTTCAATACCGATCCAGGTTTTGGCAGTGGTACGGCAATACCCATTTCTTCGGGTACTGTAGTTAGTCAGCAGGCATCCATCAGTACAGTGGGTTTAGCTGATGGATTTCACCGATTGTTTATACGCTTTCAGGATGCAGAAGGTATTTGGGGATTGACAGCCAACCGGACCTTCTGGAAGGGAAGAGCAACTTCAGGTCTTACCATTGCCATTGATGCAGCCGAATACTTTTTTGGCAATGACCCTGGCTTAGGAAATGGTACATCCTTATCTGTAAGTCCAGGTCCCAATCCACAGATTTTGGGTATCATCAATATGGAAGGATTGCCTAGGGGCTTCCATAGATTGTCCATCCGTTTTCGAAATCAGTCCAATCAATGGGGTTTAGCGGCTTCTAGATTATTTTTTGTCGAGCGTGAAGGCTTCACAGATCCTGCTGCGGTCGATTATGTAGAATATTTCTTCAATGACAACGATCCAGGCTTAGGAAATGCTACTGAAATACCCTTAGATGACATAGGCGAAACTTTCTCAATTGATGCCATCATTGCCACGACCGAACTCTCGGTAGGTGAGTACACGTTGACCGTGCGGGTTTTGAATACCCGTGGCTTATGGAGTATAGCAGAAACCCGTGAGTTTACAGTCGGGGAGCCTGTTCCTCCTATACCTGATCTGGAAAATTTACCGGATGTAATTGCCGAATGTATTGTGAATTTTACGGACTTAATCATCCCTACAGCTACTGCACAGGACGGATCCACCGTATTTGGTGTGACTAATGAAGGTGTCTTCCCAGTAATTCAACAAGGGTCACGGGTGATCACTTGGACCTATACAGATGCAAATGGCTTTAGAACTACACAAGAACAACGCATCATACTCGATGACATCACACCGCCTACGATAGCTGCTTTGTCAACTATTCAATTGAATGCGGATGCAGGACAGTGTTTTGCCTCCAATGTAGCGTTAATTCCACCGCTAACCTCGGATAATTGTGGCAATGTATCCTTAACTAATGATGCGCCGAGTTTCTTCCCGGTAGGATTGACTTTGGTAACTTGGACGGTAACTGACGGAAATGGAAACCAAGCCTTCTCAAGCTTTGAAGTCTTGGTGGAAGATACTCAAGTGCCTACCATCACCTGTCCAGAGGATATCAGACTATTGGTGGCATTTGGTTCAAGCGGGGCCATTGTTACCTATGCCTTGCCAAATACAGCAGATAATTGCGGAACCCCTGAATTGACATTGATTGAAGGCTTAGAAAGTGGGTCAGCGTTCCCAATTGGCACTACCGTGGTGAGGTATGAAGCCCGAGATGCGGCAGGAAATACGGCTGAGTGTAGCTTCAATGTGATTGTTACTGAAGAAGAGGATGATGTACCTCCGGTGATCATCAATTGTCCAGCGTCTATCGTTGTGCCAAATACGATTGGTAGCTGTAGCGCTTCCGTAGGTTGGGTACCACCAACAGCCAGCGATAACAGTGGTTCTGTTACGCTTACCAGTAATTTTGAACCAGGGGCATCCTTCCCTGTGGGTACTACCCGTGTGATTTATACGGCTACAGATCCAACAGGGAATACTGCTGTTTGTGAATTTGATGTTACCGTTCAGGATACCCAGGCACCAGTATTTACATGTACCCAAAATATTACAGTTACTGTAGGATTTGGGGAAGGTTCGGTACTGGTAAATTATGCTATTCCTACGGCAGTTGATAACTGTGGTGAGGCAAATGTACAGTTGGTCAGTGGACCAGCTAGCGGTTCACTCTTCCCATTGGGTGTTACTACGGTAATATTCAGTGCTACGGATGCTGTGGGTAACGCTTCAGAGTGTAGCTTTACTGTAACAGTTGCCGAAAGCGCAGATACAGAGCCCCCAGTAATCAACAATTGTCCGCAGAACATTGAGGTTTCCAATGATACAGATGCATGTGGAGCAATAGTTACCTGGATTCCGCCAACAGCTTTGGATAATAGCGGTTCTGTTGAATTTGTAACAGATGTAGAGCCAGGAAGTTTCTTCCCGATAGGTAGAAGTACCGTGACCTATACTGCAACAGATCCTTCTGGCAACACCACCATCTGTAGCTTTGAAGTATTGGTTAACGATACGCAGGCACCGGTATTAACTTGCTCAGAAACTATCGAAGTTACTGTAGGAATAGGTGTGGCAGGTGCGAATGTGAGCTATGAACTTCCCGAAGCACTGGATAATTGTGGTTCGGTGACGATTTTGAGAACAGCTGGTCCAGCAAGTGGATCCTTCTTTGAAACAGGAACAGCCACTCTGATCTCATTTGCTGCTACAGATGAGGCAGGAAACAGCACTACCTGTAGTTTCCTAGTGATTGTGACAGCCTCTGAAGATACAGAAGCTCCGGTAATAGAAGATTGTCCGCAGAACATCAGCGTATCCAATGATGCTGGCGCTTGTGGAGCAATCGTGACTTGGACGGAGCCTACTGCAACGGATAATTCCGGTTCGGTAACGCTGACCACGGATTTAGAGCCGGGTAGTTTCTTCCCTGTAGGTACCACTACAGTTACGTACACAGCTATCGATCCTTCGGATAACCGTACGCTTTGTACCTTCGATGTGGTAGTGCGGGATGAAGAAGCACCAGTCATCACTTGCCCGGCACCGATTTCAGTGGTGGTTGGCATGGGAGAAACGGGAGCAGTAGTCAACTACGAGCTGCCGACGGCCACGGATAATTGTGGAGAGGTTCGGGTTGAGCTGAGTTCAGGACCGGTAAGCGGTTCGGTCTTCCCAATAGGAACGACAACCGTGACTTACACAGCCTTCGATGACTCGGATAATAGCACAGCGTGCAGCTTTACAGTGATTGTTACAGCCTCCGAGGATACAGAAGCTCCTGTAATAGAAGATTGTCCGCAGAACATCAGCGTATCCAATGATGCTGGCGCTTGTGGAGCCATCGTGACCTGGACGGAGCCAACCGCTACGGATAATTCCGGTTTGGTAACACTGACCCCGGATATAGAACCGGGTAGTTTCTTCTCTGTAGGTACCACTACGGTTACGTATACAGCTATCGATCCTTCGGGCAACCGTACGCTTTGTACCTTTGATGTGGTAGTGAGGGATGAGGAATCACCAGTCATCACTTGTCCGGCACCGATTTCAGTGGTGGTTGGCATAGGAGAAACAGGAGCAGTAGTCAACTATGAGCTGCCGACGGCCATGGATAATTGTGGAGAGGTTCGGGTTGAGTTGACTTCAGGACCGGCAAGCGGTTCGGTTTTCCCTGTAGGAACGACAACGGTGACGTATACCGCCTTAGATGAATCGGATAATAGCAGCACTTGTAGCTTTACAGTGACTGTGACAGCCTCCGAGGATACAGAAGCTCCAGTGATAGAAGATTGTCCGCAGAATATCAGCGTATCCAATGATGCTGGCGCTTGCGGAGCAATCGTGACCTGGACGGAGCCTATTGCAACGGATAATTCCGGTTCAGTAACGCTGACCACGGATATAGAACCGGGTAGTTTCTTCCCTGTAGGTACCACTACAGTTACGTACACAGCTATCGATCCTTCGGGTAACCGTACGCTTTGCACCTTTGATGTGGTAGTGCGGGATGAAGAAGCACTGGTCATCACTTGTCAGGAACCGATTTCAGTGGTGGTTGGTATAGGTGAAACAGGAGCAGTAGTCAACTACGAGCTGCCGACGGCCACGGATAATTGTGGAGAGGTTCGGGTTGAGCTGAGTTCAGGACCAGCAAGCGGTTCTATCTTCCCAATAGGGACGACAACGGTGACGTACACAGCCTTCGATGATTCGGATAATAGCAGCACTTGTAGCTTTACAGTGACTGTGACAGCCTCCGAGGATACAGAAGCTCCAGTGATAGAAGATTGTCCGCAGAATATCAGCGTATCCAATGATGCTGGCGCTTGTGGAGCAATCGTGACTTGGACGGAGCCTACTGCAACGGATAATTCCGGTTCAGTAACGCTGACCACGGATATAGAACCGGGTAGTTTCTTCCCTGTAGGTACCACTACAGTTACGTACACCGCTATCGATCCTTCGGGTAACCGTACGCTTTGTACCTTCGATGTGGTAGTGCGAGATGAAGAAGCACCAGTGGTAAACACCAAAGATATTATCATCGAAATCAATAGAGGAGACTCATTCTTGCTGAGCCCTGATATGGTGGATGCAGGTTCTAAAGATAACTGTGCGATTGCAACTAGAATAGTTGATCGAACACAGTTTAATGAATCTGATGAAGGTCCTAACCTAGTGTTGTTGACCGTGACGGATGTCAATGGAAACAGTGCTTCTGACATAGCCATCGTAACCATTGTGGTCATTGGAGATCCTGTATGTGTGGTTGCCAAAGCAAGGGATGTGACGCTATTCTTGAACAATGCAGGCAAAGCAAATCTGAATGTAAACATGGTGGAAGATGGTTCCTTCACCAACTGTGGTAATCGTATTACCAGAAGATTGCTGGAGAAATGCAAGTTTGATTGTAGCGATATTGGAGAGCAATTGATTACATACACCGTTAGGGATAACCGAGGAAACGAAGGTACTACCCAATTCAAGGTTACTGTCATTGACAACAGAGCGCCAAATATTTGTCTGTCTCGCATTGTCAACGTGACTCAGAGAGCTGGAACAGTGTACACGTTAACTGATCTCACTACAAGAGGTAAAATCAAAGATAATTGCAGTGTTGGTAAAGTGGAACAGATACCAGCTGCTGGAACTGTATTCGATAAGGCAGGAGATTATCCTATCTTGATCCGTGCAGAAGATGGCAGTGGCAATGTTTCAACCCGAACGCTTACGCTAAGGCTACGTTTTGTTGGTCAGCCGAACAAAAACAAAAACAATCCGAAAAATGGAAGATCGCTGAACTTACCTGATCTGGTTGTGCCATGGAATACTTCATTTGAAGATATCATTAACATGCAGCGCAAAAAAGTAGGCAAGCAGGTCTTGACCGAAATGGGTATTCAATTTGATGCTGAGGGTTACGAGCAAGATGTTCCAGGGTACTACTCTATAGGATATTCTTCTGCTGAGGATTCAGGTATGGTGATGGATTTCATGGTTGAGGTAGCTGAGAAGCCAGAAGCATTGGATATCTTGTTGAGAGGCATAGTTCCAGCTTCAAATGTACGGATAGGTAGTGCAGTCGGAAATTTAGTGACACTTGATCCTTCGGATGATATCCATACCTATACCATGGATGAGCATCCTGACTTCTATCTGGAAGACAATCAACTGTTCTGGAGAGGAGAGGGACAACCGGAAGCCTCGCAACGAGTAATGGTTTACAGTACAGATAGGATGGGTCAGACCATCAGTAAGGAGTTGCTGCTTTGGTCCGATACCGAGCCACTCAAACTACAGATCTATCCAAACCCTGCCAATTACGAAACCAATATTGCAGTTGCGCTGCAAGAAGAGTCAGCGGTAGAATTGAGGATTTATGATGCTACTGGTAGATTGGTGTACACCTACAATGCCTTGGAGTATGAACTCTTTACCAAGACAGTTGACTTGGAAGGCTTGACACAAGGCATGTACCATGTGACGGTAAAAGTCAATCATCAGTATCTCCATGGAAGATTGATAAAAAAATAAAAGGATAACCTTATCAGATCAAAAAGCCACCTCAATTTGGGGTGGTTTTTTTTATTTTTCATTGCTAAGAAAAAGCATTTCATTACAAAAATTACCTATTTCTAGGTATTGCTTTTAATTAGGTAGTTTGAGTTATTGCTTTGTCAAAAAATTACGCAATGGGAACTGGAAGTAATTATTTTTCGAATGATTATTCGATTTTTAAGGATAAAATTTTGCAGGTAGACTTTTTATCCACCGCTTTTCAAAATATCAAATTTTATTTGTTGCTTGGGTTTGCTTTGCTAGTAAGCAATACTTCAGTTTTTGCCCAAGAGACGGTGACCGATATCGATGGCAATGTATATGAAACAGTTGTAATAGGCAATCAGCGCTGGATCAAAAGCAACCTCAGGGTCAAGCATTACAGGAATGGGGATCCGATACTTCAGATTCAGGATCCTATTGCTTGGGTAAATACCCGACAAGGGGCCTGGTGTTATTTGAACAATGACCCCTCCACAGAAGAGGAATATGGCCTTCTCTACAATGCATTTGCTTTTATGGATCCTCGTAGATTGGTGCCGGAAGGGACTTTTTTACCTTCAGCTTGTGATTGGGGGGATTTGTATTTTGAATTGGAAGGTACTCCGGGTCAAAGTATAAATGACAATAATTTTATGGGGGACAAGGTAAAAGTAACGAGCTTTTTTAATCCCAATTTTGGTGATTCCCAACCAACCAATTCATCTGGTTTATCCATTGTTCCAAGTGGATTCCGCTCAGGAAGAGTGACTGGTCAATTCACTGAAAATGCCGCAAATTTCTGGACAAATACCATCCATTTTGAAATAGATAATTTCCCGGCATATTGGGTTTCAACCTTTGTAAGTGAATGGAAATGGTGGCGACCAGTTTCAGGATATACTGTAAACTATGGTTTATCAATTCGATTACTTGTCGGGGAAGAATTACCAAAGACATTGATCAGGCAGGAAGAACAGGTGTTTTGTGGAAAGACTACTGCCAACGAATTGCAGTTTTCTGCAACAAAACCCAATAGTTTTGGCTGTGCAGGACCTGGAAATCTGACTTTAAACTGTTACAAATCGAATTTTTGGTACAGGGACATTGACCTAACCATTCCGGTCAATCTGAATGAAGAATTAAATGACGGGGAAATCCTTTTTGGAAGAGCGGATCATCTTTTTTTGAATTCTTTTCCTCTAACAGGATTATGCCAGGAAGAAATCCTCGAAGTCACAGTCCGTATTTTAGATCCAGATCCTCCTGTAGGAGAAGAAAACCAGGTATTCTGTGCTGGGGCTACGGTGGCAGACCTCCAAGCAACTGGAGATGAAATCCGCTGGTACCAAACAATGACTTCAACGACACCTCTCGACCCTGGAACAGTCCTTCAAAATAATCGCAGCTATTTTGCCGAAAACCGCTCTGGTGATTGTGTGAATCCAACCCGCTTTCAGGTACAGGTGGAATTGGTCAGCCCAAGCCAACCTACTGCCGCTGCCACACAAGAAGTTTGTGAAGGAACGTTGCTCTCAGCTCTTACAGTACAGGGTACGGATTTGGTCTGGTTTGATGCTGGGGGAGGAGAGCTTCCTGCCAGTACACCTGTGATGGACGGAATAACCTATTTTGTTGCCAGTAAAGTAGCCGATTGTGAAAGTGCCAGGACACCTGTTCGGGTACTTTTTTCTGGACCTGCGACTCCTCCTGCTACGGCTACCCAAGAATTCTGTCCAGGAGCTCGCGTTGCAGATTTGACTGCCACAGGTCAAAATATCCGCTGGTATGCCGTTGCATCGGGTGGGAATCCGCTGGAAGCTACCATTGCTTTGGAAGATGGACGGACGTATTACGCCACGCAAACCATCGACGGCTGTGAAAGCAGGCAACGACGGGAGGTATCAGTTTCCTTGGCAAGTGTAGGAAGAATCACGGCTGCTGCTACGCAGACTTTTTGTAACACCGCTCGTGTAAGCAATTTGGAAGCTACTGGTACGGGTATCCGTTGGTACGCAGATGAGAGCCTAACAACCCAACTTACTCCTGATAGTCCCTTAGAAAACGGAAGGACTTATTACGGTACTCAAACTATCAATGGCTGCGAAAGCCCTTCTTTAGCTGTTCGGGTTACTATCAGTACAGTAGAAACACCCACAGGAGCCACTACCCAGGGATTCTGCACGGGAGCCCGTATATCCGAATTGATAGCTCAAGGGAATAATATCCGCTGGTTTACAACAGCCACTGGAGGTAGTGCCCTATCAGGTACAGAATTGTTGGAGAACAGGGTTTATTATGCCGAGCAGACAGTGAATGGCTGTGTCAGCGCAGAGAGGCTAGCTGTTCAGGTTACTGTATCTACCATTGACACTCCAGCTGCCACTGCTTCCCAACAATTCTGTGTGGGAGCAACGATTGCCTCCATTCAGGTCAGCGGAGAGAATATCCGATGGTTTGCTTCTCCTACAGACAATGTTCCGCTTTCCGCTTCAGAAGCCTTGGTAGATGGACGGACATATTATGCTTCGCAGACGGTTAATGGCTGCGAAAGTACGGGTAGGAGAGCGGTACAGATTCGGGTAATAAACGTTGCTCCGGTTACTGCAGCAGCTAGCCAATCTTTCTGCAATGCTGCCACGGTAAGTAATCTTCAGGCCACAGGAAGCGATATCCGCTGGTATGCGGATCAGAATTTGACTACTGAACTAAGTTCAAATAGCCCACTGGAAAATGGAAGGACGTATTATGCTACCCAATCTCAAAATGGCTGTGAGAGTGTACCGGTGGCTGTTCAGGTAACTATTGATTCGGTGACAGCTCCATCAGGGAATGCCGAACAGGAATTCTGCGAAGGGGTATTTGTAGATGATCTACAAGCAAGCGGAAGTGATGTACAATGGTTTACGACCCCAAGTGGAGGGAGTCCATTGGCGGGAAATCTGCCTTTGCAGGATGGCGTCACTTATTTTGCCGAACAGACAGTTGGTACCTGTACGAGCGCGACGAGGCTTGCAGTCCGTGTCCGCATCAACAGCCCACAGTTACCGGCAGCATCTTCCCAACAGGAGTTCTGTGATGGTTCTCTGGTATCGGCTCTCCAAGCCACAGGGACGAATCTGGTTTGGTACAGGAATGCCACAGGACCGGAACTCCTCAATCTCAATGAGCCGATTCAGGATGGGGCCTTGTACTATGTAAGTCAGCGCATTGGCAGCTGTGAGAGTGCACGAAGGGAAATCAGGGCCTCCATTATTCAGGTTCAGGCTCCTGTGGTACAGGAATCAGAACAGATTTTTTGTGAGTCAGAAGCACCGACCATTTCCAGATTGTCTGCAAGCGGAGAGCAAATCCGCTGGTACAGCATGGAAGCAGGCGGGCAGCCCTTAAGTGAAACGGAGCGATTGCAGGATGGACAGACCTATTATGCAGCGAATGTTTCCAGGGGTTGTGAGAGTGCGGATAGAGTTCCTGTAAGAGTACTTGTACAGCCGTGTGATGTGGAGGTGTTCAATATGGTCACCCGCAACAGGGATCCTAAAAACAATTACCTAAAAATCAAAAATATAGAATTCTTTCCTGAAAATCGCTTAGAGATATTCAACCGCTATGGGGTACTAGTTTGGGCTTCGGATGCCTATGGGCAGTTGGATAATCTTTTTTATGGAGCCACCAATCAGGCAGGAGTAGGAGATACAGAAATGGGGCTTCCAACGGGTAATTATCTGTATGTGCTGACCTATGAGATTCCAGGAAAATTCACTACACAGCGAAAGACAGGATATCTGTATCTGATTAATGAGATGAGAAAGTAAAAAAATTATGTATAAAAATTTCACTTTACGGACAGTTTTTAAGATGGGTTTTATTGCCCTGCTAATGCTTCTTTTGGGATCCGGGCAACTGTTTGCCCAAGAAACCATCACCGATATCGATGGGAATGTGTATGAAACCGTTTTGATTGGAAATCAGCGTTGGTTTAAGAGTAATTTAAAAGTTAAAAGGTACAGGAATGGTGATCCAATTCCTTTTATTCCTAACCCGGCAGCCTTTAACAATGCTCGATTTGGTGCGTGGTGCTACTTTAAAAATGATCCTTCCACAGAGGATGAATTTGGTTTATTGTACAACGCTTTTGCATTAATAGATCCAAGAGGTCTTGCGCCTGAAGGTGCTTTTATACCGAGCGCCTGTGATTGGTTTGAATTATATTTCGAAGTAGTTGGTAATAGATTTGACCAACAAGATTTTAATTTTTATCATACGTTTGGTGAACGGGTTAAAGTTCCTAGTTTTTATTTTCCCCAGACATATACCCCTCCGATTCCTAATAATCCAGTACCAACAAATTCATCCGGATTATCCATTAGTCCGAACGGTTTTCTTTCACAAGACGGTATATGGCTTGTTGGGACGGATGTAGAGCCTGGGAATTTATTAGCTGATTTTTGGACTAATACTCCAAGAAGAAACCAACTTGATGGAGTTCAGCAGTATAACTATCTTCGTTTTTTCAGTGTAGCAGGGAATTTATTTTTTGGTACTGCACCTGGTAATTCAGGCAAACCAGTACGTGCTATGGTAGGTGAAGCATGGCCAAGTTTTTCTTATGTTCAAGAAGAACAGGCATTTTGCGGTACCGCCAAGATTGAAGACCTCTTTTTTTCAGTACAAAAACCCAATAGTTTTGGCTGTGTGACAGGCAATGACATAGGCTGCTACAGGCAATTTACTTGGTTTAGAGACAGTGATTTAACAATTCCTGTTCCTTCAAACACACAACTTATTGATGGAGAGATTTTTTTTGGAAAAGCAGAACACCTTACAACCAACTGGGTAACCGCTGATTTATGTGAAACAGAAATCCTAGAGGTTACCGTTCGTATTTTAAATCCAGAACCACCATCTGGTGAAGAAACTCAGGTTTTCTGCGCAGGGGCCACTATTGAGGATCTCGTTGCAGATGGGGATGAGATTCGCTGGTATTCCAGTAGTCTGGCACCGACGCCACTTCCGCCCGGAACGCTACTTCAGAACTCAAGATCTTATTTTGCAGAGAATCGATCTGGTGATTGTGTCAATCCTACCCGTTTTAGAGTACAGGTAGAATTGGTTAGCCTTACGCAGCCTACTGCTGCCGCCTCGCAGCAAGTCTGTGCAGGCACACCTCTTTCTGCTTTGACGGTTCAGGGAGCTGATTTGGTATGGTTTGATGCTTCGGGAGAAGAAATCCCCTCCGGGACTTTGGCAGAAGATAACATCACCTATTTTGTGGCGAGCAGGGTGGGGGACTGTGAGAGCCAAAAGACTGCGGTGAGGGTATTGATAATAGCTGCTCCCCAGGCCACAGCCCCTCAGATCCAGGAGTTCTGCAATACAGCTACAGTAAGCAATCTACAGGCCACAGGAAGCAATATCCGATGGTACGCCGACCAGAACCTTACCCAGCAACTTACCCCGACCAGTCCATTGGAAAACGGAAGAACCTACTACGGTACCCAGACCATCAATGGCTGTGAAGGACCTTCCTTGGCTGTTCAGGTTACAGTGAATGTAGCCGCAACTCCTGTAGGAGCCACTACGCAGGGATTCTGCACTGGAGCCCGTGTATCCGAATTGGTGGCCCAAGGGAATAATATCCGCTGGTTTACAACAGCCACTGGAGGTACTGCCCTCTCCGGTACAGAGTTGTTGGAAAACAGGGTTTATTATGCCGAGCAGACAGTGAATGGCTGTGTCAGTGCAGAGAGGCTAGCTGTTCAGGTTACTGTAAGTACCATTGACATTCCAGCTGCCACTGCTTCCCAACAATTCTGTGTGGGAGCAACGATAGCTTCCATTCAGGTCAGCGGAGAGAATATCCGATGGTTTGCTTCTCCTACAGTCAATGTTCCGCTTTCCGCTTCAGAAGCCTTGGTAGATGGACGTACGTATTATGCTTCGCAGACGGTTAATGGCTGTGAGAGCGCGGGTAGGAGAGCGGTACAGATTAGGGTAATAAACGTTGCTCCGGTTACCGCATCAGCTAGCCAATCTTTCTGCAATGCTGCCACGGTAAGTAATCTTCAGGCCACAGGAAGCGATATCCGCTGGTATGCGGATCAGAATTTGACTACTGAACTGAATTCAAACAGCCCGTTGGAAAATGGAAGGACGTATTATGCTACCCAATCTCAAAATGGCTGTGAGAGTGTACCGGTGGCTGTTCAGGTAACTATTGATTCGGTGACAGCTCCATCAGGGAATGTGAAACAGGAATTCTGCGAAGGGGTATTTGTAGATGATCTACAAGTAATCGGAAGTGATGTCCAATGGTTTACCACCCCAAGTGGAGGAAGTCCATTGGCAGGAAATCTGCCTTTGCAGGATGGCGTCACTTATTTTGCCGAACAGACAATTGGTGCCTGTACGAGCGCGACGAGACTTGTAGTCCGTGTCCGCATCAACAGCCCACAATTACCGGCAGCATCTTCCCAACAGGAGTTCTGTGACGGGTCCCTGGTATCAGCTCTCCAAGCCACAGGGACCAATCTGGTTTGGTACAGGAATGCCACAGGACCGGAACTCCTCAATCCCAATGAGCTGATTCAGGATGGGGCCTTGTATTATGTAAGTCAGCGCATCGGTAGCTGTGAGAGTGCACGAAAGGAAATAAGGGCCTCCATTATTCAGGTTCAGGCTCCTGTGGTACAGGAAGCAGAACAGATTTTTTGTGAGTCAGAAGCACCGACCATTTCCAGATTGTCTGCAAGCGGAGAGCAAATCCGCTGGTACAGCATGGAAACAGGCGGGCAGCCCTTAAGTGAAACGGAGCGATTGCAGGATGGCCAGACCTATTATGCAGCGAATGTTTCCAGGGGTTGTGAGAGCAGTATACGAATCTCAGTACAAGTAGTTATAAGACCTTGTGAGGTAGAGGTTTTTAATATGGTCACAAGAGATGGAAATTCCAAAAATGAGTATCTCCGGATTAAAAATATAGAATCCTTTCCTGAAAATCGCTTAGAGATATTTAACCGCTATGGGGTACTAGTTTGGGCTGCTGATGGCTACGGTCAATCGGGGGTCTTGTTTACAGGGGAATCCAATCAAGCAAGTACTTCTCAATCCCAAATAGGCCTTCCTACAGGTAATTATCTCTATGTCTTTACCTATAAAGATCCAACCAAAACACTTCCAGTACGCATTACAGGCTACCTCTATTTAGTCAACATTCAACGAAGAGAACCATGAAAAAGTCATCAGCCATTTTAATTATTTTACTATCGGTTTGTTACCATTCCTTCGCTCAAACAGACCCTAAATTATCTGTTTTTTCCTTGAATCCACTTTTCTACAATCCGGCTTTTGCAGGATCAGGGGGAGGATTGAGTTTGATTGGAATCCATAGCAGTCAGTTTGTTGGTTTTGATGGGGCTCCTCAGACACAGTATTTCAGTGGACATGGGTTATGGGAGGAAAATGGTGTTGGAATAGGTATGGATTTCTTCAATGATTCCTTTGGTGCAGTAAAAGAAACGGGATTCAATGGGAACGTTGCTTATTATTTACGTTTGGGCGATAATCTCCGCATGTCTTTTGGAGGAAAGTTTGGCTTTACCAATGTAAGGGTTGATTATTCCGATTTGAATATCTTTGAACCAGATGAGGATATTATTCAGGAGGGTCAGTTTAATTTGATTCAACCCAATATTGGCTTTGGAACCTATATTTTTACAGATAATTTCTACATAGGATTTTCAACCCCTAGTGTTTTTTCAAGAGAACGCTTTGATCCTTTTGATTCTGGGATAGGCGTCAGGAATGCCAATTTATTTTTAATGTCGGGTTTCAATCTTTCAATTGATAGAAATTTAATAGTAAGACCAAACTTACTAGTCCGACAAATTACAGGAGCACCCATGAGCGCACTCGTTACAGTGATAGCAGATTTTTATGAATCTGTTTTTTTAGGTGTTAATTATGAAAATAAATCAAGTGCCGGATTGTTGGCAGGATTTAAAATTGCCGAACAAATTAAAGGAGGGTATGCTTTTGATTTTCCAACTAACTCGCTTGGAAGGTATACTAATGGTACCCACACATTTTTCGTGAGTTTTAATATGTCCCGATTCAAGTCAAACACTGGATTACCCTGTTTTTACTATTAAACACACAAACCACTGGGTGACCAGTGGTTTGTACTTTTTTCGATAATAAGGATAGAAGTTGACTTTACTTGAAAGCAGGAATACCCGTAATCTCATGACCCAAGATCAACAAATGGATATCATGAGTTCCTTCATAGGTGATGACAGATTCTAGATTCATCATGTGTCGCATCATGGGGTATTCTCCAGTGATACCCATGCCACCATGTATCTGCCGTGCTTCACGAGCGATATCTAAGGCCATAGCTACATTATTTCGTTTTGCCAAGGAGATGTGTGCAGTAGTAGCTTTTCCCTCATTTATCATTTTTCCTAATTTCCAATTGAGCAATTGAGCTTTGGTGATTTCTGAAAGCATTTCTGCCAATTTCTTTTGGATCAACTGAAAAGAACCGATGGGTTTGTCAAATTGAATACGTTCCGCAGCATACTTGCGAGCGGATTCATAACAATCCATCGCTGCACCAACTGCACCCCAAGCAATTCCAAAGCGGGCAGAATCTAAGCACATCATGGGAGCTCCGAGTCCACTTTTATTGGGAAGTAAGTTTTCTTTAGGAACTTTTACATTATCAAAGACCAGTTCACCAGTAGCAGAAGCTCTCAAAGACCACTTGCCGTGTGTTTCAGGTGTAGAGAATCCTTCCATACCTCGCTCTACAATCAATCCATGGATTCTACCTGCTTCATTCTTAGCCCAAACCACCGCAATATCGGCTTTAGGAGAGTTGGAAATCCACATTTTAGCGCCATTCAACAAGTAATGGTCTCCCATATCTTTGAAGTTGGTAACCATGCCGGAGGGATTTGAACCAAAGTCAGGCTCAGTCAATCCAAAGCATCCCAGCATTTCTCCAGAAGCTAATTTTGGAAGGTATTTGTGTTTTTGTTCCTCAGAACCAAACTTGTAAATTGGGTACATTACCAAGGAACCTTGAACGGATGCAGTGGAACGCATGCCAGAGTCGCCCCGTTCGATTTCTTGCATCACCAATCCATAGGCAATGTAATCCAAACCACCACCTCCGTACTCGGCAGGAATTTGTGGACCAAATGCTCCCACATCACCGAATTTCTTTACGATTTCATAAGGGAAATGTGCACGCTGTGCCCAATCCTCAATATATGGGCTGATTTCTCTTTTTACAAAATCACGGACGGATGAACGAATCAACAAATGCTCTTCGGTCAGTAAATCATCCACTTGGTAAAAATCTACCCCCTCAAATGTGTCTTGCTTGGATGATTTGTGTACTGCTGTCAGTTGTTCCATAACAGTTTTTGGTTTATTGCTAATTATAACGGAATTTTGCGCAACAAAGACGCTTTCAAAGCTTGAAATAAACACAAAGAGCTGATAAATACTATCGTAGCGCCCATAAAATTTAGCACATGAACCCAGCAGAGACCCCAAAACACATTTTAGAGAAGATAGAGCAACTTCAGGAGAAATTTAAAGCTTCCGGGCAAGACCTCTCTTCCTATTTGGAAGGGTTGCTGTATGCGGATTATATGACCTATTGGGATTATATCAACTTGGATATGCTGCTCTCTTTGCAGCAGCCGAGGACCTCTTTCAAGGATGAAAAAATCTTTATCATCTACCATCAAATCACTGAGCTTTATTTCAAATTAATCATTTGGGAAATGGAGCAGTTGGCAGATGAGCCTGCAATCAAAGCTTCCTTTTTCAAAGCTAGATTGGAGCGTGTCCTGATGTATTTTGATCAATTAATAGCCTCTTTTGCAGTGATGTGGAAGGGTATGGAGAAAGAGCAGTTTCTTAAATTCCGAATGTCTTTACTTCCTTCCAGTGGCTTCCAAAGTGCCCAGTATCGAGTGATTGAAATCCTTGCGACAGAGGCACATCAATTGCTTCACAGAGATAAACGAGCAGACTTGCAAGGAGAAAGACAGACAGCAGTACTATTTGATAATTTGTATTGGCAACACGGGGCTAAGGAATTGGCCACAGGAGAAAAAACACTGACCTTAAAAACCTTTGAAAAAAAATATGGAAAGGAATTAAAGGAATTGATTGATGCTTATGGGACTAAAAATCTATGGAAAAAATATGAATCCTGTGAAGATAAGGACGAGGAACTAAAAGAGTTGATGCGTAGTCTGGACCTGAAAGCTAATGTCTTTTGGCCCTTGGCACATTATAAATCTGCGGTACGCTACTTGCATCGTGACCCTCATGATATTGCAGCTACGGGTGGTACCAACTGGCAAAAATACCTTCCCCCACGTTTCCAAAAAGTAATCTTTTATCCCGAACTTTGGACCCAAGAAGAGATGGATGAATGGGGAAAAGGATGGGTAGTGAAGGAAATATTTGGGAATGAGGAGAGTTAGAAGGGAGAGATTAGAAGCAAGAGGCAAGAATCAAGAATCAAGACAGGGGCGTATTAGAAACTTGATTTTATCTTTCGAACAACGAAATTGCATACTCCTCACTTGTTAGTCGCAGAACTGTTGACTGTCGACAATGGACCTTGGACCATTTCACTAAATCACTCAATTACTAATCCACTAATCAAAAATACACTAATCACTACTTTAAGGATAGACACCTTACGATGAAAAAAGAAATTCAATTACAACTGACGCCGGAAGTGGCGTACACGGAAGAGCTTTTTAAAGCTGCGGCGTTAAAATCTGCTGGAATAACGCTATCAGAATCAGAGGTATATGCCCGTCAAGTCAAACGATCCATTGATGCACGTGGAAGGCAGGTGAAAATCAATGTTACCGCAGAGGTTTTTGTGAAAGAAGCACCCGAGCCTATGCTCACTTTTCACAACGATTACCCGAATGTCAGAAATGCTGAACCCATCATCATTGTAGGGGCAGGTCCTGCTGGAATGTTTGCTGCCTTGCGGGCAATTGAATTAGGTGTCAAACCTATATTGATTGAGAGAGGGAAAGATGTACGTGCCCGCAGAAGGGATTTGGCGGCAATCAACAAAGACCATATCGTTAATCCAGAATCCAATTACTGTTTTGGTGAAGGTGGTGCAGGAACTTATTCTGATGGAAAGTTATATACTCGCTCCAAGAAGCGAGGTGACATCCGCCGCATTATGGAGATTTTTGTAGCTCATGGAGCTACGGAAGAGATTTTGGTGGACTCCCATCCACATATTGGAACAAACAAACTTCCCAAATTGGTGGCCGAACTCAGAAATTCCATCCTCGAGGCTGGGGGAGAGGTACTTTTTGATACCAAGGTGGTAGATTTCATCTTAGATGGGAATGAAATGAAAGGAGTCGTTCTTCAGAATGGAGAAAAAGTCCTTGGCAAAGGTGTGATTTTAGCCACAGGACACTCTGCTCGGGATATTTTTCATTTGCTCCATCAAAAACAAATCTTGATTGAGGCTAAGCCCTTTGCTTTAGGGGTTAGGATCGAGCATAGGCAAAACTTGATTGATCAGATTCAGTATCATTGTGAAGTGGATAGGGGGCCATATTTACCTGCTTCCTATTATTCCTTGGTACAGCAGACGGAATATCAAGGGAAGCAGCGTGGGGTGTTTTCGTTTTGCATGTGCCCAGGTGGATTTATTGTTCCGGCCGCTACTGCACCAGGAGAGTTGGTTGTGAATGGGATGTCTCCAAGTAGGAGGGATAGCAAATATGCCAATTCGGGAATGGTTGTGGCTGTAGAACTCGAGGATTTACCTCAATATGCGCATTATGGCCCCTTAGCCGCAATGATGTTTCAAGCAGAAGTGGAGCAAAAGGCTTGGAAGATGGGGGGAGAAACTCAGGTTGCTCCAGCGCAGCGTATGGTCGATTTTACTAACAGAAAGGTCAGTGAGTCCTTATTGGATACATCTTACCAGCCAGGACTTTCCTCGGTAGATATGCATGCGGTATTACCTAAAATGATATCAGAAAGATTAAGACAGGGTTTAGTTGCTTTTGGTAAGAAGATGAAAGGGTATTTGACCAATGAAGCTCAACTGATCGGAATAGAAAGCAGAACTTCCTCTCCTGTGAGAATTCCTCGCGATAAAGAGTCCTTTGAACATCCGATTATCAAGGGCTTGTATCCTTGTGGTGAAGGGGCAGGGTATGCTGGAGGAATTGTTTCCGCTGCCATGGATGGAGAGCGATGTGCAGAACGATTGGTTGAGAAGTATGTAAGACGTTAAAATTCAATAAGCTATATAAAAAATGTCTTCCTATCATAGTGGTTATGAGCCATTCAGATAGGAAGACATCTTTATTTCAATAAAATCAGATTACCGATTGTTGAAAGCCCTCAACTTCACCTGTGTGAATTTGCGCTTGGTATCCAATGGGAAATCTCCTTTCATCATCCAATCATAGTAAGAAGGTTCTTCTTTCAACACCTGTTCGATTGTTTTGCCTTTGTGTTTACCAAAATTAAAACACTCTTCTCCTTTTTCATTAAAAATAAATCGACCGGCTAGATCCACCATTTTCTCGTTGAGAATGTTGTGGATTTTTTTCATGTCATTTTCGAAGACTCCAATTTTATTCCCCAGCAGATCTTCGGCTGTTTCTCCAGCATATTTTTCAATTTGGGCCTTGAATACTTCATAAGTTGCTACGGTATCCGCTTCAGCACTATGAGCATTTTCTAAAGATTTTCCGCAATAGAATTTATAGGCGGCAGAAAGATTTCTCTTTTCCATCATATGGAAGATTTTTTGAGCATCGAGGATATTTCTTTTCTCGATATCGAAATCTATTCCTGCTCTCAAAAACTCTTCCACCAACAATGGAATATCAAATTTTAGCACATTGAAGCCTGCTAAATCTGCACCTGCTAAAAACTGATGCATGTCTTTCGATAAATCTTTAAATGTTGGTTTATCTTTCACATCCTTGTCATAGATGCCATGGATGGCAGATGTTTCGGCAGGAATGGGTATGGTTGGATTGACCAACTCTGTTTTTAATTCCTCTTTTCCTCCTGGATGAACTTTTAAAATGGAAATTTCGACGATTCTATCGGTAGAAACATTCGTTCCCGTAGATTCGATGTCAAAAAAAGCAATGGGGGTTTTGATATTCAAATTCATGTCTTAATTCGTTTGTTCGATTTTATTTGTAATGTTTTGGAGATCCATGTCATCGTAGTTGCCCGAACTCATGAGTAATAAGTTGGTTTGATGATAGTTTTGGTTTTCCAAAAAGGACTTTAATTCCTGGATGTCTGTAAAAAGCTTCAAGTCTGCGCGTTGGAACCCTTCGCGAAGCGTAGCAAGGTCCATCAGTTCCAGCTTTTTCAAAGATACGGCTTTTGGATTTAAATAAATAATCGCCTCATCCGCCATATCAAAGGTATGCGCATAATTGTGTACAAAGTCTTTGTTGAGCGAACTGTAGGTATGTAATTCTTGTACAGCAATTAATTTTCTTTCAGGAAACTGATTTTTTACTGCCTGTACGGTTGCCTGCAGTTTGGAAGGGGCATGCGCAAAATCCCGATAAAGGATAGATTGGTCGGAAGATGCCAGTACTTCTTGCCTTTTTGCAGCACCTTTGAAGCTTGCGATTGCCTGATAAAATTGACTCTCGGTCAAGCCTATCTGTAGGCATACCTGAAGGGCACCGGAGAGGTTTTGTAAATTGTGGGCCCCGAATATATGGAGTGGGATTTCACCCGTAGCTGTTGATAAATAGGTTTTTCCAGCGTCAATCCTATGGGAGTGGACACCGTAAGGGATTGTTTTGAATGCTGGGTTGGAGACTTCTGCTGCCAAAGTTTTTACTTCGGCATCTTCTTCGCAATAAATCCAAACCCCCGTATCAGGAGTCATGGTGATGACCTGCCTGAATTGGTCTTTGTATCCTTCGAAGGTGGGAAATACATTGAAGTGGTCCCAAGCAATACCACTCATGAGGAGAATGTCGTGATGGTAATGGAAGAACTTTGGCCTTCTATCCTCCGGAGAGGTTAGGTATTCATCTCCCTCAATGATGATAATAGGAGCATCCGATAGTTTGACCATCAAGTCAAACCCTTCTAATTGAGCTCCAACAAGATAGTCGAAAGCGAGCTGATGAAAGCTTAAGACATGCAAAATCATAGAAGTAATGCTGGTTTTGCCATGACTTCCTGAGATGACAATCCGAGTTTTATCCTTACTTTGTTGATAGATAAATTCTGGGAAGGAATAGACCGGAATACCCAATGCTCTAGCTTGTTGTAATTCTGGATTATCGATGCGCGCGTGCATGCCTAGGATGATTCCATCCAATCCGGGATGGATTTTTTCAGGGAACCAACCTTTAGCGTTGGGGAGTATTCCTGCTTTTTCCAGGCGTGTACGGGAGGGTTCGTAGATTTCATCGTCAGAACCTGTGACGATGTAGCCTTTTTGAACCATGGAGAGGGCGAGATTGTGCATAACAGCACCGCCGATAGCTATAAAGTGGTAATGTTGACTCATACGACTAAAAGAATATCCAAAGGTACTAAAGGGAGGAGAGATTGTACGGTAAATGTTGGATTCTTTTGATATTTTTAGAAAGTGATGATTTTCAAGTAATTGAAAGCGTTGTGGATATCTCGTGGGTAAATTGTTCAAAAACATTGGGTTAAAGGAAGTACTTTTGTTGATATGGCAGAGAATAATCCCGGCTCTAGAGATAGAGTGATCGGTAGGAAAAAACCCGATTTGAACACCAATTTAGGAAAGTTACCACCACAGGCACTTGATTTGGAAGAGGCTGTGCTAGGGGCATTGATGCTTGAAAAAGAGGCGTTGACTAATGTGGTGGATTTGTTAAAAACTGAAAGTTTCTACAAAGAAGCGCATAAAGTTATTTATCAGGCTATTTTAGAGTTGTTTTCTGAATCCCAACCGATTGACATGCTGACCGTCACTAATCAGTTACGGAAAACGGGGAAATTGGAAATTGCAGGGGGAGCATTTTTTATAACAGAATTAACCTCGCGTGTATCTTCTGCTGCCAATATAGAATATCACGCCCGTATCATCATGGAGCAGTCTATGAAGCGGGAAATGATCAGCATAGCCTCAGAAATTCAGCGGGATGCTTACGAGGATACCACGGATGTATTCGAGCTGCTTGATAAAATGGAGCAGTCACTTTTTGAAATTTCAGAAAAGAATATCCGAAAAAACTATTCCGATATGCGCTCTATTATGAAGGAAGCGATTTTGGAATTAGAAGCGAAAAAAGGACAGAAAGATGGATTGACGGGTGTGCCCAGTGGTTTTACTGCTTTGGACAGAGTTACCTCGGGCTGGCAAAAATCTGATTTAGTGATCATAGCTGCCCGTCCTGCCATGGGTAAGACAGCATTTGTATTGTCTGTTTTGCGCAATGCAGCGGTGGACCATGAAAGACCGGTTGCAATTTTTTCATTGGAGATGTCTTCCATACAGCTGGTCAATCGTCTGATTTCTTCAGAAGCTGAACTAGATTCAGAAAAAATCAAAAAGGGAACCTTAGCAGAATATGAATGGCAGCAGTTGGTTCACAAAACTGGAAAGCTCTCAAAGGCGCCGCTGTTTGTGGATGATACCCCTGCCTTATCTATCTTGGAGTTACGAGCCAAGTGTAGAAAATTAAAAGCTCAGCATGATATTCAGCTGATTGTAATTGACTACTTGCAGTTGATGTCAGGGGATAGTAAGTCTGGTGGTTCGGGTGGTAACCGTGAACAAGAGATTGCGAGTATTTCCCGAGGGTTGAAAAAATTGGCGAAAGAGTTGAGTGTGCCAGTGATTGCGCTTTCGCAGTTGTCCCGAGCTGTGGAGACACGAGGTGGAGATAAGCGTCCACAATTATCCGATTTGAGGGAATCAGGAGCGATTGAGCAAGATGCGGATATGGTAATGTTTTTGTACAGGCCCGAATATTATGGTATCACAGAAGATGAAGATGGACATTCCACCATGGGTGTGGGTGAGGTGATCATTGCTAAGCACAGAAACGGTTCGTTGGAGAATGTCAAACTCCGCTTTATTGGAAAATACACGAAGTTTACAGATTTGGAAATGAATGTACCGTACAAGCCACAAGATGTATCTTACAGCACCAAATTCCCGAGTGCAGCTTCTGGAGATTTTGAAACCGGAAATACTATCAGGTTACAAAGCAAAGCCAACGGAGATGATGATCCATTGGCAGGAGGATGGGGCGGTGAGCCTGCACCTTTCTAAGGAGTATGCTCACAGAAAGCGCTGAATCCACGGAAAGGAAAGGAATGTAACCTTTAAGGTCTTTCAGACCTCGAAGATTTTTACCACGGGAAGAAGGTTGTCCACTAATGGCGCGCCTGGCTGCCGCAGGCAGGAATTTGGGGTTCTCGCGGAATCCACGGAAGAGGCTGAAAGTTATTGGGGAAATTCGGTCGCATAGCTCCCTTACGGCGGTTCACAGATTGGCACAGAAAGGGAGTTCTCGCGGAATCCACTGAAAACGCTGAAAAAAGAATATGGAAAAATTTGGTCGGATAGCTCCCTTAAGGCTGTCCACAGATTTCACAGATTGGCACAGATAGGGAGTGCCTGCAGCTTGCGAAAAGGAGAAAACCAAATCTAAAACCTGCTTTCTGAAATTTAAAATTTATTGATGAAACCGATCAACTAGGGGCGTAGCCCTGTGGTCTTCGTAGTAATTGATATAATACTTGGTATCAGAGGCGCGTAGCGCTGAGGTCTTGTCCAGCCAGATGATTATTAGACACAGATTGATAATTTGATCTTCACAGATTAACGCAGATGGATTTGCCATCGCAAATTGGGGCTCGCTGAAGGCGCGGAATCCACGGAAGAGGCTGAAAGTTATTGGGGAAATTTGGTCGCAGGGCTCCCTTAAGGCGGTCCACAGATTTCACAGATTGGCACAGATAGGGAGTTCTCGCGGAATCCACGGAAGACGCTGAAAGTTATTGGGGAAATTTGGCCGCAGGGCTCCCTTAAGGCGGTCCACAGATTTCACAAATTTGCACAGATAAGGAATGCCTGCAGCTTGCGAAAAGGAGAAAACCAAATCTAAAACCTGCCTTCTGAAATCTAAAATTTATTGGTGTACCCGAACAACCAGGGGCGTAGCCCTGTGGTCTTCGTAGCAATTGATATAATGCAGGGAACTAGAGGCGCGTAGCGCTGAGGTCTTGTCCAGCTAGATGATTATTAGACACAGATTGATAATTTGATCTTCACAGATTGACACAGATGGATTTGCTGTCGCAAATTGGGGCTCGCAGAAAGCGCAGAATACACAGAAAACTTTGAAATCGATGTTGTAGCCCTGACCCGTGAGGGTCAGCACAATAGTAACCATGGGTTTCCAAACCCATGGATTGATAGACCAAGGCACCTCTCATCTGCCCTGTAGGCGCAGTACTACATGGGTAGGCTGTCCACTAATGGCACGAATTACACGAAGAGGGGAGTTCTTGGGGAATACGCAGAAAGCGCTGAAAGTTATTGCGGAAATTCGGTCGCATGACTCCCTTAAGGCGGTCCACAGATTTCACAGATTGCCACAGATAGATATTTCTCGCAGAATCTACAGAAAACGCTGAAAAAAAGTAGATGAAAAATTTGGTCGCATGACTCAGGAATTGGCACGAATACGCAGATAGTTTCTGATTTAAGACCTCAGGGCTACGACCTTCTGAATGATTTCAAACAGGCATGTTCTACGAAGATTACCCGGCTAACGCCCCTTATGGGTTTTACCAACCTTACAAAAGGAATCAACATAATTTAATTCCCAAAACCTCTATATCCAAATATCTAAATATCCAATAATATCCACCAATATCGCGTCAGCCAATATCCATCAATATCCAAAAAATTATTTCCACATTATTTCGCCTAGCATATTTCCCCCCACTACCCCCAAAAATCTTTCTATATCCATAAATCTAAATATCAAATAATATCCACCAATATCGCATCAGCCAATATCCACCAATATCCAATAATATCCACCAATATCGCATCAGCCAATATCCTTCAATATCCAATAATATCCACCAATATCGCATCAGCCAATATCCATCAAAATCTGCGTCAAATCCGCTCAATCCGTTTTATCTGGGAGAACCAAACTAATTCCATCCCTATCGTGTTAAAATCCAATAAATCCAACATAAACCATGAAAGCAGTTGTTTTAAATAGAAGTGTTGCCAATCAGTTAGAAATAAAAAATGTTGAAAAGCCAAAGGTGGGTGAAGGGGAGGTAATAGTACAGGTAAAAGCAGGTGCCTTAAATCATCGGGATGAATGGTGTAGACAGGGATTGTATCCTAATTTAAAGGATGGTGTGATTTTAGGTTCGGATGGTGCTGGTGTGGTGGTTGAATTGGGTGAAGGGGTGGATTCCTCTTGGTTAAAAAAAGAGGTAATCATCAACCCTTCCTTGAATTGGGGTGAAGATGAGCGAGTGCAAGTAAAAGAGTATAAAATTTTGGGAATGCCTGATAATGGTACTTTGGCAGAGTTTATCAACATAAAGACAGACCGTCTTCATGAAAAACCATCCCATCTGTCTTGGGAAGAGGCTGCAGCCCTGCCTTTGGGTGGCTTGACTGCCTTTAGAGCCTTGATGGTTCAAGGAAGACTTCAAAAAGATGAGAAAGTATTGGTAACTGGTTTCGGAGGAGGCGTAGCCCAATTTGCTGTACAATTTGCAATAGCGGCAGGGGCTGAAGTTTATGTAAGCAGCAGTAGTGAAGAAAAACGCCAAAAAGCACTTTCTTTAGGAGTAACAGGAGCTTTTGACTATACCAATGAAGCCTGGGTCAAAGAAGCAATTGCTCTTACCGGAGGTTTTGATTTGATCATCGATTCTGCGGTAGGGGATACTTTTAATAACTTGATTAAATTAGCCAATCCAGGTGCCCGAATAGTTTTTTATGGAGCTACCAAAGGCAATCCTACTGGTTTTGATGCTAGAAAAGTATTCTGGAACCAACTCCAAATCATTGGCTCTACCATGGGTTCAGACAAAGACTTTGAGGCTATGCTTAACTTTGTCAATCAACATCAAATCAAGCCCGTGATTGATCATGTATTTTCCTTAGACGAAGCTGTTCAAGCCTTCGATCGAATGAAGGCAGGGAGTCAGATGGGGAAGATAGTGTTGAAAGGATAAAGTTAGAGGCGAGAGTTTAGAAGCGAGAAACGAGAAACAAGTGTCATAACACAAAAAGATCCGGCAGGATTTTAAATCCTGCCGGATCTTTTAAAACCTGCGCTTTATCTGCCAAATCTCCTATATCTGCGAGAGACTTCGTAAGAGATCACTCGTATTCAAATTGGAAATTCTGATAGGCATTTTGTAATTCCCTCAAAGCATTGGTTTCTGAAAGATTCTTTGCTAAAACAATCCCCTCTTCGTAGGTTCTTTTAGCTTTTTCAAGATCTCCAAATTCAGCAAATAAAGCGGCTGCATGATAATAGGTAGGAAGATAACCTTTATGTTCAATTAAGAGTTTATCAAAATAATTAAGTGCTTGTTCTGGTTCAGACTCCAAAAACTCTATTGCCAGTGCATACCAGTTAAATGGATTTTCAGGCTCTTGTTCTGCAAACGATTGTAAGAGTTCGATTCGGGACAATTTGCTCATGATTTCTTTTTTTTCTTAAAGCCTTAATCACTAAATTCACGCAATTTATTAAATAATCAATCCAAATATACATAATGAAGATATTAGTTTGTATAACACACGTGCCGGATACCACATCCAAAATCCAGTTTACTGACAATAATACCAAGTTTGATAAGAACGGTGTTCAATTCATTATTGGACCATACGATGACTATGCCTTGGCACGAGCAGTAGAATTGAAGGAACAGTTAGGAGGAAGTTTAACTGTATTGAATGTAGGAGAAGTTGATACTGAACCAACCCTTAGAAAAGCTTTGGCAATTGGTGCTGACGACGCTATCCGTATCAATGCTCATCCAAAAGACTCCTTATTTGTAGCCAATCAAATAGCCCAGATTGCCAAATCAAATGGATATGACTTGATTTTGATGGGGAGGGAGTCTATTGATTTCAATGGAGGTATGGTCCATGGCATGGTAGGAGAACTATTAGGTATGCCTTCTTTTTCTCCTGTAATGAAGTTGGAAGTAGATGGTGACACAGTTAAAATGGCTAGAGAGATTGAAGGTGGTAAGGAGCAAGTTGAGGCTAAATTACCCTTGATTGCTGGTTGCCAAGAGCCAATTGCAGAGTGGAAAATCCCGAACATGAGAGGAATCATGTCTGCCCGTACGAAGCCTTTACAAGTAGTGGAGCCAAGCAATGATGAGGTAGCGACAAGCGTTAGCACTTTCCAGTTGCCACCTGCCAAAGGAGCTGTGAAATTGATAGATAAAGATAATGTAGATGAATTAGTGAAGTTGTTGAAAAATGAAGCCAAAGTGCTTTAATCCTTAATCCCATAAATATAAGACCATGAGTATATTAGTATATCTTGAGCACGCAGACGGTGCTGTTAAAAAAACGAGTTTAGAGGCTGTATCATACGGAAAAGCCTTGGCTGATAAGTTAGGTGCCGGAGATGTAATTGCCCTGGGTTTGGGTAGCATCGCTGAGGCAGAATTGGCGAAAGCGGGTACAGCTGGTGCTTCCAAAGTATTGCATGTGTCAGATGAACGATTGACAGCAGGTATTATTCAAGCGCATGCTACGGCTGTAGCAGAAGTGTATAAAAGTATCGGCGCAAGCACGCTAGTTCTAGCGAAGTCATCTTTAGGAGATGCTGTTGCGGCACGTTTGGCTGTAAAATTAGACGCATCGTTGGTTTCCAATGTAGTGGAATTGCCTGATACAAGTGCTGGTTACCAGGTTAAAAGAAGTATTTACACAGGCAAGGCGTTTGCAGTAACGGAGGTTACCAAAGAGCATAAGATATTAGCGGTTAAGAAAAATGCCGTAGATCTTAAAACTGACGGTGCAGCAGCAGCTGTTGAAATTATTTCAGTAAACTTATCAGATGCGGACTTTGCAGGAAAAATTACTGCTACCGATAAAGCGGAAGGAGATATTTTATTGCCTGAAGCAGATATTGTAGTTTCTGGTGGTAGAGGTTTGAAAGGTCCGGAAAACTGGGGCATGATTGAATCATTAGCCAAAGAATTGGGTGCTGCCACAGGTTGTTCCAAGCCAGTTTCTGATATTGGATGGAGACCTCACCATGAGCACGTAGGACAAACAGGTGTGAAAGTTGCACCAACATTGTATGTAGCTGTTGGAATTTCGGGTGCGATTCAACATCTTGCAGGCGTAAATTCTTCAAAGTGTATAGTTGTCATCAATAAAGACCCAGAAGCACCTTTCTTCAAAGCTGCAGATTATGGGATCGTTGGTGATGCTTTTGAAGTTTTACCGAAGTTAACTGAAGCAGTCAAAGCATTAAAATAAGTAGCGTGGATCAAGAAATTGAACTTGAAATTCTTGGATTAACATCTAATCACTCCCAATCGGGGTCATTCACTCTTGTGATGGGAGAGGTTGGAGGTACAAGACGATTACCAATAGTCATTGGGATGTTTGAGGCTCAGGCGATAGCCATTGAGATTGAAAAAATCATCCCCAATCGTCCAATGACACACGATTTGTTTAAGTCTTTTTCCAGTAATTTTAATTTCAAAATTGATCATATTTTGATCTCAGATATGCGAGAAGGTGTTTTTTATGCTAAAATCATCTGTCGCAGTGGCTCTAAAATTGTAGAAATTGATTCTCGTCCCTCTGATGCGATCGCTATTGCTGTTCGCTTTGATTCTCCCGTCTATTGTATTTCCAAAGTAATGGAAGAAGCGGGTTTGGAATCCAATGATGAAGAGGAGAAGAAAAAAGAAGAATCAAAAGTAAGTTCGAGAAAATCAGAGTCTAGTAAAAGTTCTGATGGATTGAAGGACTTTAGTTTAGACAAACTTAATCAATTACTCGAAAAGGCCATTCACGATGAAGATTACGAAAGGGCCGCACGAATCAGAGACGAAATCAATAGACGAAACTAAGAAATAGGCCTGGTACATTGCCAGGCTTACTTATTTTAGCGATCAACCACCATTAACCCCAACACTTAAAAGCGCCCATGGATTATTTCAGAGGTCTGATTGGTATTATAGTGCTCCTTTTGGTAGCATTTTTGTTTTCAGCCAATAAAAGGGCTGTTGACTGGAGGCTTGTAGGAATTGGAGTTGTTTTACAAGCAATTTTTGGTTTTTTGATAACCAAAGTTGCGTTCGTAGCACGTATTTTCTCAGCTGTTAGTGAGGCATTTGTTAAGTTTTTGAGCTTTTCTGAAGATGGCGCAATATTTATATTTGGAGATTTAGCCACCAATACCTTTGGTTTTATTTTCGCTTTCAAGGTACTGCCCACAATTATCTTCTTTTCGACTGTATCCTCGGGCTTGTACTATTTGGGAGTCTTGCAAAAAGTAGTGTTTGGGATTGCTTGGGTAATGTCCCGTACTATGCGATTATCAGGGCCAGAGAGTTTATCAGCAGCGGGTAATATATTCTTAGGACAAACAGAGGCCCCCTTACTGGTCCGTCCATTTATTCCAACAATGACCCGTTCCGAACTCATGTGTTTGATGACTGGAGGTATGGCTACCATAGCAGGGGGAGTTTTAGCGGGCTATGTAGCTTTTTTGGGAGGTGATAGTTTAGAGGAGCAGACAAAATTTGCTGCCTATCTCTTAGGTGCAAGTATCATGAATGCTCCAGCAGCGATTGTGATGTCTAAAATCATGATTCCTGAAACCGATAAAGAAGTTGTCAATGATAAATTGGAGGTTAGTCAGGAAAACATGGGTGTGAATTTGATTGATGCTATGTCTATTGGTGCATCAGAGGGTTTAAAGTTAGCGCTAAATGTTGGTGGTATGCTTTTAGCTTTTATCGCTGTCATTGCTGCTTTGAACTATATTTTATCAGGAGTCATTGGAGAACACACCGGCTTGAACGCTTGGGTGGTCAGTAGCACGAATGGTCAATTTAATGGATTTTCACTTGAGTATATTTTAGGAAATATTTTCAGAGCTTTTGCTTGGGTGATCGGAGTGGAATGGAGCGAAACCTTACAAGTAGGCTCTCTCTTAGGCCAAAAGACGGTCATCAATGAGTTTGTAGCTTACTTAAGTTTAGCCGATATGAAAATGGCAGATTCGTTATCGCCAAAGTCCGTGGTCATTGCAACGTATGCCTTATGTGGATTTTCAAACTTTAGTTCAATCGCTATTCAAGTAGGAGGTATTGGAAGCATTGCACCCAATCAGCAGGGAAATCTCTCTAAATTGGGTATGCGAGCGTTGTTGGCAGCCACACTAGCTTGTTTGATGACTGCTACGATCGCAGGAGCTTTGTTTGGATAAATAATAAAAAAACAGAGCTAAAAAAAAGAGGCTGTTTTATAAATAGAACTTCAGAATTGTCACCCAAACAAAATTTAGTTTAAGGATTTATCCATTTGTGAGTTAGTGTCTTAGATTAGTGGCATAGTTAGCTATAAATCTAAGACACTAAGTTTCACTGAA
Source organism: Mongoliitalea daihaiensis (assembly GCF_021596945.1). Classification (NCBI taxonomy): domain Bacteria; kingdom Pseudomonadati; phylum Bacteroidota; class Cytophagia; order Cytophagales; family Cyclobacteriaceae; genus Mongoliitalea; species Mongoliitalea daihaiensis. The sequence continues at coordinate 3,838,053 of NZ_CP063779.1, read as the reverse complement.
TGAATACCAAATAAAATTTAGGAAATATTTTAAAGCATTAGCTTATAAGACAGCCTTTTTTATTTTATTAACGTAAACGATGATTTAAAAACCTCAATTACGCTTCACTGACTACGATTTTCTCAATAACATCGCCTGCTTTGATAGCATCAATCACTTCCAAACCTTCCACTACTTTGCCAAAGCAAGTGTGGTTTCTATCCAAGTGACTAGTGTTAGTGCGGCTATGACAGATAAAAAACTGGGAACCCCCTGTATTTCTTCCTGCATGGGCCATGGATAAGACACCACGGTCATGGTACTGATTATCTCCGGTCAATTCACAGTTGATTTTGTAACCCGGTCCACCAGCACCATTTCCGATAGGACAACCTCCTTGGATTACGAAATTCGGAATAACTCGATGGAAAGTTAATCCATCGTAAAACCCTTTTTGAGCAAGTGTCACAAAATTTTCAACGGTTTTAGGAGCATCTTTTTCGTAAAACTCCACTTTCATGACACCTTTAGCGGTGTGTATTTCTGCTGTTTTCATTGATGTTTTTAAATTATTATATTTTTTGGACCTAGCTAAATTATAATAAAATCCCATGGTAGTTTTAACTCAATAGGGATTCGGGTGACTAGTTATCCATTCGCAACTATTAATTTTTTCAAAAATAAGTGTTTTTCATCAGTTCTTGTTAAGCAAAACAGAATAAATGCTTCAGTCAATTTACTATTCAACCAAAGACTTCCGCTAATCATGAACAAGCGGATCCAGTCATCTCCGATCAACCAAAAAGGGCACTATCGCTAGTGCCCTCACTGTTTGGGTTTATAACTCGGAAAAGAATTAGATTTTATAGGTTTGGAGCACCTGCCAGGATGTCTTCACTTGCAAAGTCTTTGTACTTCTCAAAATTCTGTATAAATGCAGCACCCAATTCACGCGCCTTTTTATCATACGCTATTTTGTCATCCCAAGTTGCTCGTGGACTTAAGACTTCATCTGGTACATTGGGACATGTTTCTGGTATACCGACTCCAAAAACACTGTGCTTACGGTAGCCAACATTGTCTAGATCTCCTTCTAAGGCGGCAGTAATCATTGCGCGGGTGTAGGCAAGCTTCATACGGTTTCCTACTCCATAAGGACCACCGGTCCAACCTGTATTTACGAGCCAAACATTTACTTGATGTTTTTCCATTTTTTCACCAAATAAGGCCGCATATTGTGTAGGATGCAATGGAAGGAAAGCAGCACCAAAACATGCAGAAAATGTGGTTTTAGGCTCCGTAATGCCCACCTCGGTTCCCGCCACTTTAGCAGTGTATCCCGAAATAAAATGATACATCGCTTGACTTTTGTTCAATTTTGAAATCGGTGGGATAACTCCGAATGCATCTGCCGTCAAGAAGAAAATATTTTTAGGAATGCCAGCCTCTGATGGGATCAGCGCATTAGAAATATGGTCAATAGGATAGGAGGTACGGGTATTTTCTGTAACTTCCTTATTTGTATAATCCACAGTTCTAGTCCCTGAATAGAATCGGGTGTTTTCCACAATGGCGCCAAATTTGATAGCATCCCATATTTGGGGTTCTTTCTCCCTACTGAGATCGATTACTTTTGCATAACATCCCCCTTCAAAATTAAAGACTGAATCTTCTGTCCAAGCGTGTTCATCATCTCCGATTAAAGCTCTTTTGGGATCAGCAGAAAGGGTGGTTTTACCTGTCCCGGATAGTCCAAAGAAAACGGCCGTATCTCCGTTTGCTCCTTTATTAGCAGAACAATGCATGGAAAGTACTTGGTGTTGATACGGTAAAATGTAATTGAGGATTGAGAAAATTCCTTTCTTCATTTCACCGGCATAAGCGGTACCCCCAATCAATAGTATTCGCTTGGTAAAATTAATGATAGCAAAGTTCTTTTGTCTCGTGCCATCTGTTTCGGGATCTGCTTCAAATTCTGGGGCACAAATAATAGTGAAGTCACTTACAAAATGATCAAGTTCCTCTTTGCTGGGGCGAAGAAACATGTTGTTACAAAATAAATTGTGCCAAGCTAGTGTGTTCACAACTGTCAAGTTGAGCCTGTATCGTGGGTCAACACCCGCAAAAGCTTGTCGGGCGTACAAATCTTTCTGTTCTAAAAAGAGTAACATCTTTTGGTGGAGAATGTCAAACTTTTCTTCACTAATGGGAATATTGATATCACCCCACCATACAGAGTCCTTGGTTTGTTCATCTAGTACAATAAAGCGATCTTTTGGAGATCTTCCAGTAAACTCTCCTGTATCAGCCATCAAGGCCCCTACATCGGTTAATTTTCCTTCGTCATTTTGAAGTGAATGTTCTACAAGCTCGGCAGGAGTGAGGTTCCAAAACACATGTTTAGAAGTCTGGATGCCTAAAGATGAAAGTTTCTGAGTGGTGTTTTGAAGAAGTAAATCTTGTGTTTCCATAAAAGGTTAGCTGTGCAAATGAAGGCCTAAAGATACTGATAAAAATTACTAGAGTTTGTGATAAATGCCCTTTTTTTTGCAATTCAATCGATTTCGTTAAGTTTTTATGCTAAACTGATATAGTTTTCAAAATTGAAAAAAACTCGATAGTAAAGTAAGTGATTTGCAATAAAATGATGCAAAATAAAAGGAAAATGGATTTATGATTAGGAATGCATGGAAGCAAGAAAAAAATATTATCATTGTATTTAGATCGCATTGAATAAAAAGATAATTAATTACAACAACTCTGCATGAAAAATCAGCAACTTGATTTATTTCCTGGCCCAACATTATTTGGCCATCCGAAAGGTTTGATGACTTTATTTTTTACTGAAATGTGGGAGCGATTCAGTTATTATGGAATGCGGGCACTTTTAATCCTATTTATGACAGCCGCCATAGCCGATGGTGGCTTAGGGTTTGATGATAAAACTTCGGGAGCAATTTATGGATTGTACACCATGGGGGTTTATCTTTTTGCCTTACCCGGGGGGTGGTTTGCAGACCGATTATTAGGTTTGAAAAAATCAGTATGGTACGGCGGTGTAATTATTGCCATTGGGCATTTCACCATGGCCTTACCGGGGTTAATGGAATGGGTTTCTCCTAGTACGGAGGTGAAAGAGTCGCTTTCTTCTTTAGATACCAACTCATTCTTCTTAGGACTTATTTTGATAGTACTTGGTACAGGGCTTTTAAAACCAAATATCAGTTCCATTGTAGGACAGTTGTATCCTGCTGGTAGCTCAAAAAGAGATGCTGGATTCTCTATATTTTACATGGGGATCAATTTAGGAGCATTTATTGCTCCAATAGCTTGCAGTACCATGGCTATCTATGATTGGCATTTAGGGTTTGGGTTAGCGGGTTTGGGAATGGTCATAGGCCTAATTCAATACAAGTTAACTGGAGGGTCTCTCAATGGTTACGGAGAAGAGGTTTCTTTTGTTAGTCCAGAGGAATTGAGAGAAAAAGATAAGCTTAAACGAATAGCTTTAATTGGAGTAGCTGTATTTTCTTTCACATTAGTTTTGTTGTTTGCAGGATTGATTCCCATTGACGTAGCCGTTGTAGCCAAGGCTTCGGGCAACATCATTGCCGCTGTAGCAATCCTATACTTAGGTTATGTGATTTTCTTCGGTGGACTAGATCTAAGTGATCAAAAGAAAGTTGGGGTCATTGCTATTCTTTTTCTATTTTCAGCGTTGTTTTGGTCAGGTTTTGAACAAGCTGGATCAACCTTAAATCTATTTGCGGAACGTTTTACCGATAGGAATTTAATGGGTTGGGAAATTCCTGCTGGATATTTTCAGTCGGTGAATTCTTTATTTATTATTTTATTTGCTCCTTTTTTTGGGGCGCTGTGGGTTTGGTTGGGTAGGAGGAATTTAGAACCAAGTTCACCACTCAAATTTGCCTTTGGACTACTTCTTTTGGGTATGGGTTTTTTAGTCATGTATTTTGCAGCTAAAATTGCAGCTTCAGGAGATTTGGCTGCGCCTACATGGTTGATTTTCACATACATGCTCCATACTTTTGGTGAATTGAGTTTGAGCCCTGTCGGATTAAGTTTAGTGACTAAATTGGCTCCAGCACAATACGGCGGGCAAATGATGGGTATTTGGTTCCTATCTGTTTCATTAGGAAATCTAATAGCTGGACTGATTGCAGGAGAGGCAAGTGGTGGAACAGATGAGGCCTTAGCACAAATGCCAAGTCAATATTTGATGATTGTGGCTACGACCGTTGGCACGGGTCTTTTGTTATTGTTACTAAGTAAACCTATTCGAAAAATGATGGGCGATGTGCATTAAAAAAGGAGGCCAAGGCCTCCTTTTTTATTTGTCGTCTTTTTTAGAGACTGTATTTCTGAAATCAATAGCTGATATACCTGCTCCCAAACCTGCAAGAATGCATACGATTAGTAAGAATAATTGAGCTCCTGGAGCGATAGGAGAACTGAAAATTTGTAGTAACATATGAAGACTGATTTTTAGTTTCTTTTCTTTAACGAATCAAAGATAAGTCGGTTGTTGTTTTCTTCAAAGCTCTTGAAAGGAAAAAGCAGCGAAATCAATTTTCGCTGCTTTTTTTTAGTCGATTTCGTCATCAAAGTCATCAAGATCTTCATTTTCGAAATCATCATCAAAGTCTTCATCATCGAAGTCTACGAAATTGTCATCAATTAGTTCGCTTTCTTCATCCATGTCATAGACTTCATTTTGGAAATCTTCTGCAAACTCATCTTCTTCAATGTCATCGAAATCATCGAAATCGTCTTCAAATTCCTCCATAGTGTGATAATGATTTAGTAGTAACTTATAATTTGGTTTGACGGATACTAAATACGTCAAAATATAGAATTAAGCCAATACCTTTGAGAGGATATTTTTTTTATTTATTTCTTCCAATGCAATTGGATTCTGTTTAATCCATTCATTTTCTAAAAGATCAGCCCAAGTTTCCATGTAAAGTATGACATCTTCTTTTTTATTTTTTTCCATTTTTTCCCGACGATCAAATGGAATATGCTGGAGAATTTTTGGGTCTGATAAACGCTCTAGGTGTTTCAATTCATCAATGCTTAATCCCGCCTCTACCATTTTGGAGATCATCAAATCCATGGGATATCCGCTCGTAGGACAATAGTCCAGGAGCTGATCATTCCAATCACCACTTCTTTGCATTGCAAATTGATGAATTTCTGATTTTGATAATTGGGTTAATTCCTGGGCAAGATTTCCACAGTTACACGCACCCATGTGACCCCACTGATAAGGGGCATTGTTTTTTAATTTGGAGATAGTTCTTCTAAACGCTTCGATAAGCTTCAAAGATATAATTGCCATACTCATAGAATTTTAATGCTATGAATATAACAATTAAAAAATAATGATGTTTGATAGTTCTTTAAAAACCTTAATTAAAAATGTTCTTGATGTACTTTTTTATCAAAGGTTTTGAAAGATATTGCTTCACCAATGTATAATTGGCCGCTTTATTAATATCTCTTTCATCAACAGAGCTACTTAATATATAAACATCTGGACGATAGTTTGAAGGCTCGAATTCCTCTAAAAAATCCCAACCTGTCATTTCCGGCATATTTAAATCCAGAAATAAAACATTCGGAATAATTTGAGAAACTTCCCTTAAAGCCTCCGAGGCACTTTGGTACTTATAAATTTTGTGCGGAAGCGTGATATTCTTGGATATCAATTTTTCAGTCACAAAAGTGCTGATTGGGTCATCATCAATTAGAACTATCTTTAACATCGTAATGCAGTTTGATTTGTTTGAAATGCAAAAATATATGTACAAAGATAATGCTTCGTTTGATAAATGCAATAGGTTTTTTTCACTAAATCATAAATAAACGTTTAATTATCAGGTGAAAACCTTTGCTTCCCAATTAAAAGTTCGAAAAAAAGTATAAAATCAGATGCTAAACTGTAAAATGGGTATTGAAAAGTGGCAGGTTTATTTTTTTCATAAAAGAAATGTCCTACCCAGGCAAATCCATAACCAATCACAGGAATCAGAAATAGAATCCATGCATTAGCTGTAAATATTGCTATAAAAAGGGTTAAAAAGACCAGTGCAGTACCTATAAAATGTAGTTTTCTACAGGTTGGATTTTGATGTTCACTGAGGTAATAGGGATAAAATTCTTTCAGGGATTTAATACGTTCTGTTGCCATTTATCTTTTGGGTTGATTGTTGATATGTTCAAGATAAGCTTTCCCGACTAGATTTACAGATTTTTCTAATTTTTTCTGTTGTTCTTTTGGATTAGAGGTTTCGGTTACTGCCGTAATACGAATCACGAGTTTCTCTTGCTTTGGATCAATGAAATCGACGATAAACTGGAACAGTTCATAATTTTTGGTAGTCACTGGATTCATGCGATTATTCCACATGGGGTCAAACATCCAAGGATCCCAAACCCGCATACCCCACATGGGCATGATTGGATAATTGTATGTGTCTTTTTGTCTAGGGTCTTGGTTAGAGGTGTAGCGAATGACCACATCGGGGTTGGTTTGATCATATACCATTCCTTGTTCTTCAAGAAAGTTTTGGAGACCACTTGAAGCAATAGCGTCTAAGAAGTTATCCTGAAATCCTGCAATTTTTGCTTCTTGGTTTACGATCACAAATGTTTGGTACAGTGGGATAGGCCTAACTTCCATCTTTTCTTTAAAGATATCAATTGAGCTGCATGCACCTAAGAATAGTGTGAGAATGAGTAGTTTTTTCATTTTTATGTAAGTTTTCTAGAAGTCAAACCCTGAACAAGTATGGTGTGAATTGCATTCATACCAATGTTCCCTTTTCTTGTGAAGAATGGAGCGTTCTTAGCTCATTGGCCTTCGAAGCTCGTTTATACTAACGTAATTATTGAAAATAGATCGATTGTAGGTCTACAAAAATCAAACCTGTGCTTCAATAATTTTCATAAATTTTGAGGATTTTTATAAATCATCTAATACTTTTAGATCTTCATCTAATTTAACGTTTTAAATTTTGTCAAAATGAGAAAAATGACATTCATTATTTTATGCGTATTCTTCGTAGGAGGTCTACAAGCCCAAGAGGATGCAGGAGTTTCAGAAGCTAGAGACACTACGTATTGGGATTCAGAATTCAGTGTTGGTTTTAACTTTAATCAGGCATCTTTTAGCGGCAATTGGAAAGCAGGAGGGGTCAATTCTATTGCATTTGGTTCCATAGCTACAGGGAAAGCAAATTATGCGAAGGATAAGTTTTCATGGGATAATCAACTGGAATTAATCTATGGGGTAGTGAAAAATGAAGGACAAGATTTTAGAAAGTCAAATGACCGTATCTTCTTCGATTCCAAAGTAGGGTATAAAATCAATGAGAAATGGGCATATTTTTCCTCTGTTAATTTTATTACTCAGTTTACAGATGGGTTTGATTTTTCAGGCCCTGAAAATCGATTGATATCAGGGTTTTTTGCGCCAGCATTTCTTACGACTGGTTTTGGTTTGGAATATAAGCCGAATAAAGATTTCGCCCTGCGATTAGCACCAGTTTCGCCAAGATTTACCTTTGTCAGCAATCCTGATATCATCACAAATGTTCCTGAAAATTATGGAGTTCCTGCAGGTCAGACCGTTAGAACTGAGTGGCTTGCATTTCAATTATTTGCTACATACAATAAAAAGATTTCCGAAAATTTGACTATCAATTCACGGTACCAATTATTTGCCAATTATGAGACATTAGCATTTAATACTATTGATCATCGATTGGACTTTACCGTGATAGCAAAAATTACTAAATATGTGGATGTTACCTTTACAAGTATTAATGTCTATGATATTGATATGGATCCTGGAATTCAATTTTCGCAAGCGCTAGCAATGGGTATTTTATACAAAGTCAGTAATAAAAAATAGGTTTGTAAATTAGATTTTACCAAATTATTTTGATTTTTATAAATATGTATTATTTTTGTTTCAATTGTGGTAGTTAAATAATAGTTGGTTTAGTTTTCATATAAAGGGCAGGGGAGTTTCTCCTGCTTTTTTATTGGCTTTGAATTAAAAAAGGCAGCCTTTTCAAAGCTGCCGGAATAGTGCAATTAAACTTGGTGTACTTTTATTTTTTTACTCGTATGCTGATTACAGGAAGTTCTGTCATGGCAATTAGGTTTTCTGTAATGCTAGGAGAGAAATATTGCATTAAATCGGATTTGCCATACGTGATGGCGGCGATACCGTCTCCTTTGATTTTTGTAGCATACTGAATGATTCCCCGCTCTTCCTTAAAGGCATCATAAATTTCAATTTCATGGTTGTAGGTTCCAAACTCTTCAAGATACGACTTACCTATATTGTATATATCGTCTGTTTCTAGGAAGTAAGTTGGGGTATTCACAAACAAGATTTTTAATTTCGCCTTCAATGCTTCTGCTAAGCGTTCAGTAGCTTGAAAACTTTTTCCTGTCTCTTCCTTGAAGTTTGTAGCAAACACGATCGTTTCAAGATCCGTTTTAGGGTTGTTTTCTTTGACGATGATTACAGGCACCTCAGAGCGACGAATCATAGAGTAAGTATTTGTGCCTAAAATATGCTCTTTGAAGCCATATTGGCCATGAGAGCCCATAATTACAAGATCTACATTTTCAGACTTAACATAGTGATGGATTTTTTCGTTTCCATCATAAAACACGAGTAATTTCTTGGCAGTTAATCCTTCTTTTTCAGCTTTTTTAACGAGCTCACTAAGTTCTGTTTTTGCCTTTGCGATGCGCTCTTTGGTTTCTGGGAATAATTCTTCTTGATCTTTTCTCAACTTACTCCAATCTACTGGAGTGATTACGATATGAAGAAATAACAACTCACTTTGAAGCTTTTTGCCTATGGCAAATGCATAGTCCACTGCCGCATTTGCGCAAGTGGAAAAGTCGGTAGGGACGAGTATTTTTTTCATGGCTCTTGTGGGTTTAATTCTTAGTATTTTAAAGTTACCCTTTAATTTAGCCATTTAAGCTGTCCAGAGTCATCTCTTAACCTGAATAAAATCATAAAAAAACCCTGCTTGTATCTACAAGCAGGGAATGTAATAATTTGTACACCCGGAAGGATTCGAACCCTCAACCCTCGGAGCCGAAATCCGATATTCTATCCAGTTGAACTACGGGTGCAACAAAATCTTAGGCAGAAATAGCTGCTCTCACTTTTTCAGCAGCTTCTTTGAGCGTAATTGCGGAAGCAACTTTCAAGCCTGACTCATCAATGATTCGAGCTCCTTCTTCTGCATTTGTACCTTGAAGACGAACGATGATAGGGACTTGAATATCTCCAATTGACTTATATGCTTCTACTACACCGTTAGCAATTCTGTCACATCTCACTATACCACCGAAGACATTGATCAAGATAGCCTTTACATTAGGATCTTGTAAAATAATTCTAAATCCAGCTTCAACTGTGGTAGCATTGGCACCACCTCCCACATCTAAGAAGTTGGCAGGCTCACCACCGGATAATTTAATCATATCCATAGTAGCCATAGCTAGACCGGCACCATTTACCATACAGCCCACATTACCATCCAATTTTACATAATTCAAGCCTGATTTACCAGCCTCTACTTCCAAGGGATCTTCTTCAGCTAAATCTCTAAGATCTGCTAAATCTTTATGTCTGTAAAGTGCATTGTCATCTATGTTTACTTTAGCATCTACAGCTAAAATTTTGTCATCGGATGTCTTTAATACAGGGTTTATCTCAAATTGGGAAGAATCAGACCCAACATAGGCATTGTAAAGGGATGTAATAAATTTCACCATCTCTTTGAATGCATTGCCTTCAAGACCAAGTTTGAAAGCAATTTTTCTTGTTTGGAAACCTTGAAGACCTAATTTAGGGTCAATCCACTCCTTGATGATTTTCTCAGGATGGTTTTCCGCTACTTCTTCGATGTCCATTCCACCTTCAGTGGAAGCCATGATCACATTACAACCTTTGGCTCTGTCCAATAAGATAGACAAATAATATTCTTTAGGCTCAGATGCTCCTGGATAATATACATCCTCAGCAACCAAAATTTTATTTACTTTTTTACCTTCTTCACCAGTTTGGATAGTTACCAAGGTTCCTCCAAGGATGTCGGCAGCTTTTGTAGAAACATCTTCCAACTTCTTCGCCAATACCACACCATTTGATCCAGTTTCCTTTACTTTACCTTTACCTCTACCACCTGCGTGGATTTGAGCTTTGATTACGTACCAGGAAGTTCCCGTTTCTGCATTAAGCTTCTTTGCTGCTTCTAAGGCTGCTTCTGGCGTATCTGCAACGATACCTTCCTGAATTTTAACCCCATAGCTTTTCAAAAGTTCTTTTGCTTGATATTCGTGTATATTCATCCTTGTAAATTTTTGCCCGAAGTTAAGCGCTCTCAACCGATTTTTCAAACAACTGTATGCTCTTTTTAGGAAAAATATGCCAATTTTGACAATAAATACATCAGTGGTGATTTGTTGCAGAGTGAACAAAGAATATTTATGTTAGAAGCAAAAGGAATTCAGAAAAAATACGGAGAAGTCCATGTGCTTAAGGGCGTGGATGTTAGCATTAGTGCGGGAGAAGTTGTATCTATTGTAGGAGCCTCAGGAGCAGGTAAGAGTACGCTTTTGCATATTTTGGGAACCTTGGATCATGCGGATGCAGGTGATGTTTGGTTGGATGGCAAGACCATTTCCAGTCTTAAGGGAGATCAACTCGCAGACTTCAGAAATGAACATATCGGATTTATTTTTCAATTCCATAACCTACTTCCTGAATTTACTGCTGAGGAAAATATTTGGATCCCAGGATTAATTGCAGGTAAGAAGCTTTCGGATATTCAAAAGCGGGCCAATGAATTGGGTTCCTTACTAGGTCTTTCTTCTAGACTTTCACACAAGCCATCTGAATTGTCAGGGGGAGAACAGCAACGGGTCGCGGTAGCCCGGGCATTGGTAAACAATCCTAAAGTAGTCTTTGCTGATGAGCCGAGCGGTAATTTAGATACCAAAAATGCACAAGCCTTGCACGAACTTTTTTTTACCTTGAGAGAAGAATCTGGCCAAAGTTTTGTAATTGTGACTCACAATCAGGAATTGGCAAAAATGGCAGATCGTACACTTACGATGAAAGACGGCAATATTCTTTCTTTTTTAAATAGGCATTGATCCAAAAATTTTCACTCACGATCCGACGAACTATTCTGATTGAAATTTCCTTTGTTTGGTAATCATCCATATTAATCCGTTTTGGGCAATAAGAGTATTTTACACATGCTACTGGCAGGCTTCTTTTTTGCCTTGATGAATGTATCTGTCAAGATGATTCCTCATATACCTGCTATTGAGATTATTTTATTTAGGTCGGTTTTTAGTTTTTTCTTCACCTATGCCGTCTTAAAAAAAAGTACAGTTCCTATTTTGGGAACCAATAAAAAACTTCTGATTGCTCGTGGAGTGGTTGGTTCTATTGGTTTGATTGCATTTTTTTATACCCTGCAAGCTATTCCCTTGGCAAGTGCAGTAACGATCAATTATTTAGCACCCATTTTCACTAGTATTTTAGGGATCTTTATTGTCAAAGAAAAAGTTGCGGTACGTCAGTTTTTTTATTTTGGAATTTCTTTTTTGGGTGTGTTAGTTATTCAGGGGTTTGATCCCAGAATTTCTTTAATGGATCTTTCTATTGGCTTGATTGCTTCTCTTTCGATGGGGCTTGCTTATAATATAATTCGGAAGCTAAAAAATAGTGAACACCCTTTGGTCATAATGATTTACTTTCCCATGATTACTATTCCGATTGCTTCGTTGTTGACGTATTGGGTTTGGGTGCAACCACGAGGTTGGGATTGGCTATTTTTATTATTGGTAGGGATATTGACGCAGGCAGCCCAGTATTTTATGACCATCGCTTATCAAAATGCTGAAGTTGCCAAGATTTCAAGCTTAAGCTATGTTGGAATCATCTATGCTTTGGGTTTTGGCTATTTTATATTTGGAGAATCGTATGACTTCGTTACATTTTTAGGGATTATTATTGTTTTGGCAGGTGTTTTGTTAAATGCTATCAAAAGAAATTAATGATTGTGGACCAGCGATTGATAATATTAAGTGTGTGTAAAGGTTACATTTAAGCAGTCTGTTTCGACTAACCAAAAAACATTAGCAATGAAAAATTTTAGACTTTTTCTATTCCTTAGTATACTATTTTCTGTAGCATGTAATACTGATTATCAGGATGATGATATAAATCCTGCGGGAGGTGAAAGTGCGCCATTTGCCTGCTCTCTTTTTAGTTACAGTGATACTCTTTTTTACATTAATGATGCTGCTGAGAATCTGATTAGGCCTGTAAATCAACTTACGGGTAAGTTTGAATCTTTTCCGGAAGGTTTGTTTTTAGATTCCTTGTCTGGTGAGATAGATATTAATAAAAGTGAAACAGGCCTAAAATATAGGGTTACCTTTTTTCCAGCATCAGACTCATCATCTTCTTGCGAATTTGAGTTAACCTTAGCAGGTATAAATTATTTGGATAGGCTCTATATCATTGACCAAGAAGATTTTAAAGCAAAGCCAGTATTTAACGGGATTGCATCCGCTTTAAACCCTTGTGATGATGACGAGGATGATGACGATGACGATGACGATGATGATGATGACGATGACGATGATGATTCGTGTAAATTTGATGAAAAAGGGCCTGACAATCAGCAATTATCAGATATAGGAATAGAAGTTGACTCCTCAACGGGTATCATTGATTTGAAAAAAACGGTCGAAAATAATGCATTTGGTTTAAATCCAGTTAATGGGTCCAACTTAGATGCTCGATTATATTACAGATTACAGGATAACAGCTTAGGAGCATTGAATCGCATTGATCTCAAAATTTTCTATTTCAATACCTTGCAAGATGTACCACAAAGTCTTATTGATGAGTTGGAAGCAAAGCAAAGATCAATTTTGGGAAACCCACAAACTAAGGCTTTTTCCAATGCCAGAATTGCAACTATTAATCCTAATGTAAAGCCAAGGCCTCCGTATTTGATTATTGTTGCCAGGTTAGAATAAATTAGGTAATATTACCTTTTAGACTAATTTGGCATTCTGATAGTGAATAGGTGGTTTCTGTTATTTCTTTTCATTGCTCTTCAAGATTTTCCTAAGGTTAATTTGGAGGTACTCATGCAAAAGTACACCCAAGCATGCGAGCTTTATGATTCAGAAATGCCGACGGATTATTCAGATAGTTTGTCTTTGGCACTTTTTAGAGAAGTTTTATTTTCTAAAGAAATACAAAAGCTGGCACCTGAGACACAACTGGATATATATGAGAAAAGTGGGAATCTTTCACTAATTCAAGGAGAGCTCCAGAATGCTGTGTTTTACTACAGAGAAGGATTAAAACTTCGTGAAAACAACACAATAACAGATACTCTTTTTTTTGGATCAAACCTTTTCTTAGGGGAAACATATTACCTACAAAGCAGAGCTGATAGCAGCATATATTTTTTAGAGGAAGCAGAGGCACTTCTCAAAAATAAACAATCCAGTGAAGAAAGCGCTCGATTATTCAATTCCTTGGGAATAATTTATTTTGAATCGGGGAACTACACTCAATCGATCAATTTTTTTAACAAAGCAAAAAATCTCTTGGTTAGCGATAGGTCTTTGGATCAACTGGATCCGTATTATCAATATGCAGTTTTTAGTTTTCTTAATAATATTGGAAGTGCCTTATTGCAGCTCAATGAATTAGATAGCGCATTGAGTATTTATGCAACATTAGAGGCCTTGAAACTTGATCAGGATCAAATTCATACTCAGTTTGCAAGTATATATTTAGCTAAAAATTTACCTGATTCAGCATTGTCACATTTAATTAAGGTCAAGTCTGAGGATTATTTGCAATCTATTCCCTATCAGAATCAACTAGCAGAAACTTATTGGCTTCAAGGTAACCAAGAAATAGCTAAAAATACACTTCATGAATTGGTTAAAAATGAAATCTCCAGCGATTCTTCCGAGAAGGATTTTCGATTAGGAAAATCATATCTATTGTTAGGAAGAATTCTTTTTGAAGAGGGTAATTATGAAAGTGCTTTAGTTAATTTTCATCAATCGATTATGCAGTTAGATGGCTTTTTTGAAAATGATGATGTCTATGCTAATCCAACAGATTATTCGTTGGGATTTGCTACTTTTTTATTGATTGAGAGTATGGTTGAAAAAGCCAAATCCTTTATTAAGCTTTATGAAAAGACTGGTAAACAGAAATTTTTAACCTCTGGGATACAAACGTTTCGATCTGCATTTGATATGGTTTATTACGTTACTAATCATTACGACAATGAGGAAGCCCGTATTTTTTTGGGAGATTTTGTTTTAAATACTTTTCAAGATGCAGTCTCCTTAGCATTGCGTGAGTATCAAAATACAGGTGATGATATTTATTTATTTACAGCTTTTGAGTGGGCAGAAAGAAGTAAATCTACGGGCTTATATACTGGTAGAAAAGAAAAAAAACTTAAGAAAATTGGAGGTATTTCTGAAGATAAGCTTCAAAAAGAAAGGGATATTCAATTCGCTATTTCCAGAATACAACAATCCCTTCTTATTGAGAAAAATCAATTGCTAATTCAAGAACTTCAAAATTCACTTACTGATAAGCGATTAGAACTTTCTCGGTTGCATAACGAGTTTAATGATATACCTGCATATGTTGCTGAGAAGTTGAGGGTCAATACGCTGGACATTCCTAAAATTCAAAACGAAATATTGGATAAAAATAGTTTAGTCGTCTCGTTATTTGAAACCAAGTCAAGTTTAATCCTATTTTTTTTAGATAATCGAAGTCTAACAGCTCGAATTATTGGATTGGATTCTAGTTTAGAAGATGACATCAATGAAATGAAAAAGAGGTTGATTAATTATCAACTTGGACAAAACTATAGTAAGGGGGAGCAAGGTGCATTATTGTTCGAGAAAATTTTCGGGGAAAGTAGTGGTTTTCTTGAGCCATTCGAAAACCTTCTTTTTATTCCGCATGGAACGCTCGTGGATTTTCCATTCGAAATTTTGGAAAAAATGCCTGGCCGGTTTCTTTTAGAAGACCATTCGATTACTTATCAGTATTCGCTTTCATTACTTGGAAAGTCTTCTTCAAAACCATTAAAAAAAACAAAAAAATTTGGATTCGCACCTTTTTTCGGACATTACTGGAAAGATCATGAAATTGAGCTGGAAGAACTGTCTTTTTCAAACGAAGAAGTGGGAGTTTTTCAAGGAAATAAATTTTTGGGATCAACTTCAACAAAAAGTAAGTTACTGGAAGTATTGCCTTTTGCAGATTATCTTCAGCTTTCTACTCACGCTAATCCAGATCCTGAAAACCCTGATTTGGCATTTATTGCATTTTATCCAGGAACTATCGAAAGCCGATTATATACCAATGAAATTGTAAACTTGGATTTGAATCATACATCTCTTGTATTTTTGAGTGCTTGCGAAACTAACTTTGGAGCTACTAGTAGGAGTGAGGGAGTATTGGGAATATCTCGTGCTTTTATGCTAGCGGGTTGTCAAAATATTATTTCCACTCTTTGGAAAGCTGAAGATAAGGCAACAGCTTATCTTACCCTTGAATTCTACAAAAATCTGGAAAAAGGAAGTTCTTATGCTCAATCCCTTCGAAAAGCAAAATTGAAATTGTTAGATGATCCAAAAATGATTCAATATCATCATCCAATCTATTGGTCTCATTTAGTTTTAGTTGGAGACGTAGGGTCGTCTAAAAACAGTTTCTTTGGTACTATTTATTTTTATATTTCGATGACGCTACTTGGGCTTATAGGTTGGTGGATATATAAAAAAGGCAGGTAGCTTCGAGTAAAATAATTATATAATTATGTAAACGAAATACCTGCCTTTATTTTCAAAAAGAAAACTTACTTTTTAATTTATCTCCACTTCAATTTCTGAAGAAGCTTTAATGTTTGATTTAATTTTGCTGTAAATCGAGCTATTATTATCTCTATTGATCAGAATAACACCGTTAGTTTGCTCAGCGTTAGTCATTTCGATACTTGACACATTTCTTAACCAATTTAATGCATTTAATTCAAATAAAGCTAGTGGATTATTGATCCTATCAATTCTAAAGTATCGGTCGTCTTCAGCTTCAATCTCTACTTCAAAATCTATTTCATCACCGAAAAACTCAAACTGAAAAGGAATAGAAGCGCCATCATTAGTTGTAAATGTTCCTTCAAAGTAAATGGATGGTTCATTTTTATAATCAATCAGATCAAGTTCAAGTTCAATTTCTTTGTACTCACCTTCCGGGATATTGATAAAGAAATCTACTGATTTGTCAAATTCATTAAAGGTTACTTTTTTAATTTCATTGAATTCGAATTCAATTTCTTTTTCAAAGCTTCCCTGCTCATTTCTGCCATCAAGCTCTAATTCAATTTCTTTTATTTGGATAAATCCATTTTCGATGGAAAGATTACTATTTTCCATTCTTGCACTGTTGCTGGTAGTGGAATTGTTTTTAAGCACTAAGGCAATACCTATTCTCCCTTCTCCTTGTCCAATTGCGGGGATATCATCCTCTGAGTTGCAAGAGGAAAAAGAAACGATCGCTGCAATTGCTAAAGCTGGTAGTGAATTGATGTAATTTTTCATAATAATAATTTATGTAGTTTAATAATTGGTCGTAGTCAGTAAGGAATATGTAACCTCCTTTTTCAATTTTTTTTAATTTTTGTGTTTTATTTTAAAGATTGAGAATCTCAACTGATCGATCTTGCTAAAGCTTTTATGAAAACTATGGCTCTTGTTATCCATCATTTTTTTAAAGTAATATTCGGATTCATTTATATGCCCTAAATTCAACAAACTCCAAAAAAGATAATAGTCTACCTCATCAGCAAATAGCTGCTCTTTAATTGATTTTTGTTTATTTATTAAATCCAACTTTTTCAAATATTGTGCCGATTTGTCAAATTTTCTAAGTTCAATAGCAGCAAGGCTAGCTAAAAAAAGGACTTCTCTATTTTCATATGACTCTCCAAGTGAAGCAAGTACTTTTTCAAAATCTTTGTTTTTATACAGTTCATGCAGATTATCTTGTGTATTTTCTGCCGATCGCATGGTAGGTAATTCATATCTCATATAGTTTTTGTCAAAAAATGTCTCTACCTGTGTATTTATCCAGAAACTACTGGTTACAATTAAGAATGTAAGAGAAGCAGCGATACTTATCCACCAATTTTTGATTGTAACTTCTTTGGTTGGTTTTATTGAATGAGCCTTTTTATGCTTCTGATGAATCTTGGCTACCATTTCTCTTTGACCGTGAAGTTTAATACTTTCTCTGATCATTTTTTGGATTCCTAGTAGTTCGCGCAATTCTGAATCTTCCTGAAGTTTTTTCTCAAAATGCATTTTATCCTCTTGATGGAGAGCTCCATCCAAATAATCATCAATTAATCCAATGTATTTTTCATTTAACATATTGCAAGGCATTTTTTATAGTAGTGTATACTTTCGGGTCAGAATGGATTTTTTCAATCAAACCTTTCAAACATTTATGTTTTTTATTTCTTAAAACTTGTTCATTGCTAAAGTTTTGTAGTTTTAAAATCTCTTTCATACTTAAATTTTCGTAGTAAAAATTGTAAAGAATTTGTTTGCATTTTTCTCCTAACTCAGAAAAGAGATCTAGAATTAAATGATGGCTTTCATTCTGAACAATCGTCAATGTAACGTCCACCTCTAAATCATCCATTTGTTTTGAATATACTTCTTGTCTGGCTGCCATACTTTTTCTTTTTCTCAATTCTGTAATCCATAGATTTTTGGTAATGGAATAAAGATAAGATTTGATAGCAGCTTCCTGCCTAAATTTATCTGATTCTACCATTTTGATAAAAACCAAAAAGCTTTCTTGGATGATATCAGCAGCATCATCTTCATTACCACTATTGCGAAGCACATAATTTTCTAAGTATTTGTAGTGTTGAGTATACAAATATTGAATAGCTTCATTTATTCCGATAGTGGAACGAATGGCATTTACTAATTCTTCGGTAGAATATCCAGAATGCTTTTTCATTATTCTCTGCTCATTAGTCGTTTTTCATATATCATATGTAACAGTATTTGCTGAATTATTTTTTATATCAAAGAGTTTTTGGGGTAAAATTCGAAAATTATTCGATAAAGGGTTATCACTCTGTTTGGATATAGTTTTATTTGTAAGATAATTTTTAAGCCAATTACTAAACTATGAAAATAACCAAAGATCTGTATCAAGGTTCCTTGGCATTGCTGACCGATTTTTACCAGATTACCATGGCCTATGCTTATTGGAAGTCTGGTAAAGCCAATGATATCGCTACTTTTAATCTATTTTTTAGAAAAAATCCTTTTCAAAGTGGGTTTACCATCGCGGCAGGACTTGATTATGTAATAGATTTTTGTAGAAATTTTCATTTTGATGCCAGTGATCTACAATACTTAGCGGATATGAAAAATAACGATGGTTCGCCAACGTTTGAAACTGCCTTTATTCATTATTTAGAAAAAATGAAATTTTCCTGTGATGTAGAAGCAGTAGAGGAGGGAACTGTTGTTTTTCCGCATATGCCTATTGTGAAGGTTACAGGTCCATTAGTTCAATGTCAATTATTGGAAACGCCACTTTTAAATATCATCAATTTCCAAACACTGATCGCAACAAAGGCAGCGCGCATCTGCATAGCAGCCAAAGGCGATCCTGTTCTTGAATTTGGCTTAAGAAGAGCTCAAGGTATAGATGGGGCCTTAGCGGCTTCTCGAGCTTCTTACATCGGTGGCTGTACATCTACAAGCAATGTAATGGCCGGTAAGTTGTTTGGGATTCCAGTTTCAGGTACCCATGCACACAGCTGGATCATGTCTTTTGATTCGGAAGTGGAAGCATTTAAAGCCTATGCCACAGCTTTTCCTGATAAATGCATTTTCTTAGTAGATACCTATGATACAATCCAAGGTGTCAAAAATGCTATAGAGGTAGGCTATTGGATGCGGGAGCAGGGCAATGAGATGTTAGGGGTCCGGATAGACTCTGGCGATTTGGCATATTACAGTACCATCGCTCGAAAAATGTTAGATGAAGCAGGTTTTCCAGGTGCCAAAATAGTAGCAAGCAACGATTTGGATGAACATATCATCACATCGCTTAAGATTCAGGAGGCATCGATCAATGTTTGGGGCGTTGGCACCAAGCTCGTGACTGCCTACGATCAACCAGCGCTGGGGGCTGTGTATAAACTCGCAGCTATTCAGAATGAATTAGGAGAATGGATCCCAAAAATCAAGGTCTCGCAACAAAGTATCAAAATCAATATTCCTGGAAGACAAGAAGTAATTCGGTTTGTTAAAGACGGAAAGGCCATTGCCGATATGATTTGTTTGGAAGAAGACTTAGCGACAAAGTCAGATTACCTAATCATTGACCCAACCGACTCCACCAAGCGAAAAAAAATAAAATCGTCTAACTTAGAGCTTATACCTTTATTAAAACCAATTTTTATCCAAGGAGAAAAAGTATATAAGATACCTACGATTCAAGCTATTCGTGCCAATGCCCAAGATAATCTTCAGATGTTCGATAAAGCACATAAGCGTTTGATCAACCCGCATATTTATCCGGTAGGATTAGAAGAGAATTTATTTGAAATACGGACCAACTTGGTTCTTAAAATGAAGAATTATGAAGGAGCATAAACTCGTTGTTTTTGCAATCAAAGATTATGAATACCTCTTGGAAGAAATTCTGCGTTACTCTGATTTTGAAAAAGGGGAACTGGAAGTGAAGATATTTCCAGATGGTGAGCGCTATCAACGAATCCTTACATTTGTCAATGGTAGGGACGTAGCGCTTGTTGGAGGAACCATTTCTGATACCGATACTTTAGAAATGTATGATTTGGCCTACGCCCTCATCAAATACGGTGCTCGTTCCATCCGATTGGTTTTCCCTTATTTTGGGTACTCAACAATGGAAAGGGCAGTAAAACCTGGGGAGGTTGTCACAGCTAAATCCAGGGCAGTCATGTTTTCATCTTTGCCTCGTACGAGCTTGGGTAATCACTTTTATTTTTTTGATCTTCACTCGGAGGGTATCCCTCATTATTTTGAAGGACAAGCATTGATTTCTCATATTTATTGTAAACCCATCATTATTGAGGCTGCGAATAATTTGGCAGATGAGGGTTTTGTAATGGCCTGTACGGATGCAGGCCGTGCAAAATGGGTCGAATCCTTGGCCAATGAGATGGGAGTAAATGCCGCATTCGTATTCAAACGTCGAGTATCAGGCGTGAAAACAGAAGTCACCAGTATCTCGGCGGATGTTCAGGATAAAGATGTAGTCATCTATGATGATATGGTCAGAACGGGTGGATCCCTGATCAATGCTGCCAAAGCTTATAAAGCTGCCGGTGCAAAAAAAATTTATACGATTACTACCCACGGGCTATTTACGAATAACGCCATTGATAAAATCAAATCATCGGGTGTCATCGAAAAAGTGATCACGACCAATTCGCATCCAAATTCAACCCGGTTAGACCAAGATTTTGTTGAAGTAAAAAGTATTGCACACATCATCGTAAACCAACTATCCGAATGAAAGCTTTAGTAATTGTAGATGTTCAAAACGATTTTATCCCCGGAGGAGCTTTGGCTGTACAAGAGGGAAATACAATTGTTCCTTTGATTAATGAGCTTCAATCTAAGTTTGAATTTATTGTAGCCACGCAGGATTGGCATCCCGCTGACCATGGAAGTTTTGCTGCTAATCATGAAGGGAAACAAGTAGGGGAGTTTGTGAATTTGAATGGAGTTCAACAAATCTTATGGCCCGTACATTGTGTACAGGGGACAGCAGGCGCTGCTTTTCATCCAGCATTAGAAACAAAACTATGGAAAGCCATTTTCCAAAAAGGAACCAACTCATTAGTTGATTCATATAGCGGATTTTTTGATAATAATAGACAGGGAGATACTGGGCTTGCTTTTTATTTAAAGGAAGCGGGAATTTCTGAACTTTTTGTTTGTGGGTTAGCGACTGATTATTGTGTGAAATTCACTGTTTTGGATGGCTTAGCAGAAGGTTTTAAGGTACACTTAATTGCAGATGCGACTCGCGCAGTCAATTTGCAAGTGAATGATTTCGACTTAGCTCTTGAAGAAATGAAGGCAGCAGGGGCCACTATCGTAGAAACGAAAGAGCTAAGATCTCTTTAGATGTTACTAACAAAAAAAACCGAGTTGAGGGAGCTAGTAACGACTTCCTCGACTCGGTATTTTAACGTGTTTTCATGAAGCAGCGATTGATTAACAACCGAAGCGCACTATTTTCAGAACACTAATTCCCATATAATTGCTTTCCTACTTCTTCATACTTATCTCCAGCTACCCAACGTGGGCGTTGGTTCCAATTGGCGATGTTTTCTGCAGCTAGTATGTAGGACTTCCAATATGCTACTGCATAATCTAAATCGAAATTGTCGACTTGGTCAGCAGCTTGGTGGTAGTACTTGTTGATTTCATCGTCAAATGCACGGAAACCCAGGCTAAAGGTTGGAGCAGGGATCCCTTTTCTGGCAAAATTCACATTATCAGAGCGGTCGTATAATCCTTGCTCTGGGGATGGATCCGCAATCGCCTCTTTTCCAAAAGCTTTTGCTGCTTCCTCCAGTAAAAAGTCTGCACTCGTTCTTC
Organism: Mongoliitalea daihaiensis; assembly: GCF_021596945.1. Classification (NCBI taxonomy): domain Bacteria; kingdom Pseudomonadati; phylum Bacteroidota; class Cytophagia; order Cytophagales; family Cyclobacteriaceae; genus Mongoliitalea; species Mongoliitalea daihaiensis. The sequence goes on along the minus strand of NZ_CP063779.1, from coordinate 3,816,243 downwards.
CTAAACCTATTACGGTGAAAATCGAGGTGTCATTGTATCCTCCATTGTCAATATTCAGGTTATAAATAATTTGCTTTAAAGGAATCAATGGATTTTCTGCAAAGTATTCACTGCCGAGCAACCCTTTTTCTTCTGCTGTCCAAGCACACAATAAGATGGAACGCTTAGGAGGATTTTCTGCAAAATATCGAGCGGCATTGATAACGGCTACCGTACCGACGGCATTATCTCTTGCACCATTGTAGATGGAATCACCTTCGGCATTTGGTCTACCTACACCTATATGGTCATAATGTGCAGATAGCATCAAATACTCATTTTTTAAAATAGGATCTGTACCTTCAATTACAGCCACGACATTTTTACCTACGATGGCTTTATTGATTTTTCCTTCGATTTGAAAATCCGCACTGGTCAGTTGGCGATTGCCAATGGCATTGATAGTCTCGTTGTTCAAATCTTTAATCCAAATGTAGGGAATGCTTTGGCCTCCGCCTGTTTTATCAACGGTCAACTGCGGGCTGTTAAGAAAATTAGCCACAAATGGCCATGGCACAGTCGGAACATTGTAAACTTCCACCAAACCGATAGCGCCTTTGGATTGTGCCAGCGCTAACTTTTGTCTTCCAGCAGCAAATAACCCACGGGGAGAAAGATTGCCTGGACCACCTACATTGCAAACCACAACTTTGCCGCTAACATCCTTCCCTTCAAAATCAGCTTCTAGCCCATAGCCTGCTACTACTAATTCATAGGATCCAGCTAAAGATGGCCCGTCTAGAACCAACATTTCATCACCTTGGCTGAAAGTCTTGCTTCCAAAAGCAACTTCTCCTTTGGTAGGAGGGGAAGAAAGTCTGAATGGAATGTGTTGGTAATACCCATTGGCATTGGATAATTCTTTAGCCCCGTATTTCCAGAATTGTTCGGCAATGTAACGTGCGGCAGCATCTATCTCTGGGCGAATCGGGTCTCTGCCCATCAGTTCGTCCGAAGCTAGGTATCGAAAATGAGAAAGGGCTTCCCGTTCGTGGAAGTTACGTTCTATGGCTTCTTTTCCTCCCTGACCCAAGCAAGCCATACTTGCTGCTGTCATAAGAAAGCCGATGATAAGAGTTTGTTTCTTCATAGGATTGTGTATTGACGGTGGAAGATAACGTTTATCCTAAAAAAATGCAGATAAAAACTACTTTTTAGGGAAATTACCCCTTCCAAAGGTGAATTGTTAAGGGATAACAGGTAGTGATTTTGCATCAAATTTTTCTGGCTTCCATGAAAAGTTAACTTTCAGCAGCATATTAATAAATACCTCTGATAATTCTGCTTGGATAGTTATTTGCTGCCCGGTAAATGGATGAAGGAAAGACAGTTGCCAAGCATGTAAGAGTAAGTTATGGAGTCCCCATTCTTTTCGAAAAAAGTTATTTTGTGTATTATCCCCATGGGTTGTATCTCCAATAATATAATGGCGTCTGTGAGCCAAATGTCTACGAATCTGATGCATACGGCCCGTATGCGGGTGGCATAGCAGCAGGGCATATCTACTGGAAGGATACCTGCCAGTAGTGTCGTAAGGAATACTCGATTCCTCTAATACCCAATAGCTTGTCTGTGCTTCTTGCAATTCCCCATAAATTTTCTTCTTGAGTGCTTGGTCAATGATGCCCGTTTTTTCTTTGAAATGACCTCTTACCACGCAGAGATAGTGTTTTTGAACATCTGTGGATCGTAAGATAGGCTGCATTTTAGATGCTGCTTCACTTGATTTTGCAAATAGCAAGACTCCAGTAGTGGGCCTGTCAATTCGATGAATAGGGAATACCTTGACACCTGTTTGAGACTGAAGAATTTTGACTGCAATCAAATCTTCTTCCGCATCTGCAAGATGGGTTTTATGCACTAGAACACCAGCAGGTTTGTTGATGGCTATGAAAAAATCATCTTCAAAGATAATCTCTAGCTTAATCATGATCCTTCGGTTCTATTAAGTCCCAAAGGTTACCATAGAGGTCTTCAAAAACAGCAACTTTTCCATAGGGTTCTAAAACAGGACCTCTTACTATGGTAACTTGATACTCTTGAAGTCGGGCAAAATCCCGATCGAAGTTATCCGTATGTAAAAATAGAAAAACGCGTCCACCTGTTTGGTTTCCGATGCTTTGTACTTGGCGCTCGTTGGCTGCTTTCGCTAGAAGCAAGGCACACGAAGAGCCTATTGGTCTTACGACTACCCAACGTCTACTTGGAGATATGACGGTATCTTCTACTAATTCAAACCCTAAAATAGTGGTGTAATAGTGGATTGCTTCATCATAATCCCGGATCACAAGAGCGATTTGGAAAAGTGATTGTTTCATAAGTTTAGATTAGAAAATTGTTCCAGAGCCAATACTTTCCGTTCCCTCATACCATGCTACAAATTGTCCTGAGGCAATTCCTTTTTGTGGCTGATCAAAAATCACATAGAGTCCTTTTTCCCGCATCAATAAAGTGACACCAGTCAAAGGCTGACGGTAGCGGATTCTTCCCTGATATCGCTGATATTCTCCTACCTCTAGTTTCAAATCCTCCCGAATCCAATGTATATCTTCCTTCTTGACAAAGAGGCCAAGTCTGTTAAGACCAGGATGCTCTTCACCTAGTCCCGTATAAATTACATTCTCTTGAGTATCGGTTGCGATGACAAATAAAGGTTTCCCAGTTCCACCTACTTGAAGCCCTTTTCGTTGGCCAACAGTAAAATAGTGCGCACCATTATGTTCACCTACCTTTTTCCCCTCATGTGGGTGATAATGTATAGGTGTACACATAGCGTCTAATTCCGCATCATTAAGGGATGATAGATCGATGCCCTGGGGGACTTTCCATTGTTCATATGCTGGATAATTATCTGAAATGTTCAGAATATCCCCTTTTTTTGGTTTCAATTGTTGCTGCAAAAAGTCTGGTAAGCGCACTTTTCCAATGAAGCACAATCCCTGACTGTCTTTTTTCTCTGCTGTAATGAGTTCCTGCTCCTTGGCGATGGCACGAACTTCTGATTTTTGTAGGTGTCCGATGGGGAATAACGCTTTACTCAATTGTTGTTGGCTCAACTGACACAAGAAATAACTTTGATCCTTATTAGGGTCTGCACCGGCTAAGAGACTGTGTATGGTCTGACCGTCTTTTTCGAAGCTGTCTTTTTGGCAATAATGTCCTGTAGCCACATAGTCAGCATGGAGTTTTTCAGCCGCTTTGAGAAAAATATCAAACTTTATTTCCCTGTTACATAGTATATCCGGATTGGGTGTTCGTCCAGCTTCATACTCTGTAAACATGTATTCTACGATTCGTTCGCGATAATCTTCACTTAGGTCTATTGCTTGAAAGGGAATTCCCAACTTCTCCGCTACTAACATGGCATCTGTACTATCTTCCATCCATGGGCATTCATTGGAGATTGTGACACTTTCGTCATGCCAGTTTTTCATAAACATCCCGATGACTTCATACCCTTGCTCTTTCAATAAGTAAGCAGCTACTGAGGAGTCCACCCCTCCAGATAAACCTACCACAACTCTTTTTTTCTTTTCCATAAGAGAAATTGTTCATGGATTCAAGGTCCATGAGTTTTCATACATACTTGCTAACATTCTTCCCAAATGGGATAGTTCACAAAGCTAGAAATATTACATTAGATTTTAGAAGGCAGATTTTAGTTTGGAGTTGATGAAGGAAGAGGGGTGAGGTACAAAGGATGAAATATCGACAACCTTAATTATCGCATCAGCAAGTATTGCTTCTTGTCCCTAAACTCTCGCTTCTACTCTTTACTCCTGACATATATCAACTTATGCCTGCCTTTGCTTCCTTCTCGTTGTTCGATTTCAAAATACGGAAGTGAACTGATGAAAGGCGTTAGTTTTTGGTAACCAAAATTTCTGGAATCAAAGTTGGGTTGTTTTTTCTGAAGTAAATTACCCACATCTCCCATAAAGGCCCAGCCATCATCGTCTGCTAAATCTGAAATGGTATTATGGATTAGCCGAATGATTTTAGGTCCAGCTTTATCTACTTGTGGTTTTGGAGCATCTTTAGCTTTTCCTGGAGACGTATCTGGCTCTGCTTTTTGAAGAATTTCTACGTAAATAAATTTGTCACAGGCAACGATAAAAGGTTCAGGTGTTTTTTTCTCTCCCATACCGATAACCAACATACCTGCCTCCCGCAGTCTTGTTGCCAATCGAGTAAAATCACTATCACTTGAGACGATGCAAAATCCATTGACTTTTTGGGAATACAGGATGTCCATGGCATCAATAATCATGGCAGCATCGGTTGCATTTTTTCCAACAGTATAGCCGTATTGCTGAATAGGGGTGATGGCATTTTCCAGTAATATATTTTTCCATTTCCCTAACCGTGGGGTCGTCCAATCTCCATAAATCCGTTTGATGGTAGGGTTACCATACTTAGCAATTTCTTCCATCATTTCTTTGATGGGGTGTGAAGAAACATTGTCCGCATCTATCAAAACGGCTATTTTAATATCTTTTTCCATTATAAAAATTTACTTGTTGCTTTAAATATACGGCTATTTTTGTACCTGTGAGGATTTTATTTCATGCAGATAATGGATCTAAACGAGTAACTTTACTTTAAATACTGAGTATATGCAGCCAAAAAAAGAAAAAACCATCCTTTCCTATATCATGGCCGGATTAATGGCAGGACTGTTTAATGGATTGATCATAGGAGTTTATCAAGAAAGTTTGGTGATGTGGATTCTCCTAGGACTAGGTATTGGAAGTAGCATGGGCACGTTGGTAGGTTGGTGGAAACTCAAAAAATAAAAATCTCCACTGTATAGAGCCTTTTTTCCATCATTTTTGTAAGTTGCAATATAAAATTTTAGCAAAATGAAGAAGCTTTTAGTAGTTACGGGAGGTGGAGATTGTCCCGGATTGAATGCGGTGATACGCGGAATTGCCAAAAGAGCAAGGAAAGAAAAAGGATGGGAATTGTATGGAAGTAAAGAGGGATTTGTGGGGATATGGAGCGATCCCACAGATTTGATTAAATTGACTAAAAGCAAGACAGCTGGTATTCATGTCAAGGGTGGTACAATTTTAAAAACTACCAATCGAGCAGATCCTTTGCATTATCCTGTAAAGGATGAAAATGGGCAGATCATTTATGTTGATAAAACTAGAGAACTGGCAGAACGCATCAAGTCTTTGGGATTTGATGCCTTGATCAATATTGGTGGAGACGGATCTCAAAAAATATCCAAAGCATTATTTGACTATGGACTACCTGTTATTGGTGTTCCGAAAACCATTGATAATGACCTATCTGCTACTGATATGACCTTTGGGTTTCAAACAGCTGTTCAGATAGCTACTGAAAGTTTTGACCGATTGGTGACAACTGCTGAAAGCCATTCTAGAGTAATGATTATGGAGGTGATGGGAAGAGATGCAGGATGGATTGCTTTGCACACAGCTATTGCGGGCGGAGCAGAAATATGTTTAATCCCTGAAATTCCTTACGATATTCATGAATTAGTGAAACGAATTAATTCCCGCTATGACAATGGCAGGGGATTTGTCAATATCGTGATTGCTGAAGGAGCAAAAGCACAAGAGGGAAGTATTGTATCAAGAGCAGGAGATGAAGGAAGCCGCCATGTGCGCTTAGGAGGAGTAGCATTTCAGCTAGCGCAGCAACTAAAAGACGTAGGAGTGACAGCAGATATCAGGGAAACTGTATTGGGACATACCCAACGAGGAGGAACGCCCGTTGCATTTGATCGAGTACTGGCTTCGGTCTTTGGAGTTAAGGCGTTTGAAATGGTTTTGGGGGGAGAATACGGGAAAATGGTTGCATTCAAGAATAACGATTTCATATCGGTACCTTTAGAGGATGCAACTCGGGACTACAATCATGTAGGTGCAGACAATTACCTTATTCAAGCCGCCAAGGGTTTGGGGATATCTTTTGGAGACTAAATAGAAAAATTATGAAAAGTTCATTGCTGTATTTTTTTGATCGCGATTTGCAAAAAGTGAAAAACGAACTTATCTGCTATAAAAACGAGCAAAATATCTGGGAAATAGCTCCTGGTATTTCCAACTCTGCGGGCAATTTAACCATGCACATCATAGGTAACTTGAATCATTACATTGGTAATAAAATGGGTGATACAGGTTACGAGAGGGATCGTGAATCGGAATTTTCAGTCAAAGGCATCCCAAGAGAGGAATTACTCCTTATGCTGGATGAAACTAATCATATGATAACAGATTCTATCTTGCAGTTTCCAGAGGATTGGTTTTCTAGGGATTATCCGGGAGGAGCTGTCAAAGAACCTATGAGTTATGAATACTATATGTTTCACCTCGTGAGCCATCTCAATTATCATTTAGGACAGATTAACTACCATCGAAGACTTTTAGAGAAATAAGCAAATGGCTAACGTGTGGATTTGTACACTTTTATACGTTAGCCATTTTTAAGTTACTCAATTTCTACTTCTTGTAAGGCTTTGAGATTGACTACATTTTCAAGAAAATCGATTGTTTGCTCCAGAACTGTTTCCCAGTCTTGTGAAGTGATAGACGAAGCAATTACATGGTCGCCTGTTTCAGGAAAAGCCATTTCACGCTTAAAGCTATTTGGAGTACCAAGCTGTTGAAACATTTCCTGCATTTTAGGCACGGAGACAACAAAATCCTGGATACTATCATTTTTATAAAAATAGCCCAGAAATACCGGGGTTTTAATTGCCTGAAATGTTTCAGGTACCATTTTGCTTCGGAGCAATACAGCTAAAGCCTCGTAGCCATTGACATGATAAGTTTCAGACCAATACTTCGCTTTATCACCATCTCTTTTGACCGTTCTGACTCCATTCTCCATTACAAAGTTGCTAGCTAAAAATTTTGCCCAAGGGTTGAAAAACTGTTGAAGTGCTTCTCCATATTCCCTGATTGCAGGAGAGTAGACTACCAAGGCTTTCATATCCGGTCTTTCAGATGCTAAGAGTAAAGAAAGAGCTCCACCCATGCTAGTACCTATGACAATCACTTCATCTCCTAGGCTTTTGCCGATCATGTAAGCTTGTCTCACCGCGTCAGTCAATAGTTGAGCAGAAAGGTATTCCATGCCATTGGGTCGGTCAATGCCGTGTTCAGGCAATCTGACCACATAGAGGTTTGCATGGAAATGTTCAGCGATTTTTCGGTGCACCGGATCGCCTTCCATTTGGCTGGCGCCAAAACCATGGATGTAGACAATAGAGTAAGGGGTTTTTCCTTTCAATAAACTATCTGCCCATATGATTTTAGCTTCATTGCCAATTTTTAATTGACTGACAGTATCTTCAATGTTTTGGATAAATACTTCTAACTGCAAGGGATCGCTCGGTACTTCGGTGTACTCACCCTCAAGAGCTTGGACTTTTGCCTTAGGTCCTGCGATATAAACGATAGCCAAGACGATGGCTAAGGCCAAGATAATTTTCAAAAAGGTTTTCATTTTTGGGATATGATTTTTGTCTTCAATGTATGCTTGTGCTTTAAACTAGCAAATTTACCATTGGCCTACAGTCAACCAAGTGGGTAATCCATTCTAAACCTGCAACAAGGTAAGGCTTGTAGTAGAATCAGCCGTGAATTTAAGATTAAATTCATATGAACTTTACAAAATACTGCTATCAATTGCGTTTAGTTTTAATTTCTGTTCATACTTCATTCATTATACGATATGGATTTATTGATAATGTGTTAAATTCGCTTGAATTTAAACCATTATGAAAAAACTTACATACGTATTAATTCCATCCTTAGCTTATTTGCTATTGGCTTGCGGTGGATCCTCGGATTCTGAGTACCAAATAACTCCAGCAGATTTAGAAGGACATATTATTGAGTTGTCAAACGATCTGTACGCTGGAAGAATGCCATTTACCGATGGAGAGACCAAGACTTTAACCTACATGGAAAAGATTTTTTCCGAAATAGGTGCAGAACCTGGCAATGGGGAGAGTTATTATCAGGATGTTCCTATGGTTTCCATTACATCAAAGGCTGCTCCTACGATGCAAGTGAAAGGACCCAAAGGGAGTATTGAATTAAAAGGCTTGGAAGATTATGTACTGTGGACGCAGAGAATAGAAGAGGAGCAGATTTTTGAAGATGTGGAGCTGGTTTTTGTCGGCTACGGAATTGTGGCGCCTGAGTATGGTTGGAATGATTACCAAGATGTGGACATGTCCGGGAAAATTGCTGTTGTGATCGTCAATGACCCTGGTTATGGTCAAGAAGGAAGTGATTTGTTCAATGGGAATACCATGACTTATTACGGTCGATGGACATATAAATTTGAAGAAGCGGCGCGGCAAGGTGCATTAGGAACACTCATTATTCATGAAACAGGTGCTGCAGGCTATGGATTTGGAGTGGTTCAAAATGGGTGGAATGGAACAAAGTTATATTTAGACAACCGGGGAAAAGATATTTATCAGCCAAAATTTGAAGGCTGGATAACATCTGAGACTGCAGAAAAGCTAGTTGATTTAGCAGGTTTGTCCATTCATGAGTTATTCCAACAGGCAAAAACTTCGGAATTTAAAGCTTTACCAATGGGTTTGAAAGTTAGTTCTTCTGTTAGTGCGCAAGGTATTTTTGATAGCTCTAAAAACTTTATTGCTAAAATTACAGGCACCAAGCGGCCGAATGAATACATTATATATACTGCTCACTGGGATCATCTTGGAATCGGTTCGCCAGATGCAAGTGGTGATAGTATTTATAATGGAGCTTTAGATAATGCTTCTGGTATTGCAGCTATGTGGGCTTTAGCGAAAGGCTTTATCGAGGGAGAAAAACCAGAGCGCACAGTAGTCTTTTTAGCGGTCACCGCTGAAGAACAGGGGCTATGGGGTTCTGCATATTATGCCCAAAATCCAGTTTATCCAGCTTCTCAGACGGTAGCGAACATCAATATTGATGGGTTAAATATTTTTGGGTCTATGCGGGATATGACCTTGATTGGAAAAGGGCAATCTGATTTGGAAGATCTCTTAGATGCGGTTTTATCTGAAAAAAATCGATTTTCTACACCTGATCCAACTCCAGCGGCTGGCTTGTATTACCGTTCAGATCATTTCAATTTTGCTAAAATAGGTGTCCCCGCGTTATATGTAGGGGCAGGGACAGATCATGTGGAGTTTGGTGTTGAGTATGGGAAGCAACAAATGGCAGATTATATCACAAATCACTATCATAAGCCATCGGATAAATATGACGCTGAAGCTTGGGATTTAGACAGTGCAGTGGAAGACTTAATGGTTTTGTTTAAAGTAGGTAAAAAATTGTCAAATACTACAAGTTGACCTCAATGGAAAGAAGGCTCGGAATTTAAAAGTATCAGAGAAAGTTACATGAAAAAGTAGTATGATTATCTGCAATTATACCAGTATGCAATATTTCAATTACTATCATGCTGACAATCCTCTGAGGTCGTAAGTCATCCGACCTCAGTCGATGAAAATATGCTTCAGTTAGTATTGCAAATGGTTGCTGGTATGAAAGCGGAAATGCATAAAAAGTAAAATAAAAAGCCTCAGATTTGTTTCAGAGGCTTTTTTTAATTTTTCTGTAAGTAATACTAACAAAAAGTTAAGATCTTAAAACCTTTTGTAAGTAGCCTACGTTATGCCCATTGTTCTTGTAACTTACTATGGATAAAATTTTACAAAGAGTAAGAGTTGAAGTCAATGAAAATATTTACCTCAAGGATCCATTTAGTTCGGATTTGGGTGTGGATATTGTGCAAAAAAGCATGGATATGATGTTGGCGCTTGGCTTTGAGAACTTTACTTTTAAAAAATTAGCTCAGGCAGTTGGCTGCACAGAGGCAGCGATTTACAGATATTTTGAAAACAAACACAAACTTTTATTATATTTATTTGGGTGGTATTGGGGATTTTTAGAACAAAACTTGGTTTATTGTACTGCCAATCTTACCTCAGCGCGGCAAAAGTTAGAAATAGCCATAGAGCTGCTAGCAAAAGGTCCGATTTTCAGTAAAAATGATTTTATTGATCCAGTGAAATTGCGCCGATTACTTACCGATGAATCTACTAAAGCAATCATGACTAAGGAGGTTGATAAGGAGCAGAAGCTGGGATTTTTTCATCAGTATTATAAACTTGGGGAGCGAATCGCTGAATTGATAAGTGCTTACAATCCGGAATATGAATTTCCAAAAACACTCGTGACAACGATTATGGAAGCTAGTTTGATGCAAACGTATTATGAGAACCATTTGCCAGGTCTTACGGAAAAAGGCGATGGTCATGACAAAAAAGTAATTTTCTTCAATCACTTAGTATTTAAAACAATCGCACATGAAAGCTGATAGCGGTTTGACACCTCTCAAACGATTCTTCAAACTGATCAATGAGGAGAAACAAGAGGTTTATGCAATTTATTTCTATTCATTATTGAATGGTACCTTATCTTTGGTGTATCCACTGGGTATTCAGGCCATTATCAATTTCGTGCTTGGAGGTAGAGTGAGTACGGCTTGGTTGATCATGGTTTTAGTTGTTACAGTAGCCATTTCTTTCAGTGGATTTCTTCAGATTTCACAATTGTATCTAACAGAGAAACTGGAACAGCGGATATTTGCAAAGGTAGGTTTTAGTTTTGCTTACAGACTTCCGCGCCTAAAGATGGATGAATTGGAAAAGAACTATACTCCTGAATTGGTTAACCGCTTCTTTGATGCAGTGAATCTACAAAAAGGGATGTCAAAAATCTTGATAGACTTTTCTTTTGCAATCGTTCAGATCACCTTTGGTATGATTTTGCTGGCACTGTATAATATCTTTTTCCTCTTATTCAGTTTGGCTTTGGTTTCCTTGGTTATTTTGATCTTTTATTTTACCAGTCCCAAAGGGATGGAGACCAATTTGAAGGTATCCACGATGAAATATAAAACAGCATATTGGTTGGAGGAAATTGGTAGAACTATGGCTACTTTTAAGTTGGCGGGTAATTCCAAGCTTCCGTTTTTCAACATGGATAAATTGTTAAAATCCTATGTAGAGTACAGGGATAGACACTTTGCTGTATTGGTGTTTCAATACAAAATAATGATTGCTTTCAAGGCTTTGATTGTGACTACTTTGTTAATTGTAGGAAGTATTTTGTTGATTGATAATCAGATCAGTATCGGACAATTTGTAGCAGTAGAAGTAATCATTATATTGATGGTAACTTCTGTTGAAAAGGTGATTCTTTCTTTGGATGCGGTGTATGATACCATGACTGCTACAGAAAAAATCGGTCAAATCATGGATTTGCAGATGGAACGTCAAGAGGGTACAGAGAAGTCACTTACTACTAACAATGAAAGTCTTCAATTCCAGATTAAAAACCTTCATTATTCCATCAAAAACACCAATTATGAAGTATTGGATAATGTCTCTTTTGATTTGAATGCGGGCGAAAAAGTAGTGCTTACCGGGAACAGTGGGGGAGGTAAAAGTACGTTGATGTACTTGATGTCCGGATTATTCAGTGAGTACAGAGGAAGAATCATCGTCAACGGTTTACCGATTGATACCATGAATTTAGATAAGCTCAGAGGCTTTATTGGTGATAGTTTATCTCATCAATCCATATTTCATGGGACCATTTATGAAAATGTCACTTTACGAAAAGATGCGGAGGATTCCCATGTGCGCGAAATTTTACAATTGGTAGGTTTAAAAGACTTTATCTACAAATTGACAGAGGATTGGGACACAATGTTGATGCCTGAAGGTAAAGGACTGAGTAAAGAAGTAATTAGCAAGATTATTTTAGCTAGGTGTCTAGTGTGCAAACCAAAAGCTTTGTTACTCGAAGACATGTTTGGTGCAATGGAGTATGAGGAGAAAATGAGGTTAGTGGATTATATTTTAGAAGGTAGTTGGACAGTAATGCTCGTGACTCAAGAGAAAGATATTATCAACAAATTCCCTCGGGTGCTGGAATTGAAAAACGGAAGGCTTACCTACGATGGAAGTACAGATGGGTTTTTATCAACTAAAACAATTTAATTCGAAAGGCGATGATAAATATTACTAAAAATAAAATTAGTGAGAAAGTCTCCTTCAAAGAGTTTGTAAGTCTCAATATGACCTATCCTGGAGACGATAGCAAAAAGAGGCGTAAAATCCTTTTATGGATATTGTTAGGTTCGTTTTTGTTTTTATTCCTTCCTTGGACACAAAATATCCGTTCGCAAGGCTTTGTTACAGCGTTAAGGCCGGATCAGCGACCGCAGACTGTGCATTCAATTATTGCAGGAAGGATAGAAAAATGGTATGTAGCAGAAGGTGATTTTGTGCAAAGAGGCGATACTGTTTTGTTAGTATCTGAAATTAAAGACGACTACTTTGATCCTAGACTTTTGGAGCGTACTCAAATGCAGGTTGATGCCAAGGCGTTATCTGCTCAATCCTATTCTGAAAAAGTAAAAGCGATCGAAATTCAGATAGAGGCCATGCGTCAAAATAATATTCTGAGAATAGATCAAGCAAACAACAGGCTTCGGATGGCTGAATTGCAAGTGATATCCGATAGTATACGCTTCGAACAGGCAAAAGTGAATTTTAAAATTGGAGAGGAACAGCTTAAACGAACAGAAAAGCTATTTCAGGAGGGATTACGTTCACTGACAGATTTCGAACAGCGGGAATTGCGTTTTCAGGAAGTGCAAGCAAGTATGATTGCCGCAGAAAACTCCTTACTCCAAAGTGTTAATGCTAGAATTGCGGCGACAATTGAGTTGAATGCCATTGATAATGACTTTAGAGATCGTATGGCCAAAGCACGCGCTGATATGTTCGAGTCCATGTCTGCTCAGTTTGATACAGAAGCTACAGTTACTAAACTTGAGAATCAGTATTCGAATTATGAAATGCGTACGGGTTTCCGTTATATTTTAGCACCTCAGGATGGTTATATTACACAGGCTGTTCAGGTAGGTCTTGGAGAAACCATTAAAGAAGGAGCTGAGATTATCAGTATCATGCCTGCCAATGCCCAATTAGCAGTAGAAATGTTTGTGTCTCCAGTGGATTATCCTTTGATGAGAATCGGTTCTAAAGTTCGGTTTATCTTTGATGGATGGCCGGCAATTGTCTTCTCAGGGTGGCCACAGATCACCAATGGAACCTTTGGTGGCGTCATTCATGCTATTGACAATTTTGCTAGCCCAAATGGGAAGTATAGGATTTTGGTAGTGGAAGACCCAGAAGAGGAAAATTGGCCAGAAGCATTAAGGATAGGTTCAGGTGCAGATGGGATTGCCTTATTAAACGATGTGCCTTTATGGTATGAAATTTGGCGACAATTGAATGGCTTCCCAGCAGACTATTATACAGCCCGAGAAAAGGCGGACAACAAAAAGAAATAATGATGAGAGCAATTTTAGTTTTCTGCTTTAGCTTCATTTCATTTACTATTTCTGCGCAAGAGATCTTAGATTTTGAAACCTACATGGAGTGGGTTCGATCCTATCATCCCATTGCTAAACAAGCGGATGTTAACTTGGAATTTGGTAAGCAGGAGTTGCGTGCTGCAAGGGGAGGTTTCGACCCTAAAATCTACACTCAAAGAGATCGGAAGCGATTCAATAATTCTGATTATTTTGATATTCAAGAGACTGGGATATCCATTCCAACCATGGGAGGTGTGGAATTAAAAGGCTTGCTTGAGCAAAATTCAGGAGTTTTTCTTAACAGTGAACGTACCGTTCCTGCAGGCGGCTTATTCGCTGCAGGTGCATCGTTCAATTTAGGGCAGGGTTTGATTATAGATCAGCGAAGAGCGGCTTTGCGAAAAGCACAGATTTTCAGGGAAGCTACCGTTGTAGAACGTCAATTATTTTTGAATGATCTATACTTGGATGCAACGGATCATTACTGGAAATGGGCCTCTGACTACCAAAATGTAAAAGTTTTTGAAGAAGGATATGATTTAGCAGTACAGAGATTTCGGATGGTAAAAGAAAGCTTTATTCAAGGGGACTTTCCAGCGATCGACACTGTAGAAGCATACACCCAAGTGCAGGATCGCCTTTTCAGTTTGCAGTCCGCTCAAATCAACTTCTTCAAATCTACCCAAATGTTAAATACCTTTTTGTGGGATGAAAGTGAAGAGCCAGTTGATTTGGTAGAGGATGTTTTTCCAGAAAATGTTCTCGATCCATTTTTGGTAGATTATATCCCGGAGTCTTTGAGAGGCTATGTAAGTATGCATCCCGAACTTCGTTTGACGGACTTTGATATTGAATCCTTGGAGGTAGAGCGGCGTTTTAAGGCAAATCTACTTTTGCCCATAGCTAAGTTTAATTATAATTTCTTGACAGAAACATTTAGCGCTGCTGAAGTAGTCCCATTCTTAGAGAATAACTACAAGTATGGATTTACTATTGCCACTCCTTTGTTCCTTAGAAAAGAGCGTGGTGGCCTTGGGATAGCAAGAGCGAAATTGAATTTCAAAAATTATGAGCGAGATCTTAAGTTTTTACAATTGAGAAATAAACTCGATGCTGAAATCTTTAACTTTGAGACGGTTGGACAACAGTTAGTAGTCTTCACGAATAATGTGAATGGTCTTCAAAAATTATTGGATGGGGAAATGATGCGGTTTGAGGTAGGTGAATCCTCCTTATTCCTAGTCAATGCTCGAGAAGTAAGCTTAATCAGCGCTAGAGTAACTCTCAACAACCTAGCTGCCCGAAGAAAAACCGCTTATGCGAAGATGCTTAACGCAGCAGGTTTAGGGTTTGAAGAGTAGAATGAAACCCGGCGCAAGTCGGGTTTTTTGTTCTCGCGGAATGCAGAGAAACTTTTTAGAAGGAAGAGAAGCAAGAGGTTAGAAGCGAGAGTTTAAACAAAGCAGGAATCTCGCAGAATACACGGAAAGCATATAAAAATTCGCATTGAAAAATCTATACCCGAAGAAAGAAATTAAGATTTAGCTAGTTAACTCTATCAATTGTCCCGTGTTTTTAACCCCGGAAAAACATGAGTATCTCCTGATTCAAATACGTGGGTTTTAACTCACTTCGGTGTCAAAAAACACAGGAATACACTATCAGCATATAATCAATTCCTTCGACGGACTCAAGACTTTTGACACGGAATTTTAGTTATGTACTTAAACTTCCCCAAAGTTCTAAACTTTGGAAAAGTTATCCCTGATTGAGTCTTGTGCCTAAGCCCCACATGTTAACATGTAACACTACCCTCAAAAGTGCCCAAGCATACGCTCATGTTAAATTCATCATTTCTAACTCCCAATTTTCCCTCCCCTGTTCACAAGTCACTTATCTTTTTTAATCTATACCTATTTAGCTTTTTATTATTGAAGCCCTTCATTTTTTTGCATTACCTTAGTTTCAGAGAATTATATCTCCCCAAATAACTAATTTGCACTATTTTATTAACAGCATTAATGGCTTCTATCAATGATTATCACTCTTCGCTTACGAATCCAGAACAGTTTTGGAAAGAAAAAGCTGAAAGCATCGCATGGTTAACATTTCCTGAAAAAATTCTTTCTACCAATGAGCAAGGCTTCTATCGCTGGTATGAAGGAGGGAAATTAAACACTTCCTATTTATGTTTGGACTATCACGTGGAAACAGGTAGAGGTGATCAAGTGGCTTTAATTTATGACTCACCAGTAACGAAAACCATTCAAAAATTTACTTATCGGGAGTTGACCGCAAAAGTCGCGCTTTTTGCTGGATTGCTTGCAGCAAAGGGAGTTGTCAAGGGTGATACGGTCATCATATATATGCCGATGGTTCCAGAAGCTGTTATCGCTATGTTGGCTTGTGCTCGGTTGGGAGCCATTCATTCAGTTGTATTTGGGGGATTTGCACCCCACGAATTGGCTATTCGTATCAACGATGCAGAGCCTAAAGTCATTGTCTCGGCTTCTTGTGGAATTGAATTTGATCGGGTTATTCCATATAAGCCATTAATTGATCAAGCATTGAAAGAGGCCACTTTTGAGCCGGATTATCATATTGTTTTACAGAGACCGATGGCTATCGCTGAACTTCGTTCGGAGCGAGAAATTGATTGGAATCAAGCGTTGGAATCAGTAGAGCCTCATAGCTATGTTCCAGTTGATGCATGGGATCCTTTGTACATTTTGTATACCTCGGGGACTACTGGAAAACCTAAAGGAATTATTCGGGATAATGGGGGGCATGCTGTTGTGATGAAGTATAGTTTGCAAGCGGTATATGATACCAACCCTGGAGAGGTATTTTGGGCGGCTTCTGACATAGGTTGGGCTGTTGGGCATTCATACATTGTCTATGCGCCATTGATTACGGGTTGTACGACCATTTTGTTTGAAGGGAAGCCTATTCGTACGCCAGATGCTGGTACCTTTTGGAGAATCATAGAGCAGCATCAGGTAAAGACTTTTTTTACAGCTCCAACAGCAATTCGCGCCATTAAAAAAGAAGACCATGAAGGTGAGTTATTTAAAAAATACAATGTTTCATCTCTGAAATACTTGTTTGTGGCTGGAGAACGCTGCGATCCGGCGACGTATGAATGGGTCAGTGATTTGTTGAAAATCCCGGTGATTGATCATTGGTGGCAGACAGAGTCCGGATCTCCTATGTTGGCAAATATGGCTGGAATAGACTTAAAGCCTATCAAAGCAGGATCATCTTCTACCCCAGTTCCTGGGTATGATGTTCAAATCATGGGAGAAAATGGGGAGTTGCTTGGACCTAATCAAGAGGGTTATGTGGTCATCAAACTTCCGCTAGGACCTGGATGTTTTCCTACCTTATGGAAAGACGATGAGCGTTTCCGTAAAGGGTATTTATCTAAGTTTGAAGGGTATTACCTGACGGGTGATGGAGGATTCAAAGATGAAGAGAATTACTTCTACATCATGGGAAGGGTAGATGATGTGATCAATGTCAGTGGTCACAGGCTATCCACGGGAGAGATGGAGGAAATTGTTGCTGCTAACCCAGTTGTGGCAGAATGTGCTGTAGTCGGAATTGCGGATAAGTTGCGTGGTCAGCGACCTATTGCCTTAGTGGTTTTGAAGGATGGGAGAGATCTTGGTAGGGAAGAATTGGAAGCTCAGTTGGTGAAAAGTGTACGAGATACGATAGGGGCAATTTCTTATTTCAAAACAGCAGTTATAGTGAAGCGCCTACCAAAAACCCGATCTGGGAAGATTCTCCGAAAAATTATTCGGAACATTGCTGATGATGTACATTTTGATATTCCATCAACCATTGATGACCCACTGATTTTGGACGAAATCAAAGATGTACTTAAGTCTCATAAAATCGGAATTGAATTTGAGTTGGATTGAAATGTAAGAGTAAATTATGGACTTGGAAAATTCAGATTAAATTTATTGAATCCAAATGATATTTTAGGTAATTTTGGTTCGAAGTATTTTTGTTTTGCATAAAGTGATTTATTAAACTGATATTTGGTAAAAAAGCTTTTAATTTAAAATGGTTTTGATTTGGCACGTCTTTATTGTTCAATGAATGAACTTTCCTATGAATTATGATCCAAATTACAGTAGCCTCTTTTACTTTAACCCCTTGCCATCTTGGGTCTATGATTTAGAGACGTATCAGATTTTAGATGTAAATGAAGCGGCAATTCTACATTATGGGTATTCGAAAGTTGCATTTTTGGATTTGAAGCTGTCACAGCTCCAGCTGATTGAAGAAATTCCTCAAATGATTGCTGCTCATGCAACTATTGATAGTAGCGATGGAAACATTTTTTTTGGGGTATTCACGCATCTCAAAAAAAATGGCGAACGAATTCGCATGGAAATTAATGGCCATAAACTTGATTTTCTTGGTCGTGCTAGCATGTTGGTGGTTTGCCAAGATGTAACACTTAAGGAAAAGCAGTTCAAAGTAGTTCAAGCATCCAAAGTAGATTTACAGATCAGTGAGGCAAATTTTAGAACTATTTTTGAAATAGCTACTTTAGGAATAGCTCAAGTAGATCCGTTCGATGGGAAGATACTACTGATCAATTCTTATTTCGAACAAATTACAGGGTACTCTCGAGAGGAATTACGCTATATGAATTTTTTAGAGCTTACCCATGAAGATGATCGAGCAAACGATAGTGAAGTCTTCAACCGGGCTAAAGGTGGTGAAGCAGCTTACTGCCATGAGAAGCGATTTGTCCGTAAAGATGGCAGTATCATTTGGGTACGTGCACACGTCGCATGTATCAGAGACGAATACGGCAAAGTCTCCAAGACTGTAACTATCTGCGAAAATATTTCTACTCAAAAACAAGAAGAACAGCGTTTAAAACTGTTGGAAAGTGTAATTACCAATACTAAGGATTCTATCCTAATTACCGAAGCACAACCATTTAATGAGCCAGGACCAAAAATCCTTTATGTAAATGATGCTTTTACCCAAATGACAGGCTACACTAGGGAAGAGGTGATTGGTAAAACTCCAAGGATACTCCAGGGGCCTAATTCAAATAAAGAAGAGTTGAAAAGACTTGGGAAAGCTATTAGGAATTGGGAGTCTTGCGAAATTACCGTGATTAATTACAAAAAAAATGGAGAGGAATTTTGGATTAATTTTGCTGTAACACCCGTTGCTGATCAAAATGGCTGGTATACGCATTGGATAGCCATCGAAAGAGATGTGACCGAACAAAAGCAAAAAGAAATAGCAAATGACCTTTTGGCACAAATTAGTTTGAATTTTTCATACCAAAACGATCTTAAAACTTCTTTGGAGGAGTTTTGTGCTAGCATTGAAAGGTTAAGTGATTTTGATTTGGTAGAGCTATGGATTCCTAATATTGAAAACACTCAAATCAATTTAATCACCACTAATTCGCATAAACCAAAGTTTAGAGATTTTTATAAAATAGATGAGCAGGTCATTTCTTTGGATGTTGAAAAAAGTCTGCCTGTTTCCGTCTGGAGGAAAAAGACGATAGTGGTTAAGGAAATTGTCGATGGAGACTTAGCTTATGTAGGAAAAGATGTAGCTAAAAATTCAAATAAAACATCAGCTTTGGGTATTCCTCTGTTATTCAATGGAGCAGTCGAAGGTGTCTTAATCATTACCTCACATAGGGATTTACAGGATTTGAAACAATACCTCGATTTGTTTCAAAATATAGGACCATTTATAGGGACAGAGATTAAACGAAAAAGGTTGGAAAATGATTTAAGTTACCTGTATAAATCAATTCCGGATATTTTGTGTTTAGTTGATTTTGAAGGCAGATTTCTCAAGATAAATACAGCTGGTATAGCCTTGTTGGGATATTCTGAACAGGAAATCCTATGTCGTTCCTTTGATGATCTAGTACACCCTGAAGATAAGCGGAGTACAATTTTAGAATTAAAGAAACTTAAAGATGGGGGTGGTAGCATCCATTTTGAAAACCGTTATATCAACCAAAGCGGTGAGGTTATTTGGTTGAGTTGGACGTGTAATTCCTCAATGGAAGAAGGTATGTTTTATGCAACAGCTAAAAACATTACGCTTGAGAAAAAGTTAGTAGAACTCAATACGATCTCTTCTCAATTAGCCAAAATCGGCAGTTGGGAATTCGATTTAGTACGTGGGGAATTATTTTGTTCAGACATGGTATATACCATTTATGAAACGTCTCCCACCGATATTATGCTTGATATTGCTTCTGTCATTACTATGTATCGAGAAGATTTCAGGGATGAGGCATCTAGACTCCTAACGAATTGTATCCGTACAGGTGAGTCTTTTGATTTTGAAGGAATTTTGGTTACCCATAAAAAAAATGAACGGTGGGTGAGGACTATTGGGTCAGCTGAATTTATCGAAAAAAAATGTCACCGTATTTACGGTAGTTTTCAGGATATCCACACTTCAAAATCTCTTGAACTTCAAATAAGAGAAATTTTAGATAGTATTTCCGATGCTTTTTATGCTATGGATAAAAATTGGAATTTTACTTATTTCAATAAGGAAGCTGAGAATTTACTTGGAAAAAAGGCAGAAGATGTACTTGGTAAAAGTGTTTGGACCTTGTTTCCAGCTGCTGAACATACGCTCATTCACGAAATTTATGTAAATGTTGCGGAATCTGGGAGAGCAGCATCTTTTGAATATTGGTATCCAGGTGATGGAAAATGGTATGAAATCAATGCTTATCCATCACAAGGGGGGGTATCAGCTTATTTCAGAGACATAACCTTGAGAAAACAAGTTGATTTACAACTTGTAAAGGCGAATGAACGATTTCAAAAGGTAACGGAAGCAACGAATGATACCATTTGGGATTGGGATATTATAAAAGGAGAGTATTATAGATCAAATGCAATTGAAAAGATTTTTGGCATAGGCACTTCCAAACTCTTGAATGAAAAGGATTTTTGGAAAGATAAATTTCATCCGGATGATTTGGAAGAACTCAAAGAAAGTCTTGATAAATCCTTAAAGGACCCAGACTGCAAGCGCTGGGAAAAGGAGTATAGGATATTCAATTCAGGTGGTGAAATTATTTATGTGATAGATAGAGGAGTGATTGTAAGAGATGAAAATAATCAACCAATCCGTATGGTAGGAGCTATGACCGATATTTCGGAGCAAAAAAGGTTTGAGCACCGATTACTGGAATTGAATGAATCACTTAAAAAGTATGCGCGTGTTTTAGAGTTGACTAACCAAGAATTGGAGCAGTTTGCATTTGTTACGTCTCATGATTTGCAAGAACCCTTGCGAATGATTGTGGGATTTATGGAGCTTTTAAAGAAGAAGTATGGAAATCAATTGGACGAAAAGGCAAATCAGTACATTGAGTTTGCGTATGATGGTGCCAAAAAAATGAAGGGAATCATTATGGATTTGTTGGAATATTCAACGGCAGGTAATTTCACAGGTACTACAGAACTCGTTAATTTAAATGAAGTACTCAAAGATTATCAGTTGTTGCGTAGAAAGATAATTACCAATAAATCAGCTGAGTTAATTATCAGTCATCTGCCTTCAGTACAAGCCTTCAAGGTACCATTGGTTCAAACGTTCCACAGTTTATTGGATAATGCAATTAAGTATTCAAGACCGGGAGTATCCCCCAAAATAGAAGTAAAGGTAGAGGATATGGAGTCTTTTCTGAAAGTCACTATTTCAGATAATGGGATTGGGATTGATCAAGAGTATTTTGATAAAATTTTCATAATTTTCCAACGGATACCTACCAAAGATCACCATAAAGGCACAGGCATCGGTCTTGCAGTGGCTAAGAGGCATGTAGAATCCTGGGGTGGAGAAATTGGTGTGACGTCAGTTTTAGGACAAGGAAGTGATTTTTACTTTACTATTCCCAAAAGAACCAATTATGTCGTTTCGTAGTTGATGACAACTATTTATGAATTGCTAACCTTAAAAACCATGATGGGTTTTGTAGCAGTGGGTGGACCTTTAGTGTTATTATACAGCTACTTTGTTTATAGAACGTTTTGGGGTAGGGTAAGTTCAGATACGGATGGGTACTGAAAGATAAATACATTTAGAATTAAAGCAGGCATTAAATACTATACAAATTGGCAAAAGGTAAAAATTTTGGAATCTCTTAATATAAGCATAATGGTATTTTTTAAGAGTCATACCCTAAAATGCGGTCATTAGCCATATAAATTGAAGAATAAGGTAAATCACCTGTTGGAAAAAAATTAATACTTATGACATTTATATTAAATCCTTAGAAAAGACCGATTCAAGCCAGTTTTTCGCTTCTTTGGTAGACTCAAAAATCTCGTAGGGGACAGGTTGTTTTTGAAAGGAAAAAATCACACGAAGGATAGCTCGAATGGCGGCACTGGGGATAACGTATGCTGTTCCCACACAGTACAGCTCCATCAGGTTTTTATTTTCTTTAAGCCATGCTGCTTGCATTTGTTGGTGTTTAAGCGATGGGATAGAGGCATTACTCGCATCAAAAATGATCCCTAACTTTTCTTGGTTCCTATAGCAATCCTTTGTGCCTTGCAGATAAGCCTGAAAATTTTCATCGGTACTTTTGGTGCCAGTAAATTGAATATTTACTAAAGGCAAAGATGATTCGTCAATAATTGCATATGGTTCCATATAACAATAACTGGTTTAAAGCCAAAGAGTTTATTATTGGTTTTTTGGCATAGATTTTTCTGCTGTAAAGTATCTTGTGTGGGAATTACTTCACTTAATCATGCCAACTGAAATCAAGATTTTGCGTTAACAACGTTTGAAAAATTCACTGTGAAAAAAAGATATTATGAACAAACTACATGCCTTGGCCTTTATAGGCGGCTTCTTAATGTTAGCGGCCTCCTCATGTGCTCCTGTATATCGATGCGGAGACAGAATTCCCGATAAACTACCGAATGGAAAACGATTGAAAGCAGTTGTAATCGAACGCGATGAACTATGTGCCAATCTTGCCGTTAGTGAGTCTGAAAACGCAAATCTTACAGGAATGCTCAATGAAAGTACTCAACAAAATCAAGCTCTTCTACAGGAGTTCAATGATTTAAGAGGACTTTATGATGATCTGAGAAATGAAAATGTTTCGCAGGCACAGCAATTTAACACTGCACTGCAGCAAAAATCTCAGGAATTAACTGACAAAGAGCGCATACTTGCAGAACGTGAAAACGCATTGCGTGAAATGCAACAAATCATCTCCCGTCAAGATTCAATTACCAGAAATTTGAATGACATCGTTCGAAATGCTTTACTGGGATTTAATTCTGATGAATTGACAGTAGAAGTCCGGAACGGAAAAGTGTATGTATCAATGTCGGATAAACTATTGTTTCGTTCAGGAAGTGCCGACGTAGAACAAAAAGGAAGGGAAGCAATCAAAGTTTTGGCCGATGTCTTGAATAAAAATGAAGAGATAGACGTTTTGGTGGAAGGGCATACTGATAATATTCCAATCAGAACATCTCGCTTCAGAGATAATTGGGATTTGAGCGTAGTAAGAGCGACGTCCATCGTTCGCTTGTTAACAGATCAGCATCAAATACCATCCACAAGAGTAACTGCCTCTGGTAAAGGCGAATTCTTGCCACGTGCTTCTAATGATACTGCAGATGGACGGGCTTTGAATAGAAGAACAGAAATTATCTTATCCCCTAAATTGGATGAGTTGATGAAGATTTTGAATCCAAGTTAATGTATGAGTCATTTGGTTCCTTAGTGGTTGTTTATACTTTATCTGCCACTAAGGAGCCAAGACTCCAATTTTCTCGATGGTAATTTTCGATTTCCGCTTTTAAACTAGTGTCACTTACCATCTTATTTGAGGTTTATTTTGGCCGGATGACTGTCTACCTTGGACGATTAGCCGAATGAGAATAGTTGAAATATTGATATAATTGCAGATAAGAATATCTTGCAGAGAATTCTTTACTTTGTAGAAAAGCATTCGTTTAATTTTAGGTTCAAAAAATTCAATAAAACAATGAGAATTTTATTTACGGGAGGCTCTGGAAAAGCGGGAAAACATGCCGTTCAATACCTTCTGGACCAAGGTCATCAAGTCGTCAATGTAGATTTGAAGCCATTGGATATTACTGGGGTCAACACCTTAATTGCTGATATTACAGATTCTGGACAGATGTTTAACGCCATGACATCCTATGCCTGGTTTGATGAATTAGAAGCAGGGACTGGTGTGCCCAAATTTGATGCGGTGGTGCATTTTGCGGCAGTTCCAAGGATTCTGATTAACCCGGACAATGAAACCTTCCGTGTCAATACTGTTGGGACATACAATGTAATCGAGGCAGCGGTCAAGTTGGGGATCAAAAAAGTCATAATTGCATCTTCAGAAACTACCTACGGGATTTGTTTTTCAGATGGGCAAACCAACCCCAAATCTCTTCCTTTAGAAGAAAGTTATGATGTAGATCCAATGGATTCTTATGGTTTATCTAAAGTGGTCAACGAACAAACTGCACGTAGTTTTCAACGAAGATCAGGGATTGACATCTACGCGCTAAGAATTGGTAACGTGATTGAACCTCATGAGTATGCTGAGCTTTTTCCGCATTACTTTAAACATCCGGAAGTTCGTCGAAGAAATGCTTTTTGCTACATTGATGCACGTGATTTGGGGCAGATTGTGGATTTGTGTTTGAAAAAAGATGGGTTGGGCTTCCAGATTTTCAATGCAGGCAACGATCACAATGGTGCTATCATCCCGAGTAAGGAATTAGCAGCACGTTTTTTTCCAGGAGTTCCTTTTACTCGAGAACTTGAGCAACATGAGGCATTATTTTCCAATAGAAAAATTAAAGAAGTGCTAGGGTTTAAAGAGGAGCACAATTGGAGGAAGTATGTAAAAGGATTTTGAAGCTCTTTTTTTGATGAAAACCAACTATCACAAAATCTCTTGAGGTTTTTCAAGAGATTTTTGATTTTTTCTTGAGATTATCAGGCTGGATGAAGAGTCCAAGGCATTTACGTATATCTAGCTTGTGGTGAAATAAAGATCTACAGTTTTTTTTATAGGAGCCACATCATTTTTTCCATAAAAAAATGAGATTGCAAAGGTCTTTACCTTTAAATTATTATATTGTAGCATAAATAACCTACCGATAATTTTTTGTGGACGGGACACTTAAAGTTTTTTGGTCGATTAGCAATCATTAACCATTTTAATTTATAGGATATGTATTACAAAATCATGCGTATGGGGGTTTCTTTGATGGGACTTTTTGTCATCTCGATGTTGAGTCAAGGCTTGCTTTTAGAGGAGTTTTCTGTCACTGATCAAGATCAACGAAGACAAGAATACAGATTAGTCGTAAAAGTCATCAACGATGAATGGCGCGTTGTGATTGACGGAGATGATTCCCGTAGTGATGTGACACTAAGAAGAGGAGATCGGATTCGTTGGGTAGTAGAAGGTTCAGATGCTTCTTTTGCCTTTCCCGACCAGAATATTTTCGGTCATGAAACCCGGGTAGTAAAAGATGGAAATCCATTGACATTAGCAGTTTCAGCGAGAAGTCCCCGAGGTACATTTGCCTATACAGTTTTTGTTCATGAAGGGATGACCTATGCCAGAGGCCAATCACCTCCCCGAATAATTATTAGAAATTGAGACTATGTTTTTGAGGATTTTTAAGTGGGTTGGAATTGGCGTGGTGTTTTTTGCTTGTGATAGATTCACTGTCTCTGAGCAAAGTGCTTCCACATCCTTAATCGTGGGCGAAAGAACACACATGCTTTCGCCCACGATTACTCATTTAAAAGATCTTCAGGACTCTTTACAGCCTCAAATAATCTTGCTTGCAGATATGCCTGCTTTCAAACATTTAGCAATCCCAAGCACTGAGCAAGAAAGTTATACTTTTGAAGATGGTTACGAGGTTGTCCGCCTAAAACCTCCACAAATAATCTCTAGGTCATTCTTGAAAAATGATCAGGGAGATGCAATCCTAGATAAAAATGGTAATCCCTATTTTTTGGGGGATGGAGGACTTTCACACTTTACCACATTTACCACGGACGATGGTTTGGCACTGGATAATATTACATCATCCGTGTTGGATTCCAATGGTTACCTATGGTTTGGTACTTGGGGTGGAGGAATTTCCAAGTTTGATGGTATGTCTTTTACTAATTACAATACCAACCATGGTCTTGCCAATAATTTGGTTCATTGCATTGCCGAAGATTTGAGTGGTAGTATTTGGATAGGTACAGATGGGGGAGGAGTTTCTAAATTCGACGGACTGACATTTACCACTTACAGTGTCAAGGATGGATTGGCTGACAATTTGGTATACGGAATTACTCCCGATAGTAAAGGCAATATATGGATCGCTACGGGTGAAGGGGGAGCTTCTAAGTTCGATGGGAATGCCTTTGTGAATTATACGATTGATGATTCTCTTCCTAGCAATTCAATTATAAAAATTGCAGAAGATGATAAAGGGCATATTTGGTTTGCTACTGGGAATGCTGGGGTTAGTAGGTTTGATGGAAGTTCTTTTACCCAATTTACAGTTGCTGATGGACTAATTGATAATGAAGTCAATTGTATCATGGCTGATTCCTCGGGGAAGCTGTGGTTTGGAACCCGTGGTGGAGGTGTTTCTGTTTATCATGAGGACGGAAATTCCGAAAAAGGGGTTTTTACAAATTACACCAAAGCGGATGGTTTGGGCAGTAATGAAATTTGGCAAATTATTGAGGATCGTGAATCAATTATTTGGTTTGCAACAGGAGGCGGGGGTATTTCTAAATTTGACGGTAAATCGTTCACTAATTTTACGAGTTCAGAGGGATTACCCATGAGTCTTGTATATAGCATTACAGAAGATAGATCAGGGAATCTATGGATAGGAACAGGAGGCGGTGGAGTGGCGCTTTTTTATGGTTCTGCTTTTTCAAATTTCACTGTTTATCAAGGGCTTCCAGAAAATGGTGTCTACAGCATTATCGAAGACAATCAAGGTAATTATTGGTTGGGTACTAATGGAGGCGGTATTTCTAAATTTGATGGTAAATCCTTTACTAATTTTTCAACCGAACAGGGATTGGCTAACCCCTTAGTGATTAGTTCATTAAAAGATAGCAAAGGTAATTTGTGGTTTGGTACGGGTGGTGGAGGTATTTCAGTTTATAAAGATGCCTTCATGCAAAATCAAGCAGCGTCCTTTACCACGATTAATTCAAAAAATGGACTTCCCAATGATATTATATATTCGTTATTAGAAGATAGTCGTGGAAACATCTGGGTAGGAACTGGAGGGGGCGGTCTAGTAAAGTTTGATAGGTCTATACCCATTACAGGCAATGATTCCTTTACTATCTACACCACCTCTCAAGGGTTGCCCCACAACACAGTCTTAGGGCTTTTAGAAGATCGGAATGGTGCCATATGGATTGGTACCGCTGGGGGAGGTATCAGTAAGTTTGATGGAGAATCATTTACCAACTATACAACCGATCAAGGATTGGCCAACGATATTGTGTGGAGTATTTTAGAGGACTCGTTTGGTCAGCTTTGGTTTGCCACGCAAGGAGGAGGAGTTTCAAGGTTTGACGGAATAGCTTTTAGTACCTTTAGTACTAGAGAAGGTTTGAATGACGATACAACCTATGATCTCGTGGCAGATCTTGCAGGGAATATTTTTATAGGCACCAACCGTGGTTTAACGGTCATACCTGCAGAAGCATCACAAGTTCCATTTAATCAACTAAAACAAAAACTGGAATATTACAGCACCGCCTATGGTTATCCTGTAAAAGATGTCAATAAAGGCATGTTGTTGGATAGTAAAGGAATTCTATGGGCTGGCAATGGAAGTGATAAAACAGCTTTGGTTAGGTTTGACTACAGTCAATTAGAAAAGAAAAAATCTAAGCCTATCGTTAAAATCACGTCCATTAGTTTAAGTGAAGAAAATATCAGTTGGAGTTCATTGATCCCTTTAGAATCTACATCAATTGCGTCAGAAATATCAAAAGTTTACAGCAGTAGTGAATTAAAAACATATGGTAAGGTCTTAAGCGATGAAGAAAGGGCGAAGCTCCAAAAAAGATTGAAAGCTATTGCTTTTTCAGGTGTAAGTACTTATGAAAATATTCCTGAAAATCTGAGTTTGCCTTATTCTTCCAATAGCATCACGATTGACTTTACAACAGATGAATTGGCACGTCCCAATCTAATTGAATACAGTTATATTTTGGAGGGATACAGTAAAGACTGGATTTCTCCTGTCAAAAGTAACCGTGCAATTTTCGGTAATATGAGGGAGGGGAATTATCAATTTAAAGTGAAGGCTCGGTATACGGGGCCTTCAGAACAAGGATTCAATGATTGGTCTGAGATATCATCCTATGCTTTCAGTGTTCGTCCTCCATGGCACCGTTCGTGGTGGGCTTTTTCTATTTATGGGCTACTGTTGATCTTTATTCTGAGGCGAATTCATGTGTACCAAAAAGCTAAAACTATCCGTAGGGAAAGAGATCGTGCGCAGCAACGAGAACTCGAACAGGCTAAAAAAATCGAACAAGCATACAAGGAGTTAAAAACAACACAGGCGCAATTAATACACGCCGAAAAAATGGCGTCTTTAGGAGCACTCACAGCAGGAATTGCTCATGAGATAAAAAACCCGTTGAATTTTGTTAAAAACTTTTCAGAAGTTTCTATTGAACTTATTGATGAAATTTTCACCGAGTATAACAACCCCTCCGTAAACCCTAAAGATGAAAGTATTATCCTAGAAAATTTAGAGGACATTAAATTTAATTTAGGGAAAGTTCATCATCATGGCTCTAGAGCAAATAGTATAGTCAGTTCTATGCTACAGCATGCTAGAGGAGGCACAGGTCAAAAAGAACCGACGAATTTGAATGCATTAATCAAAGATTATACTACGCTTAGTTTTCATGGGATGCGCGCAGGAAAAAACCCTATCAATGTAGATATCAGGTACGAATTAGACGATTCTATTGGGGAGGTCAGTTTAATTGCGGAGGATTTTAGTAGGGTAATCGTCAACTTATGCAACAATGCCTTTGATGCCATGCGACATAAAATCCTTACAGGTGATCAAGATTTTCAGCCTACTCTTTATGTTAGAAGTAGATTTGATCAGGGGAAAGTGGTGATTGAAGTTGAGGATAATGGTCCCGGTATGTCAGATGATATTAGAAAAAAAATTCTCCATCCCTTCTTTACCACTAAAAAAGGAACAGAAGGTACTGGATTGGGACTTTCCATCAGTAATGATATAGTGATAGCTCATGGCGGAATCTTACATATAGAAAGTATACTTGGTAAAGGATCAAAATTTACGATAACCCTTAATGAACTTAACCACTAAACGGAATGAATATGACCAAAATTTTGGTAGTTGATGACGAAGAAGATTTAAAAATTCTCATCAAGCAGCGTTTCAGGCAAAAAATTAGGCAAGGAGAATACGATTTTGTTTTTGCTGAAAATGGGAAAAATGCACTTGAACAATTATTAGAACATCCAGATATAGACTTGGTACTCAGTGATATCAATATGCCAGTGATGGATGGATTGACTTTACTTAGCAGATTACATGAAAAGCATGGACTTGTAAAAGCAGTCATTATTTCTGCTTATGGAGATATGGAGAATATCAGAGTCGCTATGAATAGGGGGGCTTTTGATTTTATAACCAAGCCCATTGATTTCAAGGATTTAGAGATTACGATCGATAAAACAATTGCGCATATTGCAGCCATAAAGCGTACACTTCAAGCAGTCAAAGAAAATAACATTTTGAGAATGTATGTGGACGAAACCGTTCTCAATTTTATGGGTAGTAAGGAAATGGAAGTCTCTCTTTTTGAAAATGAAACGTTAGAGGGAACGGTTGCCTTTATAGATATTTGTGGATTTACGGCAATTAGTGAATCAGAGTCTCCAGACTTAGTTGTCAACATGCTCAATTCATATTTTGATATCATCGTTCAAGAGATTATCAACGAAGAAGGAACGGTTGATAAATTTTTGGGAGATGCAGTGATGGCAACTTTTAAGGGGGATTTTCATCTTGACCGAGCAATCGATGCTTGTTTAGCAATTAGAGAGGTTATTAATATGACTGATTTAAGCATTGGTGTTTCGAAATTTAAACCCCAAGTATCGATCGGCATCAATAGTGGCGAGATGGTTTGGGGAAATATTGGTTCAGCTGCACTGAAACGATTGGATTACACCGTAATTGGAGATACTGTAAACCTAGCAGCAAGATTACAGGCTGCTGCTGACAAAGGGGAGATTTTTATTTCAGAGCAAAATTACCTTAAAATCAAAGATTCCTTTGAATGCTCTATTGTCGGCGAAGTTCAAGTGAAAAATAAAAAAGAGCCAATTGTGGTGTACAAAGTTGATAAATAACGCATCTACCACCTTATTTTCTTAAAAATCAGTATATTCAAACTACTAAAATTTAAATCCAATGAATCCGATCAGCTGGAAATCCGTTTTTTCTTTGAGAGCTATAATTTTTACAGTTCTAGGTGTTGGGCTGGCAATTATTGGCTTACAAGGATTCATGGTGCCCAATAACTTTTTGGATGGAGGTGTTACGGGTATTTCCATTCTTGTAAAAAGCTTCTCAAATATCCATATCAGTATTTTATTGGTAGTTTTCAATATTCCTTTTTTGATAATCGGCTTTAAAAAAATTAGTAAGACATTTGGTGTACAGGCAACTTTTGCTGTCCTCTTACTAGCGGCTGGTATGTACTTCATCGAAATACCTGTTTTTACTACAGATAAAGTCCTGATTGCCGTATTTGGGGGCTTTTTTATAGGTCTTGGGATAGGATTTGTTATAAGAGGCGGGGGAGTAATTGATGGCTTGGAAGTAATAGCACTCTACACCGAAAGGAAATCTTCTTTTACTGCTGGTGAAATTATACTTTCTTTGAATACGCTGATAATTATCGGCGCTGCTTACAAATTTGGCATAGAAACTGGAATGTATTCGATCTTAGTGTATTATACTGCCATGAAAACTACCAATTATGTGGTGGATGGTTTTGAAGAGTTTACGGCAATGCATATTATCTCTAAGCAACCAGAATTAATTAAAAAAACAATCGTCAACGATTTCAATAAGGCAATAACAGTCTACAAAGGTGAGCGTGGATATTTACCTGGATCCTACAGTGTTAAAGCTGATGCAGATATCATCATGACCGTAGTTACTCGCCTTGAAATTCATAGAATTCGGGAGGCAGCAATTAAAATTGATCCCAATGCTTTTATTTATGTGCACAGCATAAAGGAGGTAAAAGGAGGTTTGATTCAAAAAAACTAAACGAAACAATTTTTGGAAAAGAAACAGCAACTTTTTGAGCGTATGTTCAAGCGGTTAAAAGATGATTTACCATCTTTTATGGTTTATCACGACCTGAAACACACAAAACAAGTGATTGATAATTCCATTTTTTTAGGTAAGATGGAAGGCTGTACAGATTACGAATTGGATGTGCTTTCCATTGCAGCACTTTATCATGATTCAGGGTTTTTATTGGGTAGTGAAAGCCATGAAATGAAGGGTTGTTTTTTGATAAAAGCTGATTTACCCAGTTATGGTTTTAGCTCTCATGAAATTGAGCAAATTTGTGGTATGATCATGGCCACTAAAACACCTCAATCACCTCATAACAAATTAGAACAAATTCTCGCAGATGCTGATTTATTCTATCTTGGCACTGATCAATATGTTAATCAAAGTATGTTATTAAAAAATGAATTAATACATTTTAACCCCTCATTGAAGGATGAGGAGTGGAAAGAAATCCAAGTAGATTTTTTAGAAACACATGTTTATCATACAGATTATGGGAAAACCGTACTAAGTCCAATCAAACAAAAGAACCTTGATAAGATCTTACGATCCTAATTGTTGAACTTGGAAAAGCTTGGAGTGATCTTTCGCAATGAGTTGGGATTTCTACTTAGTTTGTTTCTGTTGCTATGATCTTTATTTTCTTCGTTTTTTGAAGAATGCCTCCCATAACAGGTGCTGATCCTGAAATTCGTATTCAAGGATTTAAATACTTGTTCGATTTGAATAGTTAGCTCTCTAGAAGGGGCAACATTCAATGACCGTAATTCATGTATGTGCTCAGGAGCATACCGAATTTTGGATTGTGGTATAAAATCATTTTTTTCTTAATCCCAGAAACCTATCTTTAACGTTATAATTCAAGCGAATGAAAAAGTACATAGTGTTAGTGCTGCTTTTGGTAGTACAGACTCTTGTTTTTGGACAAGAAAAGCAACGCACGCTTTTATGGAATGCCGGCCCGCAAAATGCTTGGGAAAGGGATTTTGCCTATTCTCCTCTGATATATCGAGGAGGGAGTATGGGTTTTTCCTTTGGGTTTATCAGTGCATCCGAGAAAAAAATAGATGAGGTCTATATACACTATGCCCGAATCCCAATGGGAAATGAATTTGGGGCTGCTATGATAGGTACCCAAGCCAGTATCATGACCTATACCTTTTATAAAGCCCCTTGGATGCCTAAAAAATGGATGATTGGTTGGTCCAATAACAATGCGCTCAGTCTTCGTGATTTTCAGGATGCTCAGAACTTCAATCCACGTTTTGACTTTCATACCTCTTTTGGTCCATCTCTTCGATATGAATCAATTTTTGGCAAAAAAGAACAATGGAGGTACAGCTTTCAAGGGCACTGGCAAGTGATAGGTTTTTTGTTTTCAGCATCCTATGTCACAAGCCCTCCTGATGCATTTTTGCACGAACAACCTACATTCAATGCCTTTTTACAATCCATCCGGTTCTTTCAACCATTTCAGCAGCAAGACTTAGGCATGATTAATCAAGTTTTTTATAAACTCACCAATGGGAATGAATTTGGGTTAGGCTATCGCTTCAATTTCAGTAATCTGGTCAATGAGCAACGTTCCCAGCGTGCTGCGGGACACTATTTCTTACAGTTTAATTTTCAGTTATGAACAAGCGTTTTTCAATCCATAATTGGTTTTTTATTGCAATCATATTTATTCTTGGGGCATGTGAAGAAATGCTTACGCCTCCAAGACCAGCGTCAAGTCCTCAAGTGGTATTTGATCATTTATGGAATGATATCAATAACCGCTATAGCTTTTTTGAAGAAAAACAGGTGGACTGGAATGCAGTCAGAGAAAAATACAGTCCAAAATTATTTGCCACGATGACAGAACATGAGCTTTTTGATGTCTTGGGTGATATGCTTGGGGAGTTGGAAGATGGCCATGTCAATTTATTAAGCACTTTTGACAGGTCACGAAATTGGCTTTGGTATGAGAATTTCCCCTTGTTTTACAATCAACAATTGATTGAGCAAGTATACCTACGAACTAATTTTTGGATTATTGGTCCTTTACAGGCACAAACGTTGGATGATGATGTGCTGTATGTTAATTATCGTTCATTTGAGCGAGCGCTTACAGAGCAGCACATGGACCAAATTATGTTTTTGATGCGAACGCATAAGGGGTTGATCATAGATGTGCGGAGTAATGGTGGAGGGAATTTGCAAAATGCGCTGAACATCATGGCAAGATTTACGGATGAGGAGGTGATTTATGGACAGCAACGCTTCAAGTCAGGGCCGGGAAGGAATGATTTTACCCCATGGGCTCCTTTGCGGATTATCCCAAGTTCGGGTTCCAAGTATCTTGGAAATGTTGCCATCCTAACCAATCGCCGCTCATTTAGTACAACCACTTTTTTTGCACAGATGGGTAGGTCTTTACCGCAAGTTCGTCTATTTGGTGATCAGACTGGCGGAGGAGGAGGGATTCCTGTTTTTGCAGAATTGCCTAATGGTTGGACTTACCGCTTTTCCGGATCCCAAAGTATCGACTTGGAAGGGAATCATTTAGAGTTTGGTGTGCAAGTAGATGAGGATTTAACTTCTTTTTTACTGGTGAGAATTGGGAGAGATCATTTTATAGACACAGCCGTATCTTGGCTGAAAGAACAATCGGAATAATGAATACTGGATGAAAAAGGAAATTTTTAAAGCGTTATCTCTCGTGTTTTTGTTAGCAGCATGTTCAAAAAATAATGTTAATGAACAGTTGACGGACACATACCAATGGGTTTTTCAAGACTCCATTCAGGTAGATTTTATGGGGGAATTGTTTTTAATGGACTACGATCCTCTTCAAGAATGGTATTTGGGAAGGTGGAATGCGCAAGAGGAATACGTGGTTTTTGATAAATCCGGAATAATCAAGCATACCTTTAAGTTAACGGAAGATGGTCCCAATAAAATAGGTTGGGCCACAGGAGTAAATTTATTAGATGGAAAAATCTGTGTGATGGATCAGACTCAAGGTATTTTTTTCTTTGAATTGGATGGTACTATTAGTAGTAAACTTCCTATAGTGGAAGATTACTTTCATATCAATGGCTTGCCTTTTGGAGCTCATCGATCAGGTGATGAGTTCTTGTATTTTCGCCCAGAAAGAGGGGCAAGTTTGGAAGATTTTAGTGCCATGTATAAAAATGTTTATTCAGCAGATATTTTAGAAATTTATAACGCCAGCACAGGAAGGATTCGGACGAGTATGCCTTTCCCCCCAAATACAGTGTACAGTTCTGGGAATTTTTATAATTGGACTTTCCCGGGTCTTTACAAATACGAGGACGAATGGATATTGTGGATGTTAGCAGAGCAAAAGTATTTTGTCTATAAAGAACAAGAAGGGGAAATAGTGTTTTCTAAAGTGGTGGACCTCAACTTAAACGGTGCTTTACCAATGCCTGGAATTCCTATGCCTAGATACCAAGACTGGTATGAAGAACATGGGAATGTAATGTTTGGAAGGATTGAACAGATTTATAGAAGGGAGTCTGACGTAGTGGTCATTTACACCAAGGGGGTGAGTGAAGATATTGCTAGCCAATATAGTCGTGATGATTGGGAAGAATGGTCAGCATTTCTTGATGGTATACAGAGGTATGCGGCTATCTTCGACTCCAATCATGAGTTGATTCAAAAGGATATACTCGTTCCAAAAGGAATTTGGCTCTCTTCAGTAGTTCACAGAAATGGAGCAATCATTGCCCAAAAAAATCAGGAATATTTTAGTGTTGAGGAGGATTATCTCACCTTTTATCAATTGAATTTAGATAAATAATTCCACGAATTTCTCCTGCAGATAAATAGGATTTGACAGATTTGAGGCAGAGTTTTGATATGGAAAATAATCTGAAATAGTAGCCTAGAGCAGGTTTTATGTGCTCTTTTGAACATAAAAAATTAGGGTTTTATCTATTGATAAAACCCCTTATAAAGCATTTTATTTTAATTGGGCGATCAATGCGAATAAGAATGCTCCCGCACTTCTTTTTTTGCGATAACAGGGGAGCCTGCTTCTTTGAGGAAATTATAATGCGATTTTAATGCACTTGCAAAACTTTCATTTTCATGGTAAGGTAGATCAAACTCATGTGCCGTACTTTTGACGATTTCTGAAATTTCCGGATAATGGATATGGCAGATTTTTGGAAACAAATGATGTTCCACCTGGAAATTCAAGCCTCCGCATAAGAAAGTAGCAATACCGCTTTTTCTTGAAAAGTTTGCAGTGGTACGCAACTGATGAGCAGCCCAAGATTCTTCTATGCTTTCACCTTCTTTTGGTACTACCTGATGCGTATCTTCTACCAAATGCGCCAATTGGAATACTAGACCTAACACGAGCCCTTCAGCAAAATTCATCAGTAAGAAACCAATCAAAAATTGTTGCCAAGTAATTTCCATCACCAATAAAGGAATGATGATAAAAAGTCCATAGTACACTAACTTGTAAAAGAAGAGGTTGAAATATTCGATTTTGGGATGCTTATTGACGTGGGAGCCGATTTTTTTCTGGAAAAACTTCACATAGTCTTTTCTGAAAAACCAAGAAAGAGAAGCTAAACCATACAAAAAGAAGGCGTAAATATGTTGGAAACGATGCCAGGGTTTCCATGGATCATTTTCTGAAATTCGCACGATTCCTGGAGCTAGTTCCAAATCCCCATCATGGCCTACGATATTGGTATAGGTATGATGGATTTGGTTATGCGTAATATTCCAAACATAAACATTGGCGCCAATGATATTGAAAATAAAACCAAGGCTTTTGTTGACCCAAGGATGTTTGGAATAAGAGCCATGCAGGGCATCGTGACAGATATTAAAGCCGATAAAGGCCATATTCATACCTAGAAGAATGGCTAGACCCAATGTGACTGACAAGGGAAGTCCTCCCAATAGTATCAGAAAATAAAGACCGACAAATGAACTGAGATAAATCGTGGTTTTGACAACCATTGCCTTGTTGGCTTTTTTGGAAATGTTATTGATTTTGAAATACTCATCGACACGTTGTTTGACGGTGGCGAAAAATTGAGAGTTCCCTTGATCATTAAACTTGAGGGATGAAATCATAATAGGTACTTGGTAATGAAATGATAATTTGAATAAAACATTCGAAACTTTCTACAAACATCTAAGATGTTGTTTAAAAAGCGTTGATTGATTTTAAAGATGTAAAAATACCATTCAATTTCCAAGTAGATTAATGCATTTATATTTTAAACAAATTGTGATCTCCATATAAATAGTGCAATAGTAAAGGGGCAAGGAAGTTAGTCATAACACCAGTAGACTAAGCAAAGGATAGGATAACTAATAGTATGGCTAATGATTTTAGAAAATAACACCTCTGAATTTTAGCTCAAATTATTTGACATTTTTCAGAGGTGTAGTAATAGTTTTTAATGAGTGTTCATTAATTTATAGAGTCCAACCTTCCCTGTAGGTTCTTTTTACGAATTGATTGGCAGGTTCGAAGTTAGTTACCCTCATATCTGGGCCATCCCATACCAACTTGATCCCTCTCCCAGGATAGTTAAAGCCATTCCCTGTTTCTCTAGGTTCACGGTAGTCGTAGCTTCTAATCGCAAGATTTCCCATCAATACGGATTCTGTCAGTGGTCCAGCAATGGAAAAAGGAGAACTCAAAATTTCAAACTCATTGGATCCATACCCTGCAATACACGCATTCACCCAATTATTATAGTGTCCTCGGTCACCTCCCTCAATTCTTTGTATACTTTGGGCTACATTGGCTTCCATAGTTTTGGTAGTAGGGAGCAATTGAGGATTCATACCATACGTACCACACATCATTTTGCCTTTGGTTCCTTCGATAATTACTCCATTACCACCATCTCCCATAATTTCATTTGGTCCGAGTTCAGTTGGTCTGGTTGGTTGAATTCCCCCATCCATCCAATGGAATTCCAAATCCTCTTTACCGGGTCTGTCAAATCTTAGGGTAATATGAGAAGAAGGAGGACAGCTTTCAGGGAAATACCCACGCTGGAATTCACCTACATAGACAGATCCTACGCTCGCTTCGGCCGACTTGGGGTATCCAAGACCTAAAACACGGAAGGGAGGTTCCATAATATGACAGGCCATATCTCCCAATGCCCCAGTGCCATAATCCCACCAACCTCTCCAATTAAATGGTACTAAGTTAGTGATGTAGTCTCTGTAAGGAGCTGTTCCTAACCATAAATCCCAATCCAAATCAGCGGGAGGAGTTGCTGGGGCTGATGGCCACGGAATGCCCTGAGGCCAAACAGGTCTATCCGTCCAGCAGTATACCTTGGTAGCTTCTCCAATCAGGCCTGCATTATACCATTCGATCATTTGTCGGACACCATCACCAGAGGAACCCTGATTACCCATTTGAGTGACAACTTTATATTTTTCAGCTGCTTGCGTCAGCATGCGGGCTTCATAAATATCATGTGTGAGAGGTTTTTGTACGTAAACATGTTTACCCAACTGCATGGCAGCCATCGTTTGCACGGCGTGCATATGATCTGGTGTGGATATAGTTACAGCATCGATGTTTTTGTGCTCCTTGTCTAGCATTTCGCGATAATCTCTGTAGTATTTTGCTTTTGGGTGAGCATCGACACTGCCTTTAGCTCTGCTGTCATGGACATCGCAAAGGGCTATAAAATCAGCTTTACCGGAGTTAAATACCCCTCTTACATCATTTCCTCCCATACCTCCTACACCAATACCAGCAACCCTTAGTCGATCTGAAGGTGCCAAAAACCCAGGACCTCCCAAGACATGACGGGGTACAAAATAAAATCCAGCCAAGGCTGTTGCCGAAGCTTTTATAAAATTTCGTCGGGAATTAATGTGATGCTCTTGGTTATCTTTTTTCATATCGTTGATTGGAGTTTATTGCGCAGTTAATTTATTCTAAAAATCCGATATTGTAAACTAGATCATGTCATTTTTGATAGCAATGGGCATATTTTGTGGATGGATGGATATAAATTATCTTCAGATAAAGTTTTTCTTATTGATATGATCTTTGTAAAAAAAATTAAGTAAGTTTGAATCGATCCTAAACCAAATTAGATATAGTATGTTTCTAGCTATAAAAAAATGTGCAGTCACTTTAGTGCTTTTTTGCTTGATTGCTTGGTCTTGTCAAGAAAAGGTGGTGGAAGTATCTTTGGAAAAACATTCAATTATTCCTATTCCTGTACAGGTAATGACTTCAGGTGCAAATTTTTTATTGGATAAAACGGTTAAAATCCAAGTAGAAGAAGGTGTAGATTTAGATGTATTTGGAGTTCGGTTACAAGCAGCTATTCAATCAAGTACTGGTCTGCAATTGGGGATGGAGTCTGAGAGTGCAAGTAAGGTTATTGAATTGAAAATTGATTCCAGCTTTACCCCTGTTAAAGAATCCTACAAAATAGATATTCAGACAGAAAAAATTCGATTGATAGGTTCAGATCAAGCTGGTTTATTTTATTCTATTCAGACATTTCAGCAATTACTGAATGGGGTGAAAGGTAAGCAGATTTTACTTCAAGGCGGTTTGATTGAAGATTATCCAGCGTATGCGTATCGAGGGATGATGTTGGATGTTGCCAGACATTTTTTTCCGGTATCAGATGTTAAGCACCTTATTGATCAATTAGCCATTTATAAAATCAATCATTTGCATTTGCATTTATCCGATGATCAAGGATGGAGAATAGAAATTAAATCCTGGCCACTATTGACAACGATTGGTGGATCAAATGAAGTAGGTGGTGGCGATGGTGGATATTACACTCAAGAAGAATACCAAGAGTTGGTGGCCTATGCAGCGAAGAATTTCATCACTATCGTGCCGGAAATTGATATGCCTGGCCATACAAATGCGGTCCTAAATAGCTATGGAATCCTCAATCCCGGAATAGAAGTACCCAAAGAAACAGCAGTTCCAATTGATTGGACTGCATTTGGACTTGAAAAAGATGCTAATGCAACTCCTTATCATACTGGAATCGATGTGGGCTTTAGTACGTTGGATATTCATTCAGAAGTGACCTATCAGTTTGTGGAAGATGTAATTCGAGAATTAGCGGCGATAACTCCTGGCCCATATTTACATATTGGAGGGGATGAAACACTGATTGTACCCATAGAAGATTATGTGTACTTCATAGAAAGAGCACAGGAATTGGTGACAAAATATGGGAAAATAACTATGGGATGGGATGAAGTAGCCCATGCGAAGTTACTCCCGAGTTCGATCGTACAGTTTTGGGCAAAGCCTGAAAATGCTGTGCTAGCTATAGAACAGGGTGCCAAGGTATTGATGTCGCCAGCGGTCCATACATATTTGGATATGAAATATGATAGTACGACGAGTATTGGATTAAAATGGGCGGCGTATATAGAATTGGATGACGCTTACAAATGGGACCCAACCACTTTAGATGAAGGTATTCATCTGAAAGATATCTTAGGAG
The DNA here is from genome assembly GCF_021596945.1 of Mongoliitalea daihaiensis. Taxonomy (NCBI): domain Bacteria; kingdom Pseudomonadati; phylum Bacteroidota; class Cytophagia; order Cytophagales; family Cyclobacteriaceae; genus Mongoliitalea; species Mongoliitalea daihaiensis. Next base: position 3,776,810 of record NZ_CP063779.1, on the reverse strand, counting down.
TAGAAGCACCACTTTGGACCGAAACGATCGAATCAAGAGCAGATATAGAATATATGGTATTTCCAAGATTGGCTGCTATTGCTGAGATCGCCTGGTCTCCTCAAGTGAATAGAAGCTGGGAGGATTTTCAACGACGAATTTCAAAACATGGTCAAGTCTGGGAGGAAAAAGGAATAAACTACTATCGATCCCCTCAGGTACTATGGGAGTAAATCTTCCAGGTACAAAGTACCAAAGTATAGTGAAACTGTTGATATTGGACCGTTAACTGTGGACCCTTTCATCTTATTCCTACTAAAATCAATCAACTAATCACTATTAACTAATCTAGTTTTACCTCTATACTTTTTGCATTTTGAAAAATTGCCCTTAATATGCTGTTTCATTTCAAAATGGATTTATGGGACAATTGATCATTGACTTTAGTAATTGGATTTGGGACACCCCTATGTTGATTTTACTCATGGGTGGCGGCTTGATTTTATTTTTGTATTCTGGCTTCTTACCTTTTCGGTATTTTGGCCATGCGCTGAAGGTAGTAAGTGGTAAATATGATGATAAAAATGCACCAGGTCAGATTTCTTCCCGTCAAGCATTGTCTGCAGCAATTGCTGCTACCGTTGGGCTTGGAAATATCTCTGGTGTGGCAATTGCGATCAATATGGGTGGGCCTGGAGCTATCTTTTGGATGTGGATTTCTGCATTTGTAGGTATGGCTACCAAATATTTTACCTGTTCCTTAGCCATTATGTATAGAGGAACGGATACTTCAGGACAGATTCAAGGTGGACCCATGTATGTTATTGAAGAAGGTATGGGGAAAAAATGGAAACCACTGGCAATATTGTTTTCTGTTGCAGGTGCTTTGGGATTATTGGCCATTTTTCAAGCCAATCAATTGACAGCTGTATTTAGATCTGTGATGTTGCAACCAAATGGATTGGATCAAGGAGAGACCACCAAGTGGATCATAGGAATTTCCATGATGATCATTGTTGCTATTGTAATTTTGGGAGGGATTAAACGAATCGCAGCTGTTGCATCTAAACTCGTTCCCTTTATGGTCGTTCTGTATTTTTTGACTGTATTGATTATCGTGTTCAAATATATTGATCTGGTTCCTTCCATGTTTTGGTTGATTTTGGAAGATGCATTTACAGGTCAAGCGGTGATGGGTGGTGCTGTAGGGGCAGTAATGGTGGTGGGTGCCCGAAGAGCAGCATTTTCGAATGAAGCAGGTATTGGTACAGCACCCATGGTGCATGGAGCTTCCAAAAATAATGAACCTGTACGCGAAGGATTGATAGCCATGTTAGGTCCTTTTATTGATACGGTAGTGGTCTGCACGCTGACCGCATTAGTTATTCTTTTGACGGGGGTTTGGGAAAGTACCGAAAATGATGGGGTCCGCTTGACCTTGGCAGCATTTGAAATGGGAATTCCTGTGTATGGGAAATATTTGTTGATGCTTGCAGTATTAGTTTTTGCCTTATCCACCATGTTTACCTATTCTTACTATGGCCATAAATGTATGAATTACCTTTTTGGAGCTGAGAAGGCAAACCTCTATAATTACTTCTACTTGGTAACTATCGTAGCTGGTGCAGTTGTATCGTTGGAAGTAGTGGTAAGTTTCATAGATGGGATGTATGCGATTATGGCTATCCCAACCATGATTTCTACCATTTATTTGGCACCTAAAGTAAAGGCAGCTACCAAGGATTATTTTCAACGTTTTCAATAAAATGAAATAGATTAATGGAGGCAAATAAGCAACGGAAGATTTTGATAGCTCCCAATGCATTCAAGGGAACTATAGAAGCAGATGTTGCTGCTGCCATTATTGCTCAGGCATGGAAGGAAAAATTTCCAAAAGACGAGTTAATGCTTTTACCCATTGCCGATGGGGGTGATGGAACCTGTTGGTTATTAGGGAAAGCATTGCAATTAAAACAGGTTCATCATTGGACTGTAGATGCTATTGGCAGGGCAATTCATGGATTTTATTTCTGGGATGAAGAAAATCATGCAGCGTACTTGGATGTGTCCACCGTTTCCGGGATTAAGTACCTTGCATCCGAGCATTTAAATCCATGGGTTGCCAGCACTTTTGGTACAGGGGAATTAATTCAACATGCGATCAAGAGGGGAGCAGTAACTATTTTTCTAGGATTGGGAGGAAGTGCAAGTGTAGATCTTGGATTGGGAATATTAGGAGGGCTAGGCTTTCAATTTTTAGATGAAAAGGGTAGGGTATTGACCTTTTTCACAGATAGTTTTATGCAGAAAATTGCCTTTATCCAAGCACCCATTCCCAAACCAACCATTCGATTTGAACTACTTTGTGATGTAGATAATACTTTTTTTGGACCAAATGGAGCTATCCCTGTTTTCGGCCTCCAAAAAGGGCTATCAAAGACTGATTTTGAGCTTTACGAAAAGAAGATTAAGAATGCTATTAGCCTACTTGAACACAAGTCGAAGACTAGTATAGCAGACCAAGCAAGCTTTGGAGCTGCTGGAGGAGTTGCATATGGGCTTAGTCATTTTTTCAACGTGAGGATACACAAAGGAGCAAAGTATTTTTTTCAGTTGACTGGTTTGGAGGAAAAAATAAAAAATTCTGACATCATTATTACTGGTGAGGGTAGGTATGACAAGCAATCAGTAGCTGGAAAAGGAAGTTTTGAACTTCTCCAAATAGCCAAAAAACATAAAAAAACCTGTATGCTGATTACTTCTGGAAATAATGGAAAAGGGGAAGGTTTTTCTGAAATTTTAAGGCTCCCAGCATTGGATTTTTCTGTATCGGATTTTCAAAATCAGGCCAAAAAAAATCTTTTTCAAGCAGTCCGACATAATTCATTTGATTAACATAATTTGAGCTTTTATTTGTTTTTGAACTCTATTTGCCTAATTTAAGATATATTCAAAGTCCTATTTATTAAATTAGAATGAAAGCGAGAATAAAAATAATAATTTTTATAATCTTTTGTTTTTGTACTCATGAAGAGCTTGCTGCCCAAACGGTGAAAAGGTTACTTGAGTTTGATACAATCGACTCACTGAATAACCATGCACGTGATAATTTTAGGATTGATTTTGATGCAAGTTCCAAGGCTTCTCAACAAGCCTTAGAGTTGTCATTTCAATATGATTACAAAAGGGGATTGGCTTATGCCTATCGAAACTTAGCTATTCTGAGTTATTTCAGTGATAACTTATCTTTTTCTTTAGATTATGTAAACAAGGCTTTAGAAATTTTCGAACAGCTTGGAGATGATGCAGGTATTGCAGATTGTTACATCAGTCTAGGAACATTTTTTTACAGATTAGGTGAACATGAGTCCAGTTTAAAATATCATTCATTGGCATATGACTATTTTAGAAAATCAGATCAAAAAGATAGATACGCCATAGCGTCTTACAATTTGGCTGAAAGTCACTTTTTAAATAAGGATTTGGTCAACGCAGAAAAATATTTGCTTGAATCCATTTCAATAAATGCTGAGGTCAATAATTTACCCCTATTAGCTTCATCGTACATGTATTTAGGAAAAGTAAACAATAGAAAAAACCAATACATGGACTCAAATGATTACTTATTCAGGGCATTGGAGATCAATGAACAACTTCAAGAGTCTAAGTCCAATAAAGAAGTCATTGTCGAATCTCATTACTTCATTGGTAAAAACTTCAAAGAATTAAATCAAATAGCATTGGCAAAAATTCACTTTGAAAGCTCATTGAGTTATTCTGAAAAGTATAAAATTAATATTAATACAGAAGAAAATTTATTTGAATTAGGGCAGTTGGCCTTGAGTTCAAAAGATTTTGAAGAGTCAATTAAAATCTTTCATAGGCTTCGGGAAAAGTATAATCAATCTAATCAAACAAAGAGTCAGAATGCTCAGAAATTAGTTCTGGATATCCTTGAATTGAGGAAAATTGAAAAAGAAGCATTAGAACTCAGGTCAGAAAATCAAAAGAAAGAGGATCGAATATTTTGGTTAACATTTAGCTCGATTTTATTGATATTGGTTGGACTATTGTTATTTGCTCTTTTATTCTTCTACTTTAGGCTTTTTCGAAAATCAAAGGAGTTACAACAATTAAAGTCTAGATTCATTGCCATGGCTGTACATGAATTTAAAAACCCCCTAGGAATTATTTCCAGCGCTCTAGAATTATTGAATTTTTATAAAGAACAATTAGATAACCCATCAATTAAACAAAAAATTGAACATCAGACCAATAAAATCAGACGCCAAGAAAATCGATTAAATGATTTGGTTGAGGATTTGATGATTTTCGAACAATTATTCATGGATAAATATACCCTTCATCCTAAAAAGTTTGATTTGATATCTTTTTTTAAATCGATTTCTGATGATTTAAAGGATTCTGATCCAGCTCAGAGAATTACAATTTTTGAATGTCCATCCTCATCCATTTTAGTTTCACATGACAAAGTATTGTTGGGCCATCTTTTTTCAAATATTTTAAGCAACGCTTATAAGTATTCTATTGGCAATGCAGCACCTAAATGTATTATTGAAAAAAACGCAAATGCAATTACAGTAGTGATTCAAGATTTTGGAATTGGAATTCCTGAAATTGAACAAAAGTTCATATTTAAGGAGTTTTTTCGAGCAAGTAACGTAGGAGAAAAAAAAGGCAGCGGAATAGGTTTATCCATAGTTCAGGCTATTATTCAAAAACTCAATGGGAGTATTAAACTAATTTCAGAGCAGAATAAAGGGACTACTATTACTGTTACGCTACCCATTGAATTTTCCTCATAAGCGTCCCATTTTTCGACAGATCATCTTGTTAAAACCAGTTAGGTTTCATCGTGATTGTGGTTGTTTTTTCCGAAAATAATCGTTTCTCCAATGAACTTGTTTTGACCAGTTCATACTCGAAGAAGTATTCCATAGCCATAAGTTTGCCTTGATAGAAGTCCCAATCTTCTGAACTTTTTTGGAGTTGTTTTACGGCATCCAAACCTTGTTCTAGCCATCTCCATGCGATCACGAGAATGCCTAAAAATTCCAAATACAAGGTGGCGTCTGAAAGATATACTTCCGGATTTTTACTGGCTTTTTGTAGTACATGTCCTGTGACTACTTGGGCTTTTTGAAGGTATTTTTCAAATGCATTTCCTAAGACTTCTATTTCCGATAGTGATTTTGCTTTGGCAATAGATTGAAGCATTTCAGCCATCAATAATTGAACGGCCTTTCCATCTTGCATGACAAGCTTTCTGCCTAACAAATCCATACCATGAATACCTGTGGTCCCTTCATGAATGGGATGGATTCTTGCCTCTCTGTAGTATTGCTCCACAGGAAAATCCGTAGTATAGCCTGCACCTCCTAAAACCTGCACCGCGGCAGATGTACTCAAACAGCCCATTTCAGAAGGATAGCTTTTGGCAATTGGTGTTAACAAATCCAATAATAATGCAGCATTGGCTTTGGTCTCCCCTGTACCTGCATGTGCCAAATCGCCAAGTTTACTACAATAAAGGAGTAAAGATAGTGAGCCTTCGGTAATGGCTTTTTGGAAGAGCAACATTCGCTTGACATCTGCATGCTCGATGATTGGAACTTGTGGATTGTAGGGATCTTTTTCTCCAACCTTTCTACCTTGAGGACGCTCCTTGGCATAAGTGAGCGAACTGTAATAAGCAGCTGTAGCAATGGCTGCCGCATTCATGCCAACACCAACTCTTGCTTCATTCATCATCTGGAACATGTAGCTGAGTCCTTTATGAGCTTCTCCAACCAAGTAGCCCTCGCATAGATCCTCCGAGCCCATCATCAAGTGGGCAATGGGAGCACCCTTGTAACCCATTTTATGATAAACTCCTTCAGTACGAACATCATTGGGAAGTCCTGTAACAATGTTGATTTTAGGGACTACAAAAAGTGAAATCCCTTTCACTCCTGCGGGGGCACCTTGTATGCGCGCCAGCATCAGATGAATGATATTTTCACAAGCGTCATGGTCGCCACAGGAAATGTAAATCTTCTGTCCTTTGATTTTGAAAACACCCTCATGATCAGTGGGATATGCGGTAGTGCTTAAATCTGATAAGGAACTTCCAGCATCTGGTTCTGTCAAAGCCATCGTTCCCTGCCATTGACCACTATACATGTTTGGAGTAAACTTATCGATCAGTTCCTGCGAACCAAAAGTTCGAATCAAGTTAGCTGCACCTGTTGTTAAAAATGGATAAACCGAACTTGAATAATTAGCAGCCTGAAAGATAAATCCCGCTGCCATGTGCATGGTATTGGGAAGCTGCTGACCTCCCTCTTCAAAAGAAAAAGTAGCATTGATCCATCCATCTGCTCCAAAGGTTTGGATGATTTTTTTCATGCCGGGATGTACCTTGATACCTTCAGCTGTCAATTGCGGCTCCTGTCTGTCCATTGCTGTAAGTAAAGGCCTTAATTGATGCACTGCAATCTTATCTGCTGCATCTAGCACCATTTCAAACGTTTCCTGTGAATGTGCATCAAAATAGGGGAGTTCACATAAGTCATTCACCTTTATATGTTCAAAAAGCTGAAATTTTAAATCCTTGGATGAATAAAACATAAGGTTATGGGTTGAGTAGTTTTTTAGCTTGATCTAAATGCCGATGTTCATGTGCAACGATGATATCTAACGCTTTGGGTAGGGTATAGACAATCAATTTATTGGCAGGAGAATAAATGACCGCTTCTTTTTCTATGAAGAGTTGCAAAGATTTAATTTGATCATTCAGCTCTTTTTGATGCTTTAGAAAGTCTACAACGATAGGTGCTTGTGGATCAAAAATTTTTGGTTCCCACCGTGGAAAAGTTTTAATTTTTTTCTTTCCTCCATCACTAACCGATTGGTAAATCATATTGCCAAAAAGCTTAGTGAAAAATTCAAATTTTCCAACAAACGGCCGCCTGATTGTGCCATCTTTCAATTGTCTGAAAATTGGAAAATAGCTGGAATTGAGTGTAATCAAATGCTGTAAGTTTTCCGCAATACTCCAAGTGGAAGGGTTTGGCTTTTTATGTAAGTCTTCTTGGGAAAGTTTGCCAAATAAGCGTTCAACCTCGGAGGAAATACCATTGATTTCTTGGATCCATTGTTTCATAAAACCAAAGATAGGAATCAAACCATTTATTTGTGAGGAAAAAGAAACTATTGTTACAGCCATTAGTGTTACTAATTGTTGAAAATTCTTATGAAAACATCCCAAACAAAAGAGAGCAGGGTCACGATGGCCAGTGTTTTCAAAACTATTATTTGGCCACGTCGCCGTCAGCTATTCCTAGGTTTATTTTTAATCATCATTTCAAGGTTAACCGGGCTTGTATTACCAGGAGCGAGTAAATTTTTGATTGATGATGTTATTCCCTCCAATGACTTAGACTTATTAAAGTATTTGGTTATTGGAGTGGTGGTAGCGATCACTATTCAATCGGTCACTTCCTATGCGTTAACCCAGATTTTATCCGTGGAAGCACAGCATTTGATTGCCAAACTTCGTTCAAAAGTTCAGAGACATATTATTCAATTACCGATTCGCTTTTTTGACAATACTAAAACAGGTGAGTTGGTTTCCCGAATCATGACCGATGTAGAAGGTGTGCGGAATTTGGTAGGGACAGGCTTCGCACAGATGATCGGCGGAATTTTGACGGCAGTCATTTCATTGGTTTTGTTGATTTATATAAGCCCTTTGATGACGCTCTATGTATTGGTTCCAGTGATTATTTTTGGATTCATCTCTTTGAAAGCATTCAGTAAAATTAGACCGATCTTTCGCGAACGTGGTAAAATCAATGCAGAAGTTACGGGTAGACTGACAGAAACCCTAGGCGGTATCCGAGTGATTAAAGGATTTAATGCGGAGCAGCAGGAAATTAGATCTTTTGAGGATGGAGTAGAGCGCTTGTTTTTGAATGTTAAGGCAAGTTTGACAGCTACTAGTTTTGTGACTTCTGCTGCAACCTTTCTTCTTGGATTGGCATCAGCAGGAATCATGGGTATTGGTGGCTATATGATCATGGATGGGCAAATGACCTTTGGGGATTTTCTTGCATTTACCTTGTATTTGGGTTTTATGATTGCCCCAATTGTACAGATGAGTAACATTGGTAGTCAATTTACGGAAGCATTTGCTGGGCTGGATCGTACAGAAGAAATCATGAATATGCCGCTCGAGCATACTACAGGTAATCGAACAAAGAGTCTTGAGTCTATCCGAGGGGATATTCGTTTTGAGCAGGTTTCCTATGCTTATGAGGAGGGTAAAGAAGTTATCAAAGGTGTAAGTTTTCATGCGCCTGCCGGATCAGTTACAGCCTTGGTTGGCACTTCTGGTTCAGGAAAGACTACCATTGCTGGTTTGGCAGCATCTTTCTTAAATCCTGATTCCGGGTATATTTGGGTAGATGGTGTGGATATTCAGGAAATTTTGTTGAATAGTTACCGCTCGCAGTTGGGGGTGGTATTGCAAGATGACTTTTTGTTTGAGGGGACTATTCGGGAAAACATCTTGTTTCCAAGACCAAATGCTTCTCATGAAGATTTAATGAAGGCTGTTCGAGCAGCTCATGTGCAAGAATTTACCGATCGATTCGAATTAGGGCTTGAAACAGTCATCGGGGAACGAGGAGTCAAGTTATCCGGTGGTCAGCGACAACGGATTGCCATTGCAAGAGCCATTTTAGCAGATCCAAAGATTTTGGTGTTGGATGAGGCTACATCCAATTTGGATACTGAAAGTGAGAGCTTAATACAGGAGTCATTGAAGGAATTAATGAAGGGCAGGACCACCTTTGTCATTGCTCACCGACTAAGCACCATCCGTCAAGCTGATCAGATTTTGGTCATCGAGCAGGGTCAGATTGTAGAGTCCGGTAAACATGATGAGTTGATTGCTAAGCAGGGGAGGTATTACCAACTATATACGTATCAGGCTAGGATATAGGGGATATTGGATAATATTTATGGATAGTAAGATGGTTGGTGTGGAGAGATTTTTGGGGTTGATTAAAGTAAATAATTGGACCCTATTCATTTATATCAGCCTAAAGATTTGATTCAAATCACTGAATACCATGAGCTTTAACTGCCAAAAATTCCCTTAGTTATATTTATGTCCCTCCATCAATTACTATCAGTGATCCAAATTCCGTTCTATCTATATTTTCAAAATTATTTTTATACCTGATTTTTACTGCATAAGTTCCTTGTAATATTTTTTCGCCATTTAAAACCCCCATCCATGAACAGGAAGGAGTTTCTCCATCATTGTTTTGATTGAGACAATGATAGACTAATTGCCCCCAGTGGTTATAAATCCAAACTTCAATTTCATCAATTAAAAAGTTTGCATAAATTTCAAAGGGAAGTTTGTCATTGTTAGGCTGCATTCCTGTCGTGTGCCTGATTTGTAGTTTACATTCTTCTACTACTTCGAAGCTTGCAGAGAAGTCACACCCTTCAACGCTTGTTACGATGAGATCATAAGAACCAGCACTCCTCGGTTCAAATGTGCTGCTTTCTGAAACTAATTCACCATTAAAAAACCATTGGTACTCACTAAAAGAACCTGGATTAATGGTGACGAATAAGCCGAATTGGGCACAAATGGTATAGTTTTCATTAATCTGAGGTCTCAAATCATCTGTACTTCTCTGAACTAGCACCTCGTCAGCACCTAATGGGCAATCAAGAGCATTAAACGTTTCTACACGATAGAAGCCCTCTTCGATGGCAATAATTTCCGATTGACCAAAAAAATCATCTAAAGTAGTTCTATCTCCTTGTAAATTGGTGAAATACCATTGTATCCTTGTCACTTGTTCAAGATCTGCATCTAAAGTCACAGTTGTAAACGGAGCGTTTGGACAATAAAACGCAACACTTAGGCTTCCATCAAGTTCCGTAACGGGCATGATTACTTCAAAACTTATACGATTAGGTTCCGGACAAACCAAACTTCCTTGAGGCCTTACCTCTAATTCATATATCCCATTTTCTTGAGGTTGGAAAAACTCCATTTCCCCTAGTAGTGAGCCATCAGGACCGTACCACAAGAAATCAGTTTCAGAACTCGAAGTACCAAATAATTCAGCACTGTATGTAAGTGTTCCATCACAACTTTGGTCAACAAGCTCAGGACTAAAGGGGATTGCATTTTTCTGAGTAACCTGAATTGCTTTTGAAATTTCACACAAAAAAATAGTTGGATCGGCACTGCTAGCAGTGATCAAGTGTTCTCCTTCTTGGTCAAAAAAGATGAGATCACCTTTAGCATAATTTAATTCATTACCGTCCGGGAAACGCACAATAAACGTTAGATCCAGTTCTGTTTGTGGGGTAAGTTCATAAAATTCACATACAACGATTGATTCAGGAATATCAAAAATAGCTAAATCTGTGCTTGTATTGATTTGGATAAAGTTTCTTCCGATTTCGCAGTTAAGCCTATTATAAACTACTGCTTCGTAAGATCCTTCCTCAGAAATTACAATCCATTGTTGATCATCAAATTGATCTAAGGGGGTTGATTCCCCATCTTCATCGATAAATAGCCAAAATATTTGTTTAACTTCATCAAAATCGGTAACCAAGTCTATTCTTGACTCTCCTCCTGGGCAAAGTGGTTCTGCTGAGAGGTTAACAGCTACCTCTGTGACAGCAGGTTGTATAAAAAAACTTTTTGGTGGAGTAGGACAAGCTTCTGAATTTCGAGGTTGCACCTCTAATTTAAATTCTCCACTTGACGTAGGGAAAAGGAATTCTTCAGTACCTACTACAACCCCATTTTCATTGATCCATCGGATGTTGTAGCGACTGATATCTGCCCCAAAAAGATTAGCAAAGTATTGCTTGTTTCCGAAACAGTCTTCAGAAATTAATTCAGGTTCATAATTGATTTGATTGGTTAAATTTACAAAGAAATTAAGTTCTCTTGGGCAAAAACCATCCTCAGTATTTACATCTCTACCTATGATTCTATATTCTCCTGCTTGATCAAGTCGAAAAGTTTCTTGGCTTGATTTTATGATTTCGGTGTTATCAGGGTAGATCAGAGTAAATACCAAATCCATAGAGGTGGTTGGGGAGAAATCAAAGTATTCACAGATATTTAGTCTATCGGGAACAGAAAAATTAACCTCTCCTTTTGAAGAAATATTAATTCTTTGGTCATTTGGATATGAACAATTTTGATCATTGCTTAACGCTAGGAAATAACTGCCTGCTGGAGCAAAAAACTCAAACTCGTTAGCATTGTTGATTTCTCCTGAGCTGAATACCGTTCCATTGATTTGTAATAAACGATAACTTCCTGTAAAGTTTGGCTGGCTTAGTTGAATCTTTATTTTTCCATCTATTGTTCCAGTCTCATTGCATGATTCATCTGTTATTTCTATAATATTGAAATTTATTTCATCAGGAGGATTACTCATAGGTAACAATACACTTCTACTTGTAGAACAATTACCAAGTGCCACAGAAGCTCTATAGATGGCAGCTTCCATTCCAGTTAATTCAATGACTTCTCCTTCCTTAAGATCAAAAAAGCGGTCTATCATTTGACCATTTTTAAATAGAGTAATTCTATCAACATCCCCTAAAGCTTCTATAATTAATATCCCATCATTAGCTTCACAGCTTTCTGCCTCTTGTTGAAAAAAGATTCTTACATTAGGAGTGAAATTTACTCTAAAACCAATCTTTTCTTCCAGCTTGCAAAATTCATTATTGCTATTATCAGGTCTAAATATAAATTCATAATCACCCGGGCCATTCAAGTCTCTATTTACTGTAAAGTCTAATCTCCGACCTTCGCCCAAAAGAGTTTCTTCTGTACCCCCATCTTTTGTAAAAAACCAATTACCAAAGGCATTATTGGTTGCTGAAAGGGTTATTGTAGATCCTCCTTGACAAACTTCATTGGCAGAGATGTTTATACTGTAGTCTCTAGGCCTACTCACTGTTGTACTAACACTAAAAGGGCATACCTGTGCACCTGATTGATTGAAAGTAAAAAAACTCACAGTGTAGCGATCCGGTCGATCAGTTGTAAATGTATTACTTGTACTTACAACAGTTCCGTTGCTATTTGTCCATTCAATTCGGTAATTTGATAATCCAGGCGTGTTTGGATCTAGTAGCTGCATGGTTGTGCTACCGTTATCGCAAAGCAGATATGCATTGTTTAAGGTTATATTCGCTCCTGGATTAATGGTGATTTTTTTAGTTCCTGAGAACACTTCTTCTACCCCTCTTCGTACGTTCAATTGTATTTCATATTCACCAACTTCTGAAAATGTATGACTGAAAGTTTGGAATCCTCCTTCGCGATCGATAATTACCTGACCATTTTCGTTGATAATTCTCCATCGGAATACATCTGTCAGACGGCCTCCACCAAAAAACTCCCCAATTATGCTTCCATAATATAAGCATAATTCATCCGGCCCCGTTATGCTATGTTCAAAAATAGGCATTTCTCTTTCCATCAATGAAAAATTAATAGACTCTGATTTCGCCTCTGAAATCGAGCCTATTTCCAACACCACGATCAAGAATAAAAAAACTTGAACCAATACCTTCATATGAATAAAGAGAAATTTTAATATTTCTTCCAAAAGTACTTGAAAGCGATGAGATTAAAAAGTTTTTTTTAGTCCAAATTTCTGAAATTAAATATTTCAAATGCTTTTTAAAGTATTTGAAAAACAATTTATTTGATTTAAAAAATAAACTCCTGCAATTAAACCGATTAAGAATACTTTTAAAAATAGTATCGGAAAGCTCGACCACTATTTTTTTATATTTAAATGAGTAAGCATGCATTACATTGACCTCGGCATTTTTGTCGGGTACATGGTGCTAATGTTGGGCGTAGGATACTACTTCATCCTTCAAAATAAAAATCAGGACGATTACTACGGAGGAGGCAGAAATATTGGTAGCTGGCACATAGGGGTATCTGTAGTAGCTACTGATGTAGGGGGGGCACCGTTGGTCTCGGTGGATTAGGCTTTATAATGGGACTTTCTGGTAGTTGGATGTTATTTACTGGTTTGTTAGGGGCATGGTTAGCTGCTGTGATTCTGATTCCTCGGGTAAAAAGTGACCCCTCTTTTGTAAAGTTTTATACTTTTCCGCAAATTTTTGAATACCTATGCAATAAAAAGGTTGGATTGCTAGCGGCTATTATTTCATTTTTGGGCTATTTAGGATTTACTAATAAGTATTTAGAGATGAGGCTTACGAAAGGATGAATTAGTGAACAGTCTCTAAAATTTTAGAGAAGGTCTTCATCCCAATAAACCTATAAAAGTCTCACTGCAATCATCTTGAGTTTTCGAAGCACTTGGGTTGAACTCGTCAAAGCATAGCTTATTTTACCTAGAATCTAGCTTGCTTCTTGTTTCCACCCTTTAGCTTCTCGGATCTAACCTTGCGACTCTCCTTAACTCAACGACTGATTTTCCTTATTCGCCAATTCCAAAATCTTATCATATTCCTCTGGTGTGAGGTCTTTGAAGAAGTAGTTGACTGGATTCACATAACGTCCATCTTTGATCACTTCGTAATGTAAGTGAGGTGCAGTCGAAGATCCTGTATTTCCCACTGTTCCGATTTGGTCTCCTCTTCTTATTTTTTGTCCCTTCCGAACTAAAAATTCATTCATATGAGCGTACCGGCTTACAAAACCAAAGCCATGGTCTATTTCTACATATTTCCCGTAGCCACCAAAAACGCTGATAACTTCTTTCACTATTCCATCACCTGTGGCGTAAATGGGAGTTCCAACAGGAGCTGTAAAATCTACTCCAGTATGCATTTTTCTTACTTTTAAGATCGGATGCAATCGCATTCCAAATCCAGAAGCTAGTTTGCCTAGCTCTTCATTCAGTACAGGCTGAATTGCTGGAATAGATGCCCAATATTCCTCTTTCTTAAGAGCCAGCTCTGTAATTTCTTCAATACTGTATGATTGAACATACATCTTGCGCTTAAGGAGATCAATTTTTTCCATTAAAGAAACCAGCAGCTTTTCCTGATTTAAACCTTTACTTTTAATCTCTTGGTACCGATCTGTTCCACCAATACCGGCATTTCTGACTTCGCTTGGAATTGGTTCTGACTCAAATATCACCCGATACAAATTATCATCTCTATCTTGCAGATCTGCAAGCATTTCATTCATGTTCAATAAATCTTCCTCCATTAACTGGAAGTAGCGCTTGAGTTCTTGATTTTCCCGCTGTAGCAACAATTCCTTTGGACTATCAAAGTAGTAAGTAAAAATAGCCAAGATAAATGCCGAAAGTAAGGCTGCAAGTGCTAAAAAACCCAAGGAGTTTAAAAAAACATCCCATTTACTACGGGTATACCGTTCATACTTGCAGGTTTTTGGGTCATAGTAATATTTTATTCTACTCATTACAATTTGCGGGGTAAATATCCTAATTTTGTAGCCCTAAAGGCTTTTGGAGGTGATTGATCGACAAGGGCCGTAAATATACGAAGTAAATCTTATAATCCGAACATAGTCAAAAGCTTACATGGAAGCCAAAAAAATTAGAACCACCTTCATTGAATTTTTTCAATCAAAACAGCATCAATTTGTACCCTCTTCACCCATCGTTGTAAAGAATGATCCTACCTTGATGTTTACAAATGCAGGGATGAATCAGTTCAAGGACTTTTTCCTTGGAAATGACGTTCCCAAAGCAACTCGTGTAGCCAACAGTCAGAAATGTTTACGTGTATCAGGTAAGCATAACGACCTAGAAGAAGTAGGGGTAGACACCTACCATCATACGATGTTTGAAATGTTGGGGAATTGGTCTTTTGGAGATTACTTTAAGAAGGATGCGATTGAATGGGCTTGGGAGCTCTTGACAGATGTATATAACCTTCCAAAGGACCGATTGTATGTATCTGTTTTTGGAGGAGATGCAGGTGATAACTTGTCCAAGGATACAGAAGCCTTTGACTTTTGGAAGCAGATTGTCCCTGAGAATAGAATCATCTTCGGAAGCAAAAAAGATAATTTCTGGGAAATGGGGGATACAGGTCCTTGTGGTCCATGTTCGGAAATTCATATCGACTTACGCACGGATGAAGAACGTGCCCTTGTGGATGGATATGCTTTGGTTAACAATGACCATCCTCAGGTGATTGAAATCTGGAATTTGGTATTTATGCAATTCAATAGACTTTCGGATGGAAGTTTAAAAGAACTACCTGCCAAACATGTAGATACAGGAATGGGTTTTGAGCGATTGGTGAGAGCCATTCAAGGAAAAGCATCCAATTACGATACAGATGTCTTTTTACCTTTCATAGATTATCTGGAACAGAAGTCTGGAAAAACCTATGGCAAGGATGAAAAGATAGATATTGCCATGCGGGTGATAGTAGATCATATTCGTGCGATTTCTTTTACTATCGCAGATGGACAATTGCCATCAAATAACAAAGCTGGCTACGTGATTCGAAGAATTTTAAGACGGGCTGTTCGCTATGGTTATACCTTTCTTGGATTCCAAACCCCATTTTTACACGAGCTTTTACCTTTGTTGGCAGCTAATTTTGGTGATGTGTTTCCGGAAGTAGCTCAGCAGCAAGAATTTATTGCCCGAGTAATCAAAGAAGAAGAGGCTTCATTTCTACGTACCTTGGATAATGGTCTAAAAATGTTGGATCAGATCAAGTCTGATTTACAAGCCAAGGGAGATTCGGTCATTCCAGGGAAAACAGCCTTTGAACTATACGACACATATGGATTTCCTTTGGATTTGACTTCTTTGATTGCGAGAGAAAATGGACTGTCAGTTGATCAAGCTGGATTCACACAAGAGATGGAAATCCAGAAAACCCGTTCGAGGGCTGCAGCGGAACAAGAAACAGGTGATTGGGTGCTTGTAGGGGAGGAAGAAGGAGTGGAGTTTGTAGGGTATGATTACACAGAAGCGAGCTCTACTATCGTAAAGTACCGCAAGATTACTGATAAGAAAGGGGATCGATACCAAATTGTTTTGGATAAAACCCCCTTTTATGCTGAAAGTGGGGGACAAGTAGGTGATCAAGGTACTTTAACCAATGGTCAAGAAGTGATTAGGGTAGTGGATACGAAGAAAGAAAATGACCTAATCGTTCATTTTGTAGATAAAATCCCTTCCAATCCATCGGTCATATTTGATGCTCAAGTGGATGTGCAGAGAAGAGGTTTGATCACAAACAACCACTCGGCTACCCATTTGCTCCACGCAGCATTGAAGCAGGTGTTAGGCGATCATGTGCAGCAAAAAGGATCCCTGGTTAACGATGAAATTTTACGTTTTGACTTTTCTCATTTTGCTAAATTGACAGATGAGGAACTGACACAAGTCGAACAGATAGTGAATGAGAAAATCCGCGCAAATATTGTTTTAAATGAACAGAGAAATGTGCCGATCGATGAAGCAAGAAGGCAAGGCGCTACGGCATTGTTTGGAGAAAAATATGGGGACTTTGTGCGTGTGATCACCTTTGATCCCAATTTTTCTGTGGAGCTTTGTGGGGGTATACATGTGAAAAGTACCGGATTAATTGGTCTTTGCAAGATTGTTTCTGAGGGTTCTATTTCGGCTGGTGTGAGAAGAATTGAAGCAATCACTTCACAGGCAGCTGAAGCGTATTATCGTGCACATGTGACTATGGTTAAAGAATTGCAGGAACTGATGAAGAATCCACGCGATTTGAAAAAATCTATCGAAGCTTTACTTACTGAGCGGAACGAACTCAAGAAAGAATTGGAAACTCTGCATGCCGAAAAGGCGGGCAGTGTGAAAGCTGATTTGTTAGCAAATGCCCTTACTGCAGGAGATGTCCAAGTGGTTTTTGGAATGGTAAAATTGCCTACAGCTGATGCTCTAAAAAAGTTGGTGTTTGAATTGAAAAATGAGTTACAACGAGCATTTATTGTTATTGCTGCAGATGTCGATGGGAAACCTCAGGTGGCCGTTGCCGTTGAAGAAGAATTGATTGAAAGCAAAGGTTTGAATGCTGGAGCTATTGTACGAGAATTGGCAAAAGAAATTCAAGGAGGTGGCGGAGGTCAGCCATTCTTTGCAACGGCCGGTGGAAAAGATATCAATGGTCTTCCCAAGGTTTTGGAAAAGGCCAAAAGCTATTTCGCCAACCTTTCGGCATAAAAATTTGGTTTTACTTAATTTTGGACTCATTTTTGAGCTCCATGCATAAAATTTTAGCAGAATGATTTCACAGGAAATTAAAGATAAATATACGCTTGTAGTTGGTCTTGAAGTGCATGCGCAGTTGCTTACTAAAAGCAAGATGTATGCCTCAGACAGCACTGAATTTGGAAATCTCCCGAATACGCAGATTTCTCCCATTACACTCGGTCATCCGGGCACCTTGCCAAAGGTCAACCGCAAAGCAGTAGAATTTGCGATCAAAATGGGCTTGGCTTGTAACTCAGAGATTACTCGATATAATATTTTTTCTAGAAAAAACTATTTCTACCCTGATTTACCTAAAGGCTATCAAATTACCCAAGATAAGGGCCCTATATGCGTTGGTGGCTTTGTTCCTGTGGTATTAGCAAACGGTGAAGAAAAGACGATTCGATTAAACCGTATCCACATGGAAGAAGATGCTGGGAAATCCATGCACTTAGCGGAAGAGGTGGATACCTTAGTGGATTTTAACCGAGCAGGTGTTCCTCTGATTGAGATTGTATCAGAACCCGATATCAGAAGCTCAGAGGAGGCTTATAATTATCTAGTAGAGATCAAAAAACTGGTCAAATACTTAGATGTATGTGACGGGAATATGGAAGAAGGTTCGCTTCGTTGCGACGCCAATATTTCTGTTATGCTGAAGGGAGCGACTGAATATGGGAAGAAGGTGGAAGTGAAAAATATGAACTCTTTCCGAAATGTAGCAAGAGCCATTGAGCATGAATTTGAGCGACAAATTTTGCAAGTAGAGGCCGGAGAAATTATCATTTCAGAAACAAGAACATTTGATGCTACTACCGGAACTACGGCAAGCATGCGAACGAAGGAAGATCTCAATGATTATCGATATTTTCCTGAGCCAGATTTGAGCCCTGTGATTATTTCTGAAGAATGGCTGGATTCGGTAAAGGTTTCCATGCCGTCCTTACCAAGAGAATTATTCAGAAAGTTCACACAAGAATATGGCTTACCTGACTACGATGCAGGGGTATTGACCGATTCTAAGGAGATAGCATTGTATTTTGAAAAGCTTTGTGCACTGACATCTAACTACAAGGCTGCTTCCAATTGGATGATGGGACCTGTGAAGTCTTATTTAAATGAATTAACACTTCATATAGAGCAATTCCCAATTAAACCAGAGGCATTGGCCTCTTTGATTCAAATCATTGATGAAGGAAAATTGAATTTTTCCGTAGCATCTCAAAAAATTTACCCGGTGCTACTGGCAGATTCGACTAAGTCACCTTTGGAAATAGCTCAGGAGTTGAATCTTATCCAAGAATCAGATGAAGCTTCCTTAAAACCAATAGTAGAGCGTGTTCTTAACGAAAATGCCTTGAAAGTAGCAGAATATAAGTCTGGTAAGAAAGGTTTAATGGGGATGTTTATGGGACAAGTTATGAAGCAATCACAAGGCAAAGCAGACCCTAAAGTTGCTACCAAATTACTTACAGAATTACTAGACAATTAAGATATGAAACAGCTAAGTAAACTATTCTTTTCCCTTGTTTTTGTGATTTCTTTTGGTTGCTCTTCCTCAAGTGAGCGCTCATTTGATGGCCAAGTAGAAATTAAAGCTAGCTTACAAAATGCAGACGCAGGTCAGGTCAAGATATCAAAATTTATAGATGATAATGCTGAATTGGTTACTACAATCGAAGTTAGTGGTGATGGGAAATTTTCTTACACACTTGCATTGACAGAACCAGGTTTTTATGAAGTCGATTTGATGGGTAAGAAATCTGTTCGTTTAGCATTGTATGATCAGGATGTAAAAATCATATATGATTTCAATGACGCCAATTCACTAGTGCTTGATGGTTCCGAGGATTCTCAGCATATGTTGGCTATTGAGCGCTTGACGGAAGAATATCAAGAGCAAATCAATCAGCTGAATACGGCATACATGGAAGCCATGAATAATCGTGATACTGATAAAATCAAAGATATCCAAGACATTGCGATCTCCATGGAATCCAATCAATCGCAAAAAGTAAAAGAATTGATAGCTTCTATGGATAATAGTTTTGCTGCCATGGCTGCATTGGGCATGATCAATATTCGGAATGATTTTCAATTTGTGGATGAATTGATTCAGTCTTTAGATAAAAAATATCCCAATGTGCAGATGATTCAGAATGTTTTGGCACAATTAGATGATATGCGTTCCTTAGCTATCGGTCAAATGGCACCAGAAATTGAACTACCAAATCCGGAAGGTGAACTTGTAAAGCTATCAGATTTAAGAGGGAAGTATGTACTTATCGATTTTTGGGCTGCGTGGTGCAGGCCTTGCAGAGAAGAAAATCCAAATGTAGTACGCTTATTTAATCAATACAATTCACAGGGCTTTGAGGTATTTGGGGTATCACTAGACCGCACCAAAGAAGCTTGGGTGAAGGCGATAGAAGATGATCAGTTGACCTGGACGCATGTTTCTGATTTAAAATATTTTAATTCTGCTGCTGCTGCCACCTATCAGATCAATGCTATACCAGCCACCTACTTAATTGGGCCTGATGGTACAATTGTTGCTAAAGATCTGAGAGGAAATAGTTTAGAAAATAAATTGAAAGAGATTTTCGGTTAATTTTCTAAAAAAAACATTGAAAGCCATCTTCTTTTGAGATGGCTTTTTTGTTGTAAAAAAATAATCTTATCGATGTGAGAAACCGCTTGTAAAAAATCTAGAAAATTTCATTTAGATTTGCAGGCTTATATCACAATCCTTTGCTATAATAACTTAAAATCTCTTAAAAATAAGTTTAAAATAGCCATAATGGAATGATATTTGAAACGTAAAAATAAATTAATCCAAACCTACTAATGAAAAAAAGAACCATTCTTTCACCCGTAAGCAAGATCGCATTTCTTGCTTTGATCGTGTTGCTTTCTATGGGAGCATGTAAAAGTAAAAAGAAGGTTGTGGCTCCTGAGCCAGCTCCTGTAGCTGAACAAGCACCACCACCACCGCCAGCCCCAGCACCAGCTCAACCTTCTGCCGAAGAAGTCGCAGTAGGTAAGTTGGAAAACTACTTTAACAGCATTGCTAATTCGTCCAATGTCGATGCTGCAAACAGAACTATAGGTGAGGCAATGAATTTGTTTTCGAACAAAGAGACTCCTGTTTTGATTGTAATTCATGAAGAGAGTGGCATCAAAGACTACGATGAACCAACTTCAATTGAAAAGTACCTTCACTATTTAAAAGACACGAAGAAAAACTTGAATTTTATCAGTGATATCCGTTTGGATAATGCAGGTAGAGTAACTGAGCTTGAATTACGTCGCAAGAAATAATCTCTAAAGAAAAAACACTTATACAATGAAAAAATACATCTCACTATTTTTGTTGGTATTCTTAGCAGCGGTATCTGTTTCCGTTGCTCAATCCGACAACATCAGCCCTGCTAGAAAGCAGGCAATCGATTCTCTTGCACTTGAAAAGGTAAAAGATTTAAGTAAATATATCAGTATCATCGGAAGTAAAGAAACCCAGTTCTCTGAGGCTAACCGTGTAATGGATAGAGCTGAAGAGTTGTTCGCTCCTGGTGCTGAAATGGGTGTTTCCTCTTTGAATAGAAAAGAAATTGCATACTACAAAGTAAGAAGATACTTTGAGCGTCTGATGGCTTTGAACTATGACCGTGTAAATATTTCTTGGTACGATATCCATTACATTTCTGACTTGGAAAGACAGCCGGATGGCAGGTTTGTTGGTGTAATCACAGTTTATCAAAGATTTGAAGGTACTTCTATTGAAAGTGGTTTGAACTACAGAGACACTACCAAAAAAGATATTACCATCTACGTAGAGAAAAAATCAACTCAGATTGCAGGTAGAACTATTGAGTTCTGGGATGTAATGTTGGGTGACATTCGAGTGACCGAAACCTCCGCATGAGAAAATTAGTAGCAGTAATCTTAATATTAGTATCATCTATTGAATTGGCGTCAGGACAGGGCTTTTCCGGTCCTGGTGCCATCAAGGATGATGGGAGGTTTGCAGCTTCCACCAAACAAGTTAATCAATTTTTTAGAAGATTTAATGCAGAAGAAAGTGTTGATGGTCTCAAACGATACTATCCTGAAGATGAGCTGTATAGAGATCGAACATTAAGGGGGAAATTCATATCAATTCTTTTTGATAATGAGACTTCAGGTATTTCCTCTCAATTGAAAACAACATTTATGAGTGAAGTGCTTTCTGAAACACTCCCTCAATATATAAATTTCCACAGAGAAGGATGGTTTGCCGAAGTTGAAGCACTATTCAGTTACCGTGGTAAAATTGAAAAAGCTACCTTGTTCTTGAAATTACAACCAGAAGGTCTTGGTTATGAGTGGGTCATTGATAAAGTATCCTTTGGTCCCTTCAAAGATATTTTCAAAAAGCCTGAGGGGAGCAGCAAAAGTTTCTTACATCCCTTAAGTCATGAGCTTGGTTTTATGAACCTACGTAAGGCTTTTCAGGAATCTAATTTACCGGAATCATTTACTACAAGTGATTTTCAGCCTGATTACCTTACCCTGTTTCTCTATGAAATGAAAAGAGGGAATATTAAATTTGATAACATAAGAGATGTCAAATTTCATTTCTTTCAAATCAATAACTGGTACTTTGAATTAAATCAATTTAATAGACCAGGGTTTAACACAGGTTGGCTGATTAGTAATCTTGTGAAATTAAATCCTGGCGATAAAGAGACCATCTTACGCTACATTTATGATCAAAAATAAGTTTTATACGGCGTTTTTCAGTCTTTTCTTGTTGATTATCCAGATTTCTGCAGCGCAAGACATCAAGGGATATAGCAAACAAGAACTTAAGGATTTATCTAGTCAAGTAGAGGATCAAATCCGATTCTTGGAATATTTCCTTAATACGGTCGGAAGCAAGGATACTCCTGCCCGTGATAAAGATGTGATCATTCGTGAAAGCTATACCAAGATTTTTAGAGATGGGAAAGTACAAGTTGAAGACGATTTATTAAATGATAGAAAGGTAATTACCAACAAAGACATTACCGCCTACTTGAAGGATATTGAATTTTTTTTCAAGGATGCAAATTTTAAGTTTAAAATTCGTGAGGTGAAGCCTTTTCTAAGAGATAATGAGGAGCTATCTTTCCTTGTCTCTATGGATAGAACGCTCACCGCAACTGGACTTAATAAAGAAAAAATTACCAATACCAAGCCACGATTTTTAGAGATCAATGTAGACAAAAAATCCAATGAGCTCAAAATCGCAAGTATCTACACGACTAAACTAAGTAGGGATCAAGAGTTGCAAACTTGGTGGTCAAATCTTTCTTATACTTGGGAAAATTATTTTAGAAATAAGGTTGGTTTACAGGAAATGGATTCTGTAACAATCGATCATTTATACAAGATTTCAGCTATTGACTCGGTTGATTTGACAGGTAATCTTTTTGTTGTTGATTTAGAGCCTTTAGAGGCTCTCAGGGATCTCAAATACATTGATATCAGCAATACAAAGATTCAAGACTTGAGCCCTATCAGTAATGTAACATTTCTAAGCTATTTAAATATTGCCAATACACCTACTAATGATATTCAATTTATCAAATATTCAGATAGATTAGCTTTCCTAGATATTTCCAATACCCAAATTACCGATATAAGTGAGTTGGGTAATTTGAAACAATTGCATACCCTCAAGGCCGTAAATACACCTATTATAAGTTTTGATGTGTTAAATTCCTTCGGAGCATTACGAGTGTTGAATGTGCGTGAAAGTGGATTTAATAACATGGAAAATATTGCAGAACTATCTGAATTGATCCATTTAGACATAAGTAAGAATTTTGTCATCAACTTCGATTTATTGGAAAACTTGTCTAGCTTGGTCGAATTGAATGTTTCCGAGACGAATATTTCTAGTTTGGAGCCTCTCAAAACAATGCAAAACTTGGCAATGGTCAATTTTAATCAGACAGAAATTGCTGAATTGTCGCCACTTCAAAATAAATTAAGTCTTCGAAGGGTGTATGCTGATTTGACAAGGATTTCAGAAGAAAGTGCTGATGAGTTTGCACGCGCAAATAGAAGGGTTTTATTGGTTCATCATGTGGAAAATCTACAGACTTGGTACGATGGTTTGTCGGTAGCTTGGCGTGAAGTGCTTGAAAAAAACAATCCTAATCTGCAAAAGGCCAATCCAACTATTGAAGATTTAACCGCCACCGTCGGGATTGATAGCTTAATAGTTTCAGGTAGTGCGATTACCAATCTTGCGCCGGTTCTTAAGTTTAGGAAGTTAAATTACCTGGATTTTAGTCAAACTTCCGTTGCGGATATTACCCCACTGTCAGAAATGCGAATGTTACAGTGTGTGGTAGGAAAGGAAACGAATGTAAGGTCCTTACGTGCACTGGCTAATTTGAATGGATTGAGAAGGATAGATTTTGCTCGTTCTCCAATACAGGAAATACTTTCTCTGGTCAATATGGTACAGTTGGAATACCTAAATATTGATGGAGCAACATTTGATGAAGATCAAGTATCAGAGTTTTTGGTTAAAAACGAATCTGTAGCTATTATCTACCGTACGGCGGTTTTAGAAGCTTGGTGGGAATCGATGGAAAGTGATTGGAAGAGTGTAATTCAAAAACATTTTGGAGATAACACCTTTCAGCCACACTCAGAACTCTTGCATAGCTGGACTTCCACACCTTCATTTTCAATAGAAAAAGTTTCCATTGAAAATCTTGAACCATTGATAATCTTTAATAATCTTAGGAAATTGTCAATTTTTGATGTGTATTTCAGAGATATTGAAGCAGTAAGTCAGTTGAAATTACTTGAGGAATTGAAAATATCGCAAGCTCCGATTACCGATTTAGAGGTATTGGGTCTTTTAGTAGATTTGAAAAGTTTAGATTTATCAAATACAGGAATCACAGATTTAAGACCCCTTGCAAAACTTCAAAATTTAACTTATCTAAATATTTCGGGCACTAATATTAAGTCTTTGCGGGGGTTGGAAACCATGCAAAAGTTAGAAGAGTTAAATATTGCAAGCACGAATGTTCGTTCGTTGAGACCAATTCAAGGATTAGCCAATCTAAAACGTTTATCTGCTTTCAATACCAGAATAAGCGTTAGGGCTATTGATTCTTTTAGAAAATTGAATCCTACCTGCGAGATCAAGTTTTATTAATGCATTAAGGAAGCTTTGGACAAGTATTGCATTTATCGGTGTAATACTTGCTCTAAGCTTTCTCGGACAATCTGTCCCATATTTTTACAGGCTAAGAACTGTGGATTTTTATAATGTTTTGCAAGTTCTTTTTTAAGACTTTGAATATTTTCCGGAATCGAAACGGTATCAAGTTCCATTGTTGAAAGTATGTCTTCGATCTCCTGTGGTGAGCTTTTGAGTCTGGTAGCAATTAGGGCCCGCTCTTCCCGTTGATATTGGCGCATGGATTCGGGGGTGATGTGTTTGATACCTAATTGAATCAATGCATTATTTTCTTTAAAATACTGAGGCAAATAAATGGACTTTTTCCCTTCGTAAGATTGCTGATCAAAGTCAATAGCCCGGATTCTGTAATGCGTTTCCTCAAAATCAGGAGTTACATCAATCACAAAGTTAGAAGAATGCATATCTCCCAATAAGCGAACAAAACACCGCTCATTAAATTTTACAAATTCTTTAGCTAGTCTGATAGGGTTGAGGTTAGGATCATTGATGTGTTGCCTCATGAATTGTTCTCCTGGAATCCCAGCAATATGCTCCTCAATTAAGGTATTTTGATGAACCAAATAGCTGATTCTATTGGGTGATAACAAATGCTCTAATTCAAGTCCATAAACTCTTGATGCATCTGCATTCTTGATATAAAAATAATCAAAGTTGTCGTTGATTCGGTTCACAACGCGCACCCGAAAGGGTTGTGTATTTCCATAAACACACAAATCAATCCGATCTATGTACAAATGGTCCATGACTGACATGTCACCTTCCGATCTTAAAATAGCATAGATTTTTTTGACATGGTAATGAATTTCTTCCCTATCAGATTCTGCAAAGAAAACTGTTTCCCACAATGTGTCATTACCTTTGAAATCATAAAGTGGAATTGATCCCGTGTATCGGAGCAAGTCTCCATAATGAATCGGGAAGTCAACTTCACGCCCATACTTTACAAGGAAGGCTCTTAGCCGTTGGCTGATGGGATAAATTAATTTCTTTTTGCTGATCAGTGCCATGCGCTCATAGATGTTGAGAGGATAATTTCAACCATAAAAAAGAGCAAGTTTTTGCTCAATTGTTTAGAATGTATTTGTCAAATACAAATGGTCCAAATGGTAAAATAGAAGCTACGAGGGCAAGAAATGTTTTTTTGAAGTCCCATTTTGCTTTAAAGGCCGTAGGAAATACCACGTAGATATATACTACAAATAGTACCCCATGTGCCCATCCTACATAAGTCACTGCAAGGGGCATATCCATCATATATTTGAGAGGCATAGCAATGAATAATAGCAGAAGGAAAGATAATCCCTCAATAATACTGATCCATTTAAAACGCTTTAGCCATACAATTGCTGATTCAGTCATTTTTTTATTTTTGAATTCCAAAAAGGATTTGTAATTGATTCCATAACGACTTTTTCATCGTTACGTTGCTGTTAATAGCACTTAATTGATCTGCAAAAAGAAACTCTATGCTGTCCTCAACAGATATTTTGTATAAATCTTCGCGGTAGTGCATGATGTCATGCGCAACTTTTCCAAAGAGGATGATTTTGGATGGGTTTATCCTTTGGATAGAGTCGATACTTGTACCTTCTAATTCGCTCGCGTTGACAAGTGCTATATCTTTGAGAGCACAATTTACAGCTCCTAAAATCTTAAACAGTAATTCCTTAAGTTCGCTCTTAAATTCAACCTCATCGATAATGACTAGTACCCCTTTTTCAAAATTACCCTCGTAATGTAGTTCCTTCACATTATCCAAATCCTTCAGATTTTCTTCTATTTCTTCGCGAGATATTGAATTTTCTTGAGGAAGTGGCTGCGCAGATGTTTTGTAAATCGTAGCGTTTGCCTCCTCTCCAGGGATGAGGTATACATCGTCCATGATAAACAAACTAAGGTGATGCAGATTCATTTGTTCCATGAGGCTAAATTCTGCAAAAATAAGATGCTTTCCAAAGCTTAAAAAAGTAAAGAGGCTGTCTGTCCAAAAAACATTTCATTAGTTTAGGAGGTAATCGCAGAGTAGATCATAAGATTGTCCATTAAGTGTCTATCTTATCATATATTCTGTTAGTTAAATGGACAGACAGTCAGTTGAATTATTTTTTTGGATCATTTAAATCGAATATCGCTTTTAACTCTGATGCATCATTGGGATCCATTTTCTTGGAAAGAATTAGACGCAGCTGACGTCTTCTCAATGCACCCTCAAACAATTCAATTTCATCCGGTGTATGGGGTTCCACCTCAGGGACTTCTATAGGGCGACCATTTTGATCTACCGCTACAAAGGTGAAAAATGCACGGTGAGTTGTAATTTTTTTGTTAGCTGGGATATCTTCGGCAAAAACTTCTATGAATACCTCCATAGATGAATTGAATGCTCTTGTAACGAAGGCCTTTAAGGTGACTACATTACCTAAGGCAATAGGATGCTTGAATGATATACTATCTGCAGAAGCAGTCACAACGATCCTATTGGAATGTTTTTGTGCAGCTATGGCGGCCACAATGTCCATCCAATGCATGAGTTTTCCACCCATGAGGTTGTTTAAGGTGTTGGTGTCGTTTGGTAGCACCATTTCAGTCATGATGACTTGAGATAGAGACGCTGCTTTTTTCTTTGCCATAAAAATTAATTTTTTTTCAAATGTACAAAATTTTAACTCAAAAAAGGATTTTTAAGTTTGAGTTAACAGTATAAAATTTTGTTTTTACCAACCCTCTTTTCCTAGTAAAGGAACAAAAGCAAAGTTATCGTATTCCTCTTTACTGATTTTAGTAGCACTCATTTTAGTTAATTTCATCATTTTTTGGGTTTTGCGATCACCTACTGGAATTACCAAAATACCACCGATTTTTAACTGATTGAGTAATGATGTGGGTACAACAGGTGCACCCGCGGTGACAATTATTTTATCGAATGGAGCTTGTTGAGGAATGCCCTGACTCCCATCACCCAAATAAAAGTTTAACGGGATACCTAATTTGCCTAAAAATCTCTTGGTGCGTTCGTAGAGCTTCGGTTGATATTCAATGGTGTGAACTACAGCTCCTAACAAATGTAAAATACTCCCCTGATATCCTGAACCAGTACCTATTTCCAGTACTTTGTCTCCAGGTTTGATCTGTAATAATTCTGTCTGGAAAGCAACTGTATACGGCTGTGAAATTGTCTGTCCTTCTCCGATAGGAAAGGCCTTATCTTCATAGGCATGCGAGTGCAGGGCAGAGTCAAAAAAGAAATGCCGGGGTAGTGCATGGATTGCTTCAAGTACGGCTTCAGATCGAATGCCTTTCTCTTGTAATAATTTTACAAGCGCTTTGCGTTGTCCTTTGTGTTTATAGGTATCTTCTAGTTTAATCATTTGATTGATTAATTCTTCAAAACATGAATCGACCTTGCGAAGTTAAAGGAATTATTCACTTATTTTGAAAAGAAATTAAGCTTGAAAAAGCGTTCTTTTGAAATTCAAAAGCTTACGATAGATAAATGTTTACAGGAATTATAGAAACACTCGGCACGGTAACAGGTAAAACCATAGAAGGTACCAATATTCACTTTGATATAAGTTCACCCATTACTAATGAGTTAAAAATAGATCAGTCAGTTGCACATAATGGTGTCTGTCTGACGGTGGTTGCGATCGAAGGCGATACCTATCGTGTGACTGCAATCGATGAAACGTTGCAAAAGACTAATCTGAAGTCATGGTCTCCTGGTAAAAAGGTAAATGTAGAACGCTGCATGCCTGCCAATGGCAGATTTGATGGGCATATTGTACAAGGACATGTAGACCAAATTGGAACGGTTAGAAGCATTCAAGAGCAAGACGGTTCTTGGCTTTTTGATTTCTCCTTTGATCCATCCACAGGTAATGTCACCGTTGAAAAAGGTTCTATCACTATTAATGGGACCAGTCTTACCTGTTTCAACTCCCAAAATGGTTCATTCAGAGTGGCGATTATCCCATATACCTATGAACATACCAATTTTCATCAACTACGGGTAGGGGATGAGGTCAATTTGGAGTTTGATATTGTAGGAAAATATATACAACGTATCATCAGAGGGTACCAGCAATAATTAGTTGCTGGTAATTTTCCTTGCGAATTTGTGCAGTGTGAAGCTGATCAAGTAGGCTAGATATCCACATATCGAACCTACGATCGCTCCTACGATTATATCTCCAGGATAATGTACACCTAGGTAGACACGTGTATACGAGAAAAATGCAGCCCAAAGAAAAAGCCATTTGACATGGGGGTATTTTTTACCGATGAGTTGCCACATCAAGGTTGCAATTGCAAAACTGTTGGCAGCATGCGAAGAAGCAAAACCAAATTTTCCACCACAGGTTTTGTAAGTATGCAATAGCTCAGCAAAATCTTGATTTTGACAAGGCCTCAACCTGCCAAAAAAGGGTTTCATAAAGGCAGATGTGAATTGATCAGCAAATAGAATAGCCAAAAATATCCCTATCAAAGTCCACCAGCCTTGTAGCCCATGTGTCTTCCAAATTAAAAATAGTAAAAAAGCATACATGGGTACCCAAGGCCAAGTTTGAGTAGCAGTATACATGACAGGATCAAGGATAGGATGATGGAGGCCATTAAAAAAAAATAGCAATGACTCATCCAGCGATTTTAGAAATTCAAGCATCTTTTAATAAATAAGCCAATCAATATCTTTTTTCAAATGTTCCAATGTAAAGGCTTCTTCACTCCCAATTTCAGGCTGATGCATATACTCCCAGTTTGCTACTGGAGGCATACTCATCAGGATACTTTCTGTGCGTCCATTGGTGTCTAAACCAAATTTAGTACCTGCATCCCATACCAAGTTGAATTCTACATAGCGCCCTCTTCTCAGGGCTTGCCATTGTTTTTCTCGACTACCATAAGGAATGACCGAGTTTTTTGACATGAAATACCGATAAATCTTTGGGAATACATACCCTACAGCTTTTACGAATTCAAAAATTTGTTGCATTTCATTTTCATCATCACTGACCAAACGGTCGAAGAAAATTCCTCCAACTCCTCGAGTTTCCTGTCTATGCTTCAAATAAAAGTAATCATCGGCCCATTTTTTGAATTTAGGGTAATAGGACGCATTGAATCGGTCGCAGGTTTCTTTTACTTGCTCATGAAAATATTTGGCATCTTTTGGATCGATGTAATGTGGCGTAAGGTCTATACCGCCGCCAAACCAACGTACACCTGAACTCATTTCGAAGTAGCGAATATTCATGTGGATGATCGGAACCATAGGGCTGTCAGGGTGAATAACAATGGATACTCCTGTGGCAAAAAACTCTGCTTGTTCCAATTGTAATTTTTGCAAGATTTTATCTGGAGTAGGGCCCTCTACGGCTGAAAAGGCAACTCCTCCTTTTGCGATAATCTTTCCGTTTTCGAAAATTCGGGTTCGACCACCACCTCCCTCAGGTCTTGTCCACTTGTCTTCCTTGAATTTACCTTGCCCATCTTCTAATTCCAATTCCTGACAGATATGATCTTGGAGAATTTTAAAGTCTTGGGCAATTGTTTGCTTATCTAATTTCATTGATAATCTTAATCTTCTACTTCTAATATTTCCAAAATTTCAGCTAATTCATCAAAATCTTTGAGACCAGGGCTAATTTCTGTACCTCCTTTTAGAGCTACACCATATACGCCGGTTTGTTCCAAAATGGTTTCAAGAGTACTTGCCTCTAAACCAAACCCCAAGAGAACTTGCGTTTGCTGAGAAAGCGTGGCAAGCAATGGAATCATTTTTTCGTCTAACAATTCTTGACTTGATTCCAGTAAAAGTGTCACTTGGTTTTCTCTGTATCCTTCAGCCTTTGAAATAAGGCTGGAAATATCTTCAGGGGAATTGATCAATGTTTTATAAATCAGCGCCTTTCCTGTATTGAGCAGCATGGGGATATGGATGTCCTCAGATATCTCTATTGCGTCAATTCCCTCATAAGACTGGATTGCTTTCAGAATGTTTTCTGGATGAGAATGCTCAAATTCAGCTACAAAAGAGACTCCTGATAACCAAGCTGTAATTTCTTTATACTTTTCGGGGGAAAGATAGTTCTCGTTTGTTTCTTCAAGACAAAATCCCATCCAGTTGACGTACATACCAGCACAATAGCGAGCATCGGTGAGGTTGTTGACATTGGAGATTTTTACAAAGGTTTTAAGCGCCATTTTTCTCGTATTTTTTAATTTATGACCGCTAAGGTACATGATTTCATCCGAAAAATGTATTTTTAAGGCGTAGTACTCCGATGGCTTTTATGCAAAAGAAATTTTTGATTTGGATTATGTTGATCGCACTGTTTTCTTGTGAGACAGAAAATCCCGTGATTGATATAGGTAAAGATTACCAACCATTAAGCGTTGGTAGATTTTGGTTATATGAAGTGGAAGAAATACGCGTATTCGGTGAAAATGATCAGGAAGAGCGTTTTTACTTTGTAAGAGATATCATAGATTACACGTATGTCAATGCTCAGAATGAATTGGTATATGTGATCAAAAGAGAAGAATCTATCAATCGAATTGCTTGGACTACTGTTGGTAACTACGCCATGTTTGTTCGTAGAAATGCGCTCATTCGTTTCATTGATAACCAAAATACGATTCCATTGGTATTTCCTCCAAGGGAATCAGTGCAATGGGATGCCAATGTTTTTAATGCAGCCGAACGTGATTTTTTCACAATTGTCAGGGCAGGTTTGGTTCAATCGGGCGGTATCATGTATCCTCGGGCAATTTTGGTAGAACAAGAAGATGAAGATGATCTGATTACATTCAGAGATAAGCGTTATGAGGTTTTTGCCCAGGGAATTGGGTTGGTCGAACAATACTCTGAAGTTTTCACTTATTGTTCAAGAAACGACTGCTTAGGTGAACAGTTGATCAATGGAGGAAGAAAATCACATATGATTTTAGTGGACTATGGCAGAATTTAGAATTTTCTTGGTGTGTTTGTTATGTTGGGTCAGCATGGCTACTGTTCAAGCCCAAAACAGGTATGCTGTTCATTACAAATATAAAGCACAAACAGATTTTTCATTGACTAATCCGCAAGCCTTTCTTACCAATCCCTCTATTGAGCGAAGAGAAAGGCAGCAAATCAATTTGGATAGCCTAGATTTACCAGTTTCTGAAAAATACATAACGTACATCGAAGATAAGGTTATTCGTTTTTTATTCCATTCTAACTGGTTGAATGCTTCAGTTTTGGTAGCTGAACCTGAAGCCATCGCTGAAATTTCCCAATTAGATTTTGTTGAAAAAGTTGTTTTTGTAGCTCCCGGATTTTCAGCTCCTGCAGCTTTTCAACCTGAAACAGCTCATCGTAAGTTTAATCAATTAGCTATTGAATCTAATCAGTCGACACGGACTATGAATGGGCCTGTGTATACATTTCAAAACGAGCTGCTTGGTATTCCCGCCATGCATGAAGAGGGTTTCAAAGGAAAAGGAATCACCATCGCTGTTTTTGATGCAGGTTTTCCTGGAGTGAATACTATACCAAGTCTTCTTCATTTATCAACCAATAATCAGATCATAGGAACCAAGGATTTTGTGGAACCATGGAACACCAATGTTTTTGTTAAAAATCAGCACGGGTCGAATGTGCTTTCCCTTATTGCCTCAAATGATCCAGATGTATTAGTAGCTGGAGCGCCAGAAGCGAATTATATCCTTTGTATTACAGAAGATGTGCCTACTGAATACCGGATTGAAGAGTACAATTGGGTCAAGGCAGCAGAATATGCTGATAGTTTGGGTGTAGATATTATCAATAGCTCTTTGGGTTATTGGGATTTTGATGATCCAAGCATGGATTACACCATTGCTGACTTGGACGGAAATACCTCAGTGATTACAAAAGGAGCGACTATCGCAGGAAATAAAGGAATATTAGTAGTGACCTCTGCTGGGAATTATGGTGGGAGAGGGGCTAGTTCAATTACCATGCCTTCGGATGCCACGGGAATTTTGGCTATAGGTGCAGTTACAAGTAATTTTATAAGGTCAGGATTTAGTTCTCAAGGCCCTACTGCTGATGGTCGTATCAAGCCGGATTTAACTACTTTAGGGAGTGATGTTTGGTTGATGCGTCCCAATGGTCAGATTGGACGAGGAAGTGGGACCTCTTTTTCTTCCCCTCAAGTGGCTGCACTCGCTGCGGGTTTATGGCAAGCAAAGCCTCAGCTTACAAAAGATGAACTTATCCACTATCTGCGCCAAAGTGCTTCTCAATCAGAAAATCCTGACAATGAGTTTGGCTATGGTATTCCAGAATTTCGAAAAGCCTTTTTAGGAGAAATTTTGAGTGTGGATAGAGAATTGATTCAGCGCAAAGTCTATCCTAATCCTTTGAAAGGGGATATTCTATTTGTAGCCTTTGATCAGCATGTGAATGCGCGCGTGCAAATATTTGATATGCAAGGCAGAAAAGTATGGACTGGGGCTATCACTCGCCAAGGCCTGAGGGAGCCCTTTGCGATTCCTGTTTCAATACAGCAAACAGGCTTGTATATGCTCCAAATTCAATCCGGTTCAGCAATCTACAGGACAAAATTCATTAAAAAATAGGCCTGTTGACCAAATTTTATTTCTTTTGCAAGAAAATTCCCAACATGCCTGTTCAAATAGCACCCTCCGTATTAGCCTCAGACTTTGCTAATTTACAGTCTGAAATAGAAATGTTAAATGCCTCTGCCTGTGATTATATTCACGTGGATATCATGGACGGTGTTTTTGTTCCTAATATTTCTTTTGGTATTCCCGTCACTCAAGCCATTTCCAAGCATGCTAAAAAGCCTTTAGATGTCCATTTGATGATTGTCAATCCCGATAATTACTTGGAAGCTTTTGCCAACGCAGGAGCCGCAGTAATTTCGGTCCATGTAGAAGCTTGTGTGCATTTGCACAGGAGTCTGCAAGCAATCAAAGCTTTAGGCTGTAAGGCAGGAGTAGCCATCAATCCGCATACACCAATCAGTGCATTGGAAGAAGTGATTCAAGACATTGATTTGGTATGTGTGATGTCAGTCAATCCAGGTTTTGGCGGACAAAAATTTATAGAAAATACGTACGATAAAGTTAGAAGATTAAAAGAGTTGATCAATCGTAAGAACGCTCCTACGGTCATTGAAATTGATGGTGGAGTGAATTTAGAAAATGCGCCTCTATTGATGGCAGCAGGTGCGGACGTACTAGTTGCCGGCAGTTTCGTCTTCAACTCTTCAAATCCCATTGAAACAATTAAGCAATTAAAGAGCCTTTAACGACTAACAAAAAGGCTTTTTGCAAAAACATCCTTGTTGAAGAATCATTTTTCTTGGGAAGACTTTCAAGAATTGTAAGTATAAAAAAGTCGTAGTAGATGGACTAAAAGCTTACAGTTCTTGAACAGATTCTTTTCCCCCTTTGGTCCAAAATATTTACCATTTAACATTTTTTAAGTTCTGTATTTTCTCCAATTTTTTGGAAAAAAGCTGTTTTTAGGTTTAATTCAGGATTAATTCAAATTTTCGTATTAAACCAATTATTGTAATGAAGAAATTATTTGTTTTCGCGTTTCTACTGGCAGGCTTGATGAGCTTCCAGGTTGTAGCACAAGATGATTCGGATGAAGTGACCGAGGAAGAGATGAAAAAGTATGCCACGATGGAAGTTTTGGTGTCTGCGTTTACGCAACAAAAGCAAGAAAAACTTGTAGAAATGATTCGAGAGGATGAAGTTTTAGGTGGTGGTGCTCGTTACAATGAAATCAAAAGTGCTTGGGGTAATGAAGAAAAAATGGCAGAGATTTCTGTGACTGATGAAGAAAAAGCAGCCTATGCCGAGATCCAAAGTTACATCGATTCCATCGGGGAAGAAGTGAAAGAATATATGATTGAATTGATCAAAGATCCGGAAGTCTTGGGTGCTGCTACATACAATAAAGTAAAAAGAGCCATGACTGATCCTTCTGTGAAGTCACAGATAGATTCTATGATTGCTGAGTTGAAATTACAGGCAACATCTGATGCTGATACTCAGTAACAATCCCCCCTTTTATTTGGTTTGTTTGATTAAAGGTCTTCATTTTGAAGGCCTTTTTTGTTTGTATACTCATACAAATAGTTACTTTAGCACGTTATGAATAAAATGATAAAAATTGCGATATACTTGACAATGGTTTTCCTATGGGTAAGCAATCATGTAGTTGCCCAAGATGATATTTTTGGTTTAGATAATAGAGCTCGAGAAAAAGGTAGAAAAAGTGATAACAAGATAGGAAATGTGACACGTTCATTGGTATCTCTTATTTCGGTGGAATTCGGTGCCGGTGCAGCTTACCATCAAAATAGTATGCTCTTTAATTCAGAGAATTCGTCTCAGTATCCGATTGTTCAAACTCAAGATCTCGACTTCCCAAGGTCAGTGACGGCCAACGATACGTTATCTTTTAGAAGCGTACAGTCGGCTATTCCAATGCATATTGCTGCAAACATTAATCTATTTAATACGATCACGCTTGGAGGTGGTTATGGAAGAGAAATAGGACGAATGGACAATTTACAAGCGAATCCTTTTGAGTTGGTATTGGATCATTCCCAGTATACGTTTGATAAAGTTTTTGGTACAGTAGGGTTGGTTTTATATGATGCCAGAAAGCGGGCAAAATTTTTAAACTGGAAATACAGGAAATATGCTTCTCAAAACTTTTATATGCAGTCTCAAAAAAACCAAAGAATTAGGCAAAATTATCCTTGGAGATTTATGGTCGAAGGACAGTTTGGGAATATCATCATTCGGAATAATATTTCACCTCAAGTTAATGCAAATTCTGATCCATTCTACAATGTTTCTTTTCGTGTAGAAAGGGACTTTTCAGAATATGCAAGACTATTTGTAAAAGCAGGATATGAATCAAGAAATTTCATTTTTCAAGGAGAAAACCCAACCGAGTTTCAAAATCTTAATCAGGTGTTGTACCCCATACAAATAGGGTTATCTGTTAGTTTACCAGGTACGAAACGATGCAAAAAGCCAGGATGTGGGGTAGTAATGAGACACTTACATGACGGTGTAGAATACAGA
Source organism: Mongoliitalea daihaiensis (assembly GCF_021596945.1). NCBI lineage: Bacteria > Pseudomonadati > Bacteroidota > Cytophagia > Cytophagales > Cyclobacteriaceae > Mongoliitalea > Mongoliitalea daihaiensis. The sequence goes on along the minus strand of NZ_CP063779.1, from coordinate 3,741,200 downwards.
GGGAGTTCTATCTTTCAGTTGCAAAACAGGAAGGTTGGCCAATGGTACTAAATAGGGGTGGATTTGCCTTTTCCTTCGGTAAATAATCTTTTTAAAGCATCATCTTTTTTATTAACTTGCAAGCTTATTGAGATAACAACAATTTATGGCTCGAGGAGAGAACGAGAATATCATACCTATTAATATCGAAGACGAAATGCGTGGAGCTTACATTGATTATTCAATGTCGGTTATTGTTTCCAGAGCACTTCCGGATGTCAGGGATGGATTAAAGCCTGTACATAGAAGGATTTTATTCGGAATGCAAGAATTAGGTGTCTTGCATAACAAACCTTACAAAAAATCTGCAAGAATTGTAGGGGAGGTATTGGGTAAGTATCACCCGCATGGAGATTCAGCAGTCTATGAAACGATGGTTCGTATGGCTCAACCTTGGTCCCTGCGCTACCCTTTGGTAGATGGTCAAGGTAACTTTGGTTCCATTGATGGAGATAATCCAGCGGCGATGCGTTATACGGAGGCAAGACTCAAGCGTATAGCTGAGGAGTTGCTTACAGATATCAACAAAGACACGGTAGACTTCCAATTGAATTTTGATGATTCCTTAAAGGAACCTGTTGTATTACCTGCCAAAATCCCAGCCCTTCTTTTGAATGGAGCCTCTGGTATTGCCGTAGGTATGGCTACCAATATGGCTCCACACAATTTGGGAGAGGTAGTAGATGGGATCATTGCATACATCGATAATAGAGATATTACCATCAGCGAATTGATGGAGTTTATCATTGCCCCTGATTTCCCGACGGGAGCTATAATTTATGGTTACAATGGAGTGAAAGCTGCTTTTGAAACGGGTAGGGGGAGAATTATCATCAGAGGAAAAGCTGATATAGAAACAAAAGATAATGGGAGAGAATCCATTATTATCACTGAGATACCTTATCAGGTTAATAAATCCAGTATGGTTGAGAAAACAGCTCAACTCATTACTGAGAAAAAGATTGACGGCATTTCAGCGATCCGGGATGAATCGGATAGGCAAGGAATGCGGGTGGTTTATGAATTAAAGAGAGATGCTGTAGCTAATGTTGTATTGAATAATCTATACAAACAAACACAGTTACAAACATCATTCTCAGTTAATAATGTTGCCTTAGTAAAAGGTCGTCCACAGACCTTAAACCTAAAGGATATGATTGTACATTATGTCAATCATAGACATGAAGTAGTAGTCAGAAGGACTGAATATGAATTACAAGAAGCCCAGAAAAGAGCCCATATATTAGAAGGTTATCTCATTGCGTTGGATAACCTAGATGAGGTAATTTCATTGATTCGTAGTTCAAGAGATCCTGAAACTGCAAGAAATGGTTTGATGGAACGCTTTGGCTTGAGTGAAATCCAGTCTCGTGCGATTTTGGATATGCGATTGCAGCGATTGACAGGCATGGAGCGCGACAAAATTCAAGAGGAGTACAAAGAAATTATGGCTCTAATTGAAGAGTTGCAGTTCATCTTGGAAAGCGAAGAAAAGCGGATGCAAATCATCAAAGATGAATTGACAGAAATAAAGACACGTTACAATGATTCCCGTCGTACAGTAATTGAGCATAATGCCGAAGATTTCAGTTATGAGGATATGATTCCTAATGAGGAAGTAGTCATTACTGTTTCACATCAGGGATATGTAAAAAGAACATTACTCAACGAATACAGATCCCAAGGAAGAGGGGGAGTTGGAAGTAGGGGAGCAACTACTAAAGAAGATGATTGGACAGAGTATTTGTTTACAGCTTCTACCCATAACTATTTGTTGATTTTCACTGATCATGGAAAATTATTCTGGTTGAAAACCTATGCAATCCCGGAGGGATCCAAAACTTCCAAGGGTAGGCCAATTCAAAATCTGATTAACATTGAGTCGGATGATAGGATACGTTCCATTATTCAAGTAACAGATTTGGGTGATGAGGATTATATCAATAATAATTTCTTGGTTATGGTTACCAAAAAAGGAATTATTAAGAAAACTACACTTGAACAATATTCAAGACCTCGGACTAACGGTATTATAGCCTTGAATATTAGAGAGGACGATCAGTTATTGGCAGTAGATATGACTGACGGTAATTCTCATATTATCATTGCTGCGAAATCCGGTAGAGCTATTCATTTCCACGAGTCTACAGTTAGGCCAATGGGAAGGACAGCCACAGGGGTCAAAGCGATCACGTTAACAGATGTTAATGACGAAGTAATTGGCATGGTATGTGCCTCTAGAGAAGATGCTAACCTTTTGGTAGTTTCCGAGAAAGGGTATGGTAAACGATCTCCTTTAGAAGAATATAGAATTACCAACAGAGGTGGGAAAGGTGTACGAGCCATGAATGTAACTGAAAAGACAGGCCACTTAGTAGCCATCAAAGAAGTTGTAGACTCGGATGATTTGATGATTATCAACAAGTCAGGTATCACGATCCGAACCCCAGTTTCAGAATTACGGGTGATGGGTAGAGCTACTCAAGGTGTGCGTCTCATTAAACTAAGTGAAGGTGATGAAATTTCATCCGTAGAAAAAATACGAAAAGAAGAAGAAGTAGAATCAGCGGATGGAGAACCCACAGAAGTTGATAAACCAACAGAATAATAGAACTTAATCAGAACCAAACAATTTAGCAAATTAGAAAACAGATGAAAAAGTTAATCTTATCATTGGCACTTGTGGTTTTTGCTACGGCTGCCTTTGCCCAGAAAAAAGTTGTAAGATCGGCTAGCTCTAACTTCAAGAAAGGCAATCTTGAAGTGGCCTTAGAAGAGATCAGTGCGGCCTTATCTGACCCAGAGACTAAAGATGATCCAGCAAATATGCTGCTGAAAGGTCAAATTGAGACTAAATTGTTCTCACAAGATGATGATTTTGCTGCTTCTACGGTTGCCATCGGTAGAAATGCTTTCAATTCCTTTACCAAAACCATGGAAATGGTAGACGGAGATAAGAATAGTAAAGTAGGAAAAGATGTCTGGAAAGAAGAAATCCCAGGAATGCCTGATAATTTGAGACCTTATTCAATGGTTTCTTTGAGATTGGCTTCTTTTGATAAAGCTATCCAAGCATATGAGGATGAAGATTACACCATGTCTTACGAATTCTTCAATTTAGTTTCTGATATTGATCCAGCAGATACAACAGCAAATTTTAATGCTGGCTATTTGGCTTACACAGAAATGGGAAATATTGAAGCGGCTAAGAAACATTTCTATAGATTATTGGAAGTGCCTGAATACGATAAATTGAATACATACTATTTCTTAATCCAAATTGCATCTGGAGAAGAGAAGGATCCTGAGGCAGCTTACAAATATGTAACGATGGCCAAGAAAGATTTCCCTGAAGATAAAACGCTTTCGGAATTTGAAGTTCAATTGTTACTTCAAATGAATAAGATGGATGAAGCATTTTTGTCTGTTCAAAATGCCCTGAAAGACGATCCTGAAAATGCTGGTTTGTTATTGAGATATGGTTACTTACTAGAGCAGTCAGGTGATTTGGAAGGTGCTTTAGAGCAATATGTAAAAGCAGTAAAAGCTGATCCAGATTTCTTTGAAGGAAACTACTACACCGGAGCAATCTATTTGGATAGAGCCCGCGCCATTTTAGCTGAGGTAAATAACTTATCAGATGCAGAATGGGAAAAAAGAGCAGATTCAATGACTAAAGAAGCTGAAGGTCTTTATGGCGATGCAGTCCCTTACTTTACCAAAGCAGCTGAATTGAGACCTGAAAATACAGAAATACTAGAAATTCTTTTTCAAATTCATACTCGTTTGAAAAACAATGCAGAGGCAGAGAAATACAATCAAAAGTTGATCTCTATTCTAGGTGAAGGTTGGATGGAAAGATAAAAATTAATGAATGAAGGTTTAGGCTTGATATAAATTAATCATAACTTTCATACCTCATTAATTCGATATATAAAAAACCTGACTTTTATAAGTCAGGTTTTTTTATATCAGGATACCCTGTTTACTCATCTAATACTTCAATTTTCCGTATAGGGAAATGAACGAATACTAATTATGTTGCTAATCGTTGGTTTTTTATTTGGAGTTTTAGAGTTTGACATCAGAGTTTTAGATACTGCAGAGTGGTCAAACTCTTCTGCCAGTAAATCCTATATGAATACATTTTTGAAGATAGATTCATTGGATAAAGCACTACCCAAGTATAGAAAAGACTTTTCAGTGTTAGTTGAAAGAGGTCCTTTGGTTCATGCGAATACAGATTGGGGAAGAGAGTTGAGAAACTCGTTTGAATACAAAGCAGTTGATGTTCGATTGGGTTTTAAGAGAACAGAACCAACCCTGTACAATCATTTGTATAGAAATCCTACCTTCGGTGTAGGTTTTTACAGTGCTACATTTAAAAGTGAGTTTTTGGGTCAGCCTCATGCACTTTATGCCTTTGTGGATATTCCTTTTAAGAAAAGGTACTTTAATGAGCAACTTAGTTTTAGCTACTTTACTTCGGTTGGAATTGGATTCAATTTTAGGCCTTTTGACGAAGAGGAAAATCCACTGAATCAGTTTATAGGCTCTTATGAAAACATCTATAGCCATTTTGGCTTTACGAGTTCCTATCGTATCAATGCAGGGCTTTTTTTAGATGCTTCGATCGGCTTAAAGCACTTTTCTAATGGTTCTTTAAGAAAGCCAAATACAGGATTGAATTTCATTCCTTTCACGATTGGTCTGCGAAGTGTTTTAAATGAACGTTACCATATTGCTACGTATAAAAAACCTATCCCAATATTTGAGGATGTTCCTCAATGGAATTTTCTAGTAAGTGCAGGAGGAAAAAATTATACCACAGGAGAAGGACAGTACCCTAAACTTGCTGTAGGAATTCAACGGGTTTGGCAAAGGGATTACAAATTTAGGTTTGGAGTAGGGGCAGATATGTTTTATTCTGGAGCTGCTGCGAGTCGTTTGAACCGTTCCCCTGTTTCCTTTTCTGACAGAGCATCTGTAGGAGTTATTGGTATTTGGGAGTGGGTATTGACGCCTCAGTTATATGTGCCAATAGGCATAGGAGCTTATCTTCACCGCAATACCCACAATGAAGAAGTAACCTGGTATTATTCCCGCGTAGGAATTCGGTATAGATTAACTAATGGAATTTCAGCTGGGCTTTCTATCAAGGCTCACGCTCTCAAAGCTGATTTTTTCGAGTGGACGGTCGCTTATTCTATTTTTAATGATCGCAATAGGTATTAATTGAAGTATAGCGCGAAGTCTTATTTTTTTGTTTTTTTTAATAGCATGGTTTTTTTAAAACCTTATTATTTAAACTGATTGTCCGCATTTATTTCAGTAGCTACACAATTGATCACATTGCATTAGCTTTCCAATGTATCTGTTGACAGTAGACCGTTGACAGTGGTCGATTATCCGCAATTCGCTGTATATTATTTTTACTCTGGTGTAATTGCGGATAATCATATTATTTAATTATTCTGCAAAATATATTGCGGTAGGCTGCTATCAATTATAATGGTGAAGCTTATTTTGCTCTAAACCTTTAAATATTCCTCCATCGCTAATTCCTTTCTTGAATATTGAAATTACTCTTTGCAAACTACAAACTTCCTTTGCCATACAGCGTTTATTCCTTGCAACATTACATTTCATTTACCCTTTCACAAAAAAAGTATTTGTTCATCCAAACTTTCCTTTTAGCTTTTCGGAAATTCTGTCCTTATGAAGAAATTTAGCCAACTAGTAATTGTTTTTGTTTTATCCCTGATAAGCTTTACACAAGCACAAAACCTTCCTTCTTCCGCATTGTATCATGATTTGCTGAAATTTAAAGAAACCAAAAGGATCCTTTACGTTGCAGCACATCCAGACGATGAAAATACACGCTTGATCGGGTATTTAGCAAATGCGGAACATGCGCAAGTAGCTTACTTATCATTGACAAGAGGAGATGGAGGGCAAAATTTGATTGGGAAAGAGTTGGGAATCGAATTGGGCTATATTCGAACCCATGAATTAATGAAAGCAAGAGAACGGGATGGCGGTAGACAGCTTTTTTCCAGAGCTTTGGATTTTGGTTTTTCAAAAAATCCTGATGAAACCTTGATGAATTGGGATAAAGAAAAACTGTTATCTGATGTGGTATGGATCATTCGGAAATTTCAACCGGATATCATCATTAATCGTTTCAATACCATTCCTGGAACTACCCATGGGCACCATACAACTTCTGCGATTTTATCATCTGAAGCTTTTGAAATTAGTGATAGAGCGGATGTATTTCCTGAACAACTCAAGACTATCAAGCCATGGAAAGTCCGTAGAATTTTCTGGAATGCGTATTCATGGGGTGGTCAATATGAGCCTAAGGAGGATAAACAATATCATACATTCAGTACGGTTGGAGATTTCAATCCTTTGTTGGGCGAAACTTACTCTCAAATAGCGGCCGATAGCCGTACCATGCACAAATCACAGGGATTTGGTTCAACCTCTCAAATAGGGAAAGGGAATGATTTCATTGAACTTGTTAAAGGGGAGCCATTTACCAGTTCTCCTTTTGATGGAATCCCAAATCGCTGGCTTGAAATAGTCAATGGCAAAGAAATAGAAACCAAAATCGATCAACTACTTGCTTCCTTTCAATTTATCCAACCAACGCAACATGTGCAGCAATTATTGGAAATCCGTAGGCTATTGAATCCTATACAAAGCAATGATGTCTGGGTGGCTGAAAAAAAGGAGCATTTAGATCGCATGATTTTGCAGACCTTGGGAGTCAAGGCTGAGTTTATTATCAAAAAAGAAATTGGCTATCCGGGAGAGGAGCTTTCTACAGAATTTGTTTTCAATAATCCAAGCGGACTTCCTTTGCGAATTCAATCTTTTCAAGGACAGCTATTTAACCAATCATTCAATCAAATCGCTGTCAATAATCAGGTAGTAGTTTATCCCCTTAGCTTTAGGGTTCCAGTAGATTACCCAGTATCTCAGCCTTTTTGGCTAGCGAATGGCATAGAAAACAGTCTTTTTGATATTCAAGATCCCTCCCTTATTGGCCCTCCGATCAATGAACCAAGCATTGCTGGTACAGCCTTAGTTGAAGTGGATGGGCAAATCATGCATGTTACTATCCCTTTGAGATATAAGTACAACGATCAAGTAGATGGAGAAATTCAGCAACCTTTCACACTTGTACCTGAGGTCAATGTAAGTTTGGATAAAAATAATGTATTTTTAATTCCGGGTGCCCGCAAAGATCTACGGGTGGAAGTTTCCTTCCGGAATGAATTGAAACAAAATGGCTCGCTTCAGGTAGATGGCTTGGAGAGTAGTCAATATAAAGTTGAGTTGTTGAGTACTGATGAACGTAGAAAGCGAATGGTTTACTCCGTTACATTTCTTGATTCAGATCAGTTGACTAAGCAGGTGGGAGTCCGCTATGTGCTTCCGAATGGACAATCTTTTGCACAGGATACTAAGCGGATTATCTACAAGCATATTCCTAATTTGACATATTTTACGGATACCAAAATCAATTTGGTAAAAATGGATTTGAAAATCAGCGGCGGCAAAGTTGCCTATATTCAAGGGGCAGGGGATGATGTTCCTGAGATTTTAAGAAGCTTGGGGTATGACTTAACTATATTGGATGATGCGGAATTGAATCAACGCCGATTTGCTGAATTTAAAACTGTTATCATAGGCATTCGTGCTTTCAACGTAAACCAATCTTTAGCAAATAATGTAGATCAATTGATGGAATATGTCAAAGAAGGTGGTAATGTCATCGTACAATACAACACTTCTTCACCTTTGTTGACTAGAGAATTAGGCCCTTATCCATTTTCTATATCTCGGGATCGAGTAACTGTTGAAGGTAGCCCTGTCCAGGTAGCGTACAACCATCGCTTAATGGCCTATCCTAACAAAGTAACAGCTTCAGATTTTGAAGGCTGGGTACAAGAGCGTGGCTTATATTTTGCCAGTAATTGGGACGCAAATTATCAAACGCCATTTACTATGAACGATCCTGGAGAAAATCCAACGCAGGGATCCCTATTATTTACTACTTTTGGAAAAGGTACCTACACGTATTCAGGAATTTCTTGGTTTAGACAACTTCCTGCTGGTGTTCCAGGTGCCATCAAAATTTTTGTAAACCTGATTGAACAAGGGAATGGAAAATAAGATCAATTGGAGAAACTGGTATATAAGTTTGATGCTAGTATTGGTGATTTTTATTGCCCTGTTTTACTGGATAACTGAGTATTTCTCATGAGTCTGATTGATTGGTTAGTGATGTTTGGGACATTGGCAGCTATTGTAGGCTACGGTGTTTGGAAAACCTATGGGGCTAAGGATATGGAGTCTTATATCCGTGGTGGAAACGATATGAACTGGTGGACCATAGGCTTGTCCATCATGGCTACCCAAGCCTCTGCCATCACTTTCCTAAGTACACCTGGGCAGGCTTATGAGGACGGCATGCGTTTTATCCAATTTTACTTTGGTTTACCAGTGGCGATGATTATCCTTTCAGTTACTTTTTTACCTATGTATTACAAACTGAAGGTTTATACTGCATATGAGTTTTTAGAATCAAGATTTGACCTCAAAACCCGTACATTGGCTGCATTACTTTTCCTGATTCAGAGAGGTTTAGCAGCGGGAATTACAATTTATGCTCCATCCATTATTCTTTCTACTTTATTGGGTTGGAATCTCACATTCACAAATATTTTTATTGGTGTCTTAGTGATCATATATACAGTTTCGGGAGGTACCAAGGCTGTATCTATTACGCAAAAGCAGCAAATGGCTGTGATGATGGGGGGGATGGTTCTAGCAGGAATTTTTGTAATCAACATGCTGCCAGTAAAGTTTACAGAAGCCATGCACGTAGCCGGTAAAATGGAACGATTGAATATCGTTAATTTTGAGTTCAATTTGGCAGACCGTTATAATTTCTGGTCAGGAATGACAGCAGCAGTTTTCCTTTTTTTATCTTATTTCGGTACCGATCAATCGCAGGTACAACGCTATCTTTCTGGAAGTTCTTTGACGCAAAGCCGCATGGGATTGATGATGAATGGACTTCTCAAAGTACCTATGCAATTCATCATTCTATTCATTGGGGTAATGGTATATGTCTTCTATCAGTTTTACGAACCTCCAGTTGTTTTTAATAAAGTTCAAACGGAGCAATTGGAACAATCTCCCTACAAGCAGGATTTTGATTTTTTAAAAGAAGAATACAATCAAGTGTTTGTTGAAAAAAAGAAAGATATCGAAGAATTGTTAGAAGCCATTGCTATCAACGATGAACGAGCAGTAGCCATAGCTCAGGACAATATCAAGAAGAAAACGTTTTACCAAGAAAGCATCCGAAAGGAAACCAAAGAACTTATTGTACGGAATGATGGACTGGCGGAAACGAGAGATACGGATTATATTTTTATGCGTTTTGTAATGGATTACCTCCCCAAAGGAATTGTAGGCTTACTCTTTGCAGTAATTTTCTCCGCCGCAATGTCCTCTACAGCTTCGGAGTTAAACGCTTTGGGAAGTACGACCACGGTAGATTTGTATAAGCGATCCATCGTGAAGAGAGGATCTGAGTATCACTATATGCTTTCTTCGAAGTGGTTCACAGCTATTTGGGGCCTTATAGCCATTCTTTTTGCCACTTATGCTACCTTATTTGAAAACCTCATTCAGGCAGTCAATCTATTAGGATCCCTTTTTTACGGGACAATTTTGGGTATATTTATTGTAGGGTTTTACATGAAGTGGGTCAAAGGAAATGCCGTTTTTATTGCTGCATTTCTAGCAGAAGCCTTGATCTTATTGATTCATTTCAATAATGGCGATAGCTTATGGGGTATTGCTATCAATATTGGATTCTTGTGGTATAATGCAATAGGTTGTATTGCTGTAATGGTGTTTGCTGGCTTGATCCAAGTGATCAATAGAGAATCGGTTAAGCAGTAGATGAATTAGTACTAGATCTACTAAAAGTTTTGAAAACACAGCAAAACAACTAAAGCTATTTGATTTATCCTGGGTTGGTTGAAGTTCTTTTGAGTGAATAATGGTTTTTTGCAGGGCTATACTGATAGTTACTAGTGTTCGAATGATGGATCCTAGAATTTATTTTGGATAGCATGAAAGGTAGCATACGGCTAACCTATTAATTTTACCAGCAAATCAACCAGTCAATTCCTATACCATACAGTCACACCAACTCCTCCATACACTCTGTAAAATACAAAAGCAGGGTTGAATCGTACTTCAGGCAGTATTTTAATTTTATCCGAAACAGTGATTGGTACCCCAATTTTGGTCATAATCCCAAGATCAATGGCAGGTGATCGTTCATAAGTATCCACACTTATATCAGTGCCAGACACTTGTTTCCATCCCATATAAAAATCAACAGTCGGTCCAAAAGAAAAATGTAACCATTTGTTTTGAAATCGATACATTAATGGAATCATCAAATTCCGTTCCTGAATCACCGCTTCAAAGGTTCGATTGTTGGTTGATACCGATATAAATTCAGGGTAGTTTCTAAAGTATAGACCAGTTTCAAAACCGCTTCTTTTGCTTACCCTCCGCAATAGTCCAATACCAAAACCCGGCCTCCATCCTTCACCGCTGATAGGAGCATCTATAAAAGCAGCAGGTCCGAACAAAGTCTCACGCTCAAATTTTTGTTTTTGGGCAATAGCAGGAATAGTCAACAGCAACAGTCCAAAAAAACAGAGGATTAATTTTTGAAACATAAATAACTGAAATAGTGGGTTATAAAAAGGAAGACTAAAATTGATTTCAATGAATTAAAACGAAATTTAACAATTTAACCTAAAGATATGGGTTTGTTTTCAAATTGTAGCGTAACCACCCAAAAAGTTTTTGTAAGGTACCTCGCGAGGATTCGGAAATTTTATTGCAACTAGGTAAACTTTTTCGATTCTACTAACTGTTATTTGAACTATCCATTCGCATGTTATTGTAATCACTAAGAAGAATTTTCATGAAAAATCTAGTTAAAGTGCATTTAGTGGTCATTTGTTGGGTGTTATCTACAGCAGGGAAAGCACAAATAGTTGGCGAAGTGTTTTCAACCAAAAGATATACTAGCCATGAATTCTGGGGGGAATTAGCTTTTTCGGATAGTTCAAGATTCAGCTTTTTTAGCTATAATCTTTTTAGGATTAGTCATAACCCAGCATATCCAAATTCATTATTTAATTTTTCTACTGTAAATTATTCGTTAACCGAAAATTTTGGACTTGCAGCAGGTGGTTTTGTTAGTCAGGATGGCTTTTCTCCTATTGTTGCTTTCAATTATACAAAGATTTCAGATAATTGGCTTGTGAGTATATTCCCAAGTATAGAAGTGACGCGTAATCCCAACTTAGATGTTTTCGCATTTGTCCAATTCAGACCCAAAATCAACGACCGGTGGAGTCTTTTTACACAAGTAATAGCTAATTCAAATTTTAATTTTAGACAACATAATTTTAGTGAGCAAGCAATCAGGCTTGGATTAGATTACAAAACATTCCAGTTTGGCTTGGGCATGGACATCAATCAGTTTACTTCTGAAAGTAGTGGGCAGAGGCAAACTGACTGGAATCAGCATCCCGGATTATTTATTCGAAAAGAGTTTTGATTTTAAAACTGCTGCAAGAAACTCTTGGACACCCAGCGATCCTCTAGTCCTATTCTAGCCCAACTACCGGAAATTTCAGTAATGAAAACGTTTTCATCTTGATGGATTTTGTCAACGACAAAGAATGTTGTCCCAGGTCCTGAGCGAACATTTAACGTTTTTGGAACAACGATGTATCGCTGAACATCTATTGTGAATTTTCCTGAAACCCAGTGTTTAGAGCTTTTCGAAATTTTATACCAATCGTTTTGAACCTCATATACTCTGATAATCGACTGAGTCAGCAATGCACCTCTATCACTTGAAATTGGATGAGTAGCGCCTGGACCTGTTCGGACATTTAAACTGTTTGCTGTTACTAAAGCATACTTTTGAATTCCTCCATCAGTGTTGATAGTGGGTGTACTGGGTAAATTGAGTGCTTGTTTTACCAGAGGTAAAAAATGTGTTTCACAATCCACACGTTTGTTACCTCCAAAGAAATTGGTTCCTGGGCAGGATTTACTAGAAAACCAATGATGATAAATGACGCTATTGGTATTAACAGGCAAATTAAATTTTTGACAGAGTAGAGCAGTTACTTTTACAATGGATTCCCGTTGTTCAGGCGTCATTTCATCTTTATTTCGATCAAAAAAACCAATATGCTCCATACAGATTGCATTAGCATTTTGATTGACTATTCCAGCAGGTGTATCTTCAAGGGACCTTCCGGTAAGTATAGTCCCATCTGGAAAAATTGTAAAATGTTGGGCAATTTCAGACCATCGATTGATATTCATATGCGTGTTGCGCATGCTTCTTTGCATTTCAAAGTGGTTGGAACCATTGAAGTGCTGATATGATGGTATATAGGTGTGATGTTGTTGAATTTTTAAGATGGTCCTACCAACTCGTTGTGCGGAAAGCCAATTTCCAAATTCAGCCAAGGATAGTTTAGTAAAATTGTATTTTGTTGTCATCGTTAGTAAAGAAAAAGGTTCATAAGTGGGAATTAAATGTTAACCAATGTAGCAAAAAATAAACATAATCACAATTTTAAGTAATTGATTTTCATGCACTTATTATGTAATGATTAGTAAATCATTAAAGATAGCCTAAAAAGGGGTTGAAAAAAGGTTGATATCTATCAGTTTAACCTGAAAAATGGCTTTAAATCAAAATAGGTATGTGTTAGGATCTAGAAGACTTTCAGATGAAACTTCATCTGAAAGTCCTAAATAGTGGAATGCTTATCGAGTAAGTGGGGATGGAAATACAGCCAAACTCTCGTCACCGTCTATACCTACGGCCTGAACTGCAAAGAAATAATTATCTTTAGAATAGGGGATAGTGAGTGTCATTTCCTCCGTATAAAATTTCTTCTGCCACATAGACTCATCTGTTTCTCGCATCAATACATAGTACCCTTTAGCCTTACCGTTGGTAGGTGCGTCCCAAAGCAAGGTACTTGTATTGCTTAGTCTTCTCACATCAATTCGGACATTTTGAGGTTCAGATGGAGCAGAAGCTAAGGAAGCAAGTGAGGCCAAATTCAATGCAGTATTTTTTCTGACATATTCAAAATCTACAAACTCAGGTAAATCTCCGTATTGAATGCCATTTTCTAGTCGGACATTTTCATGTTGATGATAGTAATTTTCATTCATTTCAGTTACTCGTATTGCAGTGAATCCCTGCTGGGCAAAAGGAGTATGGTCACCTCCTCGAAGAAAGCGATCATTTCTATAAACTAACTTCACTTCTAGTTGATCTACATAGCGCTCTCCCAACTCTTTCATATAGCGAGCTAATTGCCTTGACTTGCTGTCATTTTCCCCATTAGTATACCGACGAATAGCAGCCATACGCTCAGATTCTGCTACAGGAACACCCTCTGAAAAAATTCTGACACGCGTGTTGTCATTGATATTTGTTTGGGATGAATTGCTATTGCCTAGCATGTCATTGTTGAGCATAGCAACCAAATTCCAGTTTTCATTTTTAGCGCGCTCTGCAAGATGAGTTGCTCCTTTGAGTCCTTGCTCTTCTCCTGTAACGGCCACAAAGATAATAGTTGAAGGAAATTCACGCTTGGATAGGATGCGGCAAAGTTCAATAACTGCTGCAACGCCAGAACCATCGTCGTTGGCTCCAGGTGCATCGATGCTGATATTCATTACATCTAACGCGCGACTATCGATGTGTGCAGAAACAATGAAAATACGGTCATCTGTGGGGTCTGTACCCTTTAAAGTGGCCATCACATTTCCTATTTGTACATCTTGTGGGATTCTTCGACCATCCCCTTGGACAGTGAAATAATCGATACTAGAAGTTAATCGTCCATTTGATTGGTTCTCAAAAGATTTGAATAACCCTAAAACATAAGCTTGGGAAGCCTCGATGCCTTCTTGGGCTGAACTACCTTTACTTAAGGAGTGACGAGTTCGATAGTCAGCTAAATCTCGTACATATTTTTCCAGGTTCTCAGCAGTAATTTCATCAATCATTTGGCTAATGGACGCTTTTCTATGGACGAGCTGAGTTTGAGAGAGGGCTGGAAGTGCTATCAAAATACAGCATAACAGTAAAATATTTTTCATGGGATGATTTTTTTTATTCTTAACGTACTAATTTAGTCTGTAATTGATAAGCTTTAAAAATGCTTTTACATGAATGAGACGATGAGGCCCTTAACGGGAGAATATCACCCCTACTATCAGAATTATTTGGATATCGTTAAAGACTTAAATGTCCTTGAGCTAATTTATACTCAAATTGAAGAGGTTTTTGATATTTTTAAAAGTAAGGATAAAGTTTGGGCATCAACACCATATGCACATGGAAAATGGTCTCCAAAGGAATTATTAGCACATATTACAGATACAGATCGTGTAATGGCCTTTCGCGCATTTTGTTTTGCTAGAGGGGAGCATGCTATACTACCAGGTTTTGACCAAGATCTCTACATCGCGGAGGGGAATTTTAATCTGCTTACTGTAGAAGACTTGTTAGCTGATTTTGCAGCCAATCGAAAAGCAATCCTTCAAATGATTCGAACGATCCGTGTAGATCAGTACCAAGCTAGGGGAATCGCGAATGGTACGGAAGTTTCTGTAAGAGCCTTGATTGCGATTATTCCAGGGCATGCAGCACATCATTTGAGGATTTTGAAGGAGAGGTATGGTTAATTTGAAGTGTTTGCTAACCACTTGTTGTTTGGGAAAAATAGCTTGAATCTGGAAAAGCATTCCCTTGTATTTACAATTTAATCAAAACAATAGCCTGAAATTCATGAAAAAAGTGTAATTTTGCAGAATTTATCTAATAACTAATTTTACAAATATGCAAAGAACTAGAGCACAAGAATCAAGAGCAGCCATCGAAAAACTATACATCACCATGAGACATCTCTTTATGAGAGGGTCCTATAAACCGATGGGAGTTTCGGGGGAATCGCTTGTAGATTCACTTTTAGTGTTAAGTCCTGAAATTTATGGCGCATTAGGTCAGGACGAAAAAATTGAATTGGACGGACTCCTATACGTAATGGAGCGCTTGCCTAAAGGAATTGAAGAGTGCAGATACATTCGATTGATCAGTAGAGAAGGGTATGAAAATTCCACATTCCCACCGATAGTTCCTCCCAAAAGAAGAAGAAACTGCTACAGGGTAGATGCCGATCAGATGTATGTCGAGATGACAAGAGGAAGGTCCGATATTTACGATATTTTGACCCATTTGACATTTTTGTACATTGAATCTGAAAAAATCAGAAAGAATAGTACCGATGCCAAGGGAAGAATTGATTTAAATTGGAAAATGTTGGGTCAATTAGTAGAAAAGGAATCAAGAGGCGAAGAGTTTGATATGGAAGTCGCTTGTTCCTATTTAAGTCATGTTATTGGACGAACATTTGAAGAAACCCATACTGCGGTTGTGAAATTTGAAAACTCCAATCATGTTCATAGTTTATTCCATGTGGTATATCATTTGGGTAATTTATCGATGGACGAGGCTTTTCACGAGTTAGATAGGGAAATCTCTTTCTCAGCAACCCTTCGTATGCGAGTAGGACATCATGTTTATGGTGAGCTATGGGCAAACAGTATCAAAAAAGTACTTTTTGAAGAAGGTTTGATTGATCGACCCATCCACATCATTTCGGCTAATTTACACTCAGTACTAAATACCGTTTATGGGCATCAAGCTTTAGGGTTAAAGACGTTTGAAGCAATTGAAAAAGAAGCGATTGCAATTAGTCAAGGCGTGAAAAGCAATAAAGGAAAAGACATTTATTCGTATGCCTTAAATCATGGATTTATTGAAGTAAACGATGTTTCGGGAACAAATATCCACGTTCAACTTTTGGATACAGCGAAAATGACGGTAGATACCATCATTCCTGGAAAGAAACTTCCAAAAGAGAAAAAAGATAGACCGGTAATTCTTGTAATGGACTATGCTTTTGGAGAGCAAGCGTATGAGTGCTTTGATGAATTATTAAAGCCATATGAAACCGAAGATGGAAAATTCCATCCGTTGCGGGTTCAGTCTGCAAGTATTATGGGTAAAGCGGGGATTTTGACTGGACATAAGGGCGATATTATGATTCCCGATAGTCACGTATTTGAAGGAACTGCTGATAATTATCCTTTAGAAAATCTATTTACCAAAGAGGATTTTGAAGGATTTGGATTAGGAGTGTATCAAGGAACGATGTTTACTGTCTTAGGTACTTCTCTTCAAAATAAAGATGTCCTTAGCTATCTTATGCAATCTTCTTGGAAAGCTATCGGACTGGAAATGGAAGGAGCACATTATCAAAAAGCGATTCAGTCAGAAAGCAAAATCCGTCAAAGCATAGGACGAAATGTGAAAGTATTGTATGCGTATTACGCCTCTGATAATCCGCTGGAAACTGGAAGTACTTTGGCTTCTGGAGCCTTGGGAATGGAAGGTGTCAGACCGACCTATTTGATCACATACAAAATATTTGAAAAGCTATTTTGATCTAACTCATAACAGCAACTAAACTATAGAAAAAACGGATAAAGTTGATTTTATCCGTTTTTTTATTTCTGGTTCACAACGATTAGCGATGCATTACCGTAACGAACGGATCAAACGTTCATTCAATCCTACATAATCAGGATTTTTAGCTTCTTTAGCCATTGCCATCGAACTTGTTGCACTTTGTATAGCTTCAGACTTCAATCCTAACTCAGCTTCAATTTTTGCTTTTAAATGCATAGTCCAGTATTTAGGATCAGCTTCAACCGATTTACTAATCCAATCATAGGCCATTTTTAAATCCTTTTTATTCGTAAAATAGTAATTGGCAGCTTGGTAGTATAAACCTGGGTTTGTAACCTCTTGATCAATGATCAATGCTTTGATTTGATCCATAACGATTTGATCCACTTCTGTCTCAATCCGGAAACTGACTCGCGTATTTTCCCATTTAATCGCTACAGATGCTGCGTTATCTGTCATATCCACAAAATTAAATTCCATGGTTTCGTATCGCTGACCAGTTTTTCCTGATTTAACTGTCGCGCGTAATACATCATCTTCTGCATTGTAACCTACTGCTCCCCATAACTTTGTATTCGAAGAAATAATTATGGTCCAGTCATCTCTCCCTGGAATGGTATAAAGTGCATAAGTTCCTGCGGGAAGTGGTTGATTTTCGATACTAACATCCGTAGAAAATGTGAGAAGTGTAGCAGCATTAGCACCTGTTCTCCAAACATCTCCAAAAGGCACTAGTTCTCCAAAAATTTTTCTTCCCTTCATACTTGGGCGTGCATATTCTATCGTAACATCGGTAAGTCCTATTTTCTGGCTAATTTTTGCTGAAGGGCTCGCTTGTGGCATATTGATTTGCTGCGCTTCTGTATTGATCCAAAATGCAGCCATAAATAAAGCCGCTAAGAATCCAACATGTACTTTCATATATTCCATGAGTTTTGGTTAATGTATTGTTTGCAATATAAATTAAATTTTTTAGGGGTACTATAAGATTGATGGATGTCTAGGGCTAAAGCTTAGATGAATGGTTTTTTTTTGTCTAAATCTTGTTGTAGTATTGAATAGTTATATGTTTGTATTTTCTTCATCCAAATCCACTAATACTTCACCATGGGATTAGCAATTATTAGTCCAGGCAAAAATATGGATGCTTGGATCAGCAATTTCCAATCATTGGACCCTTCCATTCCTATTCAAGTATATCCTGATATTCAAGACCCACTATCAGTGGAAGCTGCGTTGCTCTGGAATCACCCTCCAGGTATTTTATTAGAGTTTCCAAACTTGAAACTTATTTGTTCCATGGGAGCTGGGGTAGACCATATTCTGAAGGATCCTCAGCTACCAGAGCATACACCAATAACTCGGATTGTGGATGAAAAACTTACTTGGTCAATGACTAACTACGTGGTCATGGGAGTACTCAATCACCATAGGCAACTAGTGCGTTATCAACAGCAGCAACGAGAAAAACGATGGGACATGTCCAGTCCAGAAATAGAAGTTAGTATAGGTGTCTTAGGAGTAGGTGCCTTGGGAAATGATATCGTAGATAAGTTGTCATACATGGGTTTTAAGGTTTCAGGATTTGGAAAAAGTCCTAAAATCATGTCTTATCCTTATTATTTTGGCTCTCAACTGGATGATTTTTTGCAACAGATCAATGTATTGGTTTGCATGCTTCCTCTAACGGCCGAAACTGAGGGGTATTTAAATCTGGAGTTATTTAAAAAATGCAATCCTGGCACATATTTAATTAATGTTGCTAGAGGAAAACATTTAAATGAACAAGAATTATTAGTAGCTTTGGAAAGAGGTTATATTTCAGGTGCCTTACTGGATGTATTTCATGTTGAACCTCTTCCCAGCAATCACCCATTTTGGGAAGAAGAGAGAATCATGATGACGCCACATATAGCCAGTGTTACCAATCCGAATGCTGCGGCACCTCAAATACTTGAAAATTTTAGAAGAATGAAAATGTCCCAACCCTTAATAAACCAAATAAATAGAATTAAAGGCTATTAATCACACCATGGAATCTGTTTTTAAAATTATCTGTCCCACAGACTTCTCAGAATGTTCTTTAAATGCAATTGAATATGCTGCTAAATTAGGTGAAAAATATCAGGCAGCACTTATTCTATTTCACGTTCCAGATAAAGAAGATTATCAGAAGTTGGCTGCCCAAGAGTTAAGTAATGGTCAGTCTTATGAATTTGTAGAAAAAAAGTTAGAAAATCTGGTAAAGACCGTCTCCGAAGAGAGCATACCCAAAGGTCTGAAATCCTGTACTGCAGTTATCCGTGAAGGTAAAATTGTTAGTTCAATCCTTGATTTTGCAAAAGAAGAAAACGCGAATTTATTAGTCATTGGTACAGAAGGTATCAATGATTTTAAAAAGAACTATGTAGGTACACGAACAGCCAAAGTCGTAGAACGTGCTGAAATCGATGTCTTAGCGATACCTCGAAGAGTATATTTCAAAGTTCCTCGCAAGCTTGTTTATGCAACTGACTATCTGGAAGAAGATAAATTAGCTATTCAAAAAATCAGTGAGTTGGCTGGCTTTTTTGATGCTGAAATAGATCTTGTTCATGTCAGTACTAAAGTAAAATCAATCGATAAAAGCTTGCATCAAACGATGATCCAAGAATTGAAACCATTTATTAAATATCCAAAAGTTAATTTCGTATTGAAAGCTTACAGGGATGATGCGGGACTCGGGCTGGAAAATTATCTTATTACCGCTAAAGGTGATATTTTGGTAACGTTGAGCAAGAAAAAAACTTGGTTTGAACAAATCTTTGATAAAAACATCTCTAGAAAAATGTCTTATTTTATCAATAAACCATTATATGTGGTCAAGAAAGTTTAAGACTTTCTTGACCGTAATCCATTTTTGATAAAGCTCCAAAAGTCATCTCGCACCTTTTCATTGAGGAATACCTCCTTAAGTGTCTTTATGTAAGATTGAAAAGTAATTTTTCTTTCCTCTGTATCCATCGGTTCCATGGTAATCATGGGAGGGTCTTTTTTAGGGGAAGGAGATGCATTAGTAGGTTGAGCACTTTGTTCTTTTTTAGTGTATCCAATCAATTCATCGGACTTCTCAAAACTCTTCTTCGATTTTTGAATATAGCCCATTTTCTCCTCTACCATTCCCTTATTATTGTAGGACACTGCATCTTCTGGATCTAATTCAATCGCTTTTTCATAATCTTCAATGGCACCTTTGTGGTCTCCAATTCTATCTTTAAAGTAAGCTCGGCTAGAGTAACGGTAAGGGTTTTGTGGTTCCAAGTTCAATGCTCGGTCAAATTCATTCAAAGCCTCCTCATTTCTCTTCAATAAATGCAGTACAACAGCCCGATCTGAGATATAGGTAGGATTATAGGCATCTTTTTCCTGTAGCCAATCAAAATCAGCTAACGACTCTTGAAATTTCCCCATGCGTGAAAGGACTCGGGCACGGAAAAAATAATATTCTTGATTGACAGCGTCTGATTGGATACACCGATTGATTTCCACTAAGGCCTGATCAAACTTTCCCTCTTTGAAATAAGAGACACTTTTATCAAAATTCTCCACGGTAATTTATTCTTGGTTTCTAAATACATACAAAATTTGTCAGTAGAAAGTTTAAAAAAATATGTTTTGAATGCGCCTCTCTCAAAAATGCCTTTAGATTAATGTTTATATTTGAAAAAGAATTCGTGATTATGGCATATAAAGCAGAAGACGTTTTAAAGGACTTAAAAAACGGGAAATTTGCTCCTATCTATTTTTTACAAGGTGATGAACCTTTTTTTATCGATCAGATTTCAGATTTTATCGAAAAAAATGCCTTACAAGAGCATGAAAAAGGCTTCAATCAAATGGTGATGTATGGAAAGGATGTTGCCATGCCTGCTATATTATCCAATGCCAAACGTTTTCCAATGATGGCCGATAGACAGGTAGTTATTGTCAAAGAGGCTCAAAATATTCCAGGTTTGGGGAAGGAAGAAGTTGATAACCTATTGATTCATTATATCCAAAATCCACTGCCAAGTACAATCTTAGTATTTGCTCATAAATACAAATCCTTGGATGGTCGAAAGGCTTTAGCAAAAGAATTGGATAAAAAGGCTGTTTTTGTCAAAACCGAAAAACTGAAAGAGCATACGCTTCCCAGCTGGATTGAGGGGTATATTCGGAGTCAGGGTCATCAAATAGATGGACCTACCGCAAGTTTTTTAGCAGATAGTATTGGAAATAATTTGGAAGTATTAGCGAATGAAGTAGGCAAAATGATAATCAACTTCACGGAGCCTACTAAAATCACGAAAGAGCACATTCAAAAATATATTGGAATCAATAAGGATTACAATGCCTTCGAATTGACAAAGGCAATGGGATTTAAGGACGTTGATAAGGCCAATAAGATCATTCATTATTTCTCTCAAAATCCTAAAAACCATCCAGTTATTCCTATAATCTCAGTGATATTTGGTTATTTTTCTAAACTGTCGCTCGTACATTACAATAAGTCTTCGGGGGATAACGAACTCGCTAAATTGATTGGTGCGCATCCCTATTTTGTGAAAGAGTATAGAATTGCTGCAAAAAACTATCAATTAGGCAAGGTTATTGATAGTTTTTCATACATCCGAGAAGCAGATTTACGCTCCAAAGGAGTCGATTCTGGTAGTATTTCAGGTTCTGAAATTCTCCGGGAGTTAGTTTTCAAAATCATGCATTAAACGCCTAGCAGACTCATTTATGAAATCAAGCTTGAGGAAAACCTCAAACATTGGGATAACCTCACATGGTGCAGGATTCCGTGTGTTCTTTATAACTAATTGTAAATACATGAAATTCAGTGTTTTATTTCTGTTAACTGTCATTCTTTGCACAAAAGGGTTTTCACAATCTGGGCTATATCAAAGAAGTTCCACCAAGTTATTTGATGATTCTTTTGAATTGATGGACAAGCATTTGTTTAGTGCAGCGGGCTATTCTTTTAAGGAGTTGTCCTCTGATGGCACTCCAGGAGAAATCCAACTACATGGGAATTTTAACCAGGCCATTGCAGCGTTGAAAATTGAACAACCCAATGCTTCGGATGGGGTGTATATTTTCATCCGTAAAAATCCAAATCATCCGTTGGCCAATGACGCTGCACACATCTTAGGTGATTTCTTTTTTGATAAGCGTAATTACAGGGAAGCTATTCCTGCTTACAATAAAGTGAACGTCAGTAAAGTAAGTTATGAGCAAGGCTCTGAAGTCTTGTTTAAAAAAGCCTATGCTTATTTTCAATTGCGAGATTATCAAAATGCCTTGTTGAACTTCAATGCGGTTAAATCTCATAATTCTTCATACAGTCCGGATGCGTTTTATTATGCAGGTTTTATTGCTTTGGAGCAAAAAAAATATGATCAGGCTATTCGCGACTTGAAGGAAGCAGATAAATCCAATTTTTACGCCAATAAAGTTCCCGCCCTGCTATCTGCTATCTTTTATCGGCAGGGATATTTCGATGAATTGATAGCATACGCTGAGCCAGCACTACAGAATCGCTCCAATTTAGAAAGTAGGGAACTTATTCATTTGTATTTGGCAGAGGCTTATTTTGAAAAAAAGAGTTTTGATAAAGCAGCTGCCAATTATGACGCTTTTGTCAATGCACAGAAGTCTGACTTAAATCGTACACAGGTTTACAGAGCAGGGATTTCCCAATATGAGATTCGTAATTATCAGCGAGCAACTGACTATTTGAAAATTTCGGCTGTGGGGGATGATCAATTGGCTCAAATATCTTCCTATTATCTTGGACATGCCTATATCAAATTGAATAATCCTCAGTTTGCTTCAAATAGTTTCAGCGCTGCATATAAAAGTAATGCCGACATTCAAGTGAAGGAAGATGCCCTTGTCAATTTTGCTAAGGTAAACTTGGAAAGAGGGAATTTTCAAGAAGCGGTCAATGCGTTGGATAATTATTTAGATACTTTCCCAAATGGAACTTACAGGTCTGAGGCTGAAGGACTATTGACAGATGCCCTTATCAATACCAGTAATTATCTTCGGGCGATCGATCAATTGGAAAAAATGTCCAAAAAGTCTGATCGCTTAAGGGGCGCCTATCAAAAAATAACCTTTTACCAAGGAATAGTCTATTACCGTGACCGAAGGCACGATCTTGCCAATACGCTTTTTGATAAATCTTTGAAAGAGCCGATAGATAAAGGATTGGTTATGGAAACTCATTTCTGGAAAGGTGAAAATTTTGCAGCTCAAGAAAAATTGCCGGAGGCAATTCGTGCGTATGAACAAGTACTTGCCCAGCGTCCAGATTCACGCAATCCGATTACAGCCAAAACCCATTATGGGTTGGGTTATTCTTTATTCAATACACAACAATACGAAAAATCAGAAAATCATTTTAGGAGCTACGTAAACCTATTGCAAGGCAGTATTGACCCGCAAAATTACGATGAGGCGCTGATTCGCTTAGGAGATGTCTATTATGTCCAAAAAAAGTTTGTTGATGCACAGACAATTTTTCAACGTGCAATTCGAGAGCAAAATGACTTCATTGATTATGCGTATTTCCGAAGTGGAGTTGTATTTAATTTTCAAAATCGAAACAATGAGGCTATCGTTGAATTGACCACACTCATCAATAATTTTTCAAATAGCTTATATCTCGAAGATGCAATTTATCAGAAATCGCAGATTTTAATGGAAATGACAAATTATGCAGAAGCGAGCGATGGATTCACACGATTGATTGGTACCCGACCAAGTAGTCCCTTTATTCCTTTTGCATTGGAAGGAAGAGCAATTGCCAATTTCTCTATGCAGAA
Organism: Mongoliitalea daihaiensis; assembly: GCF_021596945.1. Classification (NCBI taxonomy): domain Bacteria; kingdom Pseudomonadati; phylum Bacteroidota; class Cytophagia; order Cytophagales; family Cyclobacteriaceae; genus Mongoliitalea; species Mongoliitalea daihaiensis. The sequence continues at coordinate 3,717,614 of NZ_CP063779.1, read as the reverse complement.
TTTTAATGCCACTATTGAAGATTACAAGCGCATTCTGGATAATCACCCAAATGCTTCCAATGCAGAAGCAGCCTTGGTGGGCTTGCAGGAAACGCTTGCTATGCAAAATAGATCAGGAGAATTCAGTCAGTATTTGAGTAAGTACCGTTCTGCTAATCCAGATAACAAAAGTGTGCAAAGTTTAGAGTATGAAGCGGCGAAAAACCTGTATTTTTCAAATGATTCGGAACAAGCTATCACTGCTTTCAACATGTATTTGAGAAATTACCCACAATCCTCCAACAAACCAGAGGCTTTGTTTTTTATTGGAGACGCTCAAATGAAGTTGGGACGGAAGAACGATGCTTTAGAAACCTTTTATCGTTTAGAAAAGGAGCAGGCTTCCCCCCAACGTATCCGAGCTATCCAACGGATTGCAAGTTTGGAAATGGAAAACGGTCAAGTTGAAAAAGCTCTTCCTTTCTACAGAGAATCGTTATCCAATGCAAGGAATCAAGTAGAAGAATATGAATCATTGAAAGGGATGATGGAAGCTTACTACCTCCTGAACCGTATGGATGAGACCCTAGAAGTTGCCGATAGAATCATCAACCTAGGCGCTGTGGTACCTGATGCAATCCCGCAGGCCTTGTTACTTAAAGCGAAAGCTCTTCTTAAAACCAATAAGAAAGGGCAGGCTGAAGGCGTTTTCGAAAACTTAGTTAAGGAATATAAAACGATACATGGAGCAGAAGGCTTGTTTTTGTGGGCGGAGGGAAAATCAAAAGATGGCCAACACGCTGCCTCCAACGAGCTTATCTTCGACTATTCCAATGCGTTTTCTTCCTATGATTATTGGTTTGGAAGAAGCTTTATCCTCATAGCAGAAAATTATCAAAAGTTAGGAGAAGCTTTTCAAGCGAAAGCAACCTTACAATCCATTATTGAAAATGCTGTCAACGAAGAAGTAAAGCGAATGGCACGTGAACGATTAAACCAACTCAATTAATTTTCCAGCCCATGAAGACCAAATTTACCCATCGATTAGTTGCCTTTGCTTTTTGGGGAGGATTGATACTTTCAAACTCATTGCATGCTCAGCAAACGGGTGAAGTGAAGGATCAGGAATTTATCATCCGCAAAGATCGTGTGCTGACACTGCCTCAGAAAAGCAGAAGGTTTGAAAAGCTTCCTACCTTGCCAACACCTAGTAGCAATACGAGCTTTTCCTATGAGCCAAAAACATATACTATCCTAACTCAACCGTCTGAAATAAATGCCACAGCCGCACAAAAACAATTCCCGCTGAAAAAGGAAGAACTGTTTCCTGGCTTTGCTCGCGTTGGATATGGTAATTACAGTTCTCCCATCTTGGAAGGAAGGTATAATCTGTGGGAAGATGGCGATTATGCGGTGGGTGCATATGTGAAACATGAAGGTTTTTACACAGGGCCTATTGCTGGTAGAAATTCAGGAGAAAACTTTACGAATATCAAAGCAGATGGTAATTTGTACAAGGATTTTTTTCAATTGTATGGAGGTGTAAGCTATGATCGGCACCGACTAAATTTTTATGGATATGATCCAGAGGATTTATTGCTAGTAGATTTTATTCCTAACCAAAATACCCTACAAACATTTCAGGTACAGGCGGGGATTTCAGATTTAGATAAATTAGAAGGTTTAAATTACGATGCAAAGATCGGTATTAGAGGTTTCAATGATCAGTATCAAGCAGCTGAAACAGAAGTTCTGTTAGGAATTAACACGGACTATTGGCTCAATGAACAAATGTTTTCATCCATTGATTTAGACTTGAGCCTTACCCGGCCTAGAGACGAGTTTTACAGTGACATCAATCGAAATTATTTTGGTATTCGTCCAAGTTTTGAATACAAAGACGAACACTTGGAATTAAAAATAGGAGCGAATATTATCATCGAAAATGATATCAGTCCAAATAAGCGTTCTGATTTTCATGTGTATCCTGATATATATGCAGGTTATCAAATTCAGGATGAAATCGGTGCTTTTGTAAGCTTTGCGGGAGATGTTCAGAGAAAAACGTACTTGGATTTTGTAAATGAAAACCCATTCTTAGGACCGTCGACTACTTTATTGAATACCATTCAGCGGTATAAAGTAACTGCTGGAGCAAAAGGGACCTTAGTGGAATCGCTTACATACGAAGCAGGCTTTTCTTTTGGGAGGTTTCGAAATATGCATTTCTTCAACACTGCAGTATCCGATAGCTTACGTTTCGAAATCTTATTTGATGGAGAAACACAAGTGTTGAATTATTTTGCTAAAGTGGGTTATAAACAAGGGGATTGGTATTTTGGAAGTTTTGGTGTTGACTATTTTCAATACACCACTTCTGAATTACAGGCAGCATTTCATCGGCCTTCTGTGGAGTTGAAATGGAATAATAATTTTAGACCTACAGAACAATGGTTGATTCAAATGAATGTACTAGCTATGGGAGGGATCCAGGTCGCGGACGTAGGTTCTGATGATATCACTACTCTGCCCACGGTGTTAGACTTACAAGTAAAGGCTGATTACAAGATCACAGAACGTATTTCTGCTTTTGCTGTGGGTAATAATTTGCTGAACAGAACCAATCAACGCTTCATCAACTATCCGGTTCGAGGGATTCAAGGTATTTTAGGGGCTACCTTTAAGTTCTAATAAGCTCCTAGACTGAATTTTTGTCAATTAACCGAATAATGTTAGTTTCGTAAATTCAATCATTTTTGAGACCCTGCCATGGACATAAACGATAAAGATTACGGATTTCCCTTCGTAGAACCAGTGAAACTCGACAGCCGTGAGGCTCCTGTGAAGACGTTTAAAGAGATTGCATCAGAGCCCCAAATGTCAAAACCTGAGGTAGCTCAAGCAACTCCCGTAGTACAAGCTACTACTATTAGTGATCGCCCTGTGGAGAAGTCTAAAAAATCTAAAGCAATCACAGTGTTTTTACTTGTATCCATCTTGTTGATTTTATCAGCTATGGCATATTTCTTGTACTACGCAGACGAAATAAATCCACAAAAGTTGGTTGTTGATCAAGAATCAGCAAAAGAAGAGGAAAGTATTGCAGCTCAAGAGGATGTAGAAGTGTTGGAAGAGGAGTTAGCTGTAGATGATCCTATTACTGAAGAGGTCGTTATTAGTACTGAGGAGGTTGCAGAGGCCCCTAAGGTAGTAGCAGCCCCAACTACCCGAATAGAAAATGAAACTCGAGGAAGTATGGTAACTGTCAGTGGGAGGGGGGATAGAGCGACCTATTACATCATTGTAGCAAGTGTTCCAAATGAAGCCTTAGCAATGGAAGAATCAGAAAAGTATCTTTCAAAGGGAGTTAATTTGTGGAAGATACTGCCGTACGATGATAATAAAAATTATCGATTGGCAGCGGGAAAATTTGCTTCCTTTAGGGATGCTTCCAATGCCCTTGAGCCTGCAAAAGCTCAATTCAGTGAATCTGTATGGATTTTGAAATATTAATATGATGCTAGCACAAGCAATTACGGAAGGTCAAATGGCCTTGGATAGTCTTTCAGTAATGGAAGCGGGTAAACCGAGTATAGGTTTATTGGATTTAATTCTAAAAGGAGGATATATGATGATTCCTCTTTACATTCTATTTGTTTTGGCTATTTTCATCTTTATCGAGCGATTGATAACGCTCCAAAAAGCAGCGAAATCTCCGAAACATTTGATGGATCAGGTAAAAGTATTAGTTCAATCAGGAAAAGTGGAGCAGGCCAAAGCTATGTGTGTCGGTGATAACACGCCTGTCGCAAACATGATATCCAAAGGTTTGGAAAGAATTGGAAGTCCACTTAAAAATATTGAGGTATCTATAGAAAATGTAGGTAAAATCGAAATCTACAAGTTGGAAAAAAACTTGGGAGTATTAGCCACGGTTTCAGGTGCCGCTCCTATGATTGGGTTTTTGGGTACTGTAGCTGGGATGATTCGGGCCTTTATTGGGGTAGCTCAAGAAGAAGGAATGGTTTCACCTAAATTACTATCGACGGGTATTTACGAAGCGATGATTACCACAGCAGCAGGTTTAGTAGTGGGGATCATTGCCTATCTCGGGTATAATTACTTGGTATCTCAAGTTTCTAAATTGGTTCACAGCATGGAATATACCTCTGTGGAATTCATAGACATGTTACAGGAAAAATAAGATGGGTTTACAGTCCAAACATAAAGTTGATGCCGCGTTCAGTATGTCCTCCATGACTGATATCATCTTTCTTTTGCTGATATTTTTCATGTTGACGTCTTCGTTTATTACGCCCTCTGGCTTACCGGTCAATCTTCCGTCAAGTGAAGCATCTGATATTGTAATGCAAGAAGTGACTGTTACGGTAACCAAAGACCTTCGCTTTTCAGTCAATGACCGAATTGTCAATAGAGAAGATATTAAATCAGAGCTAACAGCTCTTTTGTCTGAAAAAAAAGGTCAAGTAGTTTTGCACATTGATAAGGAGGTTCCTGTCGAATATTTAGTGGAAATCGGAGGGATTGCAGCCGGACTGGAAGCAAATGTATCCATAGCCACCAAACCTTATAAATAAGTCTATGCAAGTTTGGGAAACAAATAGCCAAGAAGCCGAAAATAAACGAAAGGCACTCCTCATTACCATCCTCGTCAATGTGTTGGTACTGTTGGCTATTTATTTTATTGTGGTTTGGAAAGAGCAAATCCCACCTTTACAAAAATATGGCATGGAGTTGAACTTGGGTTTTTCTGATGTGGGATCGGGTAATAGGCCCACAACCGCTCAGCCGTCCGATGTGCAAACGACCAACACGGATGCTCCTGCACCAGGACAACAAAGCCCTACACCTACCGAAGCTACTGTTCCTATTGCTCAACCAAAAACTGAAGTTGCCAAGCCGGCGACCAAGCCTACGCAGCAAAATCTTGAAGCAGTATCGAAAACCCCTAGCCCTGTGAAGGGTAGTGATAAGCCCAGTCCAAGTACTACCAAAGAAACTACGCCTGCCCGAAGAGAGCCAACGCCAGTTACAAAGCCCGCTGATGCAGATGCCAAACAAACCACGACCAAGGCAGAAGAAGCACCTCAAGTAAATCAACGCGCCTTAATGGGCGCAGGTGGTTCGACGGGTACCTCTACGCAGCCAGTAACAGGTTCTGCTCAAGGCTCATCCACCACCAAAGGAGATGAGGGACGTCCTCAAGGTACTGTGGATGGACGTGCCATTATGGGGCAAGGAACAGGTACAGGAAATACAGGCCCTTCCTCGGGAATAGGTTTGGATTTGGCAGGTTGGGAATTTGCTTCTCAGCCAACTATACGAGATAATGTATCTACGCGGAATGGACGAATTGTCTTCAGAATCACAGTGGATGATAATGGTAAAATTGTTCAATCGGTACCCCTGGAATACAATGTTTCCAATGAGGTACTTGCCTATTATCGAACAGTCTTGAATCAGATCAATTTCAAAAGACAAAGCGGGAATCCAACAGCGGAGTTTTCTCAAGGCAGAATTACCTTTATCATCAAAGTAGATTAATCATGACCTATGCTGAAACGTTGGACTATATGTTCAATGCTTTGCCTATGTTTCAACGCATCGGTGCTGCAGCTTTTAAAAAGGATTTAAGTAATACGATTGCCCTTTGTAAGCACTTGGGTAATCCTGAAAAGCAGTTTAAATCCATCCATGTGGCTGGTACAAATGGGAAAGGAAGCAGCTCCCATATGTTAGCGGCCATTTTGATGCAAGCGGGGTACAAAGTTGGATTGTACACTTCTCCTCATTTAAAATCTTTTACGGAGCGTATTAAAATCAATGGGCAGGAAATTTCTAAAGATGCAGTAATTGACTTTGTAGAGGCTAATCGAGCTTTTTTAGATGATTTTAAACCAAGCTTTTTTGAAATGACCGTAGGGATGGCATTTTGGCATTTTGCTAAAGAGCAGGTAGACATTGCCATTGTTGAAGTAGGTATGGGAGGACGCTTGGATAGTACCAATGTCATCGAGCCTGAATTGGCACTTATAACAAATATTGGTTTTGATCATATGCAGTTTTTAGGCGAAACATTACCTTTGATAGCAGGCGAAAAAGCCGGTATTATCAAGTCGGGAATTCCCGTGATAATTAGTCAAACGCAACAAGCTGTCAAAAGCGTTTTTCAAATAAAAGCTCGGGAGGAACAGGCTTTACTATTTTTTGCAGAAGATTTTTATAAAGTTCACCGGTTGGGTGATACTCAAGGTGTGGCAACTTACAGCGTTCAGAATAATTTGCATGAAACTTTTCAATTCAAGTTACAATTGTTGGGCAAGTATCAGGAGAAAAATCTGGCGGGTATTTTAAAAGCAATAGATGTACTACAGTCCAAAGGTTGGAAAATTTCGTTGCAAGCGATCACACAAGGATTATCTCGGGTAGTAGATCTTACCGGACTTAAAGGTAGGTGGCAAATACTCGGCTCAGACCCATTGGTGATTTGCGACACAGGCCACAATGAGGATGGGATTCGGATGATTTTGGATCAGTTGACTGCATATTCTTTTCAACAGTTATGGATAGTCCTAGGGATGGTCCAGGACAAAGACGTTTCCAAAGTTTTAGCCATACTTCCAAAAAATGCATCCTACATTTGCTGCCAAGCTACCATCCCAAGGGCTATGAAGGCGGCAGACCTCGCCAGACAGGCAGAAGCTTTTGGATTGAAAGCAGTGGTTATACCTGACGTCAACGAGGCGATAGCATTTGCCAAGAAAAAGGCAGTAAAAGAAGATTTAATATTCATCGGAGGCAGTACCTTTGTGGTCGCTGAAATTAAAGACTTATAACATGAGTAGAAAAAAGCTGCAACGATTCCAGGATAATGAGGAAAACTGGAATGTAGTTCAGGAGGGTAAAGAAATTTTTGAACAGGTCAAAGGAAAGTGGAATGGACTTCAGTTTCAAAATCGTCAACCTTTAACCGTTGAATTGGCCTGTGGAAGAGGTGAATTTACAGTTGGTTTAGCTAGGCAGTATCCCAATAGGAATTTTATAGGTGTAGATATCAAAGGTGCCCGTATTTGGAAAGGAAGTACTATTGCTCTTGAAGAGGATTTAAACAATGTATCTTTCTTACGAACACAGATACAACTGTTAGACAAATTTTTTGATCAGGGAGAAATTTCAGAACTATGGATTACCTTTCCTGATCCATACCCTCGTGATGGAGATGAAAAAAGAAGACTGACTTCCCCTAGATTTTTGGAGATGTACAAGTCAATGTTAAAGCAAGATGGATTAGTGCATTTTAAGTCAGATAATACTGGTCTATTTGATTATACCTTAGCTTTAGTACAAAGCAGAGAAGATATTGAAATAGTGGCATATACCTATGATTTTTATTCTTCTGATTGGAAAAACGAACATCATGGTATACAAACTAAGTATGAAAAGATTTTTTCTGAAAAAGGGGAGAAAATCAAGTATTTGAAATTTAGATTTTTGTAAGAAAAGCTAACCTCAGGGCTAAGATTTCTGTATATTAGTAAAAAACTTTGAAAGCATGGATGCTGGGAATATCATATACCTGATTGCTGTTATCATTTACTTCATTTATTCTGCGTTGAAGAAAAATAAACCGGAGGCCCCCAAGGACTCTTCTGATACTTCTTCTGAGGCACCACAGCAGCGACCAGCATCCTTCGAGGATTTACTACGTGAAATCCGAAGAGGTCAGCAAGAGGCAGAAAAGGACTTTGAACAGACTGGTCAAGGCACAGTGAAAGAGGAGAGAAGGCCAGAACCAAATAGAAGGGTAGAGCGGCCTTATCAGCCTATGCCAGAAGCTAATCAACCAAAAGCATATCAAGCATTTCAAGGAGCTTTAGATGAGGACTATAAGCCTAAATATAAAACCTTGGATGAGCAGGTAAGAATCAGTGCATCTATTCAGGGCATCAAATCAACAGAGGTTGGTGTTTCAAAGAAAAAAGTAAAGCCAGTGAATCGCTATGCACGGATGTTACACAACCCCAAGTCTGTAAGAGATGCGATCGTCCTTACAGAGATTTTAAATCGAAAGTTTTAATTTTTTTAAACACAATTATTTTTACCTGAGTTAGTAATCCGATTACTAAACCATTATCGTATATCGGATTATGAAAAAAACAAGCGAAATTCAAACAGGAACACTTCCTGAAGCTAGGAGAGCCTTCCTGAAAAAAAGTGGTGCATTGGCCGTAATGTCAATGTTTGGTGTTGGATTTTTCACCGGATGTTCGGATGATACAGAGCCAGGTACACCCCCTGCCACTGCTACTCCCGGCCAAGGAGTGCAATTTGAAAATAATGTACTTACCATTGATCTTTCACAGGTATCTGGTTTGGCGAATGCAGGTGGTTGGGTTTTAGCTAATCAAGCACGTGTCTTAGTAGCCAACGTTGGTGGAAATCAATTTTCGGCATTGACCTCCGTATGTACACACTCAGGCTGTGATAGGAATTGGTCCTTTGCAAATAGTGTATTCACCTGCTCTTGCCATAATTCGCGGTTTAATGTAGATGGTTCTGTAATTAATGGCCCAGCAACTCGACCCCTTCAATCATTTCCAGTTTCCAGGGATGGAAATATTTTAACCATACAGGTGTCGTGAGGTTTCTTATCATACTTTCCCTTTTACTTAGCATTCATTGGTCTGTCCAAGCGCAAAAATTTAAAGGAGAAAAAGGAGAAATCGTGTTTATCTCTCAAGCACCCTTGAGTGAGTTTGAAGGGAAATCGAATGAATTAAACGGTTTGGTTGATCTAGAAAATAATCTTTTGGATTTTTTTATTGACTTAAATACCCTGAAAACAGGCATCGGTTTGAGAGATAGGCATATGCGAGAAAATTATCTGGAAACTAAAAAATTCCCCTTTGCGGAATTTACGGGTAAATTGAAGACAGTCCCTAAGCTCACAAATGGGACTCCGGTGAATGTAGTAGCATCTGGCCAATTCAAAATTCATGGGGTAGAAAAAAACATTGAAGTTCCTGGGCAGCTCACTTTGGAGGGAAATGAATTGCTGCTGAAAGCTTCGTTCAAAGTTTTGTTGTCTGACTACAAGATATCTATACCGAAAGTTATGTTTTATGAGTTAGCTGAAGAACAAATCGTCAACTTGTCTATTCGTCTTAAAAAGTAAGAGTGCCAATATGAAAAAACTTATTTTATTATGGATTGCCTTAGGAATCAATTTTCAGCTCTCGGCCCAGCTAGAGCGCAAATTGTCCACAGAAGGACAGGAAGTAGATTTGATTTTCCACGCGCCTAGAAATATAAACTTGCTAACGGTAGAACCTGTTGATAAAGGAACCTTGCATTTTGCAATCATGCATACGTTCGGAACTTTGGACGGTGGGTTAAGGAACCTGTTTGGCATTGATAATGGAGCTAGCATACAGTTTAGTTTTGAATATGGATTCAACGACAAGTTCTCCTTAGGTGCAGCGAGGCAGGGTTTAGATAAGATTTATAATTTGTACGGACGCTACCATTTTTTCAAACAAACGTATGACGATAAAGTGCCATTTTCTTTATCTGCAATGGGCGGAGCCGGAGTCAATACGTCTGATTATAGCTTTCTGATTGAAGGTGATCCAAGTTTCGTTAACCGTACTTCCTATGCCTTTCAGTTAATGGCAGCGAGACGCTTTTCAGATAAAATTTCTGTTCAAGTTTCTCCTATGATGGCTTATTTTACAGATATGAATCCAATTTTCTTTCTAGAGGGCGATCAAAATTTATATTTAGCTCTGGGTATGAGTGGTAAATATAAGGTTTCAGGGAAAGCCTCTCTAACGCTTCAGTGGATTCCCAATCTGAACTCTGATTTACGAAATAATGTAGGACTAGGCATTGATTTAGAAGCAGGAGGCCATGTATTTCAGATGTATTTTGTAACCTCACCTGCATTAAATGAACAATATTTATTAGCTGGTGGTAATGGTGTGCCTGGAGAACAGTTCCGATTGGGATTTAATGTTAACAGGGTTTTTGCAACGAAGCGGAGTAGAATGGACTGGTAAAGTTATTTTCATTTTGAATGAAGGAATTGCAGAAAAAAAAGGCTGGTGTCTTCTAAAGACTATACCAGCCTTTTTTTATTGGAAGTAAACGCATTGCATTTTTTTAAGACAATTAATGTCATTAATAATTCGTTTTTATCGTAAATTCCTTAACTTTTCGAATAATTCTAATAATATGGCAAAGGCAAACAGTGTAGAACAGCAAAAAATCTTGCGTGTTTTTAAGCTTATAAATTTATTAAGGGGAAATATCGGGAAAACAGTGCATAAGTTAGCAGACCTTCTGCAGACTGATACACGCACAGTTTACAGGTATTTTAAGCTGTTAGAGTCCTTAGGTTTTGAGATTGAGAAGAAATACGGTAAATTCAAGATCATCGATCGTGTTGAAGCACCGGATAAATTTGCTTTTGGCACTTTTAATGACGAAGAGATTGATTTCATGCAAGAGATTTTTTCTAAGCATGGAAAAAAACACTTATTAAAAGATGCTATTTTACAAAAAATCACCATCCGTTCGGATTTTAATCAATCGATTCATAAGCTTTTTAATGCAAATCTAGGCATATTCGTAGACTTGTTGGCGTCAGCCATCAAACAGGAAAATCAGGTTATTTTAGCTGATTATTATTCTTTGAGTTCAGATTCAGTTTCAGATCGATTAGTAGAACCTGTTGCGTTCAATAAAAATTTCGACTCGGTATTTGCATTTGAGGTGGAAAGCAAAGAGATGAAACAATTTAAAATTGAGCGCATAGGGGAGGTTCTCTTAACTTCAAAAAGTTTTGTTTATCAACAGTTGCACGAGCGTTTGGAACAAGGGCTATTTGGCTTTACAGGAAAAAACCAATTCGAAGTGGTTTTGAAATTAAGCAAAAAAGCATATCAATTAATGATGGAAGAATTTCCTGATGCTAAGCCCTTCACATATACAAAGAATCGAAACCAATATTATTTTGAGGGTAAAATCCCTCAATTGCCAGGCTTGGCTCGATTTATTTTAGGCTTACCTGGGGAAGTTAAAATCATCGAAGGTGAAGAGCTTAAACAATATATTCAAGATCAGCTAGCTAAGGTGACGTATTTTTAGAAGCGAAATAGGAGATTCTAGAACCGATAAATTAGATACAAGCGATAAAATACAGTAGGGGGAAAACAAGTTATAATAAGCTGAACGTATGTCATGAAAATTAAATACTAGATTTTTATACTCTAATTTTATTCATGTCTATCTTCACCTACCACCTTGTCATCCCGCTACCTTCTTCCTTTCTTCGGCTATTTCTTCTTTGTAAACCTCCCTTTTTTCTTATCTTGAGGAGCTTCTATGATTTCGACCGTTTCAGCATAGGTTAGTTTTTCAGCTTCTTTGTCCTTCGGGATTTTAAAGTTGTTTTTTCCAAATTTGATATAAGGTCCCCAACGACCGTTGAGTATTTGGATTTCTGGATTCTCTTCAAAAGTTTTGATGTGTTTCTTTTCGTCAGCCTCTCTTTTTTCTTGAATGAGAACAATGCATTCTTCATCGGTGATGCTCAAAGGGTCCTGCTCTTTTTTCAGTGAAACAAATTTACTGTCATGTCGCACATAAGGTCCAAATCTTCCAACTGCAACTACCATGGGTTTACCTTCAAATTCGCCTACTTCTCTTGGTAATTTGAACAGCTCTAAGGCATCTTCTAAAGAAATATTTTCAATGAATTGCCCTTTTTTCATACTGGCAAATTGCTTGTTTTCATCCTCCTGATCTCCAATCTGAACCAAAGGACCAAATTTACCTAGCCTTGCAATAATAGGTTTGCCTGTTTTAGGATCTTTTCCTAGTTCTCGTGAGCTATTGATATCTGCTCTAGCCACATTAGCAGTCTCTTCTACGCGCGTATGGAACTTGCCATAGAAGTTTTGAATCATATCTTCCCAGTTTTGACCACCATGAGCGATATCATCAAATTCTTTTTCCACTTTTGCTGTAAATGAGAAATCAATCACATTGGGAAAATGTTCAACCAAGAAGTCGTTGACTACCATCGCAATGTTAGTAGGGAACAATTTATTTTTATCAGCACCGGTAATTTCCTTTTTCTGATTTTCAATAAAAGAACCCTCAGACACCTTCATTTCTACGTAAGTTCTTTCGGTACCTTCTCTTGATTCTTTGACCACATAGTCACGTTTTTGAATGGTGGAGATGGTTGGTGCAAAAGTAGAAGGACGACCAATCCCCATTTCTTCCAATTTCTTCACCAATGATGCCTCGGTGTAGCGGGGCGCAGGCCTGCTGAACGTTTCCCTACCTTTCAGTTCAATCAGAGGTAATACTTGCCCAATAGTAAGAGGAGGAAGCAATCCTTTTTCTTCACTATCTTCATCTTCAGGCTCATCATCTGTACTTTCAAGATATACTTTTAAGAAACCATCAAATTTGATAACCTCTCCGCTAGCAATTAATTTTTCATTACGGGTATCGATCTGAATCGTAGCAATTGTTTTTTCAAGCTGTGCTTCAGACATTTGGGAAGCTATTGCCCGCTTCCAAATTAATTCATACAGACGTTGCTCATTTCTATCACCAGTAATTTCGTGCATAGAAAAATCAGTTGGTCGTATAGCTTCGTGCGCCTCTTGTGCACCTTCTGACTTGGTAGCATATTTGCGTTCTAGATGGTATTCGGGACCGTATGCGCGGTTAATTTCGTTTTTAGCAGCTGTTCTTGCATCGTCCGATAAGTTGACACTATCGGTACGCATATAAGTGATTTTACCTGATTCGTATAGCTTTTGTGCGACTGACATAGTTTGCGCCACAGAAAAATAAAGCTTCCTACTTGCTTCCTGCTGTAAAGTAGATGTTGTAAATGGCGGAGCAGGGGATTTTTTACCAGGTTTGGTTTCTAAATTTTCAATTGTGAAAGCAGCATTTAGACAGTCTTTCAAAAACTGCTCCGCCTCCTCCTTGGATTCAAATTTCTTAGGTAGTTCTGCTTGAAGGGTTTTTCCACTTACATCAAATTGTGCAGTAATTTTGAAAGCAGACTTTGAGTTGAATTTTTCTATTTCTCGCTCTCGTTCAACAATTAATCTGACTGCTACAGATTGTACCCTACCGGCTGAAAGACCTGTTTTAATTTTTCTCCACAAGATGGGAGATAGTTCAAAACCAACCAGTCGATCTAAGATTCGTCGAGCTTGTTGTGCATTTACCAAATCATAATCAATACCTCGAGGGTTTTCGATAGCCTTAATGATGGCGGATTTGGTGATTTCTCTAAAAACTATTCGTTTGGTATTGCTGTCTTTAAGATTTAAGACCTCTTTTAAATGCCAAGAAATAGCCTCTCCTTCACGGTCGTCATCACTTGCAAGGTAAACTGTCTCTGAGTCTTTTACTAAGCTTTTAAGTTGTTTGATAACATCCCTTTTATCAGGCGTGATTTCATAAGTGGGCTTAAATTTATTTTGAATATCAATAGCCTTATCGCCTTTGGGTAAGTCTCTCACATGACCATAACTCGATGCTACCTTAAAATCTTTGCCTAAATATCCTTCTATGGTCTTTGCTTTAGCTGGGGACTCTACGATTACTAAATTTTTTGGCATATTCTATTTGTCGATTAAACCTCTCTTGAAGGTATTTTAAAATGTTAAAAATAGATGGCATTCTACTCTATTCCAAATTTAGCTGAAAATCTAGCGGAAATTGAAGGGATATTTTGCATATTTGTTCTAATCACAAAATTATTTTTAATATGAAATTTTTGTACGTACTAAGGCATGGCGAAAGTCAACCGAGTAATTATGAAGGAGATTATCATAGAGAACTGACTGTGTATGGAAAAAATCAGGTTCAATTTTTAGCTGAAAAAATGCGAAATAAAAATCTTCCAGTTGAACTTGTACTATGCAGTGCAGCTAAAAGGACTAAGCAAACTTGTATTTACATTTTACAAGAACTAGCAATTCCGAAAGTAACTTTTCTCGATGAATTGTATGAATGTGATTTGATGACTTTACTTCAAGAACTAAGAAAAGTTGAAAATGCTGTAGATCACCTGATGTTGGTAGGACATAATCCTGGAGTCAGTGCTTTAGTTAGTTATCTTACAGGTGAGTTTTTCTTATCCATGAATCCGGGAGATTTAGTGGTTTTATCCCTAGAGATCGGAGAATGGAACTTTTTAGCTCAGGATATTGCTATTATTTCGGATAATTTAAGATAAATTCGAAATTCGAATGAATCAAACCCAACTAATCAAATTTATTTAATTTATGTCATTGAAACACCAAGTTATAGAAGCCTTTGACCCCAATGGGGTAGGGGCGAGAGAGGGTATTTTTGGTCTCCCTTTTGATGAAACTACCGCAGATTTAATTCTAATCCCAGTTCCTTGGGAAGTGACCGTGTCCTATTCTTCTGGAACGGCTCAAGGTCCCGAAGCTATGTTTGATGCTTCTTTTCAAGTGGATCTTTTCCAAGACGATATTCACGATGCTTGGAAAATGGGAATTTATATGCTTCCAATTCCAGAAGCTATCGAAACAAAATCTTCTAATTACCGAATAATGGCCAGAAATTATATTTCATGGCTAGAAGGTGGGATGAATGAAGCTGATAAAGAGCGCTTTGTTGCAATTCCTCAACTGATCGACCAAGCATGTGCAGAAATGAATGAGTGGGTTTACGCACAAGTCAAGCACTACAGATCCCAAGGTAAATTGGTTGCATTGGTAGGTGGTGATCACAGTACTCCGCTGGGAATGATCAGGGCTTTGGCAGAGGAATATACTAGTTTTGGTATCCTTCAGATTGATGCGCATGCAGATCTTAGGAAAGCATATGAGGATTTTGAATATTCTCATGCTTCTATTTGTTACAATGCCTTAAAACTCCCTCAAATTAGCCGCTTAGTTCAAGTAGGAGTTCGCGATTATTGCCAAGCAGAAGCTATCATGGCTAAAGAGAATAACCGAATCCATACCTTTTATGATAAGGATATCAAAGAAGATATCTACGAAGGTAAGGCTTGGAAAATCATCTGTGATGACATCATTGAGCAGCTACCCCAAGATGTATATGTGACGATCGATATTGATGGCTTGGACCCTAAATTATGCCCACATACAGGAACTCCTGTGGCAGGGGGATTTGAAATGGAACAAGTCCTGTATCTAATGAAGCAGGTTGTACGCTCGGGAAGAAAAATTATTGGTTTTGATATCGTCGAAGTAGCCCCCGGGCCTGAAGGAGATGAATGGGATGGCAATGTAGGCGCTCGAGTCTTGTATAGAATGGCCAATCTCTATGGGGCTTCTCAAGGAAAACTGAATTTGAAATAAAAGGAAGCATTAGAAAGACATAAAGTGTCCATATACAAAAAGCCCCTTGATGATGAGTCCAGGGGCTTTTTTGTTTGAATGATTGTTATTTTCTTGAAAATAACGTAGAATTTTAAATCTATTGGTATGTAGAATGACAACGGATTTTAATTCTACATCTTTAAGGAAAGTGCAGCAAGGGGTGATTAATCTTTTTTCAATTCAATAAATATAATCCCATTTGCAACTGCACTTCCATATAAATTTCCCATAGAGGCTGCCCGCTCTCCCTTTACAATTTCTATAGTTTTAATTTTATTGGGATCAATTTTTTTGTTAAGATAATCTTGGGATTGGACAACGCCATCAATAACATAAACAGGCTGTTCTCTTTGAGTAGATTGAAATTTTACCCCTTGATCCAAATTAAGTGTACCTACGACCGAACCATTCAAATTGAAATTTCCGGGAGTAGCATCTTTGGGATCTTTTGCTCCATAGCCAAAAACCTTTATCTCAAAAGGATGTCCTGATGAGGCAGTTTGTTGAAGATCGGGCAAATTAAAGGCTATAGGCATTTGAACCTTGTACTCATTTTGATCACCATCGATAATCCAACGCTCACGATTTTGGCCCATGGTCCACATCACTTCTGAGTATAACTCTTTATTGGGTGTTTCCCGGATAGTAATTGATTTAATAAATCCATCTTTATCGAGTGTCAATTCTGTATGGACGATTCCTGAAACTCCATTTTTCCGTGATTCAGTTGGGTATTTTAGATTTCGTGTCAAAAAATCATTAAATGCATCACTTGGTCTTAATTCTGCTATCTTTTTCTCAGCAGATCCTTTATTGGGTGATACGACCGAACCGTTTAGCTGTTTGTTGCTAGCTTGATCTAATTTAAAACGGATAGGTAACCTCATTCGAACATTGACAGCTCGTCCTCTTTGAGTGCCGGGAATCCAATCAGGTGAATTTTCAATTAAGCGAATTGCTTCCCTGTCTAGTTCACTCATTACACCTCGTAAGAGTTCGGGATTTTTCACTTTCCCTTCACTATCAATTATAAATGCGACATATACATTTCCCTCTATACCCATACGCTGCGCAGCTTCAGAGTAACGTTTATTTACCTGTATGTACTCATAAAATGCTTCCATACCTCCCTGAAAGCTTGGTGGATTTTCTACCACATCAAAAACTGATGTAGGATCATTAAGATCCACAGCAATATCTTTCCCAATGATTTGGCTATTTCCAACAGGATTAGGATTAAAGAAGTCTAAGGAAGCTCGTGTTTCTCCAGGAATGCTTGGATAGAAATTAAAGGTGATTTGCGTCAATGAGGCGATTGCTTCGTCCTGAACGCGCGCTGCATTCCATTGACGGAAGCGCTCTTCCTTCAATAAATCTATGGCCTGCTGATCTAAGCCAGCCCCTATACTGTTTTTAATAATTACATCGGAAACTTTCCCGGTCTCTGTTACTACCAACTCAAGGGTCAACTTATCCAAAAGGCCTAAAGTTTGTTCTTGCTCAGGGATATCTAGCGCAGAGAGAAATTGTTTCTGCCACTCTACAAAAGGAATGCGTGGCTCAGCTTTTACATCTACCTGAAGAGGCGATCGAACACCAGGGTAGCTTTTGGTTAGGCGAGAATTATTTCGAAGGGTTTGAATCAGTCCTCTAACTTTGATATAATCCTCTGTTGATTGGATGTCAGAAAACTCGTATTGCAATTCCCCCAATTGAGCTACTAGCTTATCTCCCTGCAAAGGGCCTATAAACTCGTAATGTATCGGATTTTTAAGCTTTTTCACTTTTACTCCAAAACTGATAGAGTCCTGTGCCAACGTTAATTGTTGACTGAGGTCCTCTGTTTTGTTAAATAAGCTTTCCCCTGTAAAATGAATGGTAGGCTTTGTTTTCATGGCTACTAAACCCAAAAGTATGCCTGTCAATGGCAGCACCATAAAGGTTTTGAGCCAATTTTTTTTACCTGATTTCTTCATCATGATAATTCGTTTAAGTGTGGTAGATCGGATAAAATAATTGCCAATAGGAAGATCTACACCCTTAAATGCCATTTTCACAACTAATTTAGGATAGGTTTCTTTGGATGAAGTTTCTTTTAATACCCCTTCATCTGCAAGGTATTCATGTACATCTACTATGGATGATCTCATTAGATGAATAATGGGATTAAACCAAAATAGAATACTGAGTACTTGGTAATAAATAATATCATACGAATGATACTGTCGAATATGTATCAATTCATGTTTAATGATTTGTTGCTCTTCTTCTTTAGATAACTCTTGTGAATCATCCCAAAAAAGTTTGTTGAAATAGGAGAAAACTGGAGCTAAACCAAATGTTGGTATGAAAAAATAATTGTCCTTCAAATGAAAACGGGTTTGATACCAACCTCTTTCCTTTAATAATCTCAGTTGAATGTAACTCCAAAAAATCCTGAGTACTCCAATAGATATTGCGATAAGGTAGACAACTTTTAAGGTATCCAACCAAGTCCAAAGGGTTGGTAATTTTGTACTACTAACTGTAACTTCTGGAAGTCCAAAAGTTGCAACAACTTCTTCAGGCCCCTCCGTAAATGAAAGGGCCTTGAAGAAAGCAGTTTGTTCTAGTGATATATCTGGTTTTGCAAATTCAACCGGAATTTGAATCAGTGGAAAAACTAGTGCAAGTAAGGGTGTTAACAATAGATAAAACCGATTAAAAGCAAAGTTTTTTTCATTTCTGAGAAACACAACATACACTCCAAAAAAGAAGAGCATACAGAATGTGCTTTGCCAAATATAGTCTAGAAAGATAGCCATGAATTACTTCACTTCATCTTTGACTTCACTCAAGATTTTCTCCATATCTTTCACATCCAAATTTTTGTCTTTGGCAAAGAAAGAAGCAAGTCTTGAAAAAGACCCCCCAAAATAACCGGTTAATAAATTTTTGATCGTGAAACTTCTATACTCGTCTTTAGAAACGATTGGGAAGTATTCGTGTGATTTGCCATAAGCTTTGTGACTTACAAAACCTTTTCGTTCCAAAATCCTAACGATTGTGGAAACAGTGTTGTAGGCAGGCTTAGGCTCTGACATTTTTTCTAGGATATCTTTGACGAAACCTTTCTCGATATCCCAAAGGATTTGCATGATTTGCTCTTCAGCGCGTGTTAACTCTCTCATATTGGTGTTTAAGTTTAATAATGTCCGAACTTATCCATTTAGTTTCAAAAAAGCAAGCGTAGGTTGTAAATCTTTCTATTGGCAGGAATAAAATTAATAATTCTAATTTAGTTTTGCAAATAAATCGTTAGTTATTTTGCAATAAAAAAAACCTCCACAAAGGAGGTTGGTAAGAGTTTTTATGAGGTTAAGCGGATTTTAGTCGAATAACTCCTACAGCATGAAGTAACTTAACCATAGGATAAGTCGGGTCAAATTCATACCATTTTACGGCAAAGTTTGGTCTGTTTGGTAATTTATGATGATTGTTTTGAAATAATTCGCCTAACATCAATACATCCAACAATAAGCTATTTTTTGATTGATCGTTGTTGTCAAAATTTGAATATCCATATTTGTGACCACTCCAATTCACGATTGCGCCATGCATAGGCCCCATCATCAAATGTAGCGGCAGGAGTATATACATCCACATATGTGTACCAGCCAATTCGAACACAGAAATACTTAGCACATATATTAAAATGTAAACTACACTCCAACCAACTCTAGCGACCATAGAATCAGCGAATAAATCAAATTTGTTCCAATCTGGAACATCTTTTGAAAACCGCTCCTCTGGTTTTAGTTTAAACGTAAAATAGTCGTTGTAAATGTTTTTTGTTTTCCACATCATAGTAAACAAGTTTTCGGTATGATGTGGACTATGAGGATCTTTGGGCGTATCACTGTAGGCATGATGCATACGGTGCAATACTGCATATGCTCTTGGAGAAAGGTAGGAGCTCCCTTGACAAATCCAAGTAAATACATAAAAGAACCGTTCCCAAAATTTTGTCATAGAAAACATTTGATGGGCAGCGTACCGATGGAGAAAGAAACTCTGGCAAAACAACGAGAAATACCAATGCAGAAGAAAGAAAGCAATTAAAATCACTATTAATTAATTTTGAATGAATATATACAATACAAATATACTGTTTAGCCTTAATGTTTATAAATAATTTTTGTGAAACAGTATGAATATGTGACAAGATTCTTAATTTGGGGTATCAAATTATCAATTTCAAAAAAAAGTGAACTATGAGTAAGTCCTCCGATGCAGTTGGAATCCTAACACAACTTGTTTTGGGTGCTGTTTCTGTGATCATTACAGCATACCTGTTGCCAGGTGTTCATGTAGATGGTTTTGTTACAGCCATTGTGCTGACTGCTTTATTGGCATTGCTCAATTTGACAGTTAAGCCAATCCTAATCGTATTAACCATTCCCATCACCATTGTTACTTTGGGATTGTTTCTATTGGCTATAAATGCAATTTTAATCTTATTGGCATCCGAAATTGTTGGTGGTTTTGGAGTGGATGGGTTTTGGTGGGCATTGGCATTTGCATTGATTTTAAGTCTTATAAATTCCTTATTAGGAGTTTCTTTAGGAGCTAAAAACTAATTATTGAGGGATGGTTTGATCCCCTCGCCTAATGTAATATGTTTCTCTACCTGCAGCGTTTTTGTGCAGATGCTTCATTCCTGTTTTAGGTACTTTGACAATGAGTACATAGCGTTCTTCCATTTCAACATCTCCGTCCCATTGTTCCATTTCATATAAATCATAAAGCAGGGGTATTGGAGGGGAGCAAAATTCTTCAGAAGCCTTGTCTAGCATATAGGTTTCTTCTTCTCCATCTATGCCTATAATCTGTCCCTTATCTGAAACGCCGATTAAAATTATACCTCCATTGGTATTTGCAAAAGCCACCAATGTTTTAGCAATTTTCTCTGAATTAGTGATATGTAATTTAAAATCAAGCGTTAAGCCTTCGGGTCTTTTTAAAAGTGACTCTACAAATTCAGAATTTTTTTTTGGTAAAAGCATTTTTTATTTCAAGTTTATCTATATATTAATGTATTGATTCAGTCCTAGGGAATTTATTCCGCATAATCTGAGTTGCCTATTCTTATATAACCCATATATTGACAAATCACCAGTAGTAATTGTTATGAAATTATCAAATGAAGGTTTTGATCCTAAAGTAATTGCTTCTTTGAAGCAAGAACTAAAAGAAAACAAGAAATTGTTTAAACTAGTAGACTCAGATGAAAATACAGATGAGTTTGTGAACTTTTATTTTCTAGGTATGCATGAAGGGAAGGAAGTGATTTATGATGCTGCCTTGTACACACTTCGCCTGCATCATGCATCTGAGGTGTATGAATTGGCAGAACATATGGCTGCCAAAAAGTTTCCAAACTTCAAATCTATCAAATATGAAGAGGATGAAAATGGAAATTTAAAACCTCTAAGTAGTGAAGAGGAGGAAATAGGCTGGTTTATCACTGAAATCATCATGGACATCGAAGAAGAAGAATCGGTAAAGGTTCAGGAGTTTGTAGACATCGATACTAACCATGATTTTGGTATAGGCTTAGATGCTGCTTTAAATGTGGAGTTTATTGATGAGAGCGTAGTAGGTAATTTTATTAAGCAGTTTAATGAAGATACTCTTAAATTGGACGATACGCTTTATTCTTTTCAAACAGAAGAAGAGGAAGACTTAGAAACACCTTAATTAGATTTTCCCAAACAAATAAATTTCCAGCTTGTTACCAAACAAGCTTTTTTTATGTATGCTTAAAATTGCCTATTCAGATTTATATTGTCATCCATTGCCTGATGGCCACCGCTTTCCAATGGAAAAATATATGTTGTTGCCAGAACAGCTCCTCTATGAAGGGACTGTGACGCAAGATAACTTCTTCGTGCCCGAAGCCATGGCGTTGGATTGGATTTATCAAACCCATCAAGAATCCTATGTCCATAAACTTTTTAAGTTAGAGTTAACTAAATCTGAAATCCGAAAAACAGGATTCCCTCTTAGTAGACAATTGGTTGAACGTGAAATTCATATTATGAATGGATCAGTGCAAGCAGCATTGTTTGCCAAACAATATGGAGTTGCGATGAATATTGCTGGTGGAACTCATCATGCGTTTAGTGATCGGGGGGAAGGTTTTTGTTTGTTGAATGATATTGCCATCGCCGCCAATTATTTATTAGCTCAAAAACTCGCAAAGAAAATTCTAGTAGTTGATTTAGACGTGCATCAAGGCAATGGCACAGCAGAAATATGCGCAAGCAATCCTGCTGTTTTTACCTTTAGTATGCATGGAGCAGCCAACTATCCCATGCACAAAGAACGGTCTGATTTGGATATTGGCTTGCCCGATAAAATAGATGATGCGGCTTACTTGAAGATTTTGAAAGAAAATTTTTACCCATTGGTGGATCAATTTGAACCTGATTTTATAATTTTCCAATCTGGAGTAGATGTATTGGCCACGGATAAATTGGGGAGATTGGGTTTAACCATGCAAGGGTGTAAAGAACGAGATAGAATCGTCTTAGAAGTAGCCCACAATAATAAAATACCTATTATGTGCTGTATGGGAGGAGGGTATTCGGAAAAAATTAGTCACATCATCGAGGCACATGCCAATACCTATCGATTAGCACAGGAAATGTATTTCTGATATGAAAAAGTTGAAAAAAAAGTGGATGATTTATGCGGTTGGAGGGATTCTTCTGCTTGGATTTGGGTTTAGCCTCATGGGAGAATCCTTAAGCTGGAAGATCTCTGATGAGGGTTTTTGGGAGTGGTTTGGGTTAGGTACCTTGGCCTTAGCTATCATCATGGCTGGTTTATCAGTATTTGGTCAGGCAATTGTTTTCAAAACAAGGATAGACTTAAAAAAAGAGTCAGCCAAGAAAAAGAAACGTTAACGGAATTTAACAAGATTGAAAGTTTTCAAACTTTGACAAACAATTACTTTGTTTATATTTGCGTCCTATTGACAATTAATCAAAATATCGTGAGAAAATTAGTATCTGCATTTGGCTTGCTGACCTTAATGGCAGTTGCCCTCGTAAGTTGTAAACAAGGTTCCGAGAATACTACAGCTTCAACTTCCCCTGAAGGCACGCCTTCTGAAACTGCTATGACAGACATAAAAGTGGCATATGTAGTGACAGACAGTTTGATTGCCAAGTATGAATTTTTCAAAGAAAAATCAGAAGAAATTACTGAGAAGGGTAGAAAATTTGAAACTGACTTAAGTTCACGTGCAAGAGGTTTTGAACAAGAAGTAGCCAACTTTGAGCAAACAGCTGGTTCAATGACTCAAAATCAAGCGCGTGCAAAACAAGAAGACTTGATGAAGAAGGAAAGAAATTTAATGACTTTCCGTGATAACTTAATGCAGGAATTATCTGCAGACGAGTCCAAGTTATACAGTGATGTTTATGATCAAATTCAAGAGTATTTGACTAGCTATGCAGAGGAAAATGGTTTTGAAATGATTTTATCCTACACAAGAGGAGGGGCTATTTGGTATTCCAACAAGGCCTTAGATATTACAGATGAAATACTTGAAGGTTTGAATAAAAAATATATTGGTTCAAAAACTCCTACTAAATAAGAGTTTTATACCTTTTCATAAAAGCCCCACTTTACCGGTGGGGCTTTTTTTGTCACCTAATATTTGGTACTTTTGCAATCAAATTAAAAAACTAACCCATGAAAATTACGGAGTTTCTGAAACACAACTACAGGCATTTTAATGCAGCTGCTTTGATAGATGCTGCCGAAGGATATAAAACCCATTTGGATAATGGTGGTAAAATGATGGTAACTCTTGCAGGTGCCATGTCAACAGCTGAGTTGGGGATTTCATTGGCTGAAATGATCCGTCAGGATAAAGTTCAAATTATTTCTTGTACAGGTGCTAACTTGGAAGAAGATGTATTTAACCTAGTTGCACATAATTATTATGAAAGGATTCCAAATTATCGGGAGCTTTCTGCAGAACAGGAACAGGATTTGTTAGATAGACATTTAAATCGAGTAACCGATACATGTATTCCAGAAATGGAAGCGATGAGGAGAATCGAAAATGTCATTTTGGAAGAATGGATGGCCGCCGATCAGAAAGGTGAGCGATATTTTCCACATGAGTTTTTCTACAAGATTCTTCTTTCTGGTAAAATGGATGAATCCTTTCAGATAGATCCCAAAAATTCTTGGTTGCTAGAAGCAGCAAAGAAAAATTTACCAATCATTGTTCCAGGATGGGAAGATTCCACATTGGGTAACATGTATGCAGGTC
This sequence comes from Mongoliitalea daihaiensis, assembly GCF_021596945.1. Classification (NCBI taxonomy): domain Bacteria; kingdom Pseudomonadati; phylum Bacteroidota; class Cytophagia; order Cytophagales; family Cyclobacteriaceae; genus Mongoliitalea; species Mongoliitalea daihaiensis. Next base: position 3,693,869 of record NZ_CP063779.1, on the reverse strand, counting down.
ACGTGATTGCAGGAGATGTGAAGAATGTTCACACGGTGAGAAGTGGTATTGAATACATGATGTTCTTAGCAGAATGGTACACCGAAAATGCTACTGATGATAGCACTATAGGATTTTTCCAGATTGGTGGTGGTATTGCAGGAGATTTTCCAATTTGTGTGGTACCTATGTTGCATCAGGACCTTCAAAGAGATAATGTTCCATTGTGGGGGTATTTCTGTCAGATTTCTGACTCTACCACCTCTTATGGCTCATATTCTGGTGCTGTGCCTAACGAGAAAATTACCTGGGGTAAACTTGGGTTAGAAACTCCTAAGTATATCATTGAATCCGATGCTACTATAGTCGCTCCGCTTGTGTTTGCGATAGTACTGGACCAATAAAAATGATAAAAATTATCTTTTCTTACGTATTCAAGAGAGCAAGAGGTATTTTTCCTCTTGCTTTCCTATTTTCTGGACTTGTCATGGGACAAGAATTCCAGTCATTGAAAGTGCTCAATTCGCCCTACGATGAAAAACAGCCAGTCTTAGCACCTGATGGCACACTTTATTTTTCGGTAGGCTTCCATCCCGAAAATGTAGGGGGATTCAAAGATTATGGGGATATCTGGATGTCTTCGCCTGCTGCTAATGGGGAGTGGTCCAGCCCTGTTCGAGTACATGACCTGAGTACGGAAGGAAATGATGTAATTATAGGGTTTCCAGATATCTTGACCGTATTTGTCTATCATAGTGAAGGTACTTACGGAAGAGGAATTCATCAATATACAAAATTTGGCAGCTCTTGGAATTATCTTCGACGCTTATCTATTGAAAATTTTAAACCAGAAGGTTCCTATTTCAGTGGTAGACTAGATGCTACCAATACTTTGATGCTTCTTTCCTTCCAACAACAAGGCGGTTATGGAAACGAAGATCTTTATATCATTCGACAGATCAGGGAAGGCGTTTGGTCAAATCCCCAAAATTTGGGTGAGGAAATTAATAGCTTTGCACAAGAACAAGGACCTTACCTTTCCGATAATCAGGAATATATGTTTTTTTCTTCCAATAAGTCTGGTAATGGAAGAGGAAAGGATATTTATGTAACACAACGATTGGACAGTACTTGGTCCGAGTGGGCCACCCCTAAACCCTTAAAATTGGCATCTACCCAAGGTTCGGATTTATACTACCTACCACTCCAACTAGAAGAAAAGAAAGCAATTTTTTCAACTACTCAAAACTCTGAAGGTTTCGGTGACTTTGTGTTGGTTACCTTGGAAATGGAAGATGAAATTTTTGCAGAAAATATGGGAAGAATAAAAAATACATCTAATTCTAATGTAGCCGTAGCAATAGATGTTTCTGAAAAAGATTCTGTAAGCAATCGGGTGGTTCAGGAAGAGGGAGCAGATCTTCCAAAAACTGATGATTTTAATGAAAAATCTACGGGAAAATTCATTCAAGTGCTAGACTTAAATGAGCTTACACCATTAACCTATCAGCTTACGTTGATTGGTAAAAGAGGAGAAAAAGTAACACTGGCAAAGGTTTCAGAAATAGACTCCATGCTTAGCAATTCCGTGTGGGAAAGTATATTGATTCAGTCAGCTTCTTATATCCCTAAAGAAGTTGCAGCAGAAAGTTGGAATGAATTGGATGATTATACGTTTTATTTGAGCAAAGCTGCACCGGGTAATTCTTTGGTATTGAATAATATTCAATTCAATGTAGGCACCGCTGATTTTGCTGACAGTAGATCCATACAAGTTTTGGATAATTTATTGGAATTTTTGAATGAAAATCCAACCATAAAAATCCGTTTTGAAGGACATACCGACAATTATGGAGATCCTATGCTGAATAAAGAGTTGTCTCTAAAACGCGCATCAAAAATTCGTGCCTATCTGACCTTACATGGAGTTGAGTTTGAAAGAGTCCGTATATCAGGATGGGGTGGAACCAGGCCTAGAGCTGATAATTCTACTGAGGAAGGCAGGCAATTGAATAGGAGAGTAGAGATGCTTATCGAGAAATAGGGGAGTAGGTGGTAAGCAAATCATAGGCGATCACCTACGGTTCAGGTTCTTTTATGAACCTCTACTTTCATTTACACATTTCATTGAAACTTGGTTTCTTGCTTCCAGCATATTGACCGGGTATGCCTTCAATTAAAACAGAAATTCTAAGTCAAACGCTCTCAACCCAAAGTTCCAGCTTCCTTTTTTCCGATTTCGACAATTTTTCTTGTAAGTGCCAAGATTTTGATGGATTCCATTTATATTGGTACTGTTCTTAGAAAATAATCCATTTGTATGAGTGAGCGGAGAAAATTGACACTGAAAGATATTGCAAAAGAATTGGGTATTTCAATTTCTACGGCATCTAGGGCATTAAAAGCTCATCCTGACATTGCCGAAGAAACTATTCAACTGGTAAAAGATTATGCAGCAAAACATAATTATGTACCCAATATCATAGCAGTAAATTTCCGCAAAAGCAGGACCAAAAATATCGGCTTGATTGTGCCAGAATTGGTTCATCATTTTTTTTCTACAGTTATCAGTGGAGCAATAGATGAGGCTAAAAAATCAGGTTACAATATACTTGTTAGTCAATCAAATGATCATCTGACAGATGAAATCATTGCTTGTAGGACGATGATGGCTAGCAGTGTGGACGGTCTTTTGATTTCTATTTCCAATGAGACTTTTGAGGGAGATCATATTTTAGAGTTCGTTGATGAAGGCAAGCCTGTCATTCAATTTGATAAAGTTTTAGAGAAATTGTCCATCCCTCAAGTGATCGTAGATGATTTTGAAGGGGGGTATCAAGCCACCAAGCACTTGATTGAAAATGGTTATTCCCGCATTGCCCATATAGCAGGAAGAAAAGATGTGCTGAACGCTTGTGAGCGTCTAAAGGGTTACAAGCAAGCACTAAATGATCATCAGCTTCCTGTTTTAGAAGAGTACATCATCCATTGTGAATCGATTTCTGAGGAGGAAGGAGAAATTTTTATGGATCGATTACTTGCACTACCCAATCCTCCGGATGCGGTATTTTGTATCACTGATTTGGTAGCTTTGGGAGTTTTTAAAACCCTTAAAAAGCGAGCAATCCGAATTCCAGATCAGGTTGCGATTGTTGGCTTTAGTAATTGGAAGCTAGCTGAAATCGTAACACCTAGTCTGACCTCAGTTGATCAACACGGCTACAAAATGGGGGTAGAGGCTATCCGAATGTTAATTCAAAAGTTGGATAATAAAGAGTATGAAATTCCGGAGAAGATAGAATTAAAAACAGCTTTAGTTATCAGAGAATCTTCTGTTAAATCCACTTAAAAATTTGGTAAAGATTTCTTAACATTTGTATCTAAAAATCTGTGTAGTTGCCTATCTTTGTGATGTCATAAAGGAGATATGGAAACAGCATTCACGTTGATATTCTTAACCGTAATATATGCGGCAGTAATTTTGTCTTTTTTTCCTGAGAGATATTCTAAAAAGCTGAGTCATTACTATTCCCATCACAAAAGTCCAGGTTATCAAAAAGTATCTCTTTCTGGACCTATTTTCTTTTCTTTATTGATAGGATATACGATCGCATCTACCATGATGTATTTCATTATTCAATAAAGCAGTTACTTCCTCTCTGTATTTCAGCCTTTTCTTAAGGTAGAATAGAAATTTATTTAAAATCCATCCTAAATTCTGAGGGTTCTGTGGGTTTGTATCGTCGTTTTTTTTAACTTGGCTATGTACTAATCGTTACTTTTTGTGAATAAGAAACAGACATTGAAGATTATTCAAGAGGAAAAATGGCTTCAGCCTTTTGAAAAAGAGCTGGGAGCTCGGAATATTCGCTACCAAAATAGTTTAAGCCAGATACAAAGCCATTATGGCAGCATTCTGGAGTTTGCCAGAATCCATGAATATTATGGGATACATTTTGATACTATTCGAAATGGGTGGACTTACCGAGAGTGGGCACCTGAAGCCAAACAGTTATTCTTTATGGGAGATTTTAACGGATGGAACCGGTATTCTCACCCTATGAAAAGGAACCATAGAGGAGATTGGGAAATTTTTCTTCCTCATGGACAGTATCAGGAGTCTTTTGTGCACCAAGGAAAAGTGAAAGTTCATGTAGTATCTGATCGGCACGAACTCGACCGAATTCCAGCCTATATTCGTAGAGTCATTCAAGATGAGCGTACGCATGATTTTGCAGGGCAATTGTGGTTTCCTGAGAAAGCTTTTTCCTGGAAGGATCACAGTTTTGACTCAAAAAATAACGTCAAGCAGCCAATTATCTATGAATGCCACATCGGAATGGCTCAAGAGAAAGAAGGTGTAGGTACCTTTTTGGAGTTTGCCGAGCATATTTTACCAAGAATTAAAGCGTCGGGATATAATACCATTCAGATGATGGCCATTATGGAACATCCGTACTATGGTTCTTTTGGGTACCATGTGTCCAACTTTTTCTCACCTACTTCAAGATTTGGTACACCAGAAGAGTTAAAATACTTGGTCAATACCTGCCATGAGATGGGTATATCTGTTATTATGGATTTGGTGCACTCTCACGCAGTTAAAAATGTTTTGGAAGGCTTAAATGAGTTTGATGGTTCTTTTGATCAATATTTTCATCCTGGTAGTAGAGGTTACCACGAAGGTTGGGATTCAAAACTCTTTAACTATGGAAAACCAAATGTTCTTCAATTTTTGCTTTCCAATATTCGTTACTGGCTAGAAGAATTTCATTTTGACGGGTTTCGTTGGGACGGCGTCACCTCCATGATATACCAACATCATGGACATGTGAGCTTTGGAGATCCGTCTGCTTATTTTGGAGATGGAGTAGATGAAGATGCTGTAGTGTATTTGCAGTTAGCTAATCGCTTGATTCATGACTTTTCATCACAGGCCTTATCGATTGCAGAGGAAGTATCAGGAATGCCTGGACTTTGTAGACCTCAAGAAGATGGGGGGATAGGTTTTGATTTCCGTTTAGGGATGGGGATTCCTGATTTTTGGATTAAAACGCTCAAACATAAGCCTGACGAACACTGGGATATGTTTGAGATGTGGCATGAATTGACCAACCGTCCCAAAGGTGAAAAGACTATCGCTTATGCAGAATCCCATGATCAGGCGTTGGTCGGAGATAAATCCATTGCTTTTTGGTTAATGGATAAAGAAATGTATTTTTCAATGTCTAAGCTTCAGCAGAGTTTAGTGGTAGATCGAGGGATCGCTTTACATAAAATGATTCGTCTGATCACAATTTCCTTGGGAGGGGAAGGATATTTGAATTTCATTGGGAATGAATTTGGACACCCTGAATGGGTAGACTTCCCAAGAGAAGGAAATAATTGGAGTTACCAATATGCCCGAAGGCAATGGTCTTTAGTGGATACAGAGCATTTACGCTATCGGGATTTAGGTAAGTGGGATGAAGCTATGATCGATCTGATATCAGATTATGAAGTTTGTGCTGCAGCTCCTGCTACACAGTTATATTTAGATGCTGATAAAAAAATAATTGGTTACGAGCGGGCAGGTTTAGTGTTTATTCATTCTTGGAATATCTCAGAGTCAATTTTCGGTTTTGAACTTCCTGTTCCTTCAAAAGGGACCTATCACTTGATTTTAAATTCAGATGATGAAGCATTTGGAGGATTTGGAAGGATCAAAGAAGAACAACATTATACGACGGATATCGATCAAAAAATCCACATTTACCTACCAAACCGAACATCTTTAGTTTTTCAAAAGCTATAAAAGAAGCGAACCCCTCAAAAGGGGTTCGCTCAAACAATGACAATCATCAACTAAACTAAAGAGAAAAGCCTTACTCTCCGTATGAGCAGTAGGTTAATCCCCCGTCATTGCATTTGCTTTCACTAACGACGAATAAAAAGAAAAGTTGTCATAAATTTGGTGAACTGTATATGCTTTTTATAAATGGTAATTTTGCATGCATTTAATGAAATATTTGGTCAAAAGATTCTTTCAGGTTTGGTGTGTAGGCTTTTTGCCTTTTTTGGGGTCTCTCCACGCCCAAACGATTTGTACACCTGAAAATAAATTAGCTGTTGAAAGAATTTCTCAAAAAATGGATCAGCTTCCTGAAGAATTATCTGATCGGATTACTGCTATAGGTGAATTTTTTCTGAATACTCCTTATGTAGAAAAAACCCTAGAGATAACAGATGATGAATCGTTGATAATCAATATTTTGGGGTTTGATTGCACTACATTTGTTGAATCTGTGATAGCTCTCAACAGAAGTAGGGATTTGTTAAAATATGGAATAGGACCTTTTGAAAATGCACTTACGTTTGTTCGCTACCGTGCAGGTGTTAGAAACGGTTACCCTTCCAGACTTCATTATTTTTCAGATTGGATGAGTGATGCAGTTGCTAAAGGTGTGCTTAGGGATATTACGCAAGATATAGGAGGGGTCAAGTACCCAAATAAACCCACATTCATGAGCGAAAACCCTCAGTTTTACCCACAATTGGCAAATGAATTCAATCTCAATGCCATGAAGATGATCGAGAAAGGGATTGCTGAACAGACGTATTATTATATTCCCAAAGATCAGGTACAAAGTATAGAACATAAGATTAAAAATGGAGATTTAATTGCAATCACCGCCAGCATGGCCAATTTAGATATGGTACATGTGGGGTTTGCAGTTCAAAAAAATGGAAGAATACACTTACTCCATGCAAGCTCAAGCTCTAAAAAAGTGGAGATATCCGAAAAACCACTTCACGAATATCTCCAAGCCACCAAATCCCAATCAGGTATCATGGTGGGTAGACTTAGGCCTTGATTATTACTGTGTGAATTTTTTGGATCGGTAGGAGGGATTAGGGTAGGTATAAAAACCTTCTCCAGTTTTCTCACCTAATTTCCCTGCGTCTATGTAAGTTTTAAGAAATGATGCAAATTTTTGGGATGCACCATCCCTTTGATTACTTGTCACATGCCAAGCAGTATCCAATCCAATGCTATCCAAAATTCCAAAAGGACCCATCGGCATGTGGAAATTTACCATCCAAGACCGATCAATGTCCTCTATGCTTCCGATATCTTGGGTAATCAATTTACCAGCTGCACCAATAAATGCCATTAACATGCTATTGAAAATATAGCCAGGGTTTTCTTTCTTTACGAAAACAGGTACTTGCTCCAAGCTCCTTCCAAAATCCATAAGTAGAGGAATTAAATCTGGATCAGTTGTAGGATGTGGCATGATATCCACTACTTTAGAGTAAAATACATCATGAAAATGGAGGGCACAAAATTTCTCCGGTCTACCGCTGATTTCTGCAAACATGGACGGAAGCATGTAAGATGTATTGCTAGTGAAGATGGTTTTTTCTGGAGCAATCTTTCCAAACAATGTCCAGACTTCTTTTTTCACCGCATAATCTTCTAATACACTTTCATTGATGATGTCTGCATCTTGTACTGCATTTGCAGGCATATCCGTGAAAATAATTTCTTGAATGGCGTTCAATCCTGCATCCGCTTCTAAATTGGCTGTTTTTGCTAGTTGATGGACTATTTTTTGCATCCATTCTTTGGACTTTTCCAAAGCAGATGGATTGATATCATAGACCCGGACTTTATACCCTGAAAGTGCTGATTGCAAGGCCACTCGAGTGCCCAAAGTGCCAGCTCCTAAAATACATACGTTTTTGATTGTCATATGGTGTGATTTTGAATACTGTTCAATGCTTTATTCCCGGCAGCTTTGACCACATGGATCAAACCTGCAAAACGTTCATCTTGAGCAAATCCAAGAGTATAACGTTTATATATTTGTTGAGCGATTACGCCTACTTTAAACAAGCCAAAGGCATAGTAAAAGACCATATCCACAGGATTTTGATTCTTTTTTTCAAAATAATAGGCAACTACTTCTTGCCGGCTCATATTTCCGGCCGCATGGCTGATATTGAATAACTTGAGAATATCTTCATCGTCATCTTCGGCCCAATATGCTAAGCTTGTGCCCAAATCCATCAAGGGATCTCCTACTGTAGCCATTTCCCAATCCAAGACAGCCTTGATCTCGGGACTATCAAAAGAGGAAAGAATCAGGTTATCATACTTAAAGTCATTGTGTATAAAGGCAACTTCCTCCTCTTTTGGGATATTGTTGTTCAGCCAATCAGCCACAGCATTCATTGCTGGTAGTTCATTTGTTTCTGATGAAAAATAACGCTCCACCCAGCCGTGTACTTGTCGGGCTACATAACCATCCGGCTTTCCCAAATGAATCAACCCTGACTTATGAAGTTCTAATTGATGCAATTGTACCAAGCAGTCTATGGAATGTTTCGATAGTTGGGCAAAAAAGGTGGTGCTTTCAGTCGTTTCTGTGGGGATTCGGTTGCGCAAAATAGGACCTGTAACTTCTTCCATTATAAAAAAAGGGGCACCTATGATGGAATCATCTTCACATGCTGCTATGGGTCTAGGGATTTTGTTATATCCAGCCTTCGCAAGGGCTTGAAGGATGCTGTATTCCCTAAGCATATCGTGTGCTTTGGCGATCTTTAAACCTAAGGGAGGCCTTCTCAACACCAAATTAATTGCAGGACTTTGAATCCGGTAAGTCAAATTAGAGTATCCTCCTTTAAATTGAGTGATTGATAAATCTGAACTGGAAATTTGAAAATTTTCCTTCAAATATGTCTCTATTCCCTCTACTCCAAGCGGTAGCTTATTCATGGTTTGTATACTTTTTGAGTATTTGACGTGCCAAAACAGACTTATGAACTTCATCTGGCCCATCATAAATGCGGGCGCCACGCTCATGTCTGTACCAGAAAGAGAGAATGGTATCATCAGTGACCCCAAGTGCACCATGAACTTGAATGGCATGGTCCAAGGTTTTCATTAAAATGTCCGATACATAAAATTTAATCGTAGAAATATCAATTTTGGCAGCTTTAGCTCCTTCTTGTTCGATTTTTTCAGCTGTCTGTAAAACCATCAATCGGGCAGCTTTGACTGATGCAACAGCTTCTGCAATCCAGTTTTGAATGGTTTGCTGCGAAGCGAGGTTTCTTCCAGGATCTAGATTTCTAGCCAACGCACGTCTACACATTAAATCTATTGCCCGCTCACAAATGCCGATCCAGCGCATACAATGGTGGATTCTCCCGGGGCCTAGCCGTTCTTGAGCCAATGCGAAACCAGCTCCTTCTTTTCCAATGAGGTTACTGGCGGGAACCCTGCAATTGGTGAATTTGACTTCTCCGTGAGACATATAATCTTCACCTACATCACCCATGATGGGAATATTCCTCAGCAATTGATAGCCGGGATTATCCAATGGTACCAAAATCATGCTTGCCCGCAAATAAGGATTGGGGTTTTCTGGATCAGTCAATGCCATCACGATGGTAAATGTCGCACCATCGGCTGCAGTAGTAAACCATTTATGACCATTGATGACATAGGAGTCTCCATCCTTAATAGCTGTTGTGGATAAATGTACTGGATTACTCCCTGGATTTTGAGGTTCGGTCATCGCAAAACAACTGCGTATGGAGCCTTCTTGTAACGGTTTGAGGTATTTTTCTTTCAACTCAGCAGATGCAAATTGATGCATCAATTCCATGTTTCCGATGTCTGGCGCTTGGCAATTGAATACATAATGACCTAAAGGAGACATTCCTAATACTTCTGATATAAATGCAAATTCGACCAAAGACAAACCTAAGCCTCCTTCTTCAACGCTTAAATGAGGAGCAAAGAGGCCTTGCTCTTTGGCTAAAGCGCGAAGATGTTTCAGCGTTGGAAGAGCCTCTTTAAATGAACCATAGACGGCGGCCTGTTCTAGCGGGTATAAATGTTCTCTTACAAAATCCTCATATCTGGGGACCAATGCATGTATCCGTTCTGAATTACTTAAATATTTGATATCCATTTTTTTAAATTGTAAAACCTCCATCCGCAGTAAATACACTTCCTGTTGAGTATGCAGAGGCAGGAGATGCTAAAAAGAGACTCATGGCAGCTATCTCCTCGCTGGTTCCTACACGCTTGATCGGTAAAGACTTCATCATATGAGCCATAATTTTGTCATTGCTCCAAAGTGCTTCGGAAAACTTGGTCTGGATCAAGCCTGGACAAATAGTATTGACACGGATATTGGCAGCGCCCCATTCTTTGGCATATACTTTAGATAAGGAAATCAAAGCAGCCTTACTTACCGAATAAATCCCCAAGCCAGTTTCTGGAGATAGTCCGCCTATGGAACTGATGTTAATGACGGATGGATGGGAGGACTGCCGAAGGTATGGGAAACAGAGATTCATCAAATGGAAAGGAGCTTTCACATTTACATCCATGATTTTATCAAATGCTTCCAAGGATGTTTCATGAACAGGTCCGAAAACGGGGTTAGATGCAGCATTATTTACCAATACATCGATTTCACCATAGGCAGCAATGGTTTTTTGGACTAAATTTTCCAATTCTTCCATATTGCCCACATTACAAGCAATCCCAGTCGCTTCATACCCTTTGTTTTTGAGAAGTTGTGTCATTTCATCCAAAGCCTCCTGTTTACGGCTGCTAATGACTACTTTGGCACCTGCGGCTGCAAACATTTCTGCTATCGCAAAACCAATGCCCTTGCTTGCACCTGTAATAAGCGCTACTTTTCCTGCCAAGGAAAAAAGAGAAGATAGATCCATAGATATTTGGGTTTATAATATATGTATGCCCTAAGATAGGAAAAACTAGCTTTTTTGTAAACCTTCCTTAAAAAATATTCTGCATACCGAGTATTTTTTTTAACTTCAACATTCAAAATTTATCCAATAAACTCAATCGAAGTGTACAATGCTTCTTGAACTACCATTCAGAGGTTTTTGCACGTATAAGCCAATTTACAAATGAAACAAGTAGTATTTAATGAAACAGGCATGCCCCTGGATGTATTGAAAATGGAAGAAGCGGACATGCCTACTCCCAAGCCTCATGAAGTACGTATCCGTGTCACAGCACGCAATATCAATCCTTCAGACATCATGTTTGTAAGAGGAATGTATGGGATTACTCCCAAACTACCTAGTTCTGCGGGTTTTGAAGCTGCGGGTATAGTCGAAACTGCGGATGCAGAAAATAAGATTCCTACTGGTACGCGAGTAATCTTTACGGCCATCGGTACTTGGAAGGAGTTTGTATGCGTTCCAGCTGCAATGGTTATCCCTACCCCCGCTGGAATTACGGATGAAGTGGCTTGTCAAGCATTCGTTAACCCCTTAACTGCTTATGGCATGCTAGAAAAATCTGGTTTGAAGGCTGGAGAGTGGTTGCTGGTAACTGCAGGGGCTTCAGCTTTTGGAAAGTTGGTTATTCAGTTGGGGAAAAAGAAGGGTATTAAGATAGCCTGTACGGTTAGAAGAGACGAACAAAAAGTACTTTTGGAAGAGATGGGAGCTGATTTGGTCATCAATACAGAAAAAGAAAAACTCCAAAAAGTGATTATGGAAAAAACTGAAACAGGTGTTTCGGTGGTGTTCGATGCTGTAGGGGGAACTTTAGGTGCTCGGGCAATGGCTAGTATGAAGCCAGGTGGCCGTATGATGGTTTTTGGCTTGCTGAGTTTGGAAAACATTCCTTTAAACTCAGGCTTATTGATTTTCAAAGATTTAAAAGTCGAAGGATTCTGGTTGACTACATGGATGGAGAGTTTGACTCATGAAGAAAGAAATACAGCCTTCAAAACCGTTTTTGGAATGCTCTTATCCCAGCAAATGAAAGTAGATGTGGATGCGGTTTACCCCCTAGAGCAATTTGCAGATGCCATTCAGGCCTATGAAACTGGAGGAAGGAATGGAAAGATCATCTTATCTAGTCCAGCTGAATAGATGATTAAGCGCATAGTTAAATAGTTGATTAAGTGATTAGTAAGTTGGTAAGTTTAATCCTGCTTTTTTATTTAAGGCAGGGTTAAACTTTTTGAAGGGTTACTTTATCTATTGATGATAGCTGATTTTCAGACACTATTTTAAGAATGAACATTCTCAATTTCTGAAAATTTGCAGGTCATTTGTTTCTTTTTTCTCATCAGTAGCATGTAAATCACTTAATGTCTTGTCCTGAAATTACATGACACTTTTTTTAGAATAATTTCCTTATTTACACGCCACCAATATATCGCCGATCCTGTTTACCAAAGGTAGGAGGCATATTTCCACTTTATTTTCGTGCTAGCATATTTCCTTCTCTATCCCTAACAATGTCTTGTACCCATTCAATCATAATACGCCTTCCTCCTTCATCCTTTCCGATAAGCTACCAAGCAATCCCATAATCTTCTCCATGATTGCTGGAACCACCCCATAGCGTCCCGTGCTTCCAATCAAACCATATGGCATTCAATGGACCTGATGTGCGTTCTTGGAAATCCATTTTGTATCCCCGCTTGCGCAAATCGTTACGAATCCAAGCTGGAATGGCATTGTTAAGGGTAATTGACCCAGGTTTAATTTCGTGTGCGCCAAAGGAAGATTGCATTTGATAGCTGTGAATGTTAGCAGCTTCGGAGGCTTCCTGTACCGTCATTCCGAACTCAACGATATTTAAAAATAACTGTAGCAAATCTTGATCTTGGGTATCCCCGCCTTGGACGGCAAAAGATAGGAAAGGCTTTCCATCTTTCAATGCCATTGAAGGTGTCAAGGTGACTCTTGGTCTTTTACCTGGTGCTAACAGGTTATAAGGATTCAGTCGTTCATCTAGGACCCATGACTGCATGCGCTGACTCAAACCAACACCTGTATTACCAGCAATCACTGCGGGAACCCAACCACCAGAAGGAGTGATTGAAACGACCCAACCCTTTGCATCTGCGGCCTGTATAGAGGTAGTTCCAGATTGGAATTCCAGCAGGAAAGGATCCTCTGGGCCTGAAACTGGCAGTTCGGATGCATGCAATGCCAAGGTTTCTTTTCTTTTTTCCAATAAATGTACAAACGGATTTTTACCATTCTGATAAGGATAGGGGTCACCCGGTCCAATGGTGGGATCATTATTTTCCTGAATCAATTGGGCTCGCTCCTTGGCATATGCTTTAGAGAGTAGTCCTGTCATAGGACTTTTGGGCTCGAATGCTGGATCCCCGTAGTAAAAATCTCGATCAGCAAAAGCCAAAGACATGGCTTGGTAAAGGGTGTTGATATAAGTGGCAGAATTGTACCCCATGGATTTCAAATCAAAGTTCTCTAAGATGTTTAAAGATTGAAGCAGGGCAGGACCTTGCGTCCATTCTTGTAATTTGTACACATCTATACCTTTGTAATTTACCGATAGAGGTTCTTCAATTTTGACTTTCCATTGAGCCAAATCAGCCATAGTAAATAATCCACCTTGTTCACGGGTAGATCGTACAATTTCTTCCGCAATATCTCCTGTATAAAATCGCTCATAAGCAGCATAAATAGCCTCTTTTCTGTTTTTCCCGCTCGATAGTGCTACACGCTCAGCTTCGACTAGTTTTGCTAAGGTTTGGTATAAATCCTCTTGAACAAAGAGTTCACCAGCCTGTGGAGCTTCACGTTTTTCTCCTAGATGAGGCAAAAAGATTTTTTTTGAATAAGGCCATTCTTTGATTCGTTCCTTATTACTTTCAATAGCATTAGCAGTTTGGGCTTCGATGGGATACCCTTTGGCTAATTGCATGGCAGGTTTTAATACTTGTTCCAAGCTCATGGTGCCGTATTCAGCTAACATGGTCATCAATCCACCGGGTGTTCCTGGGGTAGTAGCAGCCAAGGGGCCAAAAGCAGGAGGATAATCCATACCTTGGGACTTAAAGAAATCAATGGTTGCTCCTGTCGGGGCTACACCCATGGCATTGATAGCAATGACTTTTTTGAGTTCAGGATGATAGATTAAGGCTTGGGTTTCGCCACCCCAACTCAATACGTCCCACATAGTAGCTACCGCAGCCAACATCCCACAGGCGGCATCTACGGCATTGCCTCCTTGTTGGAAAATCATGGACCCCGCAGTTGCCCCGAGTGGCTTTCCTGTTATAGCCATCCATTCCTTTCCGTGTAGGGGTGGTTTTTGGGTGGTTTGGGCATATGGATGTTGTATGCCAGCGAATACTAAAGCAAAGGAAATGATAAGAAATTTGTTCCACATAAAACTTTCAATTAAGCATCAGTTGATTACCGATGGGTTCAAAATCTTCAAATTGACTGTTATAATGAGTGAAAATACTATACAAGGCTGAAGGCTCTTTGAAGTTGATTTTATTTTTTTGAATGAATTCAGCGATCATATCCGATTGTTCACCAAAGATTTCCAAGAATTGTTTTTTCTTTTTTGGAATGATGAAGATGTTTTTACCTACTGCGTAATAATATTGATTTCTCTTGACGATTTTATCATCTCTTTCACCAACCATCAAAGCTTCGTTATAATTGGATTCTCGGATGGTAGCAATGGTACGTCGCAGCAGTGGCTTCTTCCCATCCACCAACACTTCAAAAAAACCTGATATAGGGGAGCCCTCATCTTTAAAATCCATTCCATTTACAAAAAATCGTGGGATATTGAACTCATTGTCTACCCATACCAGATTTTGAATGCGTAAACCTGGAATGGTGCTGATTTCGTCTGAATCTTCTGCTCGGATCTCAAAATTATTGGAATTGATTTGATAGCGTACCAAATATCCTTCAATCACTTCGGCATTTTTATACAGGAGAATAGAGGCCTTATTCCAATTCCCATCTAGGTAGTAGTCTCCAATTAATTGCTTGGGTTCAGGTGGGATACCAAAAACGGAATTTCCACCTACTAGATTCGGCCTTGTAGCGAATAGCTGTGCTACATTTGTCGCCCGTATAGTTTTTTGCAAAACATCACCTGACTTTTCTTCTCTGCCATAAGGATATAGAAAGATGGTTCCCAAGTCTAGGTCATTTTTAACATTAATTTGATTGAGATAAGTTTCGAATCCTGGAACCATGATTTGCATGACAAACTTTCCTGCGAAGACATTCGTGATTTCAAATTTACCAGATTCTCTACTGACCGCATAGAATGCAGTCTCTCGGATAGTAACTGTTGCATTGCTAATAGGATCTTCGGTAAGCCCATTTTTGAGGGTACCGGAAATCACAAAATTTTGAGCATATGATAAAATGGGAGAGTATAGCAAGCAAATAGTTAAAAATAATGTACCTTGTAAACGTATTAGAGTATTCATCGGCAAGTCGGTAATTTTATTTAGTAAAATCAAAATATCAGTAATTGTTTTGTATTAAATCAGTTCAGGCGTATTTTTATCAGTAATATAAGTATTGATTTGCAAAATCATTTAAAAATTGGGATTTCATCAGTTTAATTTTGACTCCAGCCTTCAAGAAGGACTGGATGCTATGGGCTTTGACAAGCCAACACCTATTCAAGAAGCAGCCATTCCTGTCATTCAGGAAGGTAAAGATTTAATTGCTTGTGCACAAACAGGTACCGGAAAAACAGCCGCTTTTATTTTACCAGTTATTGACAAAATAGTTAAATCGGGCAAAAGTTCGCTCAACACCTTGGTATTAGCCCCTACGAGAGAGCTAGCCATTCAAATTGACCAACAAATACAAGGCTTCACTTATTTTGCAGGGATCAGTTCGATCCCGATTTATGGGGGAGGAGATGGTATTGCTTGGGAACAGCAGAAAAAGGCGATGGAAATGGGTGCCGAAATCATTGTCGCAACCCCTGGTAGACTCATCGCATTATTGCAGGGAAAAAAAATCGATTTATCCTCTTTAGAGCATTTGATATTGGATGAGGCAGACCGAATGATGGATATGGGATTTTCAGATGATATCCTAACCATCATCAACTACCTTCCCAAAGAAAGGCAGACAATTTTGTTTTCTGCTACGATGCCTTCCAAAATCAGATCATTTTCAAAGCAAATCTTGCAAAGCCCAGAAGAAATCAGTTTAGCATTAGGCAAAACAGCAGCCGGTGTTACGCAAAAAGTCTTTGCGGTGTACGATGGCCAGAAAGAAGCATTGATACGATCTATTCTGACTAGTAAGGATTACGAAGCTGTGATCATTTTTGCCTCAACCAAGGAAAAAGTCAAAAGCTTACATAAACTCCTTCGCAAAGACTTTGAAGTTGAAGCATTCCATTCTGACTTGGAGCAAGTTGAGCGTGAGCAGATCATGTCGCGCTTCAAAAACAGACAATTGAAGATACTGATTGGTACAGATATTATCTCTCGGGGAATTGATGTGGTCGGGATTGAATTGGTAGTTAATTTTGATACACCCAATGATCCGGAAGATTATGTGCATCGAGTAGGTCGAACTGCCCGTGCTGATTCCAAAGGAGAGGCCATTACTTTTGTATCGGATAAGGATGCATATAAATATTTCCGAATCGAACAACTGATTGGAATGGAAATAGAAAAATGCGCACTACCAGAAGGTTTTGACGCAGGACCAGAATTAAGAACAAGGACGAAGGGTAGCTCAACACCTCAAAAAGGCGGTAAAAAACCATTCAAAAAGAAAGACAATAGACCTAAAGGAAATAACCGACCAAAAGGAGAAGAACAAAAAGGAGAACGACCAAAAGGAAACCGACCAAAACACTCCTCATCAGAAGCTAAATCAATTTCAGATTCAAGAATTCCTACTCAGGAACCTTCAAATTCAACAATTGGAAAACAAACTGAGAGCAAGCCTTCCAAATCATCTAAATTTAGAGAGCGAAAAAATATTGATTCCTGAGATTACCAAGGGTTGGTGCGGGTAATTGTAACTTCACTAACCCTGCTTAAGGCATTTAAGCGAAGGATAATTTTTAATGGCTCTTCATTTTGCTTGACGAATTGTTCGCATTCAGGACCTGGTTCAGCGAAATAAATAAAAAAAGATTGAGATCGATCCGCCAGTTCTACTTGATCGGGTCTTCCCAAGGTTTTCATCAATGCTTGGTTATCCTTTCCCAATAATTCGTCCTTCAGTGGTCTAAAAGTATCTAAAGCTGCCAACCGATCTCCTTTGCAGCCTCCTCTATCATTTTTCCAAGCTTCAAAGTCGATACCTTCGATTTCTACTTTGGAGGAGCAAGCAAATGAAAACGTTAAGAATGATAATAGGATCAGTACAAATGCTAGGGAATCAAATCGATTTTTCATGGGTGTAAATTTCTTCACAAAAGTAAGGGAATATCTTAAATAACTTCATTCCATCAACTCATGCTAGTGCTTGAAAGTTTTTAATGGTAAGAAAGAATTAAATGATGGATTACTTGCCAATGATTCTCGCGAAAGAAAAGTGTATGAGAAGAATAGAGCTTAGTCGAGAAAGGGAGTAATTCTTTAAGTTTTTCTTCTGTTCATAGATCTTTACATTTCAGTCAATTGCAAGTAAAATGTTTGACAATATCTGCCACAATTTTTTCAAA
The DNA here is from genome assembly GCF_021596945.1 of Mongoliitalea daihaiensis. Lineage (NCBI taxonomy): Bacteria > Pseudomonadati > Bacteroidota > Cytophagia > Cytophagales > Cyclobacteriaceae > Mongoliitalea > Mongoliitalea daihaiensis. Next base: position 3,676,402 of record NZ_CP063779.1, on the reverse strand, counting down.
GCAGGAAACATAAAGCCTCCAATATCCTTTTAATAGCTATATTAGCAGGCTAAAATTGTGCAGTATGTATATTCGATTTGGAAAAGTATTTCATGGATTGACGATCCTTTTATTCCTCTTTATTTTCTTGTATTTCTATGCAGCGCTCTCGGATAGAATCGCTTATGCTGTAGATGAAGACGGAGGCTGGCTAAAAACCATCACCAAAGGGACTTTCTTTTATACAGGGTTAATCATATTTGGTGTTCTAAATGTGCTCTTAGCAGTTCCGGGTAAATTGATAGAAAATGGGAGTATATCAAGTCTAAAGCGTTTATTTCCAGTAGGTGATATTTTTAGAGAATATATCCTGCTTTGGATCTACAGCTTCATTGGCGTTATCAACCTTGCCTTATCTATTTTGACTTTGTTTGTACATAGTATCAATAATCAAAATGAAATTTCAACTGATAGCTTTAGTTTTTTCTTTTACATGGTCCCAATTTTATTTTTGATTTGGGTTTTGGCACTTTTTTGGATTTTATTCAAGAAGTTTCAAGAAATTAAAGAAAATTCACCTTCACTATAAATAATACTCAAAAAGCGCATGGCGGAAAACGTACAATATACCGAAGATAGCATCCGATCCCTTGATTGGCGAGAACACATTCGCCTGAGGCCCGGTATGTATATTGGGAAATTAGGGGATGGTAGTGCCCAAGATGATGGTATCTATGTATTGGTGAAAGAAGTGCTTGATAACTCCATTGATGAGCACATGATGGGGCACGGCCGGACTATTGATATCAAAATTTCCGAGCATCGAGTAGAGGTAAGAGATTATGGGCGGGGAATACCGCTTGGGAAAGTCATTGATTGTGTTTCGAAAATCAATACAGGTGGTAAGTACGATTCCGGCGCTTTCCAAAAATCCGTAGGACTCAATGGTGTCGGTACAAAAGCTGTAAATGCATTATCAGATTATTTTAAAGTTCAATCCTATCGTGAAGGGCAGTCAAAAGTTGCCGAATTTGAAAGAGGTATCCTGACACATGAAGAGTTGATTGAAAAAACCTCAGAACGTAACGGAACCAAAGTGGTCTTCAAACCAGACGCGAGTATTTTTAAAAATTACCACTTCATTCCAGAGTATCTCGAGAATCAAATATGGAATTATGCATTTTTGAATGCAGGGTTGACCATCAATTACAATGGTAAAAAATTCTTCTCTGAAAGAGGTTTGTATGATTTGCTAAACCGAAAAGTTGATGAGGATTCTACCAGATATCCTATCATACATTTGAAAGGAACAGATATTGAATTAGCTTTGACGCATGCCAATCAGTATGGGGAAGAATACTATTCCTTCGTCAATGGTCAATATACCACACAAGGAGGGACACACTTGGCTGCATTTAGAGAGGCCATTGTCAAAACGCTTCGAGAGTTTTTCAAAAAGGATTACGATGCTTCTGATATCCGTCAGTCTATTGTGGCTGCTATTGCCGTACGGGTACAAGAACCTGTTTTTGAATCCCAAACAAAGACAAAGTTGGGTTCCCAGTCAGTCGGTCCAGACGGTCCAACCTTGCGAACTTTTGTCAATGACTTTGTAAAGACAGAGTTAGATAATTTTCTGCATAAAAATCCAGCCGTGGCAGATGCTATTTTAAAGCGGATTTTGCAATCTGAGCGAGAACGAAAAGAAATTTCTGGAATTAAAAAATTGGCAAACGAACGTGCCAAAAAAGCAAATCTTCACAATAAAAAGCTAAGAGACTGTCGTCTACATTACGACGATACCAAAGGAGATGAAGAGTTGAAAAATAATACCATGCTTTTCCTTACCGAGGGTGACTCTGCATCTGGTTCGATTACCAAATCTAGAAATGTGCAAACTCAGGCAGTTTTTTCTTTGCGTGGAAAACCACTCAACTGTTATGGAATGACCAAAAAAGTGGTCTATGAAAACGAAGAGTTCAACTTATTACAGCATGCCTTAAATATTGAGGACGGTATTGAAGGATTGCGCTATCGGAAGATTGTCATCGCAACAGATGCTGATGTGGATGGTATGCACATTCGATTGCTGATCATGACTTATTTCCTTCAATTCTTCCCAGATTTGGTAAGAAATGGGCATTTGTTCATTTTGGATACTCCACTCTTCAGGGTTCGAAACAAAAAAGAGACTATCTATTGTTATACCGACGAAGAACGACAGCGTGCCATTCATAAGGTGGGGAAATCAGCCGAAATTACTCGATTCAAAGGATTGGGAGAAATTTCGCCGGAGGAATTCGGTACTTTTATTGGTGAGGAAATCCGGCTAGATCCCATTATTCTCAACAAGGAAACAAAAATTGCCGACTTGTTGAGTTTTTACATGGGAAAAAATACACCTGACCGCCAAAACTTTATCATCGATAACTTAAAGATTGAAAAAGACCTTGTCTTTGATGATCCTTCCAAAAAAACAGAGGAAGAATCAGAGGCTGCTTAACAGGCACGTAGGTTCTTTTAATCAATTCAAACAGTTTATATAAGCATGAGCGATAATACTACAAATAACCCAAACGAAGAAGACGAACGCTTACATGAAACCGTCCCTGTAACAGGAATGTACAAAGACTGGTTTTTAGATTATGCTTCCTATGTGATTTTGGAGCGAGCTGTCCCCGCCATCGAAGATGGTCTAAAACCTGTGCAGCGAAGAATTCTTCATGCCATGAAGGAAATGGATGATGGACGCTTCAATAAAGTAGCCAACATCATCGGGCAATCCATGCAATATCACCCCCATGGAGACGCTTCTATTGGTGATGCTATTGTCAATTTGGGTCAGAAAGATATATTGATTGAAACTCAAGGCAACTGGGGAGATATTCGTACTGGTGATGGGGCGGCAGCTTCCCGTTACATTGAAGCACGTCTTTCCAAATTTGCTCTAGAAGTTGTCTTCAATCCTCAGACCACAGATTGGCAACTTTCCTACGATGGAAGAAAGCGTGAACCGGTCACCTTACCAGTTAAATTTCCATTACTCCTCGCGCAAGGTGTTGAAGGAATTGCAGTTGGTTTATCTACTAAAATTCTTCCTCACAATTTCATCGAATTGATTCATGGCTCCATAGCTATTTTAAAAGGTGAACGAACAAATATTTTACCTGATTTTCCTACTGGAGGTTTAGCAGATTTTTCTGAATACCATGAAGGTCTCAGAGGTGGAAAAGTTAAAGTTAGAGCAAGGATTGAAGAGGAAGATAATAAAACGCTTTTAATCAAGGATATACCGTTCGGTACAACTACAAACTCTTTGATCGATTCGATCATCAAAGCTAACGATAAGGGTAAAATCAAGATCAAAAAGGTGGTGGATAATACCGCCAAAGATGTAGAAATCCAAATCCAGTTGGCACCAGGTCAATCTCCTGATATGACAATCGATGCATTGTATGCATTTACGGACTGTGAGGTAAGTATTTCTCCAAATGCTTGTGTGATCATTGAAGATAAGCCTGTATTTCTTTCAGTGAATGATATTCTTGCTTATAATACCAAGCAGACTAGGCATTTATTGAAGCGAGAACTGGAAATCCGAAAGGCTGAATTGATGGAGAAACTTTTGTTTTCTTCTTTGGAAAAGATCTTCATTGAAAACAGGATTTATCGGGATATTGAGGAATGTGAAACTTGGGAGTCTGTGATTGAAACTATTGATAGAGGATTGGATCCGTTCAAACCTGACTTTTATCGAGAGATTACTACAGATGATATCTTACGATTGACAGAAATCAAAATTAAGCGTATCTCTAAGTTCGACACCTTCAAGGCAGATGAGTTGATGCGCAAATTGCAAGAAGAGTTGAAAGAGGTCAATTACAACTTGAAGCATTTGACAGAGTATGCAATCAAATACTATGAAAACCTTCTGACAAAATATGGTAAAGGGAGAGAGCGGAAGACTGAGATCAGAATATTCGATCAGATTGAAGCGACGGTTGTTGCAGCCAATAATGCAAAGCTATATGTCAATCGAACGGATGGATTTGTTGGTTTTGGCTTAAAGAAAGATGAGTTTGTATGTGATTGCTCTGACCTGGATGATATCATTGTTTTCCGAAGGGATGGAAAATGTGTGGTGACCAAAATTCAGGAGAAGGGCTTCGTAGGAAAGGATATCATCCATGTGGCTGTCTTCAGAAAAGGAGACGAGCGAATGGTGTTTAACCTGATCTACTTAGATGGTGCAAGCGGTAGAGCTATGGTCAAGCGTTTTCAGGTATTAGCAGTTACTCGTGATCGTGAATATGATTTGACAAAGGGAACTAAAGGTTCCAAAGTACTTTACATGACTGCAAATGCCAATGGGGAAGCAGAGATTGTGACGATTTATTTAACGCAAGGAGCAAAAGCCAAAATAAAAGTATTTGATTTTGACTTTAGTTCAATAGAAATCAAAGGGCGAGCAGCAGGCGGAAATATTTTAACTAAGTATCCTATCCGCAAAATCCAGCTAAAAATGCAGGGAGTCTCCACATTGGGTGGTTTGGATATATATTATGACGGTTCGGTTGGACGTTTGAATACAGATCAACGTGGGAAAAAAATTGGTAATTTCTTAGGGGATGATCGTATTTTAGTTTTCTATAAGTCAGGTGATTATGAGTTGACTACATTTGAATTGACCAATCGCTATGAATCTTCCGATGTTCTTTTAATTGAAAAGTTTGTCCCAAATCAAGTTATTTCCTGTATTTACTACGATGGTGGTAGCAAAACTTTTTTTGTGAAACGTTTCCTGATTGAGACTACTACAATCAATAAGAAGTTTTCTGTAGTTTCTGATCATCGCCAATCGTATCTTAAAATAGTATCTACGGCAAAGCAACCACAGGTAAAAGTTCAATTGAAGAAAGGAACTGAAACAGAAGAAACAGAGTATGATTTGGATATGTTGATCGACGTAAAAGGTTGGAAGGCTATTGGGAATAAACTTTCATCTCATCAGATACAAGATATTCAACTTTTGCATGGGATCGTTGAAGAAGAGATAGTTCCCGAAGAAGCAGAAAATGAACAATCAACAGATGGGACAACAGACGATGCTTACGATGTTGGATCTACGGTTGAATTCAAAGTAAAAAAAGATGATGAAGAGCAGTTAGGTCTATTTTAGACCTTGCTTGCTATAAATTGAAGAATGTTGACTATTGAATTCGAAAAAAACAGCTACAGAAAAAGTTAATAATCTGTATGGTATAACTTCCTTGAGAATTCATCGACTTCTTAAACATATTCTTCATTAAAAGGGTGGCATTAGTTTAGTTAACGCCGCCCTTTTAATGTTATGAAGAAATATACGTCGAGTCATTTTATAGTAGTAACTCAAATCCATGTTTACCTACTTCCATTTTCATCCTTTTTATGGAACTTTATAAATGAAGGCATTTACATTCATACCAGCGCCTACAGAAGCAAAAACAAGGTTGTCTCCAGATTTGATTTCTTGTCCTTCCAATTCTTTCCGAATAATCATATCATAGAGAACAGGCACTGTTGCCACAGAGTTATTGCCCATTTTAGCAATAATCATTGGCATAACTTCTTTGGGCCATTCTTTTATATCAAATAGTTTGAAGGTTCGATCCAAGATAGCCGCATCCATTTTGGCATTGGCTTGATGAATCAAAACTTTAGATATATCGCTGATATGAAGCCCTGCTTTTTCAATAGTTTCTTTGACTAGCGTAGGTACGGTGCTAATTGCATATTCATATAATTTCCGACCATTCATTTTTATGAAAAGGGTGTCATCCGGAAAATCGGCAGAATAGGAGACCCCCATATTCAATAAATGTGCATGATTGAGTGTATCGGTTCTTGTTTTATGAGCTAAAATTCCAACAGATTCATTGGTTTCAAGACCTTCTACCACAACTGCTCCAGCTCCATCGGAATAAATCATGGCATCTATGTCATGAGGGTCTGCGATTCTGGAAAGATTTTCAGTTCCAATGACTAAAGCACGCTTTGCATCCCCTGATTTGATAAAATAATCTGCATGGATCATCCCTTGTACCCAGCCAGGACAACCAAATGGGAGATCATATGCCACGCAGTCTGGATTCTCAATTTGAAGTAAATGCTTAATTCTAGAAGCTAATGTAGGTACCATATCTACTTTTCGATTATGGTCTTGAAGGTCTCCAAAATTGTGTGCAACAATGATATAATCCAGGCTTTCTTTATCTATGCCTGCATTGGTAATTGCTTGTTCAGCAGCAAAAAAGCCCATATCCGAAGTGTTGAGGTGTGCTGGTAAATACCTTCTCTCCTCGATTTCAGTAATTTCTTGGAGTTTATTAATAATATCCTTAGTTGCTTTCGGGATTTTTTCTCCTTTGTCATTGAAAAATTCATTGGTTAAAAATTCTTCATTTTTAATAATCAATTCAGGTAGATATCTTCCCGAACCGATGATGACTGTTTTAATCGGCATAAATTATTAATACTTTGATGATTTTTATAGCTTTGTAAGGTACATATAAATGCTAAAAGAATTATGCATTTTATGATTAATTAATCTCAAAACTGGGAATTTAACAATGAATGAACGGATTTATGCGAAATAAAATATTAATAATTCTTCTTTTTTCGAAATTATTTGGTAGCAATGCCTTTTCACAAAACACACAACAATATGATATTTCAATTGCGGGAATTTCTATAGGTGAAATGACCGCTGAAAAAAAAGCTGTGGGTGAGGAGATTCATTATGAAATCAAAAGCAATGTGAGTTTTTGGTTTTTTGGGAAAATCAATTTGGATTATCTGACGCAGTCTGTTTATAAAAATAAGCAGCTGATGCGAGCTGATGTAAGGTCTTCAACTAACAAAGGTGATTTTCAAAGTACTATTCGTTGGAATTCAAGTAAATACGATATTCAAGCATCAAATTATAAATTTGACCAAGAAACTACTTATGATAAGCCCCTGTATTACAGTTCTGTTTCATTCTTTTTTGAAGAACCTTTGCAAGTAAAAGAGTTTATTGCAGAGTCTTATGGAATTATCAGTCCAATAAAGAAAATTAAAGATTATTACGAAGTTGAGGTAAATGGAAATACAAATCGATATTATTTTGTTGATGGGAAATTAGATAAAGCTGTGATGGAGTTTCCTGTAAAAAACTATGTAATTAAGAAGAAGTGACATAAAAAAAAGCTCTCAATTGAGAGCCTCTTTCTAATATCGAAAATACCTATGAAGAAAATTTTACTTTGACAAAGGTATGATTGTAAAATCGTTGATTGATTATCTCCATGTTAAGCTTGTATTGTCTTTGGTTCATTTGGATTTGATAGGATAAACTAGAAGGTAGATGCATGCATGTTTCAACTTTTGGTTCTAAAATCTAGATGAGTTGGACTGCGTTAGTTAAATTCTACTTTTTTTTCGAGCACAATTTATGTTTACCTTACAACTTCGAGTTGTCAATTACCTTTCATTAATTCCAAATTATTCAAAATATTCATGGCGGCAAGGCTCATAGCTTTGACACCGGTTTTTATCGTTGGTTCTGGAATAGGGGCAAAGTAAGGGCTATGAAGTCCGGGGATTTCAAGACCTTCTTTTGTTGCTTTTTCTAGGAAAGTGGAGTTATTGGCACCTAAGTAAAACATGCTGATGGGGATCTTTCTATCAGCTAAACCGTACCGGCTAAAATCCTCTCCAATCATCTGTGCCTGTACTTCTACTACATTTTCCTCTCCCAAACTATTTTTAAAAACTTCAATCATTTGATTAGTAAGCTTTACATCATTGATCAAAGCTGGAGTATGGGGCTCTCGTATCCAATATTTAGGCATTTTGTCTTCTGACAATCCAGCAGAACGGGCGATATTCTCAGAAATCCGCTTCACACTGCTAATCATTTCTTCCCGAACACTCGGGGAGTATGACCGAAGTGTCAGTTGCATGTCAACTTTATCAGGTATAATGTTATGGATAGTACCCCCATGAATTGATCCAACTGTTACAACTGCAGGATCTGTTGGAGCTATTCTTCTGCTCACAATGGTTTGGTAAGCCTGTATCATCTGAGCACTAAGGACGATTGGGTCAATTCCTGTATGCGGAGCTGCGCCGTGAGCCCCTTCTCCATAAACTGTCACGTTCATCATATCTACACCTGCCATGAGAGCACCTATTTTATGACCCACTTTGCCAGCTGGTAGAAAAGGGTCGTCATGGAGGGCTATGGCAAAGTCAGGATGAGGGAAGCGTTCATATAAGCCGTCATTCAACATGTTCCATGCGCCCATACCATTCTCCTCAGCTGGCTGGGCTACCAGCAGTAAGGTTCCTCTCCAAGAACCTCTATACTCCATCATTGTCTTTGCTGTTCCTACAAATACAGACATGTGAATATCATGGCCGCAGGAATGCGTGACAAAGGTTTCTTTTCCATCATTGCCAATAGCTTTTTTGGTAGAAGCATAGGGCAGGCCTGTTTTCTCTTCCATGGGCAAAGCGTCCATGTCTGTTCGGATCAAAAGGGTAGGACCTACACCGTTTTTGAAAACACCAACGACTCCATACCCACCAATACCCTCTGTGACTTCATAGCCTAAAGCTCGAAGTTCTTGAGCCATTCGTGCAGATGTTTCTTTTTCCTGTAGGGACAACTCTGGGTTTTGGTGCAAATGCTTATACAAGGCATCCAAGGATGGATAAATTGTATCGATAAACTTATCAATTGTTTGGGAGTGAATAGTAGGGGAAAGTAAGGATAAGGTCATAAGTACTAGAATCGTTGAGAAAAACTTCTTCATAGATGTTTGATTTAAAGCATAAAGTAAGCAAAATTGCTTTATAAATGCAGATATGTTTTAATTTCACGGTTGAATTTTGATATCAAAGCCAGCTAATGCCTTTAATCCACCAATCTTCTTATGCCAACTATCCCAAATGGCTTTTCAATGGACATTTGGAAACCATTGTTCCCAGTATTTTTAGAAAAATCGAAGGAGTCAACTATTTCAGAGAGCGAATCAGTACACCTGATGAGGACTTTTTGGATTTGGATTGGTCAAGGGTTGGTTCGGATAGCTTGTTGGTTATTTCCCATGGCTTGGAAGGGAGTTCAGAGCGACATTATGCCAAAGCATTAGCCAAATTATTTAATCAGCAGGGGATTGATGCTTTGGCCTGGAATAACCGCAGCTGTAGCGGTGAAATGAATAAAGGTCCTATTTTGTATCATCACGGCGCTACCTATGATTTGGATACGGTATTGCAGCATGTGGAAAATAAACATGCCTACCAATCGATTTATCTTGTTGGTATTTCCATGGGTGGAGCACAGACGCTAAAATACCTTGGTGAAAAAGGACTTGAACTGAATTCAAAAATCAAAAAAGCAGCGGTTTATTCTACGCCTTGTAATCTTCCAGACTCGGCCGCGACGCTTCGGTGGAAGAAAAATTCTTTTTACAAGAAGCGGTTTTTAGAGAAATTGAAAGCAAAGATGAAAGTGAAAGGCCAACAATATCCTGATTTGGTGGATTTGGAATTACTGGAGCAAGTCCAGGATTTTGATACCTTTGATACGCACTTTACAGCAAAACTCCATGGCTTTAAAGATGCCAATGATTTTTATCATGGAGTCAGTGCTGACCGACATATGCCAACTATTCAAATTCCTACCTTGATTATCAATGCACTCAATGATCCTTTGCTCTATGATCGGTGTTTTCCAGTAAAAATTGCAGAAAAGTCTACCAACATCTTCTTAGAAATGCCCAAACGTGGGGGCCATACAGGGTTTCAAGTAAAGGGTCAAGAGTTTACTTGGGCGGAGATGCGATTTTTGGATTTTTTGTTGAAAGATGCCCAGTAGAAGCTACATGATGAATGCATTCTTTTTGTTATCATATTCATGTTATTAAAAATTAGCAAGAAAGGGTAGCGTGGGTTGAAAAGAAAAAAAATGGCCTAACATTTGATATTAGATTCGTATAGGTTATGAACAGGCTGCAGAGAAAATATTGGGTAATTTGCTTGACCATTGGGGTCATCGTTCAGGCATTATGTATGCCCTATGTAGATCGTGCTGAGTTAGTGTCTTCTGACTTATCAGTCTCTTACTTGACTGATTATTCCATTGCAGAGCAGTACGATGGATTCATGCTCCAATCCAATACAGACCTAAGTATACCAAACGCTCAAGAAAAAGTAATTAATTCATCAGTAGCTTATGGTATTCAGTCATTTATATTCAAGCATGTAGCAAATCAGTTAGATATATGGTTTTTACTGAACAAGCATGTTGATTTACTTTTTGGTATTAAAGAACTCAAATTTCCCACACATTATTTTTGGTAAAGTCGTGCCTGCTGCAAAAGCTACAGGATTTTAGGATTAGTCATTCATTTGCTGTTTGGCATTCTTTCTTTTCGTTCTAAAAATCCCAATCATGTTTTTGCAAGTGGATGATTGATATTATTCAGATCTGCAGATCTCTGCAATCATAATGGATTTGTCTATGGATGAATCCTCTATCCCTTTATTATTCAAAATATTGGCTGTTCAACAGTCATAAAAATCGTACACTCATGTTTGACTTCGATAGTATTACCTTTCTTATTGCGGTAGTTAGTTTGATCGCATTTGCCATACCATTTATGATTTATTCCAATGAGGCTAGAAAACAAAGCGTTCAAAATGCAGCCAAGTTAGAAAGCTTCCTGCAATCTCAACACTTGCAAGTAGCAGCAAAAGAAATTTGGAGAGATCGCTATTTTCTAGGACTTGATTTGAACCAGGAAAAATTAGCCTACACCAAAGACATCAAAAATTTTGAGCCCACAGTGATTCATTTGTCAGAAATCAGTCACGTTTCGAGACAAGAGGTTTCTAGAGTGATTGGCACAGGCAAAAGTCAGCGCAAGGTGATTGATGCGTTATATCTTAATTTGTTTACAAGTTCCGGTATATTGTTGGTGTCTATAGAAATCTATGATGGAGAAGTGTTTTCGGATTTATCCGGCGAACCTGTTCTTCTCACAAAGTGGGAGAAATTATTGAAAGATCAGCTAGCAGTTACCAATAAAAAAGAAAACCTACACAAAGCGCAAAGTTCTGAGATTGTGTAAACCTATAAAACAAACATTCAGGGGAAAGAGCAAAAGTTCCCCTGAATTTTCCACTTCACTAAAACAATACATCATCCTACTATGGAAATATTTCTTGTCTCTGAAACCTGGATAGCATTAGCTACCCTCACATTCCTTGAGATTGTTCTCGGAGTGGATAACATCATCTTCATTTCCATCATCTCCAATAAGCTCCCCACGCATCAACAAGAAAAAGCCAGAATATTAGGTCTAGCTTTTGCAATGATATTTAGAATAGGCTTGCTATTAGGTATTTCTTACATCATCAAATTTAATGATCCATTAGTTGAGTTATTAGGATTCAGTTTGAGTGGTAAAGATTTGATTTTGGCTTTTGGAGGGCTCTTTTTACTCTTCAAATCCACTGTAGAAATTCACCACAAAATGGAGGGCAAAGCAGAAGAAGTCAAAGCCAATTCTTCCACTGGGCTTTCCAAGGTAATCTTCCAAATCATTTTATTGGATGTGATTTTCTCTTTCGATAGTATACTCACAGCAGTAGGCTTGGTGAAAGAGGTGCTTGTCATGATTATAGCTGTGATTATATCCATGGCAGTGATGATGCTATTTGCTGGAAAAATAAGCAAATTCATTAATAAGCATCCTACGCTTCAAATATTGGCTTTATCCTTTCTGATTTTGATAGGCTTCATGCTCTTGGTAGAAGGCTTGCATTTTGAAGTGCCTAAAGGATATATCTATTTTGCAGTTTTCTTCTCCTTAGGAGTAGAGTTGATCAATATGAGGTTGAGGAGGCATACCGAAGGAAAAACTGTTGCACTTAATCCTAGGATTAAGGAGAAGTAAATTTTCAATTACACATCACATAACTCAAAGCGGCAGGTTATTGCCGCTTTTTTGTTTTCATCTTAAATAACTTAGTTTCAAATTATTTCTACAAGGCATTTATGTAAGTGCAGTCCATAATTTTACGACTACCTAGTCCTGAAAATACATGACACTTTTTTATAGTTATTCTTGTATTTACAGGCCCCTAAAAATACATCACCAAAGCCTTCTACAATAGGCAGATACATCTATCGACTTTAGTTCGCGCTATCATATCTCACCCTTGATTCTCGCATCTCGCCTCTCGCATCCTGCTTGCAGCAGGCAAGTCTCGCAACTCGTCTCTCCCTCAAAATCTCTTCAACACCAAATCACTCACCGAATCTCCAATGGACAAGGAACTGGTAGCAGCGGGAGAAGGAGCATTCAAGACATTGATGGCTTTTTCATTCTCTCGGATGCAAAAATCATCTAACAAACCTCCAGTTTTATCACATGCTTGCGCACGGACGCCAGCACCTCCATCCACTAAATCAGACTCCTGAATATCCGGAATTAATTCTTGCAAGGCTGCGGTAAATGCTGCTTTGGAGAAAGAGCGATAAAGTTCTCCCATGCCAGTTTTCCAGTATTTAGCAGCTACTTTTTGGAATCCTGGCCAAGTCAATGTTTCGGATAGTTCTTTGATATTTACCGCAAATCGAGTATATCCCTCTCGTTTGAATGCTAATACGGCATTTGGACCAGCTTCTACACCTCCTTTTTTCATACGGGTAAAATGAACACCCAGGAAAGGGAAATTAGGATCCGGAACAGGGTAAATTAGGTTTTTGACCAAATACTCCCGCTCTTGTTTGATTTTGTAATACTCCCCTCGGAAAGGAATGATTTTGACATCCAAGGGCTCATCTTGAGTCATTTGGGCTATTTTATCGGAATACAAACCCGCACAATTGACGATCAATTTTCCTGCAAACTCCTGATGCTGGGTTTGTACATAGGATATCCCGTTAAGGGTTTTGATGCCTTTGACTGTTTTTTGGAGGAAAATTTCCCCTCCCAATTCTTCAAATTTGCTGGCATAGCGCTGGGCGACTACTTTGTAATCCACAATACCTGTCTGGGGCACATGGATTGCTGCTACACCTGCACAATAGGGTTCGTATTCCTTCAATTCATCCAAGCTTATTTTTTTCGTACCGACTAAACCATTTTGTAAAGCTCTGTCATACAGGCCATTCAATATAGATAGTTGTTCTTTTTTGGTAGCGACTACCACTTTCCCAGTGAGTTCAAATGGAATGCCCTCTTCTTTGCAAAAATTGACTAACTGATGGTAGCCATTGATGCAATTGACGGCCTTGAGCGAACCTGGTTTATAGTATAAGCCGGAATGGATTACACCAGAATTATTACCAGTCTGATGCTTAGCCACCTCATCCTCCTTGTCCAAAATGGCCACTGTTAAGGATGAATTTTTTTGCTTGATTTTCAACCCTGTTGCGAGTCCAACAATTCCCCCACCTATAATTATGATATCGTATGTCATGCCTATTAAGCTTTGAATGGCAAATATACGCTTGGAACAATAGAATATTTAGGGATAGGATAGGAGTTTTTTGTTTTAATTGATTAGTTTTATCAAATGACTCGTATGTTCAAACGCTTTACTCTCTTTTTACTAACCATTTGCTTAGCCTCCTGTCAAAAAGATCCCAATCAGTCAAGTATTCCAACTTTGATTGTGGATATTGATAACGTCACAGAGGCCAAACTTTCTGATTATTTCGAATCCATAGACTATGTCTGGATGGAAGATGAATCCACTGAAGATGCTTCCATAGGAGTGATGCATCGCTTGATTTTACATCGAGATAAATTCTACATTTTTGATGAAGATATCTGTATTTGTTTTTACATTTTTTCGGATAAAGGCGATTTTATCAGAAAAGTAAGGGGGTACGGAGATGGTCCAGGCTCGTATATGTATCCATCATCGTTTCAAGTTGTCCAAGATACAATACGCTTAGTTGATATTTCTCAAAGGAAAATTCTTTCCTATGATTTAGACGGCAACTGGCTTTATGATGCTAAGCTAAGGTCACCAGCTTTGGAAGTTTTTGTGGACACCAAGGGTAATGAGTTTTATTATGCTGCATCTTATCTATCGACAGATATAATGAATCAGGTGCAAGTTTATGATCAGGTAGGGACATTAAATTTTGAAGTGTTTCCTTTTAGGGGAACTTTTGAAGAAATAAAAACAATCAATCGAGAACCTTTTATTGAAATCAATGAGGGAGTGGTTTTTCTCGAACAATATGCAGACACATTGTTCCTGCTAAAAAATGAAAAGTCAGAACCTTTCTTATTGTTTGATTTTTTAAAAAAGGGCTTCACCAAAAGTGATTTAAATCAAATCAAAGACTACGAACCCTTAGAGTATTTAGATTATTTGAATAACAGGATACCGTTATATTTTCTAGGTATGGCTGTTGGAAATCAAAGATACTTTTTGGGCTATTTTCAATATAGGAATAATCATTATTTAGGAATTTATGATTTCGAAAAAACATCTGGTTCTGTATTCAAATCTGGAATTATCAATGACTTGGATCAAGGTAAAGTAATTCATGGACTAAGTAATTTAAATGATTCCTCGGTATATGCTTGGACTACTGGAAGGGATTTGTACAAGCATGTTCAACATTTGAGAAGTAAAATGACAGATCAAACATGGGAGACCTTTGTAAAAGGAGAAGGGTACAAATTGGTATCTACGGCTAACCGAGCCAAGAATAGTGAAAACAGGGTTTTAATGATTTTGAAATGGAAAAAATGAAAATAATGATAAAAAATATAAAGTGGAATTTCAGGTTGATTTTGGGAGGCCTATTCTTTTTTTTGAGTGCTTGTGGACCTATAGCTAACTCTGAAGAAGTAACTGAAAAGGATGGCGTTATCACCATTAAAATTGATGTCGACAACTTAAGAGAAGCAAGCCTTTCGGAGTTTTTTGAGCCAGAGATTGACTATTTATTGCTCAAGGAATCAGAAGATCCCGGTTCTCAAATTGGTGAAATTGCCAAACTTATTGAATACAAAGACATGATCTTTGTGTTTGATTGGTGGATAGGAAAAAGTGTTCAGATGTTTGATAGGCAAGGAAATTTTATTCGTAGGATAAGAAATCTTGGAGATGGATTGGGGAAGTATATTGAATTGGCAGATCTTCAAGTTGTCCAAGATACGGTTTACCTACTTGCACATCCATTAAAAATCATCAAGTTTGACTTGGAAGGTAATTTTCTCGATGAGTTTAAGATTCCAGTAACGGGCAGGACATTTCACTACGATACCGATCGAAAGAGTTTCTTTGTATACCATGGTTCGGATGCGGAAAATTTAGTTTCAGAGATAAATCATGCTGGAAAGGTTCTTGGAAGTTTTTTCCCGAGGAATCCATCCATATTTTATGGAATCATGAGTGATCCTGTTAATTTTTATGCCTACGAAAATGGCTTTTATTTTACAAGAACCTATACCGATACTTTGTACACTTTCAATCAAAATTCATTTGAGCCTTTGATGGTTTTTGATTTCGGTAAGTTGGCCATGGATCATACTCGAATGATAGAGAAAAAATTGGAATTGGATAATCGTGCATTTTCTGACTATTTTAAAGAAAACTCTGGATCATCTTACGCTCCCTATGGTTTTTCGAATTCCAACTATATCCTGAGCAGACTAAGGATGCCAGGCTTTGGTGCAGTTTCAATTTTTGATAAAATCAATAAAAAGCATCATTTGGTAAAATTCGATTTGATGAATGATATTGATGAATCTTTTAACTTTTATCCACCAGTATATCAACTGCAAGAAAATAGAGTTGCTATAGCTTACAGAGGCCCAAGCTTGTACAACAAGGCTGTGGAAAAGAAACAAACCATGTCAGCGCAGGAATGGCAAGAGTACCAACAAGGAAAAGGTAAGGATTTTATAGAGGCCGCATTTTATGGGAAAGAAACAGAAAATTATGTTTTGATGATTCTAAAGACAAAAAAATAAACTCAACCAATCCGTAGTATCTTTTTATAAAGCCATAATGAATTTGCATATTTGCAGGCAAATAAAAAGCATCTGTTTGTAAAGATGCCATGTTTCATGTTTTACATCAATTTTAATGTCTAATCAACAAATTAAGATTACACTTCCCGACGGTTCTGTCCGGGAGTACGAAAAAGGAGTTTCAGGGCTACAGATTGCCAGTAGTATCAGCGAGGGTTTAGCCAGAAATGTTCTTGCCGCCAAAGTAAATGGGGAAACTTGGGATGCCAATAGACCTATCCAAACAGATGCTTCTGTCCAGTTATTAACTTGGAATGATGCGGAAGGAAAAAATACCTTCTGGCACTCTTCTGCCCACTTGATGGCTGAAGCTTTGGAAGCTCTCTATCCAGGCGTTAAGTTCGGTATCGGACCAGCTTTGGAAAACGGTTTTTACTATGACGTAGATTTTGGAGATAAACCCTTGGATGGTGCTGAACTCGAAAAAATTGAGGCCAAAATGTTGGAGCTTGCACGTCAAAAGAATGACTACATTCGAAAGGAGGTAGGCAAAGCAGATGCCATTGCGTATTTCCAAGAAAAAGGTGATGAGTATAAGCTGGACTTATTAGAAGGCTTGGAAGATGGTAGTATCACCTTCTATGAGCAAGGAAATTTTGTAGATCTATGCCGTGGCCCTCATATTCCGAATACAGGATTTATCAAAGCTGCTAAGTTGTTGAATATTGCGGGTGCCTATTGGAGAGGAGACGAGAAGAACAAAATGTTGACCCGAATTTATGGTATCACCTTTCCGAAAGCCAAGGAATTGCAGGAATACTTGCATATGTTGGAAGAAGCAAAGAAACGCGATCACCGAAAGCTGGGTAGGGAACTTGAATTGTTTACTTTCTCCGAAAAAGTGGGCATGGGTTTACCTTTGTGGTTGCCCAAAGGTACACTTTTGAGAGAGCGCTTGGTCAATTTTATGAAGCGTGCGCAGGACAAATCGGGCTATCAGCAGGTAGTTACACCGCATATCGGACACAAAATCTTATATGAAACTTCTGGACACTATGAAAAGTATGGGAAGGATTCATTTCAGCCGATAGCCACTCCAAATGAAGGAGAAGAGTTTTTGCTGAAGCCGATGAACTGTCCTCACCATTGTGAAATTTATAAGCACAAGCCTCGTTCCTACAAAGACTTGCCTATTCGCTATGCTGAGTTTGGTACCGTGTATAGATATGAGCAAAGTGGAGAATTGCATGGATTGACACGAGTGAGAGGTTTTACGCAAGATGACGCCCATATTTTCTGCCGTCCGGAGCAGGTGAAGGAAGAGTTTGTGAAAGTGATTGATTTGGTATTGTATGTGTTTAAAGCCTTGGGTTTTGAAAACTTTACAGCTCAGATATCTTTAAGAGACCCTAACAACAGAGAAAAATACATAGGAACGGATGAGGCATGGGAGAAAGCGGAGCGTTCCATTATCGAAGCTGCTGAAGAGCGTGGATTGGATACGGTAACCGAACTCGGTGAAGCAGCATTTTATGGGCCTAAGCTAGACTTCATGGTCAAAGACGCTTTGGGCAGAAAGTGGCAATTGGGAACCATTCAGGTAGATTACAACTTACCAGAACGCTTCCAATTGGAGTATATCGGCGCGGACAACCAAAAGCACAGACCGGTGATGATCCACAGAGCGCCTTTTGGCTCTTTGGAGCGATTTGTCGCTGTGTTGATTGAGCATTGTGCCGGTAATTTCCCATTATGGCTATCTCCCGAGCAAATCACTATTTTACCAATTTCGGAAAAGTATAAGGACTATGCCGAAGAGATTAAGTCTGTGTTAGAAGAACATGATATTATCGGGCAGATAGACAATCGAGATGAAAAAATCGGTAGAAAAATCCGAGATGCAGAAGTGAAGAAAATTCCATTTATGTTAATTGTGGGAGAAAAAGAACAAGAAGAATCTAAAATCTCTGTCAGAAAGCATGGAGAAGGGGATTTGGGAAGTTTGAGCGTGGATGAATTTATTGCCCATTTTAAAGGGATAATAGCTGAATCTTTAAAAAATTAAATAAAACGGTAAAATAGTTGGGATTTTTTTTAATCTCGAAATTATTCCGATATTTGCAGTCGATTTCATTAAATACCATACTAATTTGAGAGGGAGAACACCTTACAGTAGACAAAGACAAGAAGAGCCTTATCGCGTGAATGAGAAAATCAGGGCTCGAGAAATACGTTTAGTAGGAGACTTCATAGAAGGCGGTAACGCCGTTATGACAGTTCCTCAAGCCATCAAACTAGCACAGGAAAACGACCTGGATCTAGTTGAGATTTCTCCAAATGCGGATCCTCCTGTTTGTAAAATCATTGATTATGCAAAGTTCAAGTACGAGCAGAAGAAAAAGCAAAAAGAAATCAAAGCAAATGCTGCCAAAACAGTATTGAAGGAAATCAGATTCGGCCCGAATACGGACGACCATGATTTTAATTTCAAACTGAAGCATGCGATCGGTTTCTTAAAAGAAGGTGCGAAAGTGAAGGCTTATGTACATTTCGTTGGAAGGAGTATCGTGTTTAAAGAGCGTGGAGAGATGCTTTTGTTGAAGTTTGCCCAAGAATTGGAAGAGTATGGTATAGTGGAACAACTTCCTAAAATGGAGGGTAAGCGGATGTTTTTATTCCTTGCCCCCAAGGCCAAGAAATAATTTCAACTAATATATACAGTTATGCCTAAAGTAAAAACAAAATCAGGTGCAAAAAAGAGGTTCAAGTTAACTGGAACCGGAAAGATTAGAAGAAAGCACGCGTACAAGAGTCACATCTTGACCAAGAAAGCTACCAAGAGAAAGAGAAATCTAACTCAAATGGGTATGGTTCATGAGACAGATGAGGGCAGAGTAAAAGCAATGCTAAGAATTGGATAATCCAATTCCTTCAATCTAATTAATTTAACAGGTTTATTTATTCACCAGACGCTAAGGTTTTAAGTCCAATAGGCACCTAGGGTCAAAAAATCACAAAACTATGCCAAGGTCGGTCAACGCGGTTGCTTCAAGAGCACGTAGAAAAAAAGTTTTAAAAGCAACAAGAGGTTATTTTGGACGTGGTAAAAACGTTTGGACAGTAGCCAAAAACAAGTACGAAAAAGGTTTACAGTACGCTTACAGAGACAGAAAAGCGAAGAAAAGAGAATTCAGAGCTCTATGGATCCAGCGTATCAATGCAGGTGCCAGACAATTTGGTATCTCTTATTCACAATTTATGGGTATGTTGAAAAAAGCTGACATCGAATTGAACAGAAAAGTTCTTGCAGATTTAGCTATGAACCACCCAGAGGCATTCAAAGCTGTAGTTGAAAAAGTTAAATAAGACCGCACTTCTTATTTGACATAGGAACCGAGAGGTTCCATATAAAAGCCCATCATGTTTGATGGGCTTTTTTTTGGTCTTTCGCAAAAAATGTGGAATAAGAGCGAAAAAAATTGTTTGGAGGGTTCCCCTTAAGTACCATCCAGATGACCGATATTTACGGCATTAGCCATAGTCGATCGTGTCTACGACACTTCGCCTGTGTGGTGGATTTGTTCTCAACGGGTTGAAACCCGTTGCTAGAATGTATCCATCGCTCCTATGGAGCTTTTATTGGATTTGTGAATGAGATTTGGGGCAACCAATGCCGTAGGAACGTCCAACATTCTAGCCGAGGGTTTCAACCCTCGGAAACTATAGAATCCCGGTCTTCCCAAAAGTCCCATCGGGACGGCCGACATCATGTTGATTAGGATTTGTCGATCGTGTCTACGACACTTCGCCCATGTTGTGGATTTGTTCTCAACGGGTTGAAACCCGTTGCTAGAATGTATCCATCGCTCCTATGGAGCTTTTATTAGGTTATCAAATGAGATTTGGGGCAACCAATGCCGTAGGCATGACCAACATTCTAGCCGAGGGTTTCAACCCTCGGAAAAAATAGCATCGGCTACCATCCCAAGTCCCATCGGGACGGCCGACATTATGTTGATTAGGATTTGTCAATCGTGGCTAAGAGATCTCGCTCGGATGTGGTGGATTTGTGGTCAATGGGTTAAAACCCGTTGCTAGCATGTCTATCGCTCCTATGGAGCTTTTATTGGGTTAGCGAATGAGATTTTGGGCAACCAATGCTGTAGGCATGACCAACATTCTAGCCAAGGGTTTCAACCCTCGGAAAAAATAGCATCGGCTACCATCCCAAGTCCCATCGGGACGGCCGACATCATGTTGATTAGGGTTTGTGAATCGTGGCTAAGAGACCTCGCCCGGATGTGGTGGATTTGTGGTCAATGGGTTGAAACCCGTTGCTAGAATGTATCTATCGCTCCTATGGAGCTTTTATTGGATTTGCAAATGAGATTTGGGCCAACCAATGCCGTAGGCATGACCGACATTCTAGCCGAGGGTTTCAACCCTCGGAAACCATAGAATCCCGTTCTTTCCTCAAGTCCCATCGGGACGGACGACATTATGCTGATTAGGATTTGTCGATCGTGTCTACGACACTTCGCCCATGTGGTGGATTTGTTCTCAACGGGTTGAAACCCGTTGCTAGCATGTCTATCGCTCCTATGGAGCTTTTATTGGGTTAGCAAATGAGATTTTGTGCAACCAATGCCGTAGGCATGACCGACATTCTAGCCGAGGGTTTCAACCCTCGGAAAAAAATAGCATCGGCTACCATCCCAAGTCCCATCGGGACGGCCGACATCATGCCATTAGGATTTGTGAATCGTGGCTAAGAGACCTCGCCCGGATGTGGTGGATTTGTGGTCAATGGGTTAAAACCCGTTGCTAGCATGTCTATCGCTCCTATGGAGCTTTTATTGGGTTAGCGAATGAGATTTTGGGCAACCAATGGTGTAGGCATGACCAACATTCTAGCCAAGGGTTTCAACCCTCGGAAAAAATAGCATCGGCTACCATCCCAAGTCCCATCGGGACGGCCGACATCATGTTGATTAGGGTTTGTGAATCGTGCCTACGAGACCTCGCCCGGATGTGGTGGATTTGTGGTCAACGGGTTAAAACCCGTTGCTAGCATGTCTATCGCTCCTATGGAGCTTTTATTAGGTTAGCGAATGAGATTTGGGGCAACCAATGCCGTAGGCACGTCAGACATTCTAGCCGAAGGTTTCAACCCTCGGAAAAAATAGCATCGGCTACCATCCCAAGTCCCATCGGGACGGCCGACAAAAAATATTTCATAGATTTAAGATATAGAGATGTTTTCAATCAAATACTCTTATCTCTGTAAATTAAACGTTTAACTTTCTCATGATTCAAGGTTAAAAGATTAACAGAGAGTAAATTGATACACGATCAAACAAATATTATCATGGCAAACACTTATTCAATTCTCTTGGTACAAACTGTATTTGCGGTAAAATTTAGAAATGCTCTCATTCAAAAATCTTGGCAAAGTGAATTTCATTCGGTTATTGGTAATTTGATAAATGAAACTGATTGTCAATCCATTTTGGTCAATGGAGTAGCTGATCATGTACATTGTCTATTTGGTTTTAAGCCTAAACACTCATTATCAGATGTTTTACAAAATGTAAAAGCTAAATCATCTAAATGGGTGAATGATTCAAGATTGATAGATTCTAAGTTCGAATGGCAAAAAGGCTTTGGTGCATTTACTTACAGTTATGGGCAAATAGATCAGGTTTATCAATACATTAAAAATCAAGAAGTCCACTACAAAAGGGTCACGTTCCTAGAGGAATATGAGCATATGTTGAAAAAATATAGGATTGAATACGATGCAAGATACATTTTTAAAGTTCCAGAATGATGATTTCATTTACTCATTCAGAATTAATTCAAAAACTCATTATCCAATTTCTTGAATATTTTGGAAATTGGAATTCTTCAATTTGCTAGCCTATGTCGATCGTGTCTACGACACTTCGCCTGTTTAATGGATTTGTTATCAGCGAGTTAAAACCCGTTGCTAGAATGTCTCTATCGCTCCTATGGAGCTTTTATTGGATTTGCAAATGAGATTTGGGCCAATCAATGCCGTAGGCATGACCGACATTCTAGCCGAGGGTATCAACCCTCGGAAACCATAGAATCCCGGTCTTTCCCCAAGTCCCATTGGGACGGCCGACATTATGCTGATTAGGATTTGTCGATCGTGTCTACGACACTTCGCCTGGGTGGTGGATTTGTTCTCAACGGGTTGAAACCCGTTGCTAGAATGTATCCATCGCTCCTATGGAGCTTTTATTAGGTTATCAAATGAGATTTGGGGCAACCAATGCCGTAGGCATGACCGACATTCTAGCCGAGGGTTTCAACCCTCGCAAACCATAGAATCTCGGTCTTTCCCCAAGTCCCATCGGGACGGCCGACATTATGCTGATTAGGATTTGTCGATCGTGTCTACGACACTTCGCCTGCGTGGTGGATTTGTTCTCAACGGATTGAAACCCGTTGCTAAAATGTTTCTATCGCTCCTATGGAGCTTTAATTAGGGTAGAGAATAAGATTTGAGGCAATCAATGCCGTAGGAACGACCGACATTCTAGCCGAGGGTTGAAACCCTCGGAAACCATAAAATCTCGGTCTTTCCTCAAGTCCCATCGGGACGGTCGACATCGTGTTGATTAGGATTTGTCGATCGTGTCTACGACACTTCGCCCATGTGGTGGATTTTGTGGTCAACGGGTTAAAACCCGTTGCTAGCATGAATCTATCGCTCCTATGGAGCTTTTATTAGGTTATCAAATGAGATTTGGGGCAACCAATGCCGTAGGCATGACCGACATTCTAGCCGAGGGTTTCAACCCTCGGAAAAAATAGCATCGGCTACCATCCCAAGTCCCATCGGGACGGCCGACATCATGCCATTAGGATTTGTGAATCGTGGCTACGAGACCTCGCTTGTTTCGGAACTATTTTAAAAACACAAAATATTGCGCTTATTAAAATTATTAATTAGATGGTTTTAATTCAAAGTTACGTGTGGGTTTATACTTCATAATCCATAAAAATGGCACCAATACAAAAATACCACCCACCAACGCACCTACATCGAGTTCCTCATCTCTAGAGAATGCCGTATTCAACGGGTTATACCCTTCTTTTTCTAACGTGACTAAATTGGTGGAACCCACAATTTTTTTATCACTGTAGGTTACAGGAGTAGTTCCCATATACTCTCCATTGATATAAAGCTTTGCATCAGAAGGATAGCTTTGAATGACCGTAGTACTTACACAAGAACTGAATAACAAAACAGCAATTAGAAAGATGCTAGTGTTTTTTAACAATAAATTCTTCATAGTTTGGCTTAATTTTGGTGCAATTTAAAGCCTAGATTGAATAAAAACTATGATTTGAGTCAGTTAATTTATTTTATGAACCAAATCAGAACAGGTGTGTTTTAAACCATATATTTGAAAGCGCAATGACAATAATTAAAACGTTCTTCACTATCAGCTTTTTCTATAAGTATGTTAGAAGCCTTCAAGGCAATGGTCCATACTCATCGAATTAACTTTTAAAATTAGGATAACTAACGAATAAAAAGGAATGTACCAACCCAAAGAATATCTGCTTCATATCACACTGTTTGTTTTAACCTTAGGAGCTACTACACTCGCAGGGGCAGAATGGCTCTACGGGAAATCGATCATGGTAGGAGGGGAGCATGCCCTTACTTGGGAGTACTTCTTTAAATCCCTTCATTTTTCCATACCTTTTATAGGAATCTTGCTCGTTCATGAACTAGGGCATTTATTTATGTCTATTCATCATCGGGTAAAATCCTCACTTCCATACTTTATTCCTGCTTGGTTTGGCTTTTTAGGAGCGCTGTCTATTGGAACTTTCGGAGCAGTGATTCGCATGAAAAGTTTTATAAATAGCCGCAAAAAATATTTCGATATTGGAATAGCAGGCCCTTTAGCCGGTTTCGTTTTAGCTGTTGGGGTTTTGTTTTATGGGTTTACCAACCTTCCGGATGCGGACTATATTTATCAAATACATCCAGAATATTTAGATGAAAACTTCCAAGGCCATGCAGCTGAAGAAGGATATATTACCATCAAAATTGGCTACAATCTGTTATTTTGGATGATGGAGAAAGGACTGGCAGACCCCGAAAGAATGCCAGATGTTTCAGAGATTATTCATTTTCCATACCTTTTTGCAGGCTATTTGGCATTGTTTTTTACAGCCTTAAACCTTCTCCCCATTGGTCAATTGGATGGGGGACATGTAGTCTTTGGCTTGTTTCCGCGGCATCATAAACAAATATCCGTCTTTTTTTACGCCGCATTTATTTTTTATGCAGGATTAGGGGTTATAAGTCCTTATGATGAGCTTAATCATTTATTGATTGCTATTCCGTTGTATATCGGTTTTTTATACATCTGTTTCCGGAAGTCAGGCTTAGAGACGCAAACTGTATGGACAATAGTACTCGGAATAGCAGCTACTCAATACTTGCTTGTGAATATTTTCCCAACTATACAAGGTTATATGGGGTGGTTGTTTTTTGCTTTTTTATTGGGAAGGGTGATGGGGCTGCAACACCCGGAGGTTAATGGAGTAAAAGCACTAGATCGGAAACGTCAATTGATCGGTTGGATTGCAATTGTAATCTTTGTTGTATGTTTTACACCGCAACCTTTCATCGTTGAATAAATGTCACAGTATGATCAACGCCAGAAAAAAGAGGGCTAAAATAATAGCAATCCATTGATAAAGAGGGTTTCTTTTGGGGAATTCAAATTGACAAATAGGGCAGATAGTCGCTTTTGCATCTACATCCATCGCACATGAGGGACATTCTTTTGTTTTCATGGGAACCTTCCAGTGTTTTTTCGTTTTATGTATACGTTAAATAATTGAATTGAACCATGAAGATAGAAATTTGGTCGGATATCATGTGTCCTTTTTGCTACATTGGCAAAAGACGTCTAGAAAAAGCCTTAGAATCCTTTGAATATCGTGATCAGATCGTCATCGAATGGAAAAGCTTCCTTTTGAATCCAACGATGAAAACTGATCCCAATAAAAACTCATTGGAATATCTATCTGAAGTAAAAGGTTGGTCCATGGATCAAACGAAAGAAATTACAGCGCAGGTAGTACAAATGGCAGCAGCTGAGGGCTTAGATTACGATATGGAACATGCGGTCGTGGCCAATGCCTACAAAGCTCATCGCTTGCTTCATTTTGCCAAAACACATGGATTGGGATCGCCAATGAAAGAGCGTTTGTTGAGAGCGTATTTCACTGAGGGAATGAATATCGATGATTCGGAAACTTTGATAACATTGGCAGTCGAGATTGGTTTACCTCAAGAGGCGGTTTATGCTTGCTTGAATTCAGATGCTTTTTTGAAAGAGGTTAATGAAGATGTTCAGGAAGCCCAGCAGCTAGGTGTTAGAGGTGTTCCGTTTTTTGTATTGGATAGAAAATTTGGTATTTCGGGAGCGCAACAGGATGAGGTATTTCAGCAGACCATCGCCAAAGCTTTTGCAGGTTATCAGGCATCTATGGGGATCAGCTTCTTAGATGGAGGAGGTCAAGCGTGTGATGTCGAAGGAAATTGTAATTAAGTAGTTCCAGTAAATAGCCACAAAGGCGCGAAGGCACAAATAGATCAGTTGTTTTGGAATACTTCTAAAACAAATGGTAAAGTAATTTAAAGTGAAAGCTTGGTGTCTCTGTGTCTTTGTGGCATTTCTTTTAATATAGATTTACTTGATACAATTTATTTTTCTGACAACCACCTTCACTCCCTTCATTCCTTCCGAATTCTTTTCTACCTTCGACCATGCTTTTTGCGATTGTAGATATTGAGACCACTGGAGGGAGTGCACGAAGTGCAAGGATTACCGAAATAGCAGTATTGATTCATGATGGGTATCAAGTTTTGGATACCTTTCACACACTATTGAATCCACAGCAATATATTCCTGCTTACATCACAGGTTTAACAGGCATTGATGAAGCAATGGTAGCTGAAGCCCCTACATTTGGGGAAATAGCACAAGAACTTCTTACTTTATTGGAAGACAAGGTGTTTGTAGCCCATAATGTGAATTTTGATTATGGGTTTATCCGAGAAGCTTTTTCTTCCATCGGTATTTCTTACGAATCCCCTAAGCTTTGTACTGTTCAGTTAAGCAGAAAGGCTTTCCCTGGCTTTCCATCGTATAGTTTAGGACGTATTTGTGAACATCTTCGAATTCATATTCAGGATAGGCACCGTGCATTTGGAGATGCGGAAGCCACTGCCCAACTCTTTGGGATGATATTCGAAAAAAATGAAGATATTATTCTTGGAAGCTTACGTAAGCGCCAAGCTTTTCACTTTCTTCCTCCTCAAATTTCGGAAGAAAAGTTTTTGAGTTTACCCGAAGAGACAGGTATTTATTATTTTTTAGATGAAAAGGGTGTTCCTATCTACATTGGAAAAGCGCTAAATATCCGTAGCCGATTTAAACAACATTTCTCCGGTAAATCTGAGGAAGAGGAAAAATTTCAGCTAAAGTCCCTCATTCGTGATGTTCAATGGAAATTGACCGGGAGTGAATTGTTAGCTTGCTTATTAGAACTACAGGAAATCAAGCATAAATGGCCTAAATTCAATAAAGCTGCTAAATTCAAAACCATGAGTTGGGGTATTGTCAGTTACGAAGATGGGAATGGGTATCTACGTTTACAGGTTGCCAAAATTACTAAAGGAACACCATCCATCGCTCAGTTTAATACTCATGCCGAGGCTTTCCATTTGCTGAAGCATAAGGTCCTTGAATATGAGATGTGTCCCAAATTGGCTGGGATTCAAAAATCAGCCGATTTTTGTTTTGATCATAAAAAAGGTGATTGCAAAGGTGCTTGTGGGGGACTGGAGATCCCTGAACTGTATAATTTGAAAGTCAGACAATTCATACAAACCTTTTCAAAAGAACGAGGTCGCTTATTGATTCAGGATTTGGGAAGGACAGCACAAGAACATTCTGTCTTGTATTTTGAAGATGGAATTTTTCAAGGCTATACTTTTTTAGAAGCTACCTTAGAGAAAACATCGGCGATAGTTGATAAATTGATCAGAGTTCAGCCTGAGAGAGATTCACAGTACTTGTTAAAAGCTTTTTTTCCGAAGATTGCTGTAGAGAAGATTCAGGTACTTTAAATTCGGTTTCGCAAAGGCGCAAAGATGCAAGCTGAACTAAGAATTAACCAAATTAGAATCGTAATTGCTAGTAGCTTTTCATCCAATAGTTTACTTGCGAACTTGGCGCCTTTGCGTGCCGTTAAAATGCTAATGCAGCTAATCCTAATTGCTTATTCAAGGGTTTGAGTAGATTCCCGACACCTTTGTTATAATTACCTAATAACTGCTGACCTAACAATTGTAAAAGGAAATTTTGACGCGTATTTTTTAGATTTAAGAAACTGGTTTTTTTAGCGTCGTCTGAAAGACTGCTGTTATTCAAAACTTTGAAGACGTCATCAACAAATGTTTTGTTAGTAGCTTTTAATTTGCTGTCTTGATCAGCTGTAAGACCTAATTTGTCTACCGTATTTAAAGCTGTCAATACTTGACTCGTCAAATCACCACCTCCTGATGGGAGTTTTAAACGTTGTGCAGTAGCATCATTAGCAAATACCAAGATGCAGATAAATGCGAGGGAAAAAAGAATCTGTTTCATAAAGTTTTTTGTTTATGATTAAATGTAAATAAATCTTTTTGCGATACAAAAGCCTTTCTTCTTAAATCTTCTTAACTGAATCAGAAAATAAGGAAATTAAAAATTAATTTAACTTTTAGCCTTGTCAAGGGCAATTCGCTATTCTCTTCGTACTATGCAAGAAGAAATAGAATTATTGGAATATATTAAGCTCAAAAAAACACCGGTATTGAAACTTTAATGTCCAACACCGGTGCTTCAAATTGTTATGATTAATATTCAGGAGTAAAGAGGTGATATTTAGTAGATCAGTAGAAAAAGAAGTTGCTACTCATTCCTAATTATTCATTCTTCTTTCCTAACTTTTTATCACTGTCCACTGTTCACTGTCCACTGCTCACTGTTAACCCTTTCTTGCAATTGCCTTTTTCGCAGCCTTTACAATGTTCTCAGCATTTAAGCCGTATTTCTCCAACAATTGGGTAGGAGTTCCGGATTCACCGAAGGAGTCTAATACACCCACGTATTCCAATGGAGCAGGATTGTTTCGAATCAAGGTTTGAGCGATACTGTCTCCTAAGCCACCGTTGATTTGGTGTTCTTCTGCTGAAACCGCACAACCAGTTTTAGCAACGGAGGCTAGGATAGCTTCTTCATCCAATGGCTTTATCGTATGAATATTTATCACCTCAGCTGAAATGCCTTCTTCTCTCAACATCGCCTCAGCAACCACAGCCTCCCACACTAAGTGACCTGTAGCAAAGATGGTAACATCCGTTCCTTCAATCATTTTCCAAGCTTTACCAATCACAAATTCTTGGTCTTTAGGCGTGAAAATAGGCCAGCTTGGTCTACCAAATCTCAGGTATGCAGGGCCCTCATGATTGACTAAAGCTAAAGTAGCCGCTTTTGTTTGATTGTAATCGCAAGGATTGATGACAGTCATATGAGGAAGCATTTTCATCATACCGAGATCTTCTAAAATCTGATGCGTAGCACCGTCTTCACCTAAGGTCAAACCAGCATGGGAAGCACAGATTTTTACGTTTTTACCAGAATACGCAACAGATTGTCTGATTTGGTCATACACGCGGCCCGTAGAAAAGTTAGCAAAGGTTCCTGTGAAAGGAATTTTCCCTCCAATAGTCATCCCTGCTGCCAAGCCAATCATGTTGGCTTCTGCAATTCCTACTTGGAAAAAACGCTCGGGAAATTCTTTTTGGAAAGCGCCCATTTTTAAAGAACCGATCAAGTCAGCGCAAAGACCTACTACATTAGGGTTTTGTCTTCCAGCTTCTAGTAAACCGTCGCCAAAGCCAGAGCGGGTATCTTTCTTCTCAGTATATGTGTATTTTAAATCTAATGTCTTTTCCATGTTAGTAGTCTCCTAAGGTTTCTTTCAATTGTCCCAATGCATTGGCTAATTCAGCATTACTTGGAGCAATGCCATGCCATTTGTGCGTACCTACCATAAAGTCTACACCGTATCCCATTTCGGTATATAACAAGACAAGTACAGGCTTTCCTTTACCAGTAAGGCTCTTCGCATCAGCAAGACCTGCCAAAACGGGCTCCATATCGTTACCTTTTTGGATTTCAACCACTTCCCAACCGAATGCTTCCCATTTTGCTTTCAGGTTTTTCAAGTCCATTACCTTCTCGGTAGGACCATCAATTTGCTGACCATTATAGTCAATCGCAGCAATCACATTGTCAATTTTATAGTGTGCAGCATACATAGCCGCTTCCCATACTTGACCTTCTTGCTGTTCACCATCTCCCATGACAGCGTAAACTAATTTGTCGTCTCCATTAAGCTTTTTCACCTGCGCGGCACCAAGTGCTACAGAAAGTCCTTGGCCTAACGAACCTGAGGCAATTCGGATACCGGGCAAACCTTCTTCAGTAGCGGGGTGTCCTTGTAAGCGAGTATTGATTTTTCGGAAAGTTCCCAACTCTTCAACACCAAAGTAACCTGACCTTGCCAATACAGCGTACCATAAGGCGGACACGTGTCCGTTAGAAAGGAAGAAGAGATCTTCGCCTTTGCCGTCCATTTGGAACTGATTGTTATGCGTCATTTCTTTGAAGAAGAGCGCCACGAAGTACTCCGTAAGGCCCAAGGCTGCTCCTGGGTGACCGGATTGCACGCCATGAACCATGCGCAAGCAATCTCTTCTAACCTGTGAACAGATGTCGTTGAGTTGTTCGATTGATTTATTTTCCATTGGTTTGGAATTATTTGAGGATTTGTTTGGTATGTTCTTTTGTATTTACTTTTTCAATGATTTCTTCCAATATCCCTTCTTCATTGATGATGAATGTAGTACGTGCTGTTCCCATATACTTTCTGCCATACATGGATTTTTCTACCCAAGTACCGTAGGCCTCATGAACTTTCAAGTCCTCATCAGCTAAAAGGGGGAAAGGAAGGCTTTGCTTTTCGATGAATTTTTGGTGGGATTTTTCGGAGTCCGAACTCACACCCAAGACTACATAACCCGCAGCCAATAAAGCATCGTAGTTGTCTCTTAAATTACAAGCTTGTGCAGTGCAACCCGGAGTATTGTCTTTTGGATAAAAATAAAGTACAACTTTTTTTCCTTTGAAATCAGACAACTTCAAGATGTTGCCTTGTTGATCTTTCGCTTCAAATGCCGGTGCTGGATTTCCAATTTCTAACGCCATGTTTTTGTGGTTTTATTTGTTAATGTGATAAAAGCTGGGTTACAGGCAAAAGTACCAAAACTTCTTGTCTTTGGGTAGGTTTTTATGAATATAAAAGGCCTTATGATTAGCATAAAATTATAATTGCGAAGATTATAAAATTAAATTGTATGCTGTATTTGGAAATAAAAAATGATCAATCACTAAATTGTCAAGATAATCTACCCAGCGGCTACAGTAAATTGAGTCAGTTAGTTTTAAAACACTAAACTCATCTTTAAAAAAACTCTCTGCTCCGCACCCTGACTGATAAACTTTTAAGATCAATGTTTTGGACCCCAAGGTTTTTGTTATTAATTATTTCAGTTAATTTCTCAGTCTCTTGATTTTTCTAAACAAAAATAAATTATTTGACTAGAGTTTTATAAACAGTTTCATTCCCTGCCATATCCCTTACTTTCAATATAAGCTCTCCTTTGAAAGCTTGTTTGGTCAACTTCTCAGACCAGATGACATTTTGCTTATGCTCATATCGCATCAATACCCATTCACCATTGACCAAGGCCTCAAAATCCTTTATTCCGGATTTGTCATCTCGAATGGTAAACCTCAATTCGTCAGCAGTTACCCGGATGGGCGTAATGCTGGGAGGGTTGACGTCTGTATCGAGTACAAAGGTACCAAAGTTTCTAGTTTTGAAACGGATATTTCCTAATTCCCACGTTCCGCCTACAAAAGACTTGCTCCCATTTCTGTTGAGGGCATATACATGTGTTCGCTCTCTATCGGCACTTCCCATAGTTTCCTTCCAAAGGATTTCAATAGGAGAGCGTAAATATTCATCCGTATCATTGATTTTGAGACGATTATTTTGGTGTTCTACTCTTAAGTACAAATCATCCAAGGTGGCTTCTTCTGGCACAATGATTTCTAGTTGTTGATTGGCAACCAAGCGCTCCTCACCGAAAGGAATGTGCGCAATGACGGAGGGAAAGATCGTCTCTGTGCACAAGTCAATTTGCTCGGGAATGCCATAGCGCATATCCCATGTATAAATTCGATGAGAATTGTTGACGTATATTGGGGCCATTTCCATTTCGTGGCTTTTCACCCAAACTTTGGCTAAGGTACCGATGTCAGAAGGACCTGTTTCGATGATCATCAAGGAACCATCGTATTTAATAGATGTTCCTTTGGTAGTGCTGATGTTTCGATTACCCAAAAAGAAGGGAGCTTCTTCGCCGACTAAGGTCATTTTCACTGTTCGAGCATTTCCAAAAAAGTCTTGGGCTTTTACTGAAATATTTTTTCGCTGTTGGGGATTCACTGAAATTGCACCAGACCATGTTGAATCCGGTTCATAGATTTCCAAGACATTGTTAGGGACCTTATAAAGGCGTTTAAACTTATTACCAGTCATATGGGAGAAAAAGAATCTCCCCTTGTTGAAATCGATGTGTTGTAGGTTGGCCTTGAAAATCAGGTTACCATCTTCACTCAATTCATACATAGGATTTCCAAAAATATTGGTGGAACCGTCCATGCGGTCGATGGAATGGATTTCAATACCCACCTGTCCACTGACTTTAACAGGTTCTTTGATCACATAGACACCTCCTTCAAGCAGGGGAGTTACCTCAATCCGTTGGTAAAGACCATTGACCCTGCTATCCATACCGATTGGACGAATAGCCATTTTGTAAATGATAGGGGGAGTATTATCCACAACTTCTCTGAATCTGTAAATAAATGGGTCAATGGCACGGTCTAAGGTGTCCCGAATTTCAAAATGAAGGTGTGGTCCACCCGAACTCCCGGTATTCCCTCCATTTCCTATGACTTCCCCTCTTTTAATGGGTAGAAAATCAGGGTCTGGGAAGATTTCCAATTCATTTTTTTTCGCAAAATATAGCTCCTTGCGCATGAATTCCATGATTTTTGGAGAGAAGTTTCGCAAATGAGCATAAACAGAGGATTGACCATCGTTATGCCTCAAATACAGCACATTTCCATAGCCATAGGTGGAAATTTTCATCCGATAAATGTAGCCATCTGCAATGGCTAAGATGGGTTCTCCATCCACTCCACCAATTTTCACATCAATCCCGGAATGAAAATGACTGGGTCGTATTTCGGAAAAGTTTCCAGACAGTGCTGCTCGTTGTCCTGGCTTTACTGGAAATAAATAGTCTTGAGCAAGGATATTATTTGAAAAGCCAAGCCAAAAGCAAAGCCACAAAAAGGAATTATTTAATTTCAAAGTCCAGTAATTTTTGATCTTCGATAAATGCTTCCAATCGGTCTCCAATATTGACTTTACTCACACCTGCTGGAGTCCCTGTAAAGATTAAATCACCTTTTTTCAGCGTAAAAAACTGAGAGACATAGGCAATGATAGCATTGAAGTCGAAAAGCATCATGGAAGTATTTCCTTTTTGCTTGAATTCTCCATTGATAAGCAAATGAAAATTGATATCGTTCATGGATTTGAATTCCGAAACTGGTAAAAATGATCCGACTGGTGCTGAACCGTTAAATGCTTTAGCAATTTCCCAAGGAAGTCCTTTAGCTTTACATGCATCTTGCAAATCGCGCGCAGTGAAATCGATGCCTATACCAATTTCATCAAAATACCGATGGGCAAATTGTGGCTGAAGATGTTTGCCTTCTTTACATACCTTGAGTACCAATTCAACCTCGTGATGGATGTTTTGTGAAAAGTCAGGATGGTAAAAAGGGGCGTTATTTTTAAGAACAGCTGTATCTGGTTTGAGGAAAACGACGGGTGCGGTAGGTCGTTCGTTGTTGAGCTCTTCGATGTGTTCGGCGTAATTTCTTCCGATAGCAATTACTTTCATGGGCTTTTCTATTCAGCTAGCAAAGAAAAGGATTTTTGGGGAAAATTTGGCAGTTATTGCGTCTTTAGACGGGGTTTTTATGTTAAAAATTGATACATGAATAATAGAGGTACCTAGTTTAATTCAACTCCTATCGGAGTTGGGCTTGGGGTTTTAAAACCTTTTTTTACCCCGAGTGGCGACTCGGGGCTAATACCCTTCGGGATTTAACTCCTATCGGAGTTTGTTTTTTTAAGCAAACTAGCCAACATGGTTTTTTTTGCCTTTTTATGGTTTAAAAAATTAGTAAATCCCAATTCAAATAGTAGGGATCAACTTTTCCAGATTTGCGTCAGCAAACTATCTGTGTAAATCAGTGCTTATCATTTGTCATCTGTGTTAAATTTTTTCTGCGTATTCTCCGCTTTCTGCGAGAACCAATGCTCAATCAATCATCGTTGCCCATATTTTGGTGATTCGGTCATCCAATAATTAGGAAGAGTGTGATGCTGGTAAACGATCAACTAAAATAGGTTAGGAAAAGGGGGTAAAATGGTCACAGATGCACACAGATGGCCACAGATTTTTTCATCTTTTTTTAGTTGAAAAAATTAGCAAATAAAAATAGTAGGGATCAACTTTTCCAGATTTGCGTCAGCAAACTATCTGTTTAAATCAGTGCTTATCAGTTGTCATCTGTGTTAAATTTTTTCTGCGTATTCTCCGCTTTCCGCGAGAACCTGTTCTCAATCAATCATCGTTGCCCGTATTTTGGTGATTCGGTCATCCAATAATTAGGAAGATTGTGATGCTGGTAGACGATCAACTAAAATAGGTTAGGAAAAGGAGGTAAATTGGTCACAGATGGCCACAGATTTTTTCATCTTTTTTTAGTTGAAAAAATTAGCAAGTAAAAATAGTAGGGATCAACTTTTCCAGATTTGCGTCAGCAAACTATCTGTGCAAATCAGTGCATATCATTTGTCTATCTGTTTTAAAAATTTTTGACCATAATCCCCGCTTAATGTTTAGCCACGGATGCACACGGATGCACACGGTTTTTTTGTGTTTTAATATCTGAATCAATTATCAAATTACAATTGAAATAGCATCGCTCAACTTTTCCAGATTTGCGTCAGCAAACTATCTGTGCAAATCAGTGCATATCATTTGTCTATCTGTTTTAAAAATTTTGACCATAATCCCCGCTTAATGTTTAGCCACGGATGCACACGGATGCACACGGTTTTTTTGTGTTTTAATATCTGAATCAATTATCAAATTACAATTGAAATAGCATCGCTCAACTTTTCCAGATTTGCGTCAGCAAACTATCTGTGTAAATCAGTGCTTATCATTTGTCTATCTGTGTTAAATTTTTTCTGCGTATTCTCCGCTTTCTGCGAGAACCTGTTCTCAATCAATCATCGTCGCTCGCATTTTGGCGATGCGGTCTTCCAAGGATTCGGAAGAAAGTGATGCTCTGAGGCGATCTACCAAGATGGGGAATGAAAACGGTGTAAATTGCCCAGGATATTTGAGGACGATTTGCTGCTGATTGATTTTTTGAATAGCATTCAATACACTGTCTTTATCCATTTGCATCTCCAAAGCTTCCCTTCGGGATTGTTTAAGCAGGAGGTTATCAGGGTCATAATCTTCAAAGACACTGTAAATCAAACTGCTATTAGACTGCAGATGCTTAAGCTTCGTTGGTTTGCCGGGGAAACCTTGGAATATGATACCTGATATGGTGGCAACATCCCTGAATTTACGTTTGGCCATATCGCTTTCATTGATACAAGCTTGAATATCATCGATCAAGTTTTGTTCACTGAATAAATCTTCTGCTAAAATGTCTTCGATGGGAATCACTTCGTCTGAAAGCAGTTCAAACCCATAATCATTCATCCCAATACTGAAGGTGATGGGGTAGTTGAGACTAATTCGATAGGCTACAAGTGCACCTAAAATCTCATGCACCATCCTGCCCTCAAACGGATAAAAAAACACATGATGCCCATCCTTAGAAATGCATTTTTCTATCAAAAAAGTATGAGAATCGGGAATCAATGAAAGGCGCTGTTGCAAATCAAGTAAGGGAGCTAAGTAGGAGACTTCTTCTGAATAAAAAGAGCCTTGAGCTGCACTTTCCAAGATTTCTCGCATTTTGGTGGATAGTTTGGAAGTCAATGATATCCGTCCACCCATGTAAGAAGGGATGTTGCTGGTTTTTTTTGTGGATTGCGTGACAATGGCGCTCAGATCACGTATGGCTACAAATTCCAAGGTTCTTCCAGCAAAAAAGAACCTGTCTCCAGGCTTAAGACGTGAGATAAAATACTCCTCTACCATTCCTAAAAAGGTTCCGTTTTTGAAGCGGACTTTGTACATAGGATCGCTTACAATCGTGCCCATGGATAACCGGTGTCGCATAGCCGTTCGCTTGTCATGAACTTTGTAGCGCCCGTCTTCCTCGATGACTACTTTGGAAAATTCATCATAACCTCGCAAGGATTCTCCGCCCTCGGTTATGAAATGTAACATCCAATGGAACTCCTCATACTGCAAATCCTGAAAGGTGTAAGTGTTCTTGATCAACTGATAGGTAGGTTCTGGATAAAATCCATCACCGACCGCCAAGGTGATCAAAAACTGGATGAGCACATCGTAAGTAAGGGTAGGGCAGTGGATACTTTCCATGTCGCCTGTTTCCATAGCAAAGCGCAAGGCAGCTGCTTCAATCAGTTCTAGTGAATTGGTAGGGACAAAGTAAATTTCGGAAGGCAAACCGGGCTGATGGCCTGCTCTTCCAGCCCGTTGCATAAAGCGGGCTACGCCCTTAGGACTACCAATTTGAATGACTGCATCTACAGGTCTGAAATCCACCCCCAAATCTAAACTTGAGGTACAAACCACTAATTTCAACTTATTTTGATGCAGGGCTTCCTCAACCCAAGTTCGCACAGCCATATCCAAGGAACCATGATGCATAGCAACCCATCCCGCCCAATCAGGACGGGCTTCCATAATTTTCTGATACCAGATTTCGGTTTGCGCACGTGTGTTGGTAAAGAGCAACAAGCTGTTATGGCCCTCCACAATAGGTATGATCTTATCCAATAGCTTCAATCCCAAATGACCTGACCAAGGATATTTTTCCAATTCATCTGGATAGACTGTGTGCACGGCTATCTCTTTGTGAATATCAGCTTTGACGATATGAACTGGTGCATCTGTTCCTAATAAGATTTTATTGGCTTCTTCCAGATTTCCTATGGTGGCGGAAATACCCCACAGCTGTATATCTTTTTGCAAAATGCTTTGGATGTAGGCAAGGGCTAATTGAACCTGAACCCCTCGTTTATTGCCCATCAATTCATGCCATTCATCCACAATGATGCATTTGACTTCTTTGAAAATGGAGGCATTTTCCTTTTGTGCCAAAAGAATCTGTAAAGTCTCTGGCGTGGTTACTAGGCATTGGGGTGGAGTACGTTTTTGTTGATTACGGGTTTTGGTGTCGGTATCTCCATTTCTTACAGCCACTTTCCAAGGAAGCCCGATGCTGTTACAGACTTCCTGCATAGCATGGTGAATGTCCTGAGCCAACGCCCGCAAAGGAGTCACCCATATGACTTGAATCCCTATTTTTTGAGGTTTTTGCCAGTCATGGGGATGTTTGCGGATGTAATCCAAGATGGGAGGAAACCAAAGGGCGAAGGTTTTACCGCTGCCAGTAGGAGCATTCAAAATTCCTGATTTTCCAGCTAAAAAATCTTTCCATGTTTGTATCTGAAAATCGAATGGTTTCCAACCTTTTTGTTCAAAATAAGAAAAACCAACACGTAAATCTTTATCCTCCATACAGCGAAAGTAAGTCTTTTAAATCAGCTAAAGTATTGGCTTCTGTTATGTTTTTATCTTTTCTCCAGCGATTGATTCGAGGAAAGCGGAGGGCTATACCGGATTTGTGGCGGGGACTTTCTTGAATGCCTTCAAAGGCTATTTCAAAGACTAAACCTGGTTTGACGGTACGCACTGGACCGAATTTTTCTACCGTGTTTTTCTTAATGTATTGATCTGCTTCTTTGAGTTCCGCATCGGTCAATCCTGAATAGGCTTTTGTAAAAGGGACAAGTTTGTCACCTTCCCAAACAGCCAAGGTAAAGTCGGTGAATAAATCTGCTCTTCTTCCATGACCTTTTTGTGCATATATCAATATGCCATCGATGGTCAAAGGATCAATTTTCCATTTCCACCAATTGCCCCGCTTTCTGCCTACTTCATAAGGAGAGTTTTTGCGTTTGAGCATAAATCCTTCAGCCATCCGCTTGCGGGAACTTTCTCGTATTTTTTCCAATGCTGCCCAACTTTCCGCCTCCACTGTTGGTGAAAGTTGTAAGCGAGTGGTTGGAATTCCTAGCAACAACTCCTCTAAATGAGCTCTTCTAACAGTCAATGCTTGGGTGCGGAAGTCCTTTCCCTCCAGTTCAAGCAGGTCATAAGCAAAGAAAGAAACGGGGGCCTCCTGAAGTATTTTTTTACTCAAATTTTTTCTCCCAATACGTGTCTGCAGAATCCCAAATGGCAGGGGAAGCGCTCCTTCAAAACAAAGAATTTCTCCATCCAATACGACGTTGTCAGGAAGAAAGCTGGCGGCTTCCACCAATTCAGGAAATTTCTCAGTCACTAATTCTTCTCCTCTTGACCAAATGAAAATCTCACCTTTTCGCTTGATGAGTTGTCCACGAATCCCATCCCATTTCCATTCAACTTGCCAATCGACTGGATGCTCGGATTCCATCAAAGAAGCTTCTACAGGATGGGCCAAATAGAACGGGTAAGGACGAGATAAATCATCTGATTGATTGGATGTTAGGAGTAAATCATGAAAGTTATTTTTAAGTGGATTCCAATCACCCATTAGCCGTTGGGTGACATCGGTTTTTTCTAGGTTAAGGACATCTGCCAAGGACTGAACGACCAACTGCTGACTGACGCCTACTCTAAATCCTCCTGTGATCAATTTAGTAAAGATGAACCGTTCTTCCTTTTCCAAGCGCTCCCATGCGTATAGAATTTGTTCTTTTTTTTCTTCTTCTTCCAATCCTTCCAAATTCATCAAAAAAACAATCCATTCACTTAAGGATTTGTTGGATGTTTCGGATGGTGCGGGTAATAGCAAGGAAATAGTCTCTGCCAAATCTCCTACAGTCTGATAGGATTCCTCAAAAAGCCAAGCAGGTATGTGAGCAACTTCACAGCACCATTCTCTCAGTAAGCGGGTATTAACCTGACGCTTTGGACGTCTGTGCGTAAAGAGTGCCAATGTCCAGAGTTTATCTTGTTCGTTAGCAGTTAAAAAATAGCCCCTCAATGCCTGTAATTTATCGCTTGTTTTATTACTTTGGTCCAAACGATTGAAGAGTGCAACAAAATCTTCCATAAATGAGTTAGTTCTCGGGAATGTGAACCGAGTCACATTACTTTTCAAGAGTTTTATTTAACTTGTATCTGTTCAACCAAAATGGTTGTTCAAGCGTATATCTGAACAAACACCAAACGAATGAAAAAGTTACTCAGCATCCTTCTTATCAGTTCAATTTTCTATGCCTGCAACAAAGATGAAGATAGGCGCTACACTAGAAATGAAATAACTTATGAACTATTTCAAAGTTCTGATTTTGAATATACAGGTGTAGCTACATTGCGAGAGTTGGTGACTGGGGAATTGGAAATGGAAATAACCTTAGATGGAACTAAAGATGCCACGCCATATTTCTTCCCAGTTCATTTGCATTTTGGAAGCTATGATCAAGCTGATTCACCCATTGCATTTTTATTTAATCCGGTTGACATCCGCACCCTAAGAAGCGTCACAAAAATGGATGTGTTGTCGGATGGACGCGTGTTGACTTTTGAAGATTTCAAAAACTTTGACGGGCATATTAAAATCCATTTGGCAGACTCTGGACCTGAGTACAATATTTATCTGACTGTTGGGAATGTGGGAAGCAATGACAATAGTAGGGTGGCATTTGATAGAAACAATATTAGTTTGTGCGCTCCGGAATTGCGTGGCATTGAGTAAGTTAAAAGATAAAAAATGAGGCTTTCTCATGGATAGTTCATTAGATTTTCTATCGAAAAAAGGCTTTGTTTAGTAATTTATCTCTTCGTGAACTAGTAAATTTGTGGCTCAAAATGCCACGAGAGTTTTGAGCCACAAAGTTCTTCAAAAATAAATGCAAAGAAATATTTGGGTGATTATTTAGACAGTTGACTTATAAGTCTCCTTCATCTTCCTCATTCTTTTGATCATCCATTACCTTTTCAACAGTCAGTAATCTGAAACTGTCAAATAAAGTCTTTATTTCTGCATTCATTGCCTTTTGGTATTCCAAGTGTTCCTCTGCAGAA
This sequence comes from Mongoliitalea daihaiensis, assembly GCF_021596945.1. Lineage (NCBI taxonomy): Bacteria > Pseudomonadati > Bacteroidota > Cytophagia > Cytophagales > Cyclobacteriaceae > Mongoliitalea > Mongoliitalea daihaiensis. The sequence continues at coordinate 3,636,766 of NZ_CP063779.1, read as the reverse complement.
AATGGCTTCATACGGTTGTGAACGTGGTATTTACGCTGAAATTCGTCGTCATGGGAATGTTCAAACCCAGGAACTTCAATGATTTCCTTATCCCAGATTTTCAATTCCTCTTTAAGGTCTGCATATTCAATACCAAGCTCTTTCAATACCTTTTCAATTTCCATGATTTCCTCACGGGCATCAAGGCTGCTTTGGTGATAGACATTGGCTTCTACATAGATTTCTTCGTTATCTTCTTCTTTTTTCTCAGAGGAACAAGCAACGAGGAACATTGCAATCAATACAACTAAATTGGAGAAAGTGATTTGCTTCATAATTTTTTTATATTTCATGCAAAGATAAGAAAATATCCAGTTTCAGAATAACTATGGCGCGTCATGCGCTTTGATTACATGCTTTGTTTATCAAAGTAATAGTTGAAATACAAACAATATTAATTACCAAAAATCCTCCACAAGCTTACTGCTCCCAAGATAAGAGTGATCAGCCAGATGATACCTGCAATTAAATTTTGAATAAAGGTATTCTTGAAAGAACCCATCATGGAAGGTCTATTGACTAACCAAATAAGGTAAGCAGCGATCAATGGTAATAGAATACCATTGGCTACCTGAGCAATGGTGATTAATTGTACAGGCCGGATACCAAGCGAAGCAAATAATAGTCCCATCAACAAAACTAAGCCCATATTGAACCGCATAGGCAAGCTTTTGATGGAAGTGCTCCAACCAAAACTACCACAGACAACCAAGGCGGCTGCCATGGGAGCAGTCATGGCAGAAGTTAATCCAGCTGCAAACAATCCAAAGGCGATAAAGTAAGTAGCAAAAGTACCCAGCAATGGCTCTAAGCCAACGGCCATATCTACCGCTGATGTTACAGATCCCCCTTGTTGACTTGCTCCCGTAATGACAATAGCCATAGAAACCAAACCTCCAATAATTATGGCGGCAAAGGTGTCTTTCCTGACTAGATTTAAGTTTTTTGGAGTTGACCATTTTTTAGCCACCAGGGAGGCATGAAGAAATAAGTTATAAGGAACCACCGTCGTACCAATAATTGCTACAATTACCAAAAAGTTGGAGGGATCAAACTGTGGTACTAAACCTTTGAGAAAGATGCGCCAAGAAGGAAAGACGAAGATTGCAGAAAGCAAAAAGGCTCCACTCATGAAGACCACCAAGCCAGTGAGAAATTTGGTAATTACGGACATATTTCCTGAAATCAATAAACCAAAAGCCACTCCTCCCATAATCAAATGGGTAGTATGGAATGTGAAAATAGCAACTTTGAAAACGGGTAGCTGTACTATCAAGGAGGCCCCCAAAGCACCTCCAGTAATATTGCCCGCTTCATATGCAGTATTTCCAAGTACAATGGCAATCATAACGAGGATAATTGAAAAATACTTCAGTATTGGTGCTTTAATCGTCTTTGTAAGGTTTTCTAACAACCCCGCTTGACTGATGAGTCCAATACGTGCAGCCATTTCTTGAAGGACTATAGTTGTAACAATTGAAAGTACTAGGGCCCACAATAGATCATATCCAAATTCAACTCCTGCTAAGGTGCAAATTGTGACCGTGCCCGGACCGATAAAGGCCGCGGCAATGATGGGACCAGGACCTATATTTCCCAGCCAACGTTTCATTGGGGACGTTGAATCAAGGCATAAATCGCAAAACTGCCCAGCCAATGCGTACCCTCGTAATTATCATCGACGATGAATGGCAGGGAAAAATTCATGCGTGCATCTCCTAATGAAATTAGATGTGGAAAAAGATCAGGGAAGTTTCTTGCCAGCCCATACATGACCCAAGCACGGCTGAAATTAACTCCATCCAAATGCACCAATTTTCCATCTGCTCGGTCAGAAACCCGACCAGGCTCCCATGAAAAATTCGATTCAAATATGACAGGAAGAAAACCATACGCCCAATCCACAAACTCCGAAGGAGCTAATACTTTTCTCATAATATCTAACTCTTGAAAGCAAGGTGATAAAAAATCAAACCCACTAGGCTCCCAGGCCAATGGACAGTCTGTATCTCCCTGAAACCAGTCTTTTGACCGTTGTTCAATAATGGTTTGAAGAGGCTGATGCTGCATTGTTTTAGCATAGTCATAGGCAAAGCTCAACCCAAAGGCAATATTGGTATGTTCGCCTACTCGTATAGGATAAATCAATTTTGGAAGAAATTCTATGTATTTTTCAACCATTAAATCTGTAAGTGGCTGAAGGTTATTTTCCAACTGTCGAGCCAGAGGATCGTTCCAAGTATTAAGCTCCTCAGCTAGTTTAAGTACCCAAGCCCAGCCATATGTACGTTCAAAACTGCTGTTTTGCGGAATATGAAAGTATGCCACTTCTTGAAGAATATTTTCAGCGCTGATATTTTCTTCCAACTTTTGACGAATCAAAACGGCATCATCTAAGTTTGGAAATTGTTTCAACAAGGCTACCAACATCCAATGGCCATGAACACTTGAATGCCAGTCAAAACATCCATAAAATGCTGGATGCAAGGTTTTAGGAGGTAAAAGATAGGATTCATCGGCCAGTGTTTGGTTCAATTTATTGGGGTATTCCGTTTGCATACAATGCAGAGGTAACTTTGCTAGGCGATTAGCCTGATCTAGATTAAGGACGGGGATGCTTGGATCTTGGAAAGTCAGGAAAGACCAAAGTAAGAAGGCTATTTGCATAGTGCTTGAACATATGAAGTTTGCAAGCAAAATATGCATAAAATCACTTGTTTACCAACGAATTTTCTTCAAAATGATAAACAGCTTTTGCTTAGCTGTATAAATTTCTAGTCTTAGAAGAACTCTATGCAGCTAATGATCTTTAAAAAACTTTAAGCTCTCGAAAAACCATTCAGGATTATTTTTCCAATTTAGTTAACTTGCAAACAGGTAAATTGTATCCAAGAACATTCACAGATTTAAACCTTATGCTCTTCAAACGGATTTTAAAAGGCGTTGCATATTCCATACTTGTGATTTTGATTTTAATAGCAGCTATTTTAATGGTGTTTTATTCAAAAGACAAGCCTCTCGTGCAGTTATTGGAAAAGTATACGGATGAAAGTTCTTATTTCCTGAAAGTAGATGACATCAATGTCCATGTTCGTGTTAAAGGGGAGGGAGAACCAATTTTTTTGATTCATGGCAGTTTTGCATCTCTTCATACTTGGACAGCGTGGGAAGAGGATTTGAGTCCTTATTTCATGACCATCTCCATGGATTTGCCAGGTCATGGATTGACGGGTCCAGATGCTTTGCAGCGGTATGGAATTGCCGATTATGCTAGCTTGGTTCTTAGAATAGCCGACCAGTTAGGGATAGAAGAATTTCACATAGCAGGTAATTCAATGGGGGGTGCAGTAGCCCTGAAAATGGCTTCTGATCATCCTGAACGAATTTTGACGCTCAATTTAGTAGATGCTGCCGGTGCACCGAGTACACCAAGACCCGCTGAGACTTCCGAATCGAAGCCTGCGGTAAAAAATGAGCGAAACTCCAGTTTTTCCATTTTTTCTTTGGTGAAGCATCCTATTTTTGGGAAAATGATTACCAAGTTTACACCCAAGTTTTTGTTCAAAATGAATTTGAAGCAAGTTTTTGGGGATGAAAGCAAAATCACGGACGAAATGGTAGCACGCTATTACGACATGATGTTGCGTGAAGGTAATCGGCAGGCAACATTGGAGCGATTGACTACCCGCAAACCCTATGATATCGAATGGGATAACATTACTATGCCTGTATTGATTATGTGGGGAGCCTTGGACTCTTGGATTCCTTTAAGAGCAGGGGAGGCCATGCATGCCAAATTACCCCAATCCACATTAAAAGTATATCCATCGGCCGGTCATGTTCCAATGGAAGAAATCCCGACAGAGACTGTCATAGATTATTTATCTTTTCTAGGCATACAGCTGGATACGGACTACCTTAACAGTCCAAAATATTTCAGCCATGTCCCTTGATTTGTTAACGCCTGTTTTGTTATTAATGCTCATCCTTTTGAATGCTGGGCTGTATTTTCTATTGCTTCGTAAAAATGCCGATAAACGGGACTTAGAGTCACGCTTGCAGGAATTGAGTAGTTCATTGGCACAACAAGCGCAAGCCAACCGTACGGAAATCCAAGGAAGTATTGTGCAGCAATTTTCCCTTGTTTTCGATCAATTGCGGGCTCAAAGTAAAGAGCAACAACAATCAATAGCCGAGTTTGGTATCCTGTTCCGAGAAAATGTAAAGGAATTTAATGAATTGCAGCGGGAAAAATTTCAAGAACTTATCCTGAAGCAAGAAAAGCTTCTCAGCAGTACTGAGCAACAATTGGAGAAAATGAGGGAAACCGTCGATGAAAAACTCCAAAAAACTTTGGAAACTCGTTTAGGACAATCATTTGAGATTGTTACCAAACAGTTACTGATTGTTCAAAAAGGCTTAGGAGAAATGCAGCAATTGGCTACGGGAGTAGGGGATTTAAAACGGGTATTGAGTAATGTGAAGAGTAGGGGAGTGTTAGGGGAGTATCAGTTGCAAAGCATTTTGGAAAATATCCTTTCACCCGATCAGTACGCCTTGAATGTGGCAGTGAAGCCTGGAAGTGCAGAGCGGGTTGAATTTGCTGTCAAAATGCCTGGTTCGGATGAAAGCGATTCCGTCTATCTTCCGATTGACGCTAAGTTTCCTCAGGAAACCTACTATCGCTTATTAGATGCCTATGATATCGGTGATAAAGCAGCTGTAGATATTGCCCGTGCGGATTTATTCAAAGCCATTCGAAAAGCTGCACAGGACATTAGTTCCAAATACATACATCCACCGCATACTACTGACTTTGCCATGCTATTTTTACCAATGGAGAGTTTGTATGCCGAAATCATCCGTGAACCTGCCTTGACACATGCCTTGCAGCGGGATTATAAAGTGATACTTACTGGGCCCACGACCTTGGCTGCTTTGTTGAATTCTTTGCAGATGGGTTTCAGAACTTTGGCAATTCAGCAGAGAAGTGCCGAAGTTTGGAAAGTGTTAGGTGCTGTGAAACTTGAATTTAGTAAGTTTAGTGACTTGATAACCAAAGCTCAAAAGAAAATATTTGATGCACACGCCGACCTAGATAATCTTGTCGGGACCCGTACCCGAGTCATTCAGCGCAAACTGCGAGAAGTGGAAGAATTACCGGAAGAAGAAGCGAGGAAGTTGTTGGAATAGCGTCACCTTCGTGTGCCAATTTGTACAGGTTTTTGACGGTTTATTTTTTTCGAGGAGTGTAATATACTTAATATTACCTCATCAGGGTATCCGGTATGCGCTATGCGTTTTCTTTGACTATTTCAAGTTTAGCAAAGAGAGGAAATTTTTATTTTGCTTGTAAATCATTAAATTAAAGGTCATTAAATCTTTAAACGATGGAAAAGTTTTTTGACTCTCATTTACACGCCACCCTAAAGCACCATTTTGCAAGTAATACTAAAGATGTTTCAGCTTGGGACACCTTAAGCACCAGAGATTATTCTTCTAATTTTTCTGGGTTTAGGGGGAAAGTTACCTTGTTTTTTCTCAAGAACTTTATTGAGGGAACGCTTCGTTCACAGTCCTCATTGACCCAATTGATACAAAGTAAGTACGATCTATGCTTGATGTCTTTGTACTCACCGGATAAAGATTTATTGAAGGCTTTGTATGAACATCCTGAATTCAGAAATATCATCGATAGGGTATGGTTTGGTAAGATTCTTTCCGGCAAACGATTGGAATCATTGATTTCAACAGATAATCATTTTAAAATTCTTTTGGAAGATTTGAAGTTACTTAAAGAGCCAAATACTGCTGGTAAAGTTAACTTTCTAAGTACTAAAGATAGCTTTGATACCTCCCCAGAGACACTGAATCTTGTCTTCGCAGTGGAAGGATTGCATTGCTTACGAAGTAATACCTCGTTAACAGAATCTTCCAGTATTTTAGCTGATATAGGTTCATCTATTCAAATGATTCAATCCCAAGGTGCCAAGATAGTGTCTTCTACCATCACACATATTGATAACGAAAATCAATTGTTTGCTAATCAGGCTTATGCGATGGATGGCATGCGTGCCATGGGTTTAGATGATGTTCCTTTAAGGCCTACTGGCAACGGTTTTAGACCACTGGGAATTCGTGCGATTCACCTTTTGGAACACCATTCAATTTGTACCGATATCAAGCATTTAAGTGTTCAAGCTCGTAAGGATTTGTATGCGCATCGCGATAGTAATTCGATGGATTCACCCATTCTTTGTACGCATGCGGGGTTGGCAGGTATCCCATTTGAAGGATCTTCTAATTCATATCAAAATCACATCATTGACGCTCAGCTGGTTCGTTCCAAAGTTAAAGTTGCAAATGCTGTGGAAGATATAGAACACATGCAAGTTACCTTAGCGAAGCCAATCGCTGCAAAGAATAATCTCTTCGGAACGGTTGGATTTAATTGTTCGAGTATCAACTTGTATGATGAGGATGTTAAACAAATTTACGATTCCAGTGGACTGCTAGGAATTTCTTTGGATGCTAGGATATTGGGTTATGTAAGTTTATTTGGTTTGCACAACCATAATCAAGCGTTGCCCTATGTAAAAGAGTTTACGCACAAGGGTCATTCTTACAAATTGCTTACAGATACAGAATTCTTTTCATTAGATGAATTTTCAAGATTAGGTTTACAGGCCCAAAGAGCGGATTCTTGGTTTGATGATTGCTTAAATTATCATAATTTACATCCAATAATCGGGGGAAAAGGTTCAGCGGGTCACTACACTCAATTCTTACATTTTATGGCAAATGTATTGCACGCCACACGCTTGGCCCAACAGTGGGATGGATTAGCAGGTGTGGAGAAAATGCTCTTGCAGACACTTTGTATTGGGTCAGATTTTGATGGATTGATTGATAGTATTCGGTATGGTACCGATTGTACACGAATTGATTTTTTGAAAAAAAGATTTGAGAAAGACTTTAAGAGTTCAGCAAAAAGATTTGGAATTTCTTTACCTAAATCCTTAACTTCGAAAATGGTTGGGGATCATATTTTTTATCACAATGGAAAAAACTTTGTTCTCAGCCGACTTTGATACAATTGTCCATGAAAAGAATAATATGAATCAGTTGAGTAAGGTTTTTTATTGCTTATGGCTTTCAATCCTGATAAATGTTGGAGCAAATGCTCAGCAATATTTTGAAATTGATGCAGAAGAGCGGGATAATTCCATCGTCATATCCAATACTGCCATTGATATGATGAATAAGGGCAATTATGAATCTGCATTTCGATTACTTGAAAAAGTCATAGATTCAGACCCATCCTTTCTTTTTGCATACCTTAATTTGTATAAAGCAGGCAGTCAATTACCAGCCAAAACAGACCAAACAGTGGCCGTACTTCGGAAAGGGTTGACCATTTTTGAGGAAAATGATGAATTGGCCTATTACTTGGGCAATATTCTTCAAAAGAATGGACGGCTTCAAGAGGCCATCAATGCGTACTCGGAAGCTATTGCATACAGTAAAATCAATGGGGAGGATTATCCATTGGTGTGGGCATATCATTTTAATAGAGGCAATTGCTACCTCAAAGCCAATCAACATGCCAAAGCCATCCCCAATTATGATTATGCCCTCAAACTCAACCCTAAAAATGCCGATGTTTTGACCAATCGAGGCTTTTGTCATTATAAAACAAATCAACGTTCCAACGCATGTGCAGACTGGGTATTAGCCTCTTCCCTTGGGAGGAAAGAAGCAGATAAATACCTTGAAAGCTTTTGTAAGTAGAATCATGAATCGATTTTAAGACATTTTTTGGGAGATTAGTAGAAATCCTTCTACCTTTCGGGCATCAATCTCAGAATTATTTTTATAAAATTGAATTTCAGAGTATTACGTCAATGGGGATGAACATCGTTATAGCAGGAGCAGGAGATATGGGATATCATTTAGCCCAACAATTAAGCTTCGAAAACAAAAATATTATCCTCATTGATCAGGACAAAGACGTATTGGATAACGCTTCTGCTCATTTAGATGTTTTATCAGTCTTGGGCGATGTCACTTCTTTTGATGTGCTCAAGAATGCAGATGTACGAAATGCCAGTATGTTTATGGCAGTAACTACTTCTGAAAAGACCAATATTATTGCCGCCACTTTAGCCAAGCAATTAGGAGCCAAGCGTGTTATTGCTAGGGTTAGAAACCATGAGTACTTAAACCCTGAGCATGAAATTTATTTCAAAAATTTAGGAATAGATAACCTAATTTCCCCAACGGTATTATGTAGTGGGGAAATCTTCCGCATGATGAAAAACTCTACGTTTACGGAGGTATTTGAGTTTGAAGGAGGTAAATTGAATGTGGTAGGCATTCCTTTGGATCAGAGTTGTAGCTTGGTGAATAAGCAAATCTCTGAAATGAGACACAATCCTTTATTTGAGGATATCAAGATTATTGCGATTGTTCGAGACCAACTGACCATTATCCCACGTGGCAATACCTTTATCAGAAACAATGACCATGTTTTTTTCATTTCCCATAAAAGGGCCGTATCATCCATTATTGAATTGGTAGGGCAACAAAAAATCAGTATTTCAAGAGTAATGATCATTGGTGGGGAAGACATGGCATACACTACCGCTCTTAAGCTAGAAAAAGATTACCGAGTCACTTTAGTTCACAAAGAAAAAGAACGTTGTAAATGGCTTGCTGAGCGACTCAATGATACCTTGGTTATTCATGGAGATTATAAAAATATTGAGTTATTGATAGAAGAAGGATTGGAGGAAATGGATGCATTTATATCCTTAACCGAATCCTCGGAAACCAATATCATTACCTCTCTATCTGCCAAAAACCATGGTGTCTACAAGACCATTGCACACGTAGATACTCGGGAATACATTCATATCTCACATAGTATCGGAGTAGATTCCTTGATCAATAAAAAATTGGTAGCTGCCAATGAAATTACGCGTTACCTAAGAAAAGGAAAAATTGAATCCATTTCTGGTATTTATGGCGTAGATGCCGAGATCATTCAATATGAAATCACCAAAAGTAATCGGGTTACCAAATATCCGCTCAAGGAACTACATTTCCCCACTTCCGCTATTGTAGCAGGTGTGATTAGAGGGGAGGATGTGTTTATTCCAGATGGTAATTTTGAGTTAAAGTTGCATGATCAGGTTATCATTCTAACCTTGCCAGAGGCAAAATATGCTTTAGAAAAACTGTTTCATTGATATGATTCATTACAAGGAAATTGCCAAAATAATGGGGGGCTTATTAATGCTGCTAGCTGTACTCATGCTACCTGGAATTGGCTTTTCTTTTTTTTATAATTCAGGAGATCAACAAGCCCTGATATCAGCAGCACTAGCATCATTGACCGTTGGAGGAATATTATTCTTTTCTTTTTCCAAGCAAGATCAAAATATACGAAAACGAGAAGGTTATCTGATTGTGAGTTTAAGTTGGATATTCATGTCAATTTTTGGTATGATTCCCTACTTGATGATGGATCAGCCCTTATCTTGGACAGATGCAGTGTTTGAAACGATTTCTGGACTAACCACCACAGGTGCTACAACCTTAACAGATATTGAATCTATTCCCGAAGGAATCCTTTTTTGGAGGTCCATGACTCAATGGATCGGTGGATTGGGGATTATCGTATTAACTGTTGCAATTTTCCCATTATTGGGAATTGGTGGCATTGAGCTTTTTGTAGCAGAATCACCTGGTCCTACATCGGATAAGTTGCATCCTCGGATTCGTGAAACGGCCAAACGTCTTTGGTTAATTTATGTAGGCTTAACGGTAACAGTCATTGTGTTGTACTTTATCGAAGGAATGACATTTTTTGATGCGTTTAATCATGGATTGACGACGATGGCAACGGGTGGCTTTTCCACCAAAAATGATTCAATGGCTTATTATACTAATCCGCTTATTCAGTATACGGCAATAGTTTTTATGTTTCTCGCAGGAACGAACTTTACCATCACGTATTTTGGACTGAGAGGAAAATGGAGCAAGGTTTGGAAATCCGATGAATTTAAAGCGTATATGTTTACGCTAATAATTTTATCGGTATTGCTGGCCGTACCTATTTATTTTTATGGCCAGCAATCCATCGAGCAATCATTCCGAGACTCCCTATTTCAAGTAGTATCTCTCGTTACAACAACAGGTTATATTACAGATGATTATACAAGTTATCATTCAGGAGTTACTTTGGTTTTTTTCATGTTATTATTTTTAGGTGCCTCAGCCGGCTCCACATCAGGAGGCATCAAATTTGTAAGGCATTTAACGTTCTTTAAAAACTCTTACCTAGAATTCAAGAGGATCGTACATCCGAGAGCTGTAATACCTTTAAAAATCAATGGAGACCGTGTGACAGGTAAGATCATCACCCACATCATGACTTTTTTACTGATTTATTTGATGATTTTTGTTTTTGGCTCCATAGTAATCTCCATTTTGGGTTATGACTTGGTAACTTCTTTTGGCGCTGTAGCCACCTGTTTGGGCAATGTAGGTCCTGCTATTGGCATGGTTGGACCCACCGATAATTTTGCTTTTTTTGATCCAGTAGCTAAAATCTTTTTATCTTTTCTGATGCTTCTTGGAAGATTAGAGCTGTTTACTATTTTGGTTTTATTTACGCCCTATTTTTGGAGAGCAAATTAATCCCATTGGATGCAATCAAAACATGATTAATTTTTAGGGATTGTAAAAATAAATTTAGAGCCTTTACCTTCTTCGCTTTCTACCCAAATTTTGCCCTTATTGCGTTCTATCAATTCTCTTGAAATCATTAAACCTAACCCTGTCCCTCCTTCTTGGTTGGTACCCAAAGTGGTGAAAAAATCATTCTTGAAAAGCTTATTTTTAGTTTCATCCGTCATTCCAATTCCTTGGTCTTCCACACAAATCCAATAATACCCATCAAAATCTCTGAAATTCACAGAAACTTGATCTTCTGATTTTGTAAACTTAATAGCATTGTTCAAGAGATTGCGAAGAACTATTTCTATGGTATTTTTATCTGCAAGCAGGGTTGTTTGAGGCCTGATCGAATTAATCAATTCCTGCCCCTTGTAATTATTGGAAGATCGTATAATCTCAAAATTTTTCTCTATCAATTGATAAATGTCAAAAGTAGATTTTTCGCTTTTAGTTCCTTTCAGTTGATTTTTTGACCACAAGAGAAGGTTTTCCAAGAGTAACACATTATTTCCCAAATCCAGAGAAATTTTAGGCGCATATTCTTGAAACTCTTCCTGAGTCAAAGACTTAATATTCACTAAGTCCAACATTCCTTGTAAAGAATGCAAAGGTCCCCGTAAATCATGCGCCAGAATACTTAAGATCTTATCTTTGATGCGATTCGTTTTGAAAAGTTCTTCGGCCTGAACTTCCATTTTAATTTTCTGGATTTTAAGCTTTTGATTCAATTCCCTATGGTAATTCAAATAGCGTTTGTATATAATAACTATTATGAATAGAATAATTGATATTGCTAAGAATAAAATAAAGATATAATTCTGGAATTTTTCAGCTTTTAAAATCAATTCATTCTCTCGATTCAATTGATCAATCTCAAGCTTTTGACGTTGAATAGTTAATTTGGCTAAATACTCTCGGGTCTTTTGCGTATTCAAAAGCTCTTTTTCATTAGCTAGCAGATTTTGTAGATAGCTTAATCTTTCTAGGTTATTTTCAATCCTTGCTACCTCTATACCTGTTATAAGGATCGCAATAATAGATTCTCGATTTGGCTTTTCTTGATTTAGTTCAATTGCTTCGTCTACAATTCTTTTAACACTCGAAAAATTAGTCGTTTTTAATTCGATTTCCGCAAGTTTTTCCAAAGCTTGTAAAGCCCTGACCAAGTCATTTTGTTTCCCATATTCATATAAGGCAATAATATCCTTTCGTGCCGATTGATAATCTCCCATATCCAATAAAAGCTGTGCCTTATTGAATCTTGAAACGATTAATTGACGTCCGTTTCCTCTTTTACTTCGAATAGAAATGGCATCATCTATAGCTTCCAATGCTTCAAGATATCTTCCTAAACTCCCTAAAACCAAGCTTTTGCCCGTAAGATTATAGGCTGTGCCATCCAAATCATTGATTTGTTGAAAATATTCACCTGACTGCTCGTAATACTTCAAGGCCTCCTCAAACAAATCTTGGTAATAATAAATCTGGCCTATACTATTTAATGCATGTCCCATTTGCAAAAGATCATTAGCCTTCTGACTGACCTTTAATGCTTCTTCATAATTTAATATAGCTAGATCTTGTAGATTGTTGTTTCTATAATACACACCTAACCTTGTAAGATTTTGTGCGAGCAGCGTTGGATTATTGAGGTTTTTGGCTAATTCTATGGCTTCCAAGTAATATCCTTGTGCGCTATCCGAATAATGAATTTCTCGAACAAATGCTGATAGTATTTCTAGTCGACTCTTTTGATCAGTAGTTTGATTCAGTTGTTGATACAGACTATCAGCTGCCTTAGAATGCTCCTGACCATAAACATTGTTTTCCTGACCATAAGCATTGTTAAAAGTACCAGTAAAAGTTACAAAAGAACTAATAAAGTATACAAGCAAAATAAAAATCCAATGAAAGCGCATTGATAATTAAGTTTCGTCAAATATAAAAAAAAAATACTTGTCTAGACAAGAGTCATCTCTGCAACTTGAAAACAAAAAAAACTTGTTTATAAGTAGATTTTTGAAGATTGGATTAATAATTTAATTACCTGAGAACATTTCTTGTACTTCTTTTTCTTGCAATCCCTTGCTAAATCTTCTCAGATTATATGTAAAAGTTAGCATTGCGTACCGTTGGAGTACATTAGATTGGAAATCCTCAATATACGTTTCCGTAATCCTTCTTCTAACATTTGCATTCTGTCCGAGTAAATCGTATACCATGATGCTGATTTCTCCCCGCTCATTTTTAAAGAGTTTTTTGCCCAAACTCATATTGACCAATGTGAAGGTTGCGTCGAAGCCATCTGCTAAACCATTATTTATTTGATGATTGACATCCATTCGGTAGATAATTCCTTTCCAGATGATCCAATTGAAATTGACACGGAAGCGTTGCTGAAAAAAATCATTACTTAATCGTGGGTTAAGGGTGTTGTTAACCTGATTATAGGAAGACCTTGACCATAAATTAAAGTCAATATTTTCACTGATGTTGCTACTGATATTGAACCCTGCACTGTATCGGTTGGAATTATTGAAGCCTATTTCATCATTCACCTGACCAGGGCGTTGAGTGATTCCTAAGCCGGTATTTAAGCTGAGGTTTGATTTTATAAAACCCAACGGCATCCCGTAACTAAACCACGAACGAAACTCCCTAAATCCATCTAAATTTATTGGTCGGTTCAACTGTGCACCTTGTTGCAGTATGATTCCATTGCCAATATCAATCGGACTATCGGCAATAAAAGTACTGTTGGAAATGAAGTTATTGGTCATTCTTGATTGAGCAAACAAAAACCAGTTTTGATCCTTATCTGGATTATTGCTTCTAAACCGAAGTCTAAATTGATTGGTAAATGCCTGATCGAGATTAGGGTTTCCTGTGCGCAATTGCAGGGGATTATTATTATTGATAGCTGCTTGCAGCTGCCCTACATTGGGTTCGTTAGTGTAAGTATCGTAGTCCAACTGAATATTGGTTCTCGGGGTCAGTTTGTACTCCATACGCACAGTAGGTAAAAAATTAGTAAAAACACGATTCAATACCTCAGGAGTAGGGAAAAATTGATTGTTATCCAAGCGAGCATCTTGATATTCAAGTTCAGCCTGAACCCTGAAATTATCTTTTTTGTACTGATATCCCCATTCAAACTGATTCCTTAAAAAAGAATTCTCAAAAGTATTGCTCAATGCTGTATCCAATTGTAGCTGATTATTGGGTGCTAATTCTGAGATTACATTAAACAAAAGCTGATCAGAGCGATCGTTCCGGTTTCCAATAGAGTATTCAAACTCCATTTGCCCATTTTCTCCCACAGGTTCGGTATATGAAAGACGAACATTCCAAGATCCTCCTCTGCGATCCCTTGTGGTCAATTGATCAAGGATTTCTTCCTCAGCCCCTGATTCGTTGAAGAACGTATTAACAGCTTGCCTAGTGGATTCGTCCTTATTCCAATTGGTACTAAAATTCAATCGGGTAGTGAATGTTCTCCCTGGTTTATCAAATTTATGGCTGTAATAAAAGCGGTTAAATAAGTCAAAATCCCCGTATTCACCCAATCGAGAGTTTTCTACAGCATTGATCAAGTCTTCGCCTTGCGTCGTTTGGCCTTCAAATCCAGAAACTTCATTTTCAAAGCGGGCGGAAAAACGCGGAATATATAAAATCCTGTTTTTTTCATCGATTTGATATTCTAAGCGAAGATTAGCCTGATGCCGATTATTGATTCGGACATCCCTGCTATTTTCTTGGTAAAACTGATTTTCCTCATTGGAGGTAATAAATTCACGAACCCTGTTTTCAATGCCTAAGTTTTCTGTTCGCGTAAACGTGTAACTTCCTGTTACTTTGATTTTTTCTCCCCAGGTGTCTGTATAATTAGCCCCGATAAGATTGGTCGTAATTACTCCTTCTTGCGGACTTACGTTCGTTTGTGCGTTTGGATCAGCTGAATAATTGAGTATGTTGACATTATTGCTGAGTCCAGTGATGGTAAGCCTCGTATCCTCATCAAAAATATTGATCGATGCAGCACCAAGGTACCGATTTTCCGATCCATAACCTGCGGTGGTTTTACCAAATTGCCCTTTTCTGCGATCTGGTTTTGTGATGATATTGATGGTTTTTTGACGCTCCCCGTCATCAAATCCACTTAACTGAGCTTTTTCAGATAATTGATCAAAAATTTCAATGCTTTGAATCATTTCAGCAGGAATATTTTGTAAAGCAGCAGTTACATCATTTCCGAAAAAAGGCTTACCATCAATCAGAATCTGGGCTATATTTTCACCTTGTGCCTGCAAAGCTCCACCATCAGAACTAACTCCAGGGAGTTTTTCGATCAGTGCTTGGGCTGATGCGTCCTTCATGGTTTTAAAAGCATCTGCGTTAAAAAGAGTTGTGTCACCTTTTTGAGTTGCCGTGGATCGTCTAGCCTGAACAACCACTTCATTTAAATCCTGTGCTTCTTCCCGAATGTAAAGATTTCCTAAATTCAATTGTTCAGAGAACTCAATTACCTTGATCAGTTCTTTGTAACCAATAAATTGAACCCTTAACAAGTAACTGCCTCTTTTAACACTAGAAAGTTCGAAACCTCCATCTATGTCTGTTACTGTCCCACTTACCTGCGAAGAATCAGATGCAGCCAGCAAAAGTACATTTACAAATGGCATCACATCGTTGGTCCGTTCGTCTTTGACGATTCCTTTTATTTCGAAGGACTGAGAAAAGCCTGAGTGAAAAAAAACAAAGAAAATAATGACAACGGTAAGCCGGCGTTTCATGAATAAAATAATTTTTTAATGAGGTAACAAAACTACCAAGTCTTTGGAGCTAAAACAGGCGTTATCTGCTGAAAGGCTTAAACCATGTCTAAACAGTAAAGCGTAGGTATCAGTAGAAAAATGACCTACGCTTTACATGCAATTGTATAGTACACTTGTAAGAATTTGAGGCTCTACCTAAATGTAAAAGAGATAAAATACTGCCACGGTGAGAACAATGAAGATAATGGTAAGTCCGCTGCCAGCTTTGATATAATCTTTATTTTGATAGCCTCCCGCAGAAATCATCAGCGCATTTACCTGGTGAGTTGGCAATAAGAAAGAGTTGGATACGCCGACAGCAGCCAGCAATACCAAAGGACGAGGGTCTAAACCGGCAATTTCAGCCATTCCGATCACCAACGGGGCCAACACAACTACAGCACCTACATTGGACATGAATAAGGAAAAGATTGTACTAATTACTGTAATTGCTGTCAATAAGACAATCACTGACTGGCCTTCGACTACTTGCATGACATATTGTGCCAAAAAGAACGCAGCCCCGGATTTTTGCATGGCCAGTCCTAATGGGATCAAACCTGCTAAGAGAAATACAACTTTCCAGTCAATGGAATCGTACGCTTGCTGAATAGTAATCACACGAGATAAAATCATGGCCATGGCCCCCGTCATAAAGGCCAAGGCTATTGGAACACCCAAGAATGTCAGAATAATACCAAATGCAAAACTCGCAATTGCAGGAATAGCTTTGGATTGATTCTTTGATTCACTCTCAATAGGGGTTGCCAAGATAAAATCCCCATCATTTTTAATGTTTCGGATATTATCCCAAAGGCCATATACAATAATCGTATCACCTTTTTTAAAGATGTGGTCAGAAAAATCTCCTTTGATTTCTTCCCCATTATTAAATAGAATTAATGGCTCCAAAGCTAGTTTTCTACGAAATGCAAAATCCCGTAAAGATTGACCGATTAACTCCGAACCAGTGCCGATGATAATTTCCGCAAACCCAGATTCATCTGGTTTACTCAAGCGATTAAAAATCCCTGGTTGAATCGTTTCCTTTAGACCATATTCTTGAGCAAGTCTTTTCGCTTCTTTTTCTGATCCAAGAAGTGCTAAAATTTGCCCTTTTTTGAAAGTAGTCTCTCTCCATGGTGCATAAATAACATTTTCTCCATCAGCTAAGGCAATCAAATTCAATTGAAAGTCTTTCCATATTCGGGAAGATTCGGTAGTCATACCGTTGAGATTGCTAGCTTCCTGTATGGAATAGTACCAAAGATTATTGGGTAATTGAAGGGTCTCAATAAGTGACTCCTGAGCAGTTTTCTTTTTACTTGCGTTTCCTTCCTTTGGCAATACATAGTTGCCCAACAAGAAGAAATACACGATACCAGCAATCAATAGAATTGCGCCTACTGGCGTTACTGCAAATAGGTCATAAGGAGCTAATGAGGCATTTTTCAACAAATCATTGATCAAAATCAAATGACCAGAACCGACCATAGTCAACGAACCACCCAAAATAGCAGCAAATCCTAAGGGCATGATTAATTGAGTAGCGGGAATTTTTGTTTTTCTAGATATATCTAATGTTCCAGGCAGGAATAAAGCTGCTGCTCCAATATTTTGCATAAATGCAGAAAGTGTACCAACGGAAATGCCTAAAAAACCAATGATTTTATTTTTATCATTTCCAACTTTTTTGAGAACAGCTTCGGAAAAGCGTTCCATCACCCCAGTAGTGGTAATGCCGTACCCCAAAATCATCACTGCAAGCATGGAAATGACCGCGTTGGAAGAAAATCCTTTGAGCATTTCATCCGGCGTAAGTACTCCTGACCAGCCTAAGGCTAGCATGGTAAGGATTGCTACTACATCGATTCGAAAAATCTCAAATACCATCATGATGACTGTTGCCACCAAAATCCCCAAAACAATTACAATTTGAAAATCTGCTTCCATAGGCTTAAGTTAGTATAATTCCAACAAAAATAGGTTTTTCATGATCGTAATCCATGTATAAAAAGTCACACTAACCATGCTGAAAATGCATCATTAGAAAAATCCAACATCCATTCCTAGCTTATAAATAGGGCTTTTTTAATCCTTTCCGTATGGAACGGGCTTTTTTTAAATCTTCAAAAAACCATTTCTCCAAAGCTTCAATATCGGTATTGTAGCTATTCCCATGTAGTTGACGCAATTTTTTGGAAGTTCTCCCGAGTTGATGATATCCGACCAGCCAAGCGATGACAAAAGGTTTCCGAATATCCAACAACTGATGAAGAGGAAAAGTCCGTAACCTTACGGGTAAGAAATCACTCTTTTTTCGAGGCTTCCGATCGTGAATGATTGAAGTTGTTACTTGTACCCCGATTTTAAAGCCAAAATATTGGGCACGGGCCGCAAAATTATTGTCCTCGCCATAATGATGAAAGAAGGGGTTAAATAATCCCACTTTTTTGATAAGCTCCCTAGTGACAAACCATGAAGCAGCTCCAACAAAACGAACCTCATGTAAATCTTGGATATTTTTCTGTGTTTGATTTTCTAAAAGTACCTCCGTGGTTGGATGATAATGTTTTTTCACTTGATTCTCAAAAACTACATCCATATTTTGCCCATCAGGCTGCAGCTGTATTGGACTGATGATTCCAAAGGTAGGGGAGTTGAGGGAGGATTTATAGAGCTTTTCTAAACAGTCTTTTGCTACATATGCATCTTGATTTAATAAGAACACATAATCATAGCCCTGCTTGATTGCCTGGAGTAATCCGATATTGTTAGCTCCTCCAAATCCCAAATTGGTAGAAGATTGAATCAATTGGACGTCAACTGAATTGGAACGAATGATATCCACAGTATTGTCAGTGGAGTTATTGTCAATAATCAGGATATCCGAGTCCAAGGTACTTTCGGACAAGCTCCTGAGACAGGTCTCGATCCACCGAGCACCATTAAAAGTTACGATTATGGTTAAGATTGTATTCACAAAAGATTTAATTTGATAAGGTCTTATCGAAAGGAGCGATCCTCTCAGCAATACCAACTAATAGCCTCAAATGTAATGCTAGAAAGATTTCTTCCATTAATTTTTGACGAGTTTTTTAAATTAATTTGTTTTATAGATATTTAGGCAACTTTTTGCAAGGTAAGAAGTTAAATACCTATGTATTCATTAGTCATAACCCTGTATGCTATTATGAATTTTCTTATTCCTAATCCGGAAGGATCCTTACTCTTTGATTTTGGTGAGGGAAAAATTTTTGGTCGCTGGGTCATTATCAATGATGGCGTGATGGGAGGGATGTCAGATTCCAACGCCAGGTTGGAAAAAAATGCTGTGGTTTTTTATGGCCATGTCTCCTTAGAGAATAATGGAGGCTTTGTTTCACTTCGAAGTCCAATGGGGAAGTACGACCTTTCTTCTTTTTCCTACTGCGAAATGCGATTCAAATCACCTTCCTATAGAAATTTTGAAATTTTGCTAGAGCGGGAAACTGCTTTTTATCTTCCCAAATTCAGAAAAAAGTTTCTGGCTGTCTCAGATGATTGGGAAGTAGTAACCTTTTTGCTCACAGATTTTGAAATCAGTCGTATGGGAGAAACGACACAAAAAGGCATAGCGCTCTCAGAACTTCAACACATTCAACGCTTAGGCATTATTTTGGCAGATAAACAAGAAGGTGATTTTGAATTAGTGATTGATTATATTAAATTTTTTTAACGTCGACCCTTCCTTAGTTCTTCCAAAATCCCTTCCAATCCATTGAGTCGGATCTCGTATAGGGTGTGTAAATACATTCCTAACTTTCCTTGGGGAAATCCCTGTCGGTGAAACCATACCAAGTAATATTCAGGAAGATCTGCTAATATTCTTCCTTTGTATTTCCCGAAAGGCATTTTTTCAGTAATCAGTCCTTTTAATACTTGAGCATCCATATCAGAAACCTACTGCTGCATCATCTCCACGCTTATCTGCACCTCCTTCAAGTCTGCCATCAGGCAAGACCAAGATTGCGTCTACTTTTCCAATGATTGGGCTATATCCCTCATTGATTTTGTACCCTTTCACTTTTAAAATCTCCATATCGGCAGATGAAAAACCTTTGGGTTCAAAATTGATATGGTCGGGAAGCCATTGGTGGTGGAAGCGAGGGAGATCTACTGCTTGCTGCATGCCCATCCCAAATTCTACTACATTTAAAATCGTCTGCAAGACAGATGTGATGATGGTTGACCCTCCCGGTGTGCCCAAAACCATGAACAGTTTTCCGTTTTTTTCCACAATCGTGGGCGTCATTGAACTCAACATTCGCTTTCTAGGAGCAATAGCGTTGGCTTCCGCACCAATCAGTCCAAACATATTGGGAACACCTGTTTTTGAACTGAAATCATCCATTTCATTATTCAAGAAAAAGCCTAATTCATCCACATACAACTTGGATCCATAGGCACCATTTAAGGTAGTGGTAATGGAAAGACCATTTCCAAATTGATCAACGATAGAGTAGTGAGTCGTTTCATGACTTTCTTGAAACTGAATTTCGCCATGTCCTACTTCTGAAGATCGTGTGGCACGCTCTGCATCGAAGGTGGACATGCGAGCGTTGAGGTAGCTTTTATCCATCAGCTGCTTTACAGGAATTTCTACAAAGTCTGGATCACCCAAGTAAAAATTCCTATCTGCATAGGCCCTGCGTTCTGCTTCTGTCAATACCTGAATATAGTTTGCTGAATTATGCCGCATAGAAGCTAGCTGAAAAGGTTCCAACATCCCCATAATTTGGGCAAGTGTAATCCCGCCTGAACTCGGAGGGGCCATCGAAATAATGGAGTAGCCTCGATAATCAAACCGAATCGGCTCTCTCCATTGGGGCTGATAAGTTGCTAAATCTTCTAAGGTAATGATTCCTCCTTTCGATTTTAAAAATTCAACTAGCTTTTGAGCAGTTTCTCCCTTATAAAACTCATCTGCTCCATTTATAGCTATTCTCTTCAGGGTACTTGCTAAAGCAGGGTATTGAATGGTGTCACCTGCTACAAACTCCTTTGCAAAGAGGGTTTGTTCGCCACTTACTTCTATGATATCCTTTCTATTATTGGCAAGCCGTTGTGCTTGTTTTTCTGTGACTACAACACCTTTTTCAGCTAGTTGAATGACGGGTTTCAAAATTTCCGCCCATGGCAAAGCACCAAATTTACTATGAACTTCATAGATTCCTGCAACAGTACCAGGAACACCCACTGCGAGCGCTCCTTTGGTACTTAGTCCTGGGATAACATTTCCTTCTTCATCGAGATACATATCCTTATGGGCAGCTATGGGTGCTTTTTCACGGTAATCAATTGATCCAATTTGGCCATCCGCTAAACGGTAAACCATAAATCCACCCCCGCCTAAATTGCCGGCAAATGGGAATGCAACGGCCAATGCCAACTCTGTAGCAGCCATGGCATCGAAAGCATTTCCTCCTTTTTCTAACATGAGCAATCCAATCGTTGATGCCTCTGTCCGTGCAGAGACAACCATAGCTTGGGTGGCAATTACTCCCCGTTCGTCTAGAGATAGTTTATCCTTTTGTTGGCAAGAAAAAAACAGAAAAAATAACAAGAGGTAACTACAGGTTAGAATGCTACATACTTTTGACATGATTAGTCGATTAAGGTATCATTGAATAATTTTAAAATTCGTTTGTACTCGTCTGTCCAACTACTTGGCTCCACAAATCCATGATCTTCCACCGGGTACACAGCAAATTCCCAATTTTCTTTTCCAAGTTCAATCAATCGTTGGGCAAGTCTGACAACATCTTGGAAATGTACATTCACATCTAGCATGCCATGCGCGATCAACAAATGTCCTTTTAATCCCTCAGCAAAATACATGGGAGAAGAACGACGGTAAGCAATCGGATCATTGAAAGGTTCATTCAAAATATTGCTAGTATATCCGTGATTGTAATGTGCCCAGTCTGTCACTGAGCGAAGCGCTGCACCGGAGGTAAAAGTATCCGAAGCATTGAACAAAGCCATCAATGTAATAAAGCCTCCATAGCTTCCCCCGTAGATACCTATTTTGCCAGCTTGAACTCCATGTTCTGCCATCAAATACTTAGCCCCATCCACCTGATCGGATAAATCTTTACCACCCATATGACGATAAATGCCTGTTCTCCAATCTCTACCATATCCAGCAGATGCCCTATAATCGATGTCCAACACCGTATAACCCAAATCTGTCAAAAGATTGTGAAACATGTACTCCCTAAAATAGGTAGACCACCATTTATGCACATTTTGTAGGTAACCGGCACCATGAACAAAAATGACAGCTGCCCCATTACTTTTTTCAGGATCAGGTTTGTAGAGACGGGCAGGAACACGCGCACCATCTTCGGCATTAAACCGGACTATTTCTGGATCTCTCCATGAGTATGCCTTGAACGCCTCACTTTGACCAAAGGTCAATTGTTTAGGTTCAGCTCCTACTTCATTGGCTTGCAGATAGATTTCCCATGGTTTGTTAGAATAGGAGTGGAGAATAGCAAAATTCTTCTCATCAGGAGAGATAGCAACATCGTTATTACCAACCATCGTCGTTAACTTCTCCATTTTGCCCCCCATCAAAGGCATCATGTACAAGTGCCGTTCACCTGGATCTACAGCAGAGGTGGTCAAAAACCAATATTTTCCATTATTGGATATCTTTGGATCATAAACTTCAAAAGTTCCTGAGGTCAGTTGCTTTTTAGCACCTTTGGTCACATCCAATACATAAAGATGTGAAAATCCGCTTTCTTCAGATTGAAAATAGATATGCTTGTTGTCAGGAAGCCAACCTAAAGTGCCTCCACCCATGCTCCATCCAATGCCTGGACCTGCAATCCATGCCTCATCCCGTTGACGGTCAAGATTTTTAACTGTTCCATTCTCCAAATCCAGCAGCGCAATCCATCGATCCTTGTTGTCAAACGAACGTACATTGATCACCGCTTTTTTACCATCCTTGGAAAAGTAGGGGCCAGAAAGGAGCAAATCTCGCTCTTTGGATTCCCATTTTTTATCTGGATAGTCCTTGACGTAATCCGGCAAATCCTTCAAACCAGGAAGTGTGGTGGTATTGACCAAGTAAACGGTGTCTTTGGCTACATGATAAATAGCCATTTCTACTTTAGTCGGTTGGTCACCTACTTTACTGCGGGTATTGAGGTTGGTAGTGTAGCCACTTGAGTGCGTATAATCCGGCACCACTGTATTTTTGTTTTGTGCTCTGGTAATAAGAGCAAAAGTAACAAATGAACCATCGGGACTAACTTGTAAATTGGATACCTGTTTGCTACCTGAATAAAAAGTGTAGGGCTCAGGCTTTGCAAATGATTCCGCATAGGCTTTTCGCTGTTCCCTTGTTTCTTCCCGTTCTCTTACTACTTGCAACAGTTGTAGATTATCCTCTTTCAACCATTCATCCCGCTCGTTGAGTTTGGTTGTTCGCTCCTCTGTTTTGTTACCAGATTGAATATTTGTTATCCTTTTAACTTTGCCGGTCCCCATTTCATAAATGAAAATGTTTGACCGAGATTCAAATGCAATTTGTTGATCTCCATTCAAAAATGTAGGATTACTGATTCTGTCAGGCCATTCAAGCACCTGCTTTTTTTCTTTGGTTTGTACGTGATATAGCATTAACTCATTACCATCCGTGTACACCTTCATTGATTTGCCAGCATTGCTTTGGGCATTCGCAGGTAGCATTGCTTGACGCTCTGCTTTGGAGACCTTCAGGTATCGCTGTGGGTCTGAGAGTTCAATCTTATACAAGGAGTCTGCTGGATTTTGTTCGGGATTGTAACTGAAAAAAATGACTTGAGAATCATCCGACCATCGAATATTGGAAGGAAAATGACCCATCCAGACAGGATCACGCATGATGTACTCAACTGTGAGTTGTTGAGCTAAAAGAAAATTTGTTCCTCCGAACAGGAACAGCAGTACTAATAACTTATGTTTCATAACTACCATTGCTTTGGGTAGCTAAAGATCGGAAAAAAAATGAATGTCAATTAAAAAACTAAACTAGCGGTCAAAAATCATGTTATTCTACTGAATTTAAAAATTGACGTAATTCATTTTCAATAACCTTTATCTGAGCCTTTAAATCTTGATATAAGTTTTGAGCACTCGGGATATCCCCTTCAATTTGTTCTACAAGTTTTCTTGTTTGAATGGCACCAATATAGCTGAGGGAAGGTTTAGACTTATGACAACTTTTCTTGATCACAGGATAATCCTCATCAGAAAAAGCTTTGTCTAAGGATTTTAAGTCATGCAAATTGGTATCCAAAATGATTTGGATCATCTCTAAAAGCATTTCTTTGTCATCATCACCAAAGTATTGGTAGATTGTTTGTGGACTTATGAGCTGGTACATCAAAACAAAAGTTAGTATAAATATGTACTTATTATGCAAAATTATGCATTTCGTAACAAATTTCAAGTAATTGATCAAAAAAATAATCACAAATTTTCAAACTATGAAGAGTTTTTTGCTTCAAATTAAAGAAAGTCTACAAGTTCCATTTAGGCTATCTTTATTAATGTTTCTTCTGTTATTAGTTCAACTGTCTTTTTCCATTGATCTTGGGTTTTTAGGTGTCAAGCCTTGGAGTATCCCACATCTAGTAGGGTTGATCACCGCACCGTTGGTTCATGGTTCACTAGTTCACCTGCTGGCCAATGTGGTACCTTTCATGGTTCTTGCCACATCCCTCTATTTTTTTTATGACAAAATAGCCAATCAGGTTCTCTTTTACGCCTATTTTCTACCTTATGCCATTGTATGGTTTGTGGGTCGGCCATATTTTCACATTGGCTCATCGGGAACTGTTTATGCGCTAGCTTTTTTTATGATATCGCTAGGTATTTTCCGTGGCACTATCAAATCTTTACTGATTTCGGGGATTACCATCTTCTTATATGGAAGTTTGATATACGGGGTAGTGCCTACAGAGCGAAAAATCTCTTGGGAAACACATCTTGCAGGTGCAGCGGTCGGGATTGTAACCGCTTTTTATATGAGTAGAAAAAAGAATTTAGGCTAATCTTTTATGAATAGCTTAGCAACCACAAACATCTCAATGCATGATAAAAGATAGGTTTTTTCATGGTATTTTTGAGGCCAAATTAAAACCCATTACCGCGAAATAGTGTTAACAAGACAATGAAACGAAATAAACTTATTTTCCTTATTCTCGCTAGCATCTTTCTGGCGATCATTTTATGGGTAAGTTATGATATTTCTACCCGTACCACATTTCCTGGTTCCAAAGGAAATTTAAAAGAGCGCATTGCTCCATCAGATACTCAAGAAAGTAAAGCTCCAAGTGAAAAACAATAAAATAGATATCGATCGGATTGACTTAGATAAAATGAAGGAGAAGACTACGGAGCAACCTGGTCTTTTACCTTATGCGCACCAATCCGGCAGTGCAATTATCAAGCCCGAGGATAAAGGGAAAATAACGGGTAGGGCAGTGGCTGCCATGCATTCTCAAACAGATATGCAGATGTCACAAATTTATCAACAGATGTCCCTACTCGCTGAACAGGCTAAAATGATTCAAAAAAGAGTGGAAGTCTCCGAGCGCATTTATCAGTCTTCCATGTCCTTTGAACCGCTTATCAATCATCGGTATTTTTTATATGAAAAAGAGGATGGAACTGATTTTTTGAGTATGGTAGGTCCTGAAGAATGGGGCAGAGCCAAAAAATTTATCTTTATCGCAGAAATTAAATTACTGGCAGATCATACTTGGGAAATCCTTCGGGAAGGAGCACAAGAAGCAGATGCCTCTAAGGACTGATTCCTTGAATCGCACGCTATGTCAAAACATCAGTTAAAAGTAGCTAACTTACGATCGATCCTTGAGGAATCGGATTTGGAGGTAGATAGCTTTTTTCACCTAGAGGTGAATCCTGACTATTTAAAAGGAAAAGGAGAGCTCCTGCTGCAAGCTGTCTTCGAAAATTTGGAGGGTAGAGGTAAGATGCCTGTTTTGGAAAAACTCCGATTTGATTTCAAGATACAACGGTATGTTTTTTTGTACGATGATGAAGTACATTTCAATCGGTATCGGTTAAACTCCTTAAAAACAGATTTGTATGATACCTTTACTTTTGATTGGGTAGATAGTTACAAGCGTCTGTGTAGAACGTACGAGAAAGAATGTCTGAAAGCAGGGATACAAGACAGAATTTGGAATGGTCCTCCAATCGCTCGAAAGATTTTTGGAGAAGCGTCTGAAGCAGGCGATCTCAGTGGTAATGGTGCTAGTGGATGGAAGCTAAATGCGTACAATGACGCTCAATATGACTTGCTCAGCCGTCTGCATGGCTACAAGCTGATACGTCTTCCACAATACGAAAATCTGATGCTTGGAGGGAGTTTGAAAAAAGTGGATGACTTACTCTTGCAACCCAAAGAAGCCTTTAAAATTGCCATGACCAATTGGATCAAACGCAAAATCCAATAGTTCTTTTTCGAAGTACTTTGAACTGGCATGTTTTTTGGCGAATTTTGGAAAAATAATAGAGATCACTATGATTAAGAAAATCATCTTTTTGCTTGCACTGTCTTTAGTAGCTTATTCCTGTGCTAAAGTTCCTATGTCGAATCGAACTCAACTAGCAATTGTTCAAAATTCCGAATTACTTCCCATGGCTTTTGATCAATATGGGCAAGTGTTGAAAGAAGGGAGGCTCGTTACCAATACGCCCGAAGGTCAGATGGTCGTAAGAGTTGGGAAAAAGATTGCTGCCGCAGTGGAAGTATACATGAAAGAAAATGGCTTAGAAAGCCAATTGCAGGGTTTTAACTGGGAGTTTAATTTAATTCAAGAAGATATTGTCAACGCCTGGTGTATGCCCGGCGGAAAAGTTGCCTTTTATACAGGGATCATGCCTGTCTGTCAGGATGAAGCAGGTGTAGCCGTGGTTATGGGGCATGAAGTAGCTCATGCGATTGCCAATCACGGTAGAGAGCGGATGTCTAATGGCCTCTTGTTAAATGGTTTCATTGGCGGCGCTCAAGTAGCTATGGGTCAAAATCCTAGCTTGACCCAACAGATTTTTCTCCAATCCTTTGGTATAGGCGGTCAATTAGGAATGCTGTCTTTCAGCAGAAGGCATGAATTAGAAGCGGATCAGTTAGGATTGAATTTTATGGCTATGGCGGGCTATGATCCTCAAGTTGCGCCTGATTTTTGGGATAGAATGGCTGCTTTAGGTGGTGGTGGTGCACCTCCTGAATTCCTTTCCACACACCCTGGACCAAAAAGAAGAAAGGATGAATTGAAAAAACAAATGCCAATTGCCATGGAGTACTACAATAAGTACCAAGTTGCAAAGTAGGAATGAGGAATGGAGAATGAACAGTGCGCAGCAGTGGACATTGAACAATTCCCAATCTAAAATCTATCCTCTAAAATCTAAAATATAGCAGTGGCATCGCCACGACCAACATGCTAGCCTAGGGTTTCACCCCTAGGAAACCGATAACGCATCATCCTCCCAAAACCTTTCATAAACCCGGGTCAAAACCCGGGTTTTCTTGTAAAAATACCCCTCGGTGCTCCCAACCCCTGAAAGGGGTTGAACTTGAAACATCCTCACTGTTCACTCCGAGCTGTTCGATAGTTGTCGTGGGTAAAAACCCACGCCTATTGATTGGAATTGAGTTAAAGAATAGAATTTTTTCAATTCATATTCACGGGTAAAAACCAACAGCTAGCTATCTCGGTAGTTGCATCACCTCACCACTGCTTGACCGATAATACTGGTCGTGGATTAAAATCCACAAGAATTGCTTGTTTGAAAAACTTTCACAATCCACTGCTCACTGTTCACTGCCCACTGCTCACTGTTCGCTCCGAGCTGTTCGATAGTTGTCGTGGGTTAAAACCCACGCCTATTGATTGGAATTGAGTTAAAGAATAGAATTTTTCCAATTCATGTTCACGGGTAAAAACCAACAGCTAGCTATCTCGGTAGTTGCATCACCTCACCACTGCTTGATCGATAATACTGGTCGTGGATTAAAATCCACAGGAATTGCTTGTTTGAAAAACTTTCACAATCCACTGCTAACTGTTCACTGTCCACTGCTCACTATTCTATCCGAGCTGTTCGATAGTTGTCGTGGGTTAAAACCCACGCCTATTGATTGGAATTGAGTTAAAGAATAGAATTTTTCCAATTCATGTTCACGGGTAAAAACCAACAGCTAGCTATTTCGGTAGTTGCATCACCTCACCACTGCTTGATCGATAATACTGGTCGTGGATTAAAATCCACAGGAATTGCTTGTTTGAAAAATTTTCACAATCCACTGCTCACTGTTCACTGTCCACTGCTCACTGTTCATTGTTCACTGCTAACTGTTCACTGCTCACTGTCCACTGCTCACTGTTCACTTCCTATCCATCACCACTACCAACTTTTTCAGTTTTTCAGAATAGGCCAATCGAGTAAGCGTAGAATGGGAGGGAAGGTTTATCTGGCCACTCAATTTCCACGTTTGCTGACTTGCTTTTCGAATGTATAGCTCATTGCCTGAGCCCATGAGAATCAAATCCTTACCAATCCATAACATATCTTCAGCGCCGGGAATTGTTCTTCCGAAATCATGGTAGCTGCGTTTATCAATATCGAAGCCTTTGATGGCATAGCTCTTTCCTTGCGGAGTATCCTGCACATCACTCTTATCGATATAGCTGATAATAGCGGTTTTGGGTTTTCGATGAATACTCCGTCCAACATTGCTTGCGATAGTATGAACTTCTTCCCGGGAATAAGGATACACCAGTTTATTGGGTGAACCCAGCACAAACAGAGCTGCTTTATTGTCATACCAAGCATAATACCCTACAGGCTCTATATCATCATAAAGTAACTCGGGCTCTCCAAAATTATTGGGATACAACCATAGACGCTGCTTTCCTGTGGGTTCTACGGTAATAGACGACACATACAGACCACAATCCGTGGTTTTTGGTGAAAATTCATTGAAATCTCTGGTTTGGGTGAGGTTTACAAATTTACCACTGCTAAAGGAATAAATGATGATGTCATGATTCCCTTTTTCGTCCGCTGCTGAGAAAGCCAACTGCTTATCGTTGATAAAGTAAGGTTGATTATCATACAAAGCCCTGTCCGTTATAAGCTTTACGGACTCCTCCATCAACTGAAGCGTCCCACCTTTGAGCTTCGCATTCACTGCTACTAAATCAGTAGCTGTTTGTGCCCAAAGGCTTCCAAAAGAAAAAATAAGAACTAAACCTAGAAAGAAATGTGTGCGCATACAGTATATTCAGCTTTATTAAAAAACTAAAGTAAGAATTCGGAGTTAAATTCTTGTGGAAAAATTAAGCTATTATACAAATTCTTATTTAGACGGACTTCGAAAAAAAGGAGATCCCATTGCAGATCAAGTAGTACTGGAATTACTGGCCAATCCCAGCTGGGCAGAAGCCATAAATTCTTGGAATGCAATAGTTCCTTCTTCCTCTGAATTAGCAAAATTTAGCCCTCTTTTTCAGAAATTTTTCGAAATATACACACAGGTTTCTCCTAGTTTAGACCAGAAGAAAATAATCCGTGCACAAAATTTTTTCGACAAACAGGGGAATGATTACTTATCCTTGCTGGGCTTATATTCCTTACCCTATTGCTATGCCTTCGCAGATGGAGCGCAGGTTTTGGTAAGATCCAAGCGCATTATGGATGAAGTTGGACAGCGCTTATTAGAAACGGCTTTATTTCTTTTAGATTCATTTAAACCTGGAACCTTTCTTCAAGTAAATGAAAGCTTGTTGACTTTGGCAAAGGTGCGTTTAATTCATGCCTTTAGTCGATATTTTGTACAAACGTATGCCAAAGATTGGCAAAAGGAATGGGGCATGCCCATCAATCAGGAAGATTTGATTGGTACTAATCTGGCTTTTAGCGTACTCGTCATTAGAGGACTGGATAAACTAGGAAAATTTCCAGGTACTGAAACGTATGAGGCCATTCTGTATTACTGGAAAGTGATCGGAGAATATTTGGGTTTAGAAGTGGAACATTGGCCTGAAACAGCCAAAGAAGCATTTGAATTAGAGCGTCTAATCCGAAAGCGTCACCTGCGTCAATCCGAGGCAGGCCTGCGCTTGATCAATTCCTTGATCGCTTATTATGAAAAAAGTTTCCAAGAACCCGCGATGACCGCTTCACTTCGAAGGATGATCGCCTTTTTTGTAGGAAAAGAAGCCTCAGATGCCCTTCAGTTACCCTATTCAGATCAAATTCCCCCCTTCGCTTACCGTGTTTTACTGGACTGGAGCTTTGCCATGCAACGGGGTTCATCCGCTCCAATTACCTATGCCAACACCCGAAGAGAGTTTATGAGTCAGAGTTTGGTACGAATGGGAGCATACCCTTCCTTGCAAGTACCAGTCATTAAGCGTTCATAATCGGACATTTTTTGTTCGGTTTTGAGTGGTTTTTAATCTTACAAGTCCATTTAAAGCCGTATTTGAGCATTTTTGAATCATGGCATCTTTTTGGTGTTTAGACAGCGTAATGAACGCACTCAGCAGACATTTCTCAAAATTGCCAGTAGAACTGATCTTTTGGATAGGGGCCCTGATAGGGATATTATTCATAGATCCGTACGGACCTAATCATTTCACTCTTTGTCCTTTGGATAACTTAGGGTTTGATTGGTGTCCCGGTTGTGGCTTGGGAAGATCCATGAGTTTGCTGACCAAAGGAGACTTCAAAGCTTCTTGGTCTATGCATCCTCTGGCAATGTTTGCTTTTGTTGTCATTGTTTTACGCATCATTCAACTAATCAGAAACAACAAAACAACTAGAAATCATGGCTAATGTATTGAGACACTTACCAGAATTGGAAGGAATGGAATTGGGTTACATTCAGGGAATCATGAAAGACATGGACGATGAGCAAGCCTCCTTTTTCGCCAATGTCTACAGAGCCCGACGCAAGGATAACCAAATGATCTTGATCCTTTGTTTAATTGGATTCGTAGGTTTTGCAGGCCTTCACCGATTTATTTTAGGACAGATAGGATTGGGTATTTTATACTTATTGACTGCCGGACTTTGTTTCATTGGTACTATTGTGGACTTGGTAAATTATAAAAGTTTAGCCTACGAATACAATATCAAAATCGCTCATGAGACCTTGAATATGATGAATTTCAATAGAGGATAATGGGAGAGGAGAGCCCTTCGACTGGCTCAGAGACCCTGAGGCGAGCTTGCCTACCTTGAATTAGGTGTCAAAAAGTAAGTACCTAGAATTAAAGGCTGTTCCGAGCATCGGGAAATCAAGAAAGAAGCGATTAGAGAGTCCGTCTTTTTTATAGATGAATTTTGACCATCAATGTTGGTCGTGGGTTAAAACCCACGCCAATTGATGGGATTTGGAGGAGCAATGAGAAATAAGAACCAAGAATCAAATCCGAGACTAGGGACATCAAGAGAGCCATAAAACGAGCTTATCTACGCCACTGAGGCTTGATTTTAGAGAGTAGATTTAGTAAGCAGCTGTCCGAAAGTCCTCATTTGTTCCCTCCCCACTGCTCACTGTTCACTGCTCATTATTCACTCTCCACTGCTCACTGTTCACTACTCACTGTTCACTGCTCACTGCTCACTACTCACTGTTCACTGCTCACTGTTCACTGCTCACTCTCCACTGCTCACTGTTCACTCTCCACTGCTCACTGTTCACTGCTCACTATACTTCTTATACGCGCGAGCTAGTTTTTCGTCATACTTGTTTTGCTTATATCCGGGGCCATTATAACCTCTAGCGAATTTCTCCCAGTCTTTATTTTTGAGATGGTTGAGTAGGCGGTTGACAACGATGAATTTCCCAAATGCAGCTAAATGTTCTCGTTCGTGCGTCTGCATACGATCCACAAAGGCTTCTACACTGGGATAGCCTAATGGTTTGGCATGATAGCCCATGATTTGAAAACTACCCCAAGAAGCAGAGGAAAGCGCCGCAGTAGACACAGCTGGATTGGAAGGAATTAACTGCTGTGCTCGTTCCAAACGACGGTATTCTCCGGGACCGTTGGAATAAAATGTCCGAACCCATCTAGGGTACAGAATGTCTTTGTTGGATTCATTGGATAAACTTTCTGGCTGTAGACCTATGGCCTTCAGCTGCCTCCAAAATTCATGACCTTCAAACAAAATTTTAGTTCTTCCGTCAATCAAAAAGCCTTTTCCTCTACTTTCAACCTCGTTGACTGCCTTGACTAATGCCAATTCCAATCCATATTCAGCTGCAAAATCTATTAAATCTTGCTCAGATAAAAATTTATCAGAAAATTCAGGCTTTGCAAAATCCGATTGCTGAATCAATCGAGTCCATGTTTTAACACCGACAATGCCATCGGCAACAAGCCCGCTTTTACGTTGAAAATCTTTGACAGCAGTATCCGTTAGTGTGCCAAAAAAAGAGGTGCCTGGCAAATTGTAACCAACCTTGTTTAATAATTCCTGCAAGAAGACTACAGAGTCTCCCCGTGAGTTTAATCGAAGCGTTTGCATGTGCGTAAATAGGTTATGGTGGATTTAAATATAAAAATAAAAATGAGAAAGTATTCCATCAAACAGAGAAGAAGAGGTGTTGGAAATGACAAGCTAAGGTTGAAAAAAGGTTGAATTAGATGGAGTGATGTTGAAAAAATTATTCTCAAATAAGCTGAAAAACTAGGGTAAATTTAAAGAAATTGTTTGGAAATAAGGCTTGATGGGTCCCAAAGGCCAATTGATGGGTAGGCCCAGATTCAAAACAGATGTAGACAGATAAGTAACTACCGAAACTTGGGGATGTAAAAAAAAATAACCCCCAAGCCTTGACTTGGGGGTTGTTACATTTCTTTTAAGCTTAAAAATTAACGTACGCCCGCTGCTCTAGCAGCATCGACAAAGCCATGACCATAAAATTTATCATTTCCTGGTTCGCCTAAGTCAGTGGATGTTTGTCTTAATCGAGCTCTTACTTGAGCTGGAGAAAGTCTTCTTCCTTCAGCTTCCATCATCAAGGCTACAACTCCTGCCGCGGCTGGAGAAGCCATGGAAGTCCCTTGTGCCCAACCAAAACTAGAATTTGAACTTCCTCTAATTGTACTGAATACTTGATCAAATAAAGCACAAGTATTAGTGGAACCAGTAAAGGTTCCTTGGATTCTACAAGGATTGAAATTTCCTTCTACAAGGGCTAGTCCAAGAGTTCCTCCTGGCGCAGCAAAGTCTACTAATGATTTACCATGATCGGTATAATAGGCCGGTTGAGAAAAGTTAACAGCTCCTAATCCCCAACCAGTTGGTCCAGTAGAACTAATTGACAGGGCATGTTGACTTTGCGCTGGTAATTGGAACAATTCTCTTGCTTCATCAAAGTTATTGCCTCCATTGCCTGCTGAAACCAATACTGTGACTCCATTTTGCCAAGCGTAGCGCATTGCTCTATCGTAAATTTTTTGTAGTTCTCTAAATGCGTCTCTGAATTCTTTATCACCCCAAGGGCTTCTATAATCAAATGTAGCACCTAAACTCATATTGATGATGTCTGCGCCGGCTCCACCTACTTCTCTTGGTGTTGCCGCATACAATAAACCATTCAATATCCAAGAGAAAGCACCGCTACCATTATGCAAAGATTTTACGCCGATAAGGGTTGACCGAGGAGCGATACCTACGACACCAATTCCAGCTGCGGAAACAATCCCTGCCACGTGCGTTCCATGCCAGAAAGTACCAACATCTTGGTTGAAATTAAACCCTGGAACCGTCGATCTAGAAGCTGCAATATCAAAATTGGGAGCAAGGTCAATGTGGGTAGAGAGAAAGCCACCATCAATCACAGCTACCCGAATACCTTGTCCTGTTAAACCAGCATCCCAAGCTTCGGTGGCATTGATTGCTTTCGGAGCCCACTGAAATCCATCAAAAAAAGCAGTTCTGTAATTAAATGCTGTACGGGCAGCAGTTTCGCTACTCGTAGTGCCACCAACCGACATTTCTACCATTTCCAAGTTCGTTGGTTCATGCGTATACTGCATAATGTAGTCAGCGGTTACAGATTCAATGCTATTGATAGCACGTGCATTTATTAGAAAATCTGCTCTGTGTGCAATAGCCACAGCAACGCCTACTTGTGGATAACTTTCTACAATCTCTCCACCAGCTGCCGCTATATCTCTTGCTAGATTATTGGGCAGATTAGGTGTTTTACTAAGAATCAAAAATTTTCCTGTAAAATCTCCTTCCCGAAGGTTAGAATAGTCTGTCATTTCGACTAACTGCCATTCATCCAATAAGGTTGTCTCTTGGGTAGTCTCTTCAAGAACCGGGCTAATGTCCGTTCTTTCCATTTCGCAAGAAGCCAGAATAATAGACGCACCTACAAGTAAATGGGTTAGCCTTAGTTTTTTAAAGTAATTTGGGTACTTCATGTTTAATTAGTTAGTGTGTAACATAGGTTAATAAAATTAATTGCGTTTAAATTCTTTCAATGAATCCAAAATAATATTTTTCTATACGAAAAAATATAAAATAAAATTTTGAAACTAAGAAATGTAACGCACTAAAATAGAAACAATTTGATTAAAATCAAGCTTTTTTGGGAAAAAAACTCTATTTAAAAAACATTTAATTGTATACATAAACATGGAATTTAGTGATTAAACGGTTAGAAAAAGAATAGTTCTTGTTGATATTGAGCAGTTTCAACACGCGTAGAAATGTAAACATCCCTTTTGAAAAATGTATAATAATTCTCTTTCTAAAATTTATTTTAAGCCTATTTCCATAGTACTCCCAACGTATTTCCACAAAAAATCAAGTCTTGTTTCCCCGATTATCGGGGCAGGCTTTGATTCTTTGTCTGTTACATTTTTGTATCTTTGATGTATGCTTACCAAAGATGACATACTAGCCATTTTAAAGACAAATAAAAATAAGCTTTCGAATTTAGAGATTCGACAAGTTGGTTTATTTGGTTCTTATGTCAGAAATGAACAATCAGGTAATAGTGACATCGATTTATTTGTTGATTTTGAATCAGATAAAGAAAATTTTGATAACCTCATGGCTGTATATGAACTTTTTGAAAGCCTTTTTAAACCTAAGAAAGTAGAGGTTATTACCAAAAATGGATTGAGTCCCCACATCGGACCAAATATTTTGAATGAAGTTCAATATGTTTAAAGATCCAAAAGAGTTTTAAAACATATTAACGATGAGTGTTTATACCTGTTAAAAATAAGTGAAGACTTGTCGATAGAGATTTTTTTGAATGATGAAACTTTAAAAAGAGCGGTAGTTAGGAGTTTAGAAATAATTGGAGAAGCATCAAAAAAAATTCCAGACGATATAAAGTTAAAAAGAGATCAAATCCCTTGGAAAAATATGGAAAGCATGAGGGATAGGCTTATTCATGACTCCATAGGGGTCAACTATATCATTGTTTGGGACGTGGTTAAAAACAAAATTCCCGAAATCCATAAAAAGATTGGTGTTTTATTAGATGAATTATAATGGTTTAGGAGTAGCTGTCCGTGATTTGCAATCTCGGTCAGCAGATAATGAGGATTTGTAATCCTCTAAGGTATCCGCAAGTTGTATTGTCCACGAATTACAGGGACTACACGAAGGCAAAAGTTCAAAGTCAAAAGGGGAAAGGGAGGTTCCATTACTAAACCTCTAATTCTCGTCTAAAAATTATTTCCCTTTATTTCAACTTTATTTTACCTTATTTAAATTGAACTCCAAACGTATTTCAAAGACAAATCAGGTCTAACGTCTAGCGTCTAACATCTAATGTCTATTTCAACCTTATTTCCATTTATTTCTACCTTATTTAAATTGAACTCCAAACGTATTTCAAAGACAAATCAGGTCTAACGTCTAGCGTCTAACATCTAATGTCTATTCCAACCTTATTTCCGTAGTACTCTAAAGCGTATTTCTAAGAGAAATCAAGTCCTGCTTCTTGTTTCCCCGATTATCGGGGCAGGCTTTGACTCTTGTTTCTAATCTAATCTCCTACCTTATGGCAGACAAGCTCGCATCTCGTCTCCTGCTTGCAGCAGGCAAGTCTCGCTTCTTTGCTGTCCACGATTAGCCTAACAAGCCTAAAGGGCTTGCATCACTATTAACCCCGGGTAAGACGCTAGATGAATTGTTTTTTTGAGGATATTCCCTGCGTCGCAACCCGGGGACAGAAATCTACTTTTAGCACCAGAGGCTCGCAGGGTAATCGTCGTCGGGCCACCCACGCCTTACTAGCCGATACTAGGATAATCGATTTAAAAACACAAGCTGTCCGTGATTTACAATCTCGGTCAGCAGATACTAGAGGATTTGCAATCCTCTAGGGTATCCGTAAGTTGAGCTGTCCACGAATTACACGAAAGTTTAGGTAAAAAAAGAGAGGAAAGGTTAAAGGAAAAAGGCAAAAGGGAGGTTCCGCTACTAAAGTTCTAATTCTCGTCCAAAAATTATTACTCTTTATTTCTACCTTATTTCAATTGAACTCCAAACGTATTTCAAAGACAAATCAGGTCTAACGTCTAGCGTCTAACATCTAATGTCTATTTCAACCTTATTTCCATTTATTTCCACCTTATTTCCATAGTACTCCAAAACGTATTTCTAAGACAAATCAGGTCTAATGTCTAGCGTCTAACATCTAATGTCTATTTCAACGACTTATAGAAGTTTTAAGGAACTTGATTTTCAAATCTCCAAATTTCAATCCATTGATCATCATAAACTTGATTGGCTTTGTAATTTTCTTTGATTAACCACTCTTGCAAATGGTCCCAATCGTTTTGCTCCAGGGGATAAGCATGCTTATAAAATTTGTAGATAAAGACCTCTATTATAGGAGGGGTAGTACTGACCGATTCTTTCCAATTTCCCAAAAACAGAACTTTATTTCGATCAGCTTCAGCCAGTAATACAGAGTTGCTATACACTAAAAATGAGTTTGCCAATTTGATGTTAGAATGGTTTGAGTTTGCAAAACTTTGATAAGTCTGCTTCATGTGAGCGTAGTTTTTATTTTGGTAATGATAGTGCCCACTTACTACACTAGGAAGGAGGATAAATGGAATAAAAAGCCATTTCGCCATGGAAAAATATTCTACACCTATTAAAAGAAGTGCTAAAGCACCATAATAAACCATTAGATCAAAAGAGTTCCATGAAAGCATCGCAGCAATCAAAAAGCTTACAGCAATCAATCTATTAATTCCTTTATTCTGGAAAAGTTTATCTGATGATGTCGCAATGATCCAAGATAATAGTGGCACCAAAATGATTAAATGTCTTGGATTGAGATATATAGGGTTATAAAATTCAAGTGTTGAACTCATAAACCAAAACCCAAGTAATAGGCAAAAACTTGTTAATGCAATAATCTTGAATGTTTGTTTAGATGATTTATTTCCATTTACAATCAATACTGTAGCAGTAACAATGTAAGGCCAATATGAACGCTCTATAAAAGTTTGGAAAGGTAAATAGGTCAATCGTTTAAGAATAGCAATCCACCCTTTATCATGATAGGTGAAATCTGAAATATAATGACCTTCATTTACCGCTGTAAAGCGATACATCCAATTTCCATGGTTTAGTTGGTAGTATCCAAAATAACTTATCAATAGTAATATTGAAGCGGAAAAAAAAGCATAGTAAAATTTTATTGATGTTCTATTTTTCCAATCATACCCAAATAAAATAAGGGGAAATGGTAATAAAAAAACGATTGTTTCTTTAGTTATAAACCCAAGTAAAAAAGCTATGCTCATACAAAATCCTGTAAAAACGGGATGTTCATTCCTTTTTATAGCAGACCAAACAATTAAACAGATAAATACCAATAATATACTATCCGGATATACCTTATGTATAAAATATAAAAAATAAACTTGCCCAAGGTAAAGTAAACTGAAAATCAACTTTTCTTTAGGGCTTTGAAGTAAGGAAAATAACAAACTATAACTCAATAAATAACTCAGGAGAGAGGCAAATGATGCTGTTCGTTCGTTAAAGTCGAAAAAATGAGTGAAAAAACCAGAGAATATATATGCACCCCAACGGTCAGCGAAATGAGTCTTGTATGGAAATGTTTCGCCAGCCCAAAATGCTCTTCCAAACTCCATGTAAACCACATCATCTGAAAAAGTTATACCATCAAATGTAAAAAACCAGTATCCGATTAAATACAAGATGGTGCAAATAAAGATTAATCGATTTTGGACGTTTTCTGATTGCATACTGCCTAATTCCGGTATGAATTTAAAAATTTTAAGCTTAAATCATTCATTCTAATTTCACTAATTACATGAATATCTTTTCAGTTTGCCCCCAAAGTCTTACTAAAACTTTTTTCTATTTACCCCTCCCAAGCCCAAAGGGCTTGAATCACTATTAACCCCGGGTAAGACGCTAGATGAATTGTTTTTTTTGAGGATATTCCCCTGCGTCGCAACCCGGGGCAGGAAATCTACTCTTGGCACCAGAGGCTCGCACGCTGATTGTCTTTGGGCCACCCACGCCTTACGAGCCGATACTAGGACAATCGATTTAAAAACTGTTTAGCCTCAGCAGATAATGAGGATTTGTAATCCTCTAGGGTTTCCGTAAGTTGAGCTGTCCACGAGTGACACTAATTGCACGAAAGTTTAGGTAAAAAAAGAGGGGAAAGGTTAAAGGAAAAAGGCAAAAGGGAGGTTCCGCTACTAAAGTTCTATTTCTCGTCCAAAAATTATTTCTCTTTATTTCTACCTTATTTCAATTGAACTCCAAACGTATTTCAAAGACAAATCAGGTCTAACGTCTAGCGTCTAACATCTAATGTCTATTTCAACCATATTTCCACCTTATTTCAATCATACTCCCAACGTATTTCAATAAAAAATCAACTCTTGTTTCTTGCCTCTTGCCTCTTGATTCTAATCTAATCTCCTACCTTACGGTAGACAAGCTCGCATCTCGTCTCCTGCTTGCAGCAGGCAAGTATCGATTCTCTTCCCCGAGCTCTCAATTCAATCTTTTCTTCAAAAATATTTGCATTCATCCCACCAACGCATAAATTTGTTTCATTGAGTAAAAAATTTACTCAGTAGCTACGCTAAGTCATGGGACTGAACGGGCGAAGCTGTAGGGAGTTAACAGTGAACAGTTAACAGTGAGTAGTTAGCAGTTGATAGTTAACAGTGATGAGTGAACAGTTGGTATACACATCACGATGGCTGAGGGAAGTCGAAGCCAGCAGTTGGCAGCTAAATATTTTGTGGGAAATTTAAGCGTTTAATGAAGTATTTAAACTTTGTAGGTTTTGATTTTTCGGTGGTATTTTTTGGGAAAATAAACAGCCAATCTCATGAAAGAAACTATTCAAGAAAAAACCTATCGATTTGCTGAAGTTATCATTGATGCTTACTTATATCTCTACGATAAGGGACATTTTCGATTAGCCAATCAACTTGTTGGAGCAGGAACCTCCATTGGTGCAAATGTTGAAGAAGCACAGGCTGCGCAATCCAAAGCAGATTTCATTAGTAAAATGAGTATTGCTCATAAGGAGGCAAGAGAATGTAAGTACTGGCTAAAACTTCTAAATAAACCCAAACTCTTAAAAGAATTCGATGAATTCTCATACCTCTTGAATGAAATTCAAGAAATCAATAAAGTCCTCTACACCATTATCAAATCATCAAAATCCAATCTCCAAAACTCCAAAAGAAAAGGCTCTGGCTAACAAAAAACCTCCTTGTAAAGTCTAAGCAATAAACGAAAGTTTAAACAATAAATTAAGGTATTACTTTCACTGTTCACTATGCACTGTTCACTATTAAATGTTAGATAGTTTAGTCACCTCCAAAACCCGCATTAAGCTTCTCTTGAAATTATTTTCTAATAATAACTCCGGGTATTTGCGGTCCTTGGCGAAGGATTTTGAGGAGTCTACCAACTCGGTGCGGGTGGAGCTGAATCGCTTGACGGAGGCGGGATTGTTGGTGACCGAAGAGGAGGGGAAGACCAAGGTCTATAAAGCCAATCAATCGCATCCCTTCTTCACAGAAATCTCCCGCATGGTAGCAAAGTTTCTGGGGTTAGATGACCTGCTCGAACAAGTAGTCAAACGCATGGGACCGGTAGAGCGAGCTTACATAGTTGGCGATTATGCCATGGGTATTGATTCAGGAACCATCGATTTGATCTTGATAGGGAAGGAGCTCGACCTCCAATACCTGGATTTTCTCACCATCAAAACCTATGAAAAGGTCAACAGAGAAGTGAAGGTTCAGATCCTCGAACATGATCCCGGAGATGTGGGCGGGATCCTCGTCTACGGGTGAAGGCTCTCGCGGAAGGCGCAGAATACACGGAAAGAAAAGAGGTTAAAGGGACTAAGTTATTTGGCGGCTGAGCGGAGTCGAAGCCGGAGAACAGTGAACAGTTGGCAGTGAACAATTGACAGTGAACAATTGACAGTGAACAGTGAGCAGTTGGTAGTGAACAGTGAACAGTGAATACTCACCTTCGATAGCTGAGCGGAGTCGAAGCCAAAGTACCACCCACCCACGGTGGCTGACCGTAGCCGAAGCCAGAAAACAGTGAAAAGTGAACAGTGGACAATGAACAATGAACAATGGAACAGTGGACAGTAAATACTCGCCTACGGTGGCTGACCGTAGCCGAAGCCAAAATTGTTTAGTGTGGATTATTATCGTACAAAATCCCGCTTAGCTTTTCACCATAAGTTATACCCATAACCAACGAGTGAACCGATTTTCACGGATGTTCAATCGGTTCTTATCAAGTATCTGGTTCTTAAAAATCTCATTTCCGCGCCTTCCGAGTATTCTGCGAGAGCCCCTGATCCCGAAGGAATCAAATGTTTATAGCCAAAATGTCTCCGACCAACCTCGGAAGACTTCGAAAATTCGAATGCTACAAGAATCGAATTACTTTCTATTACTATCAGACCTTTCCAAGGTTCAATTGTTAATAAAAACAATAATAAGTAAGTCGAAAAAAAGATTTTTCTAGAATGCAAAATCTTCTTCCACTGCTATATTCATTTTCATTTATTATCTTTAAAGAAAAGAGCTTAACATTATAATTTCTAATTGCTAATGAAGACGATAAAAATTAAAGTTAACAATGAGGTATTTAACCATTTCTTGTGGTTTCTAAATCGTTTCTCTAAAGATGAGATTGAAATTATCGAAATTGAGAAATATGATAGAGTGAAAGAAGAAGTTGTAAAGGATCTAGAAAGTGCTCTTATAAGTCCAGAGAAGTATGTTTCTCTTGGCGAATTAGATACTATTCTCGAAGATACTTTAAAGAAATATGGAGCTTAAAATTTCCCATCATTTTTTAATAAAACTCAATATTCAAGTTGATTATATTGCCCAACACAGACCAAATGTTGCTAGAAAATTTAAAAATGAATTAATTCAAAGTCTAAAAACGATTGGTTTGAATCCATGGAAAAATAGAAAATCCATTTTTTTCGACTCTGATGAGATTAGAGATTTTATCTTTAAAAAGCATATCATAGTTTATAAAATAGACCAGTCTAAAAATGAAATTGTGGTTTTTAGTTTGGTATACAACCAAGAAAGTACAACAGATAAAAGTTAAGTAGCAAATATCGGATCGTGGTAATTAGTGGTTGCAAAAAAAGATCCCGAAGGGATCATATGTTTATAGCCAAAATGTCTCCAAACACCTTCGGACGACTCCAAAGGAGTCGAACACTTAGAGCGATCGTTAGTATTCAACCAAAATCCACATTTTAACACTTAACACTTAACAAATCTACCTCCCTCGAAAGTGTTAACGTACATAACTGTTCACTTCTCATTGTTCACTAATCACTCATTCTAAATTTCTAATTCCTAATTCTACATTCAGTTAACTGTTCACTTCTCACTGTTCACTGTTCACTAATTCCTAATTCTACATTCAGTTAACTGTTCACTCACATGACGATTACTCCTTACACTTCTGATCTTAGAAAGGAATGGGATTCATTCATCTCGGAGGCTGTAAATTCCGCTTTGATCCATTACCGGGATTATTTGGAATATCATGGAGATAGATTCAATGATTGTTCAGTGCTGATCCATGAGGGGGAGGAACTACTGGCTGTTTTGCCCGCAGAAAAAGAAGGATTGCGTGTTTACAGTCATCGGGGAATTACTTTTGGGGATTTGATCGTTAAAAACTCATTAGCTAAAAGTTCTTTAAAGCAACTAGTACAGTCGCTATCCAAGTATTTTACTGAATTGGGCTATCAAACCTTACAGATCCGCTCTATTCCTGAGTTTTACTGGAAGGATTTAACTGATTACAGGAACTACCAAGAAGTCTTACAAATAAGCGGTTTTGTTCCTATCCAAACAAAAGGGTTCCAAACAATCAAGCTTCCAATAATCATCAACGATAGGGGACGGAAGTGGGGAATTAGAAAAGCCTCAAAATTGGGCTTTCAACTTAAAAAAAAAGTCCAATTGATAGCTTTTGGAATCAGGTACTTATCCCAAACTTATGGGATACCTACAAATCCCAACCTACACATAGCTTAGAGGAAATTAAAAAGCTAATGGAGTATTTTCCGGAACAAATTGAATGTTGGCAAATAGAACTTGAAAATGAATGGGTAGCTGGTATCGTATTGTTTAATCATGCGCATGTTCGGCATCTACAATACACCTCAGCCACGCCTAAAGGCAAAAAAAACAGAGCTTTGGATTACTTGATCAATCAATTATTAACTGATTCTGCAGATCATTACAAATATATCTCCATGGGGACTTCCATAGACCCTGATACCCAACAATCCTTGGCAGGATTGACCCGATGGAAACAAAGCTGGGGCGCACAAGCATATCCAAGCAATATCTACGAACTGAACCTTAAGCATTCAAAAAGTTGACTGTTAAATGTATCAAGTATTTATAACAAACAAGAATCAAAGCCTGCCCCGATAATCGAGGAATCAAGACAATCTTTCACTTTTCACTGTTAACTACTAACTGTTGTCTCACTATAAAGTCATAGAAGCTTCTTCCGGTTGGAAGATGGTTAATCTCAAAGAGCTCTGGCGATACAAAGATTTATTGTATTTCCTGACGCTTAGAGGCATTAAAGCCCGCTATGCACAATCAGTGCTTGGGGTCTCCTGGGCGATTATTCAGCCATTATTTACTACTATGGTTTTTACCATTGTCTTTGGTGGCCTGGCCAAGGTGGATTCGGATGGGATGCCTTATGTCTTGTTCAGTTATTTAGCCTTATGGCCTTGGAATTACTTTTCAGGAACGTTAACGGAGTCAGCAAACTCCCTTATCCAAAATGCCAATATGATTACCAAAGTGTATTTCCCACGCATGGTATTACCCTTATCCTCAGTTTTATCCAAGCTATTGGACTTCCTGATTGCATTCGTAGTCGTAATCGGTATGTTGATTTACTTCAAGCAAGTTCCCGGTTGGGGCATCCTATTTTTACCCTTGCTAACCTTGCAACTCCTGATGTGTAGCCTAGGAGTAGGGATGGTACTATCAGCCATGGCCGTCAAGTATCGGGACGTTAAACATGCCCTGACATTTGTAGTCCAAATTTTACTCTACGCAGCCCCAGTAGTGTATAGTACTACAGCTGTTCCGGATAAATACCTCAATTGGTATATCTTAAATCCCATGGTTGGCGTCATCGAAGGCTACCGAGCCGCCTTCCTAGACCGCCCCATGCCCTGGGAGTGGATTTGGCCAGGAAGTATAGTAGCGCTCGTATTATTTGTTTTTGGGATGTTTTACTTTCGAAGGATGGAGAGGATTTTTGCTGATGTGGCGTAATACCCCTCCTTAACTCTAGGGGGTAAAACCCCTCCTGACCTCCCCTCGAGGGGAGGAATAGTATCACTGGCGATTTGGATAAAAATGAAATTCATAGGTTCAACTTTTATTGAAGACAAATTAAATGTTGAAAACGAAATCAGGCTCCCCTTTAGGGGCTGGGGGTATGCACCCCTCCTGACCTCCCCTCGAGGGGAAGAAAAGTATCACCGGCAACTTAGGTAAAAATGAGATATATATGTTCAACTTTTATTGAAGACTAAGTGAAAGTTAAAGACGAAAACAGGCTCCCCTTTAGGGGTTGGGGGTATGCACCCCTCCTGACCTCCCCTCGAGGGGAGGAATAGTATCACTGGCGATTTGGATAAAAATGAAATTCATAGGTTCAACTTTTATTGAAGACAAATTAAATGTTGAAAACGAAAACAGGCTCCCCTTTAGGGGCTGGGGGTAAAACTACCTTTCTTCTTTAGTAATTCACTATGAAAAAGCCAGAGCTTAATTATAACGCTTCTCCAGAAATTTTCCGCAGAGCAAAGG
Organism: Mongoliitalea daihaiensis; assembly: GCF_021596945.1. Classification (NCBI taxonomy): domain Bacteria; kingdom Pseudomonadati; phylum Bacteroidota; class Cytophagia; order Cytophagales; family Cyclobacteriaceae; genus Mongoliitalea; species Mongoliitalea daihaiensis. Next base: position 3,592,677 of record NZ_CP063779.1, on the reverse strand, counting down.
AACTTAGGAAAAATATGACATCTGCGGAAGTTATTCTCTGGGAAAAATTAAGGTTAGGTAGGTTAAATGACTTGAAGTTCAGAAGGCAACATCCTGCTGATAAATTTATTTTAGATTTTTATTGTCATCAATTCAAACTAGGAATTGAACTTGATGGTGGAATTCATGAGGACAAGTTTCAAAAAGAACGGGATATCGGTAGAACTGAAAGATTAGAATCATTAGGTATCCATATACTTAGATTTTCTAATGAAGAAGTCTTAAAAGCAACAAATACAGTTTTGACTAAAATTCTTAATGAGATAGAGGTACTTAGAAAAACGCTGAAAGAAGAAAAATAGAATTTAAGGTATATACCCCTCCTGGCCTCCCCTCAAGGGGAGGAATAGTATCACTGGCGATTTGGATAAAAATGAAATTCATAGGTTCAACTTTTATTGAAGACAAATTGAAAATTGAAAATGAAAACAAGCTCCCCTTTAGGGGTTGGGGGTAAATCTGGCCGGGAAGTATAGTAGCGCTCGTATTATTTGTTTTTGGGATGTTTTACTTTCGAAGGATGGAGAGGATTTTTGCTGATGTGGCGTAATTTTCAGCTGCGCGTTGTCATGGTTGTCAGCGCTTTGCGCCTTTGTTGTCATGGTTATCATGGTTGGGTTGCGTGTAGGTAAGGAGATTCGTTTTTAGAAGGAAGTGAATGCTGGGAGGGTTGTCCGCTGCGCGTTGTCATGGTTGTCAGCGCTTTGCGCTGGAGAATCGTGAAAACCCCGACAACCACGATAACTCGACACCAATGACAACCCGACAACCTGAGAACCTGACAACCACAATAACTCGACAACCACGACAACAATGACAACCCTGAGAACTTGACAACCCGAAAATCCCGACAACAATGACAACCACTTCTACAGCAACCTTATCCATCATCTCCCCAGTCTACCGAGCTGAAGAGTTATTGGAGGAGTTGGTGTTGCGGATTAAGCGGTCGGTGGAAACTGTCACGGATGCTTATGAGATAATTTTGATAGAGGATTGTGGACCTGATGCATCATGGCAGGAGATCAAAAGACTTGCTGCGATCCATCCTGAAATCAAAGGATACAAACTTTCAAGAAACTTTGGGCAGCATTATGCAATTACTGCTGGATTGGACCATGCGCAGGGAGAGTGGGTGGTAGTCATGGACTGTGATTTGCAGGATAGACCGGAAGAAATTCCTCACTTGTTTAAAAAAGCTCAGGAAGGATTTGATGTGGTCTTGGCTAGAAGGGTAGAGCGGAAGGATGGATTCTTTAAAAAGTTATCCTCCAAAATCTTTTATAGAACCCTCGCTTACTTAACCGGTTCTCATCAGGATGAAAGCGTAGCCAATTTTGGAATCTATCATCGCAAAGTCATCCATGCGATTGTGGGCATGCGGGAAAGTATTCGATATTTCCCAACCATGGTCCGCTGGGTAGGGTTTCGGCAAACAAGCATCCCCGTGGAACATGCAGCCAATGATCAAAGGGAAAGTAGCTATCGCTTGAAGCAATTATTTAATTTGGCTTTGGATATCATGTTGGCTTACAGCGATAAACCACTTCGATTGACAATCAAATTGGGGATGCTCGTAGCGCTTACAGGCTTTGTTTTTGCGTTATACACCTTGCTCCGATATTTTGGAGGTGAGATCATTGTCGCGGGGTATGCCAGCTTGATTATATCTTTATGGGTGCTTACTGGCTTTATTTTGGTTACCTTGGGAATGGTGGGTTTATATGTAGGGAAAACGTTCGAGGGGGTGAAAAAACGACCGATTTACATTATTCAAGAATCAAGCAATGAAGATTGAGAGATTGGCTTTTGATTCGGAATTGTTTGGATATGAAGTTGGAAGACTGCTTCTCAAAAATCAGTATGAAGTTGATCGAATCAAACTCAGCAATCAGCCCTTTCAATTAATTTACATTAATAGCCCATGCCCATTAGATGTTGATTCTACTAATGTAATTCTTGTGGATGAAAAACTCACTTTTCAAAAAAAACTAGAAATAATAGAAATAAAGAACCAAGGGGTTTTTTCAGTCCAAAACTGGAATGAAGTTTTTTCGATGTTGGCCATTGAAAGTGGACACCTTTCCCGCTTCAAAACCGACAAGCGATTGAAAAATGGAGAATTTGAAAAACTGTATAAGCTTTGGATCAAACAGGCATTTGAACAGCAGCAGCTTTTAGCAGTATCTGATAATAAAGGGATCGTTACTGTCTCTACAACCAACGATCAGGCAAGTATTGGTTTGATCGCGGTTCATCCAGAACATCGGGGCAAAGGAATAGGAAAAGAATTAATTACCCTAGCAAAATCCTACGCCTACCAACAAGGCGCTAAATCCATCGAAGTCATAACCCAAGCAAACAATAAACAGGCCTGTCAATTATACCAAGGAACTGGTTTTCAGTTAATTGATAAGGTGTATGTGTATCACTACTGGAAGGAGTAGTCAGATTATCCGATTCGCCATTATCTGCTCAATGCATTCACCGTTTTCATGGTTGTCCGCTTCGCGTTCTCGTAGTTATCAACGCTTCGCTTGGTTGTCATAGTTGTCTGCTTCGCGTTGTCTTAATTTTCTGCGCTTTGCGCTGGAGAACCCTTAAAACCCCAACAACCCGACAACCAAGACTACTTTGACAACAATGACAACCTGAGACCTTGACAACCCGACAACCTGAGAACTTGACAACCATTGCAACCACGACAACAACGACAACCCATCAACCATGATAACCATCCCTTTCAACAAACCATACATGACTGGCAATGAACTGAAGTATATTCAGGAAGCGGTTAATTTGGGCAAGATTTCGGGGAATGGGGAGTTTACGAGACGATGTCATTCCTTTTTTGAGCAGCGGTATGGGTTTCACAAGTGTTTATTGACTACCTCTTGCACAGATGCCCTAGAGATGGCTGCGATCTTGCTGAATATTCAAGCAGGGGATGAGGTGATTATGCCAAGTTATACTTTCGTATCTACAGCGAATGCCTTTGTATTAAGAGGAGCAAAGATTGTATTTGTGGATAGCCGGTCAGATCATCCCAATATGGATGAAACCTTGATAGAGGATTTGATAACACCTAAAACGAAAGCAATCGTAGTCGTTCATTATGCAGGGAAAGCTTGCGAGATGGATACCATCATGGACATCGCTGAGCGGAATGGATTATGGGTGGTGGAAGATGCCGCACAGGCTATCGATAGTTATTATAAAGACCAACCTTTAGGAGGCATAGGACATTTGGGATGCTTTAGTTTTCATGAAACCAAAAATATCCAATGCGGAGAAGGAGGGATGCTTGTGATCAATGATTCCCAATTCGCAAAGCGCGCAGAGATCATCTGGGAAAAGGGAACCGATAGGGCCGCTTTTTTCCGGGGAGAAGTGGATAAATATGGTTGGGTGGATGTGGGGAGTAGTTTTCTGCCATCTGAGGTAACCGCTTCTTTTTTGTGGGCACAGTTGGAGAATTTGAATGCCATCCAAGCTAAAAGAAAAGCCATTTGGCAAGACTATCATCACTACTTCGCTGGCCAAGCTTCAAGCCGGCAAGTGCTGTCTAATTTATACTTGCAGCAGTTCAGTAAAGTACTACAGCAAGCCCGGCTCACAGACAATTACCAGGTTTGCCCAGAAGACAGTTCTCCCAATGCACACATCTTCTACTTGATCTTCGAGCAACTGTCCTATAGAACAGCTTTTATAAACCAAATGAAAACAGCAGGCATCCTCACTGTTTTTCATTATCAATCCTTACATCGCAGTGACTTTATTCAAAAATACCAAGGTAAAAACAAACAACCACTCCCACACACAGAACACTATTCGGATAGCCTAGTAAGGTTGCCTTTGTTTTTCGAAATGGAGTAAGTCATGACAATGTTTAACGTTTAATGCATTCTCCATTGTGATGTAATCATAGCTTTGCTATAAATAGGTTTTTCGAACAACCTAGGATTCTCAAAACGACCAAAATCACGACAACAATGTCAACTCGACAACCTTTAAATTCCTTCATTACATTAATATTTCTAGCATTACTCAATGACTTTTAAAAAATACATTCCACAGAATTGGTTTGAAAAATTAAGGAAACTCTACTGGAATAGTTTTGACTTCATTGCTTTTCAGTCTTTTTCAGGAGAAGGAGAGGACATGATCCTGAGGAAACTATTTTTTTATCAAAGCACTGGTTTTTATGTAGATGTAGGAGCATATCATCCTAAAAAATCCTCTAACACTTACCATTTTTACAAAAAAGGATGGTCGGGAATCAATATAGACGCCATGCCAGGAAGCATGAAGCTATTCCAGCAACAGAGAAAAAGAGATATCAATCTTGAGATTCCAATTGGTGAAGATGGGGAACAACTAAACTTCTATATTTTTAAAGACCAAGCCTTGAATGGGTTTGAAAATGAAAGACTGAAATCTAAAGATCAGTCTAAGCCTCAAAATAAGTTAATACAGGTGATACCCATGAAGACAGCTTCCTTGACTTCTATTTTAAACCAGTTCCTTCCAGTCGGTCAAGAAATAGATTTCTTGGATATCGATGTAGAAGGTGGTGAAGCAGCGGTTCTGCATGGATTGGATTTCAATAAGTATAGACCTAAAGTAATTCTCTTAGAATTGCTTGATACTGAATTACAAGATTTAAATAATCAGCCTTTAGCTCAGTACCTCTTTGAAAAAGGATACAATATCAAAGCGAAGACGGTGAATACATTTATTTTTGAATCAATCCAAAATGCCAGAAAAAAATGAATTTGATTTAAAGTCGAAACTGCCAAAAGCAGGTTTGATTGATTTTGAATTCAAAGACGGAAAGTTCTTTCATAACAAGAAAGACTATGCATTCTTTGCCATTTGGAGGGACTCTTTTCCTTTTTTGGAAGAAATAAGAGTCTATTTAAATGATAATTTTGAAGTATTATCCGAAACAAAAATCATTTGGTCAGAAGATAATTTGCATGATAATGCAGCAAGACTATATGAAGCCCCTATATATTCAAACATAAAAAAATCTAAGCGAAGATCTGGTCATTTAGCTAAAATTGGCAGCAATGAATTTATTGCCTTTGTAGTTTTAGATTTGTACCCTGATTATGGCTATGAAGTTTCCGTTTCCAAAAACATAGAACTTAGTAATAGGAATGTAATCAAAGCCAAATATCAATTTAGAGATTGGGTTAAAAATCAAGGAGGACCTTCGTATGCAATACATTCCACTAACAACATTCAGGAATTTTGCTTTCAAGCTCCATTAGTTTTTGGATATCAATTACTCAAAAAGATAATTGGGAAAGAAAAATTAATACCATCAGAGTTAAACAAGGATTTAGAGGGAGCGGTAGGATGGGACTCTTATCTTGATTTGTTCAATATGCTTAACTTAGGAGCGGATTATTTGATTTTAAGGAATTTTGAGTCGCTTCCTGATGAAAACCCTGAAGCTGATTTAGATTTGTTGACTGATAATTATCAACGATTGGCCTCATTGATTGGAATGGAGCAAAGTCCTACAAAACCTTACAAGGGGGTTATAATAGTAGCAGGAGAAGAAGTCAAGATTGATATTCGATTCTTAGGGGATGAATATTTCCCTGCTAAATGGCAACAATCAATGCTTTCAAATAAAATCTTCAATGGCCTTTTGTTCCATCCAAGGTATGATGATTATTTCTTCTCACTTCTATATCATTGTAAAATCCATAAATTTCAAGTAAAACCTACTTACAATGTAAAGTTATCAAACTTGGCAAGGCAACTGCAATTAACTTGGTTCACTCCAAGCCAACTTGACGATGATTACAATATGGGTAAGATATTAGCTGGATATTTTAAAAGCCATCAATTAATTTATCAAAACCCAATTGATGATGCTGTTGGGAAAAATAGATCAATGATTCCATACCTGCCTCAATCAAAAGATAGAGTGCCTCAAGAGAAAATAAAAATGAAAGTCAAAAGGAAGCTAATCGCAATACTTCCCAAAAACATCATTTCTTTATTGCAAAAGATAAAAGGAAAATTTTGAGTGAAATCATATATACTGGGAGCATAGTCCAAGGAAGGGGTATTGGAAAATCGGTGATTGAAAAGTATCAATCTCGTTTCGAAAAGGAGGGTCTTGAATTCTACCCAGGCACTTTGAATATCATTTTAAAACATCCTGTTTATCTTGATTTGAAGCAAGCTGATTTTAGTTTTGATGATACCTGGTATTTATTTCAAGCCAAAGTCAATAACTATCCCTGCTACCTATTGCGGTTCCCAAAGTGCCCAGACCATATTTTAGAAGTTGTAGCAGATACAAGATTGAAGTCTAGAATTGAATTTGAAAATGAGCATGGAGTAAAAGTGGATATTTCTGGCAATTATTTTTTAAAAGCTACCTTAAAGCCTAATATATTCTGGAGATTATTTTGGTGGAAGAGAGAATCATGGTTTTATAAGGGCAATCGCTATCAATTCCTAGTAGGAAAGCTGCTAGATTTCAATAAGAAAGTAAAGAACTTATTGATGAATAAATCATGACAAGAATTTTAGTGACAGGCGGAGCAGATTTTCTTGGTTCGCACCTTTGTAAGCAATTGATTGAAGTAGGGCATGAGGTCCATTGTATAGATAATTATTTTTATTTAAGAGGAAAGTATTTATGAAAGCAAGACTAAGTTTAAAAAATCAGTCACTAATTTTTATTTCATTAACAGGATTTATAACTGTAATTGTATTGTTATTTTTATGCTATCACTCTTATAATTTCGCTGACGATTTTTATCATATGAACACCTTTAAATATGGAGGTTTAAAAGATTTTTTAAATAATTTAAAAATCTATTATCATATACACGATGGTAGAGCTTATTCTTTTCAAATAGCTTTTGCTTGGCTTATGACAGGTGTTTTTCCATCAAAAGTTGTGACTTTTTTCTGGTTACTTTGCTTTATAATTAATCTTATTATTCTTTATAAATTAATTATATCTCCAAAAAGAAAATTAGGTAAAATAGATTTTTCATTTATTGGATTAATGTTACTTTTTGGGTGGATAGGAATGAAAAATCACATTGGTTATAATATTTATTGGGCCACTGGTGGGTATATGATGCTTACAGGGTTTATATTAAGTTTGTCACTATACATCTTAAACAAAAATGAATATTTTCAAGATCTTTCTGTTTTAAAAAAAATAGTCTATGCTTTTATATTTTTTTCTTTAGGAATGTCTGCTCAAAACCTTTCTTTTGCAATGGCGATTATCTTATTTCTATTTTTAATCCTTTCACTACTCTACAAATCAAAGATATTTATAACTTACTTTTACTATTCTTTGATGTTTGCAATAGGATTTATTATAGTTATGATAGCGCCAGGAACTTGGCAAAGAATGGGTGAAGAGAATACAAGTTTTGCCTTCGCTTCAATTTTCAACAATTATTTTGAGATTTTATTTTTCTATGTATTTGTGAACAAGGTTTTAGTTTTTTTTGGACTTGTTACTGCATTTATTGTTTTACAATTTAGAGATGTTGACATTATCCATGTCAAGAAATTATTTTATATATTTTTATTAGCTAGTTTTTTGGTAATTATTCCATTTAGTTTGATGCCATCAATGTCTTTTGTGAAAAGAGCTGGTTATTTTTATTCTTATTTCGCTTTTGGGGTTAGTATCTCTGGTGGGATACTTTTTATCAATACTTTAGCCAATTTTAAATTCTTGAAAGAAATATTTATTTCTCTTACTTTAATATCTTTTTTGTATGGTTATATGAATTTATGGATTCAAGTTCCTTTATTTATGGACTTAAGTAAGCAAATAAAGGAAAGATCGAAAACTGTTTATAGTTTGAGGAGTAAAGGAATTTTAAATATTACATTACCTCCTATTAAAGTAGATGATAGATTGTTTACTGGTAGATTAATTGAATTGACTTCTGATTCAAATTTTTTAGATAATACCAGATTCTCAAAGTTTCATGAAGTTGAAAAGGTTTGGATTAGAACAGATAATGACTAAATCAATTATAAAAGTAAGTAACATCTCCAAACGCTACCGCCTTGGCTTAAAAGAAAAACAAGCCGATACGCTTATAGGCCAACTGACCAATATCATTAAGTCTCCTTATGAGAATTATAAGCGCTTGCTTCAACTCAGTAAGTTTAGTGAAGACGCGCCATCCCATTCGGGAGGCAGGGATGACTCAGTTTTCTGGGCTCTTAAAGACATAAACTTTGAAGTACAGCAAGGAGAAGTATTGGGAATTATCGGTAAAAATGGGGCGGGTAAATCTACCTTACTCAAAATCCTCTCCCAAATAACCGAACCTACCTCAGGAAAAATTGAGATCCATGGTAGAGTGGCTTCCTTGCTTGAAGTAGGAACAGGTTTCCATCCTGAGCTCTCAGGTCGTGAAAATATCTATATGAATGGAACCATTCTCGGGATGACAAGACGAGAGATCGATCACAAATTGGATGAAATCATCGACTTCTCAGGCGTAGAGAAATTCATCGATACACCGGTCAAGTTCTATTCTTCAGGCATGAAAGTTCGACTGGGTTTTTCAGTAGCTGCCCACTTGGATCCTGAGATCTTAATCATCGATGAAGTCCTAGCCGTTGGAGACTATGAATTCCAGCAGAAGTGTTTGGGTAAGATGGAGGATGTGAGTAAGAATCAGGGGAGGACAGTGTTGTTTGTGAGTCATAATTTAGATACTATTAAAGCATTATGTAATTCTTCAATTTTATTAAATAGTGGAAAAGTAAATTATATAGGGAAAACCCAATTTGCTCTTGAAGAATATTTAGGACAAGATGAATTAAGAAACTCGGTATCATTTGATATAGACCTTTCTAAACCAAATATTTATAAAATTCAAATAGAAATACAAAAAAATGTTTTGCGATTCTTTTTTCATTTTGAAAGTCCTTTTGAATTAAAGAATCCTTGCATTGGTATTGTACTCTATAATCAATCCGGCTCTCCAATACTTGGTTCAAATGCAAGATACCACTCCTCCATATTTAACAAAAAAATATTGAAAACTGGTGTTATTGAAGGAGTATTACGTAATCCAGAACTTCACACAGGGATATACAAATTGTCTGCTTGGTTAGGTGATGATAAAGTTGATTATGATGTTAAATACAATGCGGTAGTATTTGAATATGTTTCTAACAAAGCTTATACACAAAAACCAGATCCGTTAACAATTGGATCTATAGATAAATTTATAGAGTGGAATTATAAATAATAAACAAGTGGCTCAAGATAAATATATTCATCAAGAAACAGTTCATAATACTATTGCTGCAGAGATAATCGTTCCTAAAATAATGAATTTATTAAAACCGAAATCAGTATTAGATGTAGGTTGCGGAATAGGAACTTGGCTCAATGTTTTTTCAAAACAAGGGGTCAAAGAGTTTTTAGGGTTAGATGGTGATTATGTGGATAAGGAGTTACTTTACAAATATATTAATCCAAGTCAATTTAAATCTATTGATTTGGAAAAACCTTTTAACTTAAAGAAGGAATTTGATTTAGTGATATCTTTAGAGGTTGCGGAACACTTGAAAGAATCTTCTGCTGATATTTTTATTGAAAGTATTAGTAAGCATTCAAATAATATTATTTTTTCAGCTGCTATTCCATGGCAAGGTGGTCAAAACCATTTGAACGAACAATGGCCAAATTATTGGGAAGCAAAATTTAAAAAATTTGGATTTAAAATTTTTGATTTAATTAGACCAGAAATTTGGAATAACGAAAAAATTGAATTTTGGTATAAGCAAAATATTTTTTTGTTTTCTAAAAATAATTTTTCTGAGGTATCGAATCCTTGCCTGCCATTAATTCATCCTGATTTATACAAAATCAAAAACAATGAAATTGAAAAGCTAAAAAATGAATTAAAAAAAATTAGGGAGGGTGTTATTACTTATAGTGAATTACTTAAAATATTAAAAAGAAAATTATCTAAATGAAAGGGTTTTCTATATTGATATGTTGTTACAACAGTAAAGAAAGAATAAAACCTACTTTAGAACACCTGGTAAATCTAAAGATTCCTGAAAGTTATGGCTTTGAAGTTATTATAATTGATAACAATTCTAATGATGGGACAAGTTTATTTGTTAAAGACTGTGCAAAAAAAATAGGTTTGGAAAATCGATTAAGAATAGTTATTGAAGACAAACCAGGTCTATCATATGCTAGAATTTGTGGAATTAAAAATGCTGTATTTAACTATTTGGTTTTTTGTGATGATGATAACTGGTTATTCGAAAATTATCTTGAGAAAGTTGCAGAAAATTTTGAAAATAATCAATGTGTTATAGTAGGAGGTTTAGGATTTCCTGTTTCATCAATAGAATTTCCCAAATGGTTTATTGATGTTGATGGTTGGGGATATGCAGTAGGATCGGAAGGTAGATCCAAAGGGCCAAATCAAATGATTCATGGTGCAGGAATGGCCTTAAAGAAAAATTTTGCGCTAAAGTATGCAACTTTGAAGGGCTCCTTCCTTTTGTCAGATAGAAAAGGTAAGTCTTTAACATCTGGTGGTGATGCAGAGTTATGCTTAATAGCCGGACTCGATTCAGTTTTTTATGATAATGAAATGAAATTTCATCATTTTTTACCACACAATAGACTAACAAAAGAATATTACCTCAAACTAAATTATGGATTTGGGTTCAGTTCATCAACATTAATATTTTATAAATTATATAAATATGAAAGTAACTGGTTAGCATTTAAAATTTATGTTAGCAGCATTGTTAGGGATTTTCGAACTATTATTTTTTTAAAAAATCGCAATTTTGAAAATAGCATCAAAAAACAATTTTTAAAAGGTTCGATTCTAGGGAAATTTTTGAATCTACTAATTTTTTTTAAGCTTAGAAAAATGGTTATTAAGAATTTAAATGTATGATCCCCAAAATCATCCACTACTGTTGGTTTGGTCCCGCTAAGCTTTCAGCTTTAGAATTGAGGTGCATAGCTTCATGGAAAAAGCACTGTCCTGATTATCAATTCAAACTGTGGAATGAAGAGAACTTTGATATCAATTATTGTGGGTTTACTAGGGAGGCATATAGGTTAGGAAAGTATGCCTTTGTCTCTGATGTGGCTAGACTATATGCTTTGCAGCAGGAGGGAGGAGTATATTTGGATACAGATATGTTATTGTTGAAGCCATTACCCCAGCGCTTTTTAGATAATTCATATTTCATAGGAAAGGAGACTGGCTTTTCTTTGAGTGCTGGAATTATAGGAGCTATAGCACAAAGCAAAGCTATTGAAACCATTTTAGATTATTATTCAAAATTAATCTTTACAAACAATCCGCCTTTAATTCCAGAAGTTCTTAATGCTAATTTAAACCAAGTATCTAATGAAGAACTTCAAGATAGTTTAGTCTTAGGCAATGAATATTTTTATCCCTTACCATATAAATTGAGAAAATTTCATTGGAAGAAGTTTGTTAAAAAAGAAACAATCGGAGTTCATCTTTGGAATGCATCTTGGCAAAACAAGGCAGAATATAGTCATATAGATAAGCTTAAGTATTTTATATCGAAATATTATGTTCCTCAATCTTTTTTGAAATATGCTAAAGATGTCTGAAAAAGTTATATTTAGCATTATCATTCCATGCTACAATCAAAGCCATTTCTTAGAAGATGTATTAAATTCTATTTTAGATCAAGAATACGAAAATTTTGAAGTACTCATCATTAATGATGGAAGCACAGACAATACCAAAGAAATTGCAACTGGGTATTCAAAAAAAGATCCTCATGTTAAGCTTTTTAACCAAAAGAATCAAGGACTTTCAGCAGCTAGAAATACAGGGTTAAAAAATGCATCAGGAAAGTTCATCGTATTTTTAGATGCCGACGATTGGTTAGAAAGAGATTTTTTTGAGACTTATTCAAATGCAATTACCTTATTCCCTGAGTTTGATTTGTACAGATGTGGTTATTCATATTGGTCAGCTGACAGACAGAAAAAGTATCATACACACCTACCGACTAAGGATGGTTTAATCTATCCCAATGTTGTCACCCAAAATATTGGAGCATGCCATTCCATTTTAATTAGAAAATCCCTAGCAGATCAATTGGGCGAATTTGATACTACACTCAAAAGTTGTGAGGATTGGGATTATTGGATTAGAGCAGGTAAAGTAGGGGCCAAGATCAAATCTATTCCTCAAGATTTAGTTGGATATCGGTATATCACAGATAGCATGAGCAGAAATGCTAAAGTGATGTATTTTGCATTGTCAGAAGTGACGCAAAGAGCTGTAAGGATGGATCGTCGAATAGCCACAGAAACTGACTCAAACATAGATTTGAATTGGAATATTGCACCATTGGTCAAAATACATTTTATAAAATGTCTAGGTGTACTATTGCATCAGGGTAAAATTGAAGAAGCATTTATTTGGTACCAAGAGGAAAAAACCAAATGGCTTTGGAGGTTTGAATTGCGTGATTTTGTTGATTTCAATTCTCAATTGACTTTTCGTTATTTCCTTCAGCCCGAACAAATTCAACAACTCTCCAAAGAAGTAATTCCAAATGTCAAAGTATTTTTTACTAAGCTTGACTACTCAGAAAAGGAACAAGAAAAATTAATCCGATTGATTTTTGAGCCTCAAATAAAAAAATACAACCATTTGAAATATGGTAGATTCCTAGGGGCATGTTTAAATAAGATTCGGTTTTGAATAAAATCCCCATACTTTATATTTCCCAATCTGGGCCATATCCACCAAATGATGGCAAAAAACAACGCTCACTTGCTTTGCTCAAAGCACTTGAACAAAACTATCAAGTAGATTACTTAATCATAGATCATGACTCTGATTATCACATAGCTCTCCAAAATAATAAGAACCCAAATACAAGATTTTTGAAAATTCATACGACAAAATCTTTGTTAAAAACTTTATTTAAGAAAATCGGTCTGATCTTTCTGCAAGACAAAGGAGTAAGGCAATACATACATCAACTATATCTTGAAAACAACTATCAATTTGTCTTTAGCAGATATATTCATCCAGTTTGCTTTATTCCTGCTGACTTGAAGATTATAGCGGATATTGACGATGACTTCTTAGAACTCTACAGATCCAGAATTAGCCAAGCACAATCAGCCTATAGAATATTTAGACTGGTTCAAATATTGTTTCTAAATAAGTGCAGCTATCAAAAGTTAAAAGCAAAAGTAGACTTACCCATATTGGTCAAAAAAGAAAAGGGATTCCTGAATTATTTGATGCTACCGAATTTACCTTTCCAGCTTTTATTGAATAGCTCAATCCAATTTGTACCTTTTACCAACCCAAGCTTATTATTTGTAGGAAAGCTTACCTACGAGCCGAATCTGCATGGCATCCAATGGTTTATCAAAAATGTCTATCCTAGCTTATTGGAAAAGTTCCCAAACTTACCAATGACGCTTGTATCTCCTATTGATATTCAAGATCAGGAATTAGAGCAAATGATGAACAATCATCCTGCTATCAAAAAGTTGGTAGATGTGCCAAATATACAATCTACTTATCATACCCATTCCGTCGTCATAGCACCCATTTTCCAAGGGGCTGGTTCAAATCTAAAAGTAATAGAAGCATTGCTAATGGGAAGACCTGTTGTGACAACAAGTTTTGGAACAAAGGGAGTTGAAATAGAAATAGATGCCATCAAAGTTGCAAACGAGACCAAAACATTTTCAGCAGCATTATTGGATTTATTGCAATCCAATAACCTTAGCGAATTTCAAAAGCTTATTTTCGAAAACTCCAAGAAAAAATACACTTTTGAAAATTGGACTTTAGTCTTGAATTCAGAATTAACAAAAATATTATAAGTTGACAATTTCGATCATAATACCTTTTTACAATGCTACCAAAACCCTTGAACGAGCATTAGTCTCTGTTATTCGTCAAACAATAGATTATGAATTAATTTTAGTAAATGATGGAAGTGAAGATGATTTTAATTCAGTTTTAAAAAAGTTTGCAGGTCAATACATACTTATATCACAAGAGAACAAAGGTGTTTCAGTTGCAAGAAATTTAGGCGCTAGCATTGCAAAAGGAGAGTATTTACTTTTTTTAGATGCAGATGATGAATTGGTGGAAGATACTCTCTTTAATTTTTATACTGCTATAAAAGATTATACAGATATACTTATTTTCTTAGCTGGATTTATGAAAGTGAATCAAGGAATTGAAATTGAGTATTACACGAAAGCGCACGAATATAATCCCCCACTTGCTGGCACCTACGTAATTAAAAAAGAAGTTTTTGATAAAGTTGGTGGATTTGATGAGAATTTAAATTTTTCTGAAAACACTGAGTTATTTTTTCGATTAGATTATATCCAAGCTTCAAAAAAACTACTTCCTTTTTTGAGTTTAAAATATCATGAATCAACCAATGGAGGTAGTAAAAACCAACAAAACAAGATTGATTCTTTGATTTACATACTCAATAAACATGATAGTTATCTTAGCAATCATGTCAAGCGATTATTCAATCAAATTATAGGAGTGAGTTATTTAAGATTAGGTGATTACATTTCTGCTAGAAACTATTTGAAAAAAGCTTATTTACTTTCTAAATCCCAAATTATAACTTTGGGAAGGTTGGTTTTAGCTTACTTACCTTTCATTGCAAAAAGGCTATACCCAATAGTTAATGGAAAATAAATTTTTTGCAGGCTTTATAATCACTTACAATCGAGCAGAGATTTTAAAAAATACGATTGAAAAGGTTTTTGAACAAAGTCTTGCTCCTCAAAAACTATGGATCATTGACAATAGCGAAGACACAGAAACGGAACAGCTGATAAAATCTTTTGAAAACTTTCCTTTGGTTTATTTTCGGATGGATTATAATGCAGGTCCTGCTGGGGCTGCAGCCAAAGGCTTGGAATTGGTAGCAAACGAAGACTATGATTGGATTTATTGGGGGGATGATAATGATCCTCCTGTTCACTCCGATACTTTTCAAAACATCTTCAAAACACTCGAATATGCTTCAGACCTGGACAATATTGGGCAACTAGGGTTAATTGGACATTTGTTTGATGGAACAAAAGGGGTGATAAAAAGAATTGATGATCCAACGCTTTGTGACTCCTCCTTTGTTTTTGTTGATACAATTGCTGGAGGCCAATTTAAAATAATCAATAAAGCAGTGGTAAATAGGGGGATTTTACCCGCAAGTTTTCTTTTTTATGGTCAAGAGGAATTGGAGTTTGACCTAAGATTAAAAAAGCATGGATTTAAGTCTATAGTTAATTCAGAATTGTTTTACCAAACCCGAAAACTTTATAACAGGAATAATATAAAAACTAAAGTGTACGAAAATCTTAATGAAAATCAGCTTTTCAAGCAATATTATTCTACCCGGAACTTGTTGTATATTTTGAAAAGTAATAAGTATTACCTAGGGTTTCTTAATTTTTTATTTAAATCCATAGCAAAACTGTTCATAGGTTTTAGATTTGGAATTTCTTATGGTATATTGAATTTCAAATATGTGGGATTAGGGATAATAGATTTCTTTAGAGGAAGTTACGGACAGTTGAAAAATGAATGATAAACCTTTTTTTTCAATCATACTTCCGGTTTTTAATCGACTAGATAAAATACCCTTAGCCATTAAAAGTGTTTTGAACCAAAGCTTTAAAGATTGGGAATTGTTAATTGTTGATGATCAATCTTGGGATGGGACGTTTGAATATCTCCGGGAGCTATCCTATGATCAAATTAAAATTTTCAGGACAGCGAAAAATTCAGGTCCTGCATCCGCCAGAAATTTGGGAATTGACCGTTCAAGAGGTACTTATATAGTTTTTTTGGATAGCGATGATCAATACCACCCAGACTTTTTATCGAAAATGATTGCTTTGATAAAAGGAGCTAACCCGGATACAAAATTTTATTGGTCTGGTTATAGGTTTGTTTTTAAAGATAAGGTTGTTGAAAAATTCTGGAAACCTCCAATTATTCATTCAACCTACCAGACATTTCTTCGGAATTTACACACAGGAACAAATTCTGGATTAATAATTTCAAAGGAGATTTTATTGGATGTAGGCGGTTTTGATGAAAGCCTTTTAGCTGGAGAAGATACCGATTTGTTACTTAGGTTATCTCAAAAAGGTACATTTGATATGTGTCCAGAATATTTGATTGATATTTACGTTGAACATGATGACAGATTGTCAAAGGACTTCTCAAAAATTGCTAAAGCCTACAATAAAATTATTCCAAAGCACATTAAAACGATTAAGTCTAGTAAGATTCTAATGAAAAAGTTTTTTTACAAATTGATGTGGCTAAATTATCATTTGGGGGACAAAAAAGAGGCAAGAAAATATTTTAAACTTCAACTTCATCAAAAAGTTTTAACACTCAAATCTGTAATGATATTCATTATTTTTGAGCTATTTGGTAAAGAGTTTGGCAAGCAAATCCATCTAAAATTAGCTTCAATTAAAGAATGAAATGAATTTTCACTCTTGGTAAGAATCAATGAATTTTACAAGCCGAATATCTTTTGTGTTTCCAATAGTTTAACTTACCAAAATTCTCTTGTTTTAAAATAAAATGGAATTCATGAATTTTTGGACATTAAAGGCAGATCAAACACGGTATTCGAAACGATTTTTCAAGGCATTTTCGAATCCTTGCTTCAGGGTGATTTTCTGGATAAGAATCTGTCAAGCTACTTCCAAATGGAATCCCCTAGGTTTTTTTGTCCGGATTTTTTCCAAGTGGGCCCAGGTGCGCTATGGCATACAGATTCCCCATGTGACACAAATAGGTCCAGGATTATTTATCGGACATTTTGGGGGAATAGTGGTAAGTTCTGAGGCGACGATTGGGGCCAATTGTAATATAGCCCAAGGGGTGACCATTGGAAGGATCAATCAAGGCCCTAGAAAGGGTGCCCCTCAAATAGGGGATAAGGTATGGATAGGTCCCAATGCAGTAATCGTAGGAAATGTGAAAATTGGAAACAATGCCATGATTGCCCCTTTGGCATTTGTGAATATAGATGTGCCTAACAATTGTTTGGCCATTGGGAATCCTGCTAAGATTATTGAAGGAAAAACTTCTGAAGATTACATTAATTTCTTTGAATAAAAGAGTCCTTTTTTTAATCGACACACTCCAAACAGGCGGTGCAGAAAAGAGCTTACTTGAAATCACCAGCAGGTTTCAAAATTTCAAGCCCATATTCCTAACCATCTATCAGGGAGATCATGCCTTAGAAGCTACCTATCAGCAAGTAGGATTGGAAGTACTCCACTTGAATTTTCCTAAAGGAATGGACTATAAAGAAATACTTCCTAACTTAAGAGCATTTGTTTCAGCTCTACAACCTGCCTTGATTCATGCCTCACTTTTTCATTCCGAGATGCTTTCTAGAAAATTGAATCTAGATATTCCCATCATCAATAGCCTCGTAAACAATTCTTACCATCCCAGAAGATACCAAACACTAACGTGGAAAGGGAAACTGGCTTTATTGCGTGTTTACCTGCTGGATCGAATCACAAAAAACAAAGTGGACCTCTTTATTGCCAACTCTACCTATATGGCAAAAGTCCATCAAAAGTCATTAAAAATAGCCCCAGATAAGCTCAAGGTGATCCATCGAGGGAGAGATTCCAAGATATTTGAGAATCCTGATCATAAAAAATTAAAGCAAATACGAAATCAAGTTCCTAACCCTGAAACCAAAATCTTTCTGAACATAGGACGCCTCATAGCCCGCAAAGGCCAAGAAGAACTAATACTGGCATTTGATCAACTTTTAAAATCACAAAATAATTTTTCGCAAACATATAACCTTTGGTTTGTAGGTAAAGGAGATCAACAAGACCACTTACAAAACTTAGCACAAAGCCTTAAATTACAAGATCAGGTGATTTTCTTGGGAGATAGAAAAGACATCCCCGAACTATTGGCAGCAGCAGACTATTTCGTTTTTCCTTCCCATTATGAAGGTTTGCCCGGAGCATTGATCGAAGCCATGATGGCCAAAGTCCCCATCATCGCCTCCGACATCCCCGAAAACAAAGAATGTCTCAGCTCCGATATGGCACTTTTCCACCAAGTCCGCAACCCCAATGACCTTGCCAAACAGCTACAAGCAGCCCTAACCGCCCAAGATTGGCCCAAGAGAACATCCCTTGCCCATGCCTTTGCCTGTGAACATTTTGATATCGAGAAAATCGCCCAGTCCTACGAAGAAACTTACGCGCAGTTGATTAGGGGATGAAGTGAATAGTTGATGGAGTTATTGCTTGATTAGTAATGTCGCGTTCTGCATGAGCTGTTGTCATGGTTCTCTGCTCACTGCGTTTGCTGTTGTCATAGTTATCCGCTTCGCTGTTGTCCTGGTTGTCCGTTCACTGCGTCCACTGTTGCCATGGTTCTCCGCTTCGCAGTTGTCATAGTTATCCGCTTCGCAGTTGTCGTGAATCAGTTTATTGTAAATTTCATTAACAAACCCGACAACCCTTCCAATATCACCAACATTCCAACCATTTCAACAACCCGACAACCACGACAACCACGACAACCACGATAACTCGACAACCCTGACAACTAAGACAACAACGAGAACCCTCCCACCATCCCCTTGAAAATCCTCCAACTCATCCAAAAACCCCAACGCCGTGGTGCTGAAATATTTGCTGCTCAACTTGCTACCAATCTGCAAGCAATTGGTCATCAGGTGCTATTGGTAAGTATTTTTGAAGGAGAGGCAGATCTTCCTTTTTCTGGTGAATGTATACAGTTAAAAAGACCAATTAAGAGAAGACTATATGATTGGTCTGGATGGAGAGATTTAACGAAAATCATAAAAGACTTCCAGCCAGACATCGTCCAAGCCAATGCAGCAGATACCTTAAAGTTTGCAGTTTTCTCTAAACTATTTTTTCGATGGAAAACTCCAATTGTTTACAGAAATGCCAATCAGATGGGGGATTTTATTCGAAATAGTTTTCATCATGTATTTAATCAATTTTTGTTAAATCGAATTCAAGGAATTGCATCTGTTTCGCGAGCATCTTTACGGGATCTGAATCGAACTTTTAAAACGCCAACTATTCCTCATCAAGTAATCCCGATCGGAATAGATTTACAAGAACTACAAGATAAGCTAAATCAATCGGTAGATGTTAAATTGAAAAAGCCATTTTTACTGCAATTAGGTGGCTTAGTTCCTGAAAAATCCCCAATCGGTATGTTGGAGATCGTACATACACTACAAGATACTTCTTTCGATTTGGTTTTTATGGGAAATGGACCCTTAAAAGCAGCCTTGGAATTGAAAGCTCAAGAGTTAAACCTCGCTGATAGGATTCATTTTTTACCCAATCAACCCAATCCCTTTCCAATACTAACCCAAGCCAAGGCTGTGGTTATGCCCTCCAAAATCGAAGGTCTCCCAGCAGTCATCCTTGAAGCCATGGCCCTTCAAATCCCAGTCATCGCCTATGGAGTAGGAGGGATCCCCGAAGTTTTAAACGAACAAACAGGCTACTGCATACCTCCCGGAGATTCTCAAGCCTTTGTACAAGCCATCCACGCCTGCCTCTATTCCGACAATACCTCCAAACTCAACAACGCCCAGAAATTGGTCTTAGAAAATTATACCTTAGCCAAAGTGGCCAAGCAATTCGAAGATTTCTACAGGGAATTGCTCTCACGGAAGCCGCTGAATGCGCGGAAATAAGAGGAATGGATATTGGTTGATATTTGATAGTAGGATATTGATGGAGAGAAATTTTGGTACTTAGACAAACTGAAATAAATTGAAATAATGTGGAAATATGCTGCGCGAAATAAGGTGGAAATAATATAGAAATATGCTGAGCGAAATAATGTAGAAATAAATTGAAATATGCTGCGCGAAATAAAGTTGAACTATTTTTTGATATCCGTGTAAAAACTTGATTGGTTTCACCTCTCCTTATATCTTATAAAAAGCTTTTTCTGTGCATTTTGTGCTTTCTGCGAGCACCTTTTCTTTGAGATTACTTTTCCGTGGATTCCGCGCTTTCTGCGAGCCGCTTTCTTTCAGTTTCGACGATCCGATTATAAATCTCCCCCCGTTTTTTAATCCGTTGTGTTTTTTGCCAGTCCAAAAATGCCACAATCACAAAGAGCATGTAAAACATGATTTGGGATTTTTGACGGATGATAATTCCCAAGTTTGACATGATGTAGGTCATGGAAATGGAGATGGAGAAAAATACAATTCCCGACATCTTGACCATGGCGGGGGCCTGCTTGATAAACTTGATAAAATCCTTATGGAATATTTTACTGAACATGTAGATATATAGCAGATTTTCCATGGATACAATAATTCCCAAAACATTGGGGGAGTCAATAAATAAAGGCCTAAACCAAAAAGTAAACAGCTTCATAGGCAAGCTATAATTCCCCATATCTACCGCCGAACCGGCATTTTGTAAGCGTTGTACATTGAGCGCTGATTCTTCTTCAAAGCTCTGCAACAAGTTATTGGGGTCATAGCCTAAATACAAGATGATTTTTTCATAGAACAACACCGATAATACAATCCCTGCAAGAGCGGTCAAATACTTTTGATACAAGGGTACTTTTTCTCGCCCTAATACATACCCCACTGCCATTCCAATCAACAAAGCAAAAAAGATATGTGGACGTATCATATAAACCAAAAATCCACCAATAACTAATTGAGGAATACGCTTACCTGGTAAAGATAATCCATACGTCATCAGGCCCAATCCTCCAAAAATAATCGCTCCTTTACCCAACGAGGCGGTCCAAAAATGCATATTGGGCAAAAACATAAAAATGGTTATCGCATCCCAACCTTCAAATTTGGGATTAAATCGAAGATTCTCTTTAAAAAAACAGTAAAAATAGATAAATCCTATAAAACCTATCCAAGTACTAAAAAACATGACCATTTCATAATTGAATTGAAGATAGTTGACTAAGGGGTAAGCCAGCCACTCTACAAATTCAGTTCCTGCATGAAAAGCATCGAACCAATTTTGGTACCCACTTTTTGCATTCAAAAAATATAAAACGGAATCTGATCGATTGAATAGCGTATACGTGTAATACACCAAGCCAAAAAACATATGGTACCAGAACATCTGATTCAGGAGCCCTGCCTTGAGATAAGGATGTCTTTTCTGCAGGCCATTCATAATCGGCTGCGAAATCCCAAAGAGCACAAGAATTAAAAATATGGCACCAAACATAAAGGAAAGGTAATTAGAAATTAGGAATTAGGAATGAGGAATTGGAAAAATTAGTGAATAGTTGTTAAGCAAGTTGTCTTGGATGTCGGGATATTACCCCCAGCCCCTAAAGGGGAGCATATTTCGTTTTCAACTTTCATGCAGTCTTCAATAAAAATTGAACTTACACATCCCTTTTTTACCCAAATCGCCAGTGATACTCATTCCTCCCCTCGAGGGGAGGCTAGGAGGGGTACTTACCCCCAACCCCTATAGGGAAGCATATTCCGTTTTCAACTTTCACTTAGTCTTCAATAAAATTTGAACCTATGAATTTCATTTTTACTCAAATCGTATTTGTTACTCGTTCCTCCCCTCGAGGGGAGGCCAGGAGGGGTACTTCCCCCCAACCCCTAAAGGGGAGCCTATTGCAATTTCAACTTTCATTTAGTCTTCAATAAAAGTTGAACTTACATATCTCATTTTTACCCAAATCGCCGGTGATACCTTTCCCTCCCCTAGAGGGGAGGCCAGGAGGGGTACTTCTCCCCAACCCCTATAGGGAAACATATTCCTTTTTCAACTTTCACTTAGTCTTCAATAAAAGTTGAACTTACATATCTCATTTTTACCAAAATCGCCAGTGATACTCATTCCTCCCCTCGAGGGGAGGCTAGGAGGGGTGAAAAAGAGGTCGTATTTTCAACCCATCATCAATGTCTATTCCTCGAATCCCTACTTGGTACTTTGTACTTCGTTCTTGGTACAAATCACCAATTTCCCGCTTCTCAAATCTACACCTAAATTTGTCTTGTTTCTTGATTCTAGCGTCTTGATTCTATACCTTCGTCTTACATTTCTACCTGCATCACAACAGTGTCTAAAAAAATAAAAGTTTTACATTTGATCAAATCCTTGGGCCGGGGTGGGGCTGAGAAGCTGATTCCTGAAACAGCTAAACTGCATGACCAATATAGATTTGAATTTCACTGTATCTACTTTTTTCATCAACCAGATTACATTATAGACGAGTTGGAGGATGCTGGAATACGGGTGCATTTGATCCCTTCCGGGAATCTGAGCCTGTTTTTTCAAGTCAAAAAAATTCGTCAGTATATACTAGACTACGGGATCAATATTATACATTCCCATCTGCCTTGGGCGGGTATTTTAGGTCGATTAGTAGGCAGCAAGCTGGAAATCCCTATTGTTTATACCGAGCATAATACCTGGGATCGCTACAATAAATTTTCCTATTGGGGTAATAGATTGACCTTTAAAAAACAGGATGTAGCCATTGCCGTGTCCAACGAGGTGGCATTGTCTATGGAGCTAAATCTCCTCTTTGATCCAGTTAAACCAAATGCCCGGTTGCAGATCAAAACCATCCCCAATGGAGTGAATATCCATCTATTTCAACGAAACAAAGAAGCTGGAATAAGCATCAGAAAGGCAGCTGATATTCCTTTGGATGCTTTCGTAATTGGGAAGGTTGCCGTTTTCCGGGATCAAAAACGCCTATGGCTTTGGATTGCTGTAGCCTTGGAAATTATTCAGCAAGCACCCCAAACCCATTTTTTATTGGTAGGGGATGGGGATTGGCGAGACCGGATTGTTGACCTGATCGAAAATTCTGGTAAATCCTCTCATTTTCATATGGTAGGAGTACAAAAGCAAGTGGTGCCGTACCTTTCATGCATGGACTTGTACATGAGCTCATCTGAGTTTGAAGGTTTACCAGTAGCCATGTTAGAAGGCATGTCCTGCGGTTTACCGGTAGTAGCCACCAATGCAGGAGGAATTGCTGAGGTAGTGCAAGATGGGGTAGAAGGGTATTTGTGTGCAGTTGAAAACTGGCAGGCATTAACTTCCCTTGCCTTACGATTGATCCAAGATGCAGAGCTTCATGCACAAATGGCTTCCGCTGCCCGGCGAAGAGTGGAAGAGGAGTTTTCCATGGAGCGCATGGTACAACAGCTGGAGCGAATTTATGATCAAGTTCTTCAAAAATATGCCTAAACATGGAATTTCGAAGAGCAATAGAAACTGATATCCCTGCTATTGTTGAAGTCTTACGCCAATCCTTGGGAGAAGGTCTGATGCCTAAATCCGAGGAATTATGGACATGGAAACACCTAGCAAATCCTTTCGGGCCATCTCCGGTACTCTTGGCATGCGAATCGGAAAGAATCGTGGGTGTCCGTGCTTTTATGCCCTGGCAATGGCGCTTGGAGCAACAAACGTATCAGGCTGTTCGGGCTGTGGATACGGCTGTACTGCCTGCCTATCAAGGAAAAGGGATTTTTAGTCGATTGACAGCTCAGTTGGTACAGGAATGTACCGATTCGAAGGTTGATTTTATTTTCAATACCCCAAATAAACAATCCATGCCCGGTTATTTAAAGTTGGGATGGGAACACGTAGGACGAATTCCTGTGTCGCTGCAGCTACAACTAAATGTTCGGAAAAAAGATGGTTCAATAGCATCCGATTGGAAATTGCTTCATTCCATGGATTTTTCTGAACTCCCTGATACTTCCTATTGGACTACCCCTAGTAAGGCTAACTATTTTTCTTGGCGTTATGAACATTGTCCCATCGCACAGTATGAGTGTATCAGCGATGGCAAACAGTATTGGTGCATTTATCGCATGAAAAAACAGGCTGGTTTGCGGGAATTTCGTATTGTAGAATTGGGTATTCCTGCTTCTTCCGGAGCTGCTGAGGAGTTGAAAAATCAATTGAAACAGGCCATAAGCATAGAAGGAGCACAACTCTTGACCGCATCTCAAATGCATGGGAAAACTTTACAAGCTATTGGATGGGGGAGCTTTTTCCAAATCAAAGGTCCTCAATTGACGGTCAGGAAGCTTTCCTCTACACTCCCAAAACAATTGAATCAGATTCAATCATGGTCCCAGTGTCTAGGAGCATTGGAAGTTTTTTAAGGAGTTTTAATTGAGTGTGTTTGAACAAAATTATGTGATTCTATCAAGCTTTCCATGGAATGAGACTCCATACCGTAGGATTCCTGCAATTTTTGAAAATGTATTAAAATCAGTTTTAAATCATGTAAACAGGCTTGAGGATAGTCCCCGAAATTATGGGGGTGCCACCATAAATGATACATTTGACCTGTTTTGGCTGCATGAGTCATTTCCTGTTTAATTCTTTGTAATCGAAGCTTATTGATCAGGCTGTTGTTTGGTGAATAGGGCCTCCACAAACGAGAGGCCGGAATTACCCAAGGTTCTCCTTCTTTTTGGTACACCTGTGTTGATGGCACCAATGAACCATAACTTATGGGTGCAAAACAATCGATGGTTCGGGATACTTTTTTTAAAAAGGATTCATGCTGGGTTTCCTGCCAGTACCATTGACTAGGATTGCCTCGCACAAAGTCAAAACCTTCCTCCTTACAAATGCTAAAGTACTGTTCGTGAATATGGTTACGAGGAAATACCAAGGAGCGCATGCGAATACCAAATTTATCTTGGGCTATTAGCTGTGCTGCTTGCAGGTCTTTTCTGAATTGAGCGGGAGTTTGCCCACGCATGAGCGTATAATAATGGGCAAAAGTATGACTGCCCAATTCCTGTCCAGGAGTTTTCAGGATCTGCTGTATCAATTCAGGTGCAAAGTGAAGGTCCTTATCCAAGCCATGTTTGGCGGCCCACTCGTAGGCAGAAAAGCCTGAATTTCGGTAGGATGGTTTGAAGGCAGGTTGGTACTGCTTCCATTCCTCTTCATTAGCTGCAAATAGCATACCCACTGTTGCCCATGTTGCTTGTATGCCGAATGCTTCAAAGAGTTCCAGGATATTAGGGATAGCTGCTCGAGTATTTAGAAAATAATCGCGATTGATTTGCGGACCCACTTTATCGAACACTCCCCAGAGCAATTCAAAGTCCAAACTGATCACAAAAGCGCTTTTCTGATTCATGGGGGAAAGTTAAAAAAATATACACATCTTTAGGTCTATTTGTGATGGATTCATGTGAAAAGAAATATTGTAAAAGTTAGTTTGTGAAAATTACTTCAAGTTACATTGTTTACAGTTGGACAAGTCTTATTGCTGCCCTTATAATTATAATCCTTGCGATTCCTCGTGGGTTAGATTTTTCTGACGAGGGCTTATATCTGTTAATGACAGTTCCTAGTCAAGAAAATATTCAGAGACTATTGAATTATGATCTTTTTTTCAAGGTTTGGCATAAGTTGACGGATAGAGAGTTTTCCATGCAGGAGTTACGGGTTATTCGGTTGATTGTTTGTTTAATTACTTGGGCAACCTTTGCGAAAATTCTAAAAATACTCCATAAACTACATCAAAGTTGGCAAACTCCCGTCCTCGGTCTTAGTGTTTTAATATCGTATACTTTTCTACCACAATCCTTATCCTATAATCACTTAACTGTGATGCTGGGAGTTTCCTTACTGTTATTTTTTATTAGATGGATTCATTATCAATCAATCTCTTTTGTTCAAATTTTACTGGTAGGCATATTGCTTGCGCTATTACTTTATGTGAAGGCTCCAGCTGCCTTAGCTTTGGGAATTCTTTCCAGTTTACTCATTTACAGGATTAAGCCAAATTTGTATCTGTACATTCCTGCTTTATTAATCCCCTTTATACTTTTTGAGTTCTATTTGTTTGTGTATTTAGGTGAAAGTCGTTTTTGGGAACTTTTCAAAAGTTTAGGATTAGGTGATAGATTAACACATTATTCTATGGTTCATTTAACCAAAACTCTATTGATCGGTGGATTATGGTTTGGCTTGTCATTTATAAGTGGTAGATTTTTGGCTGGGAAATTTTTGATTTTTAATTTAACATTGTTAAATGTTGTTCTAGCTTTGATTTTTATTAGTTTGATTGCTTTTATTACCCTAGTAGTAAATGAAATTACCATTGTATTTATGGTATTTTTTATTGCTCTATTAGGTTACCTAAGTCCTGACCGCTATTGGATGCCTACTAAAACTTATGTAAGTTATTTTATATTATTACTATTCCCATGGATGTTACATACAGGAAGTAATGTATATTTTTTGCGATTAGCTATACATTATTTGCCATTTTGGATGCTATTGGTATTACTATGGTCAGACACAACTCCCCAATTGAAACCCTTTTTTAAAGTTGTTTTTCCTATGGTAAGCCTGGTTTTATTAGTTTGGTGTTTATGGTTATTTCCGTTTCGGCAGGAGTCTTTATTCAATCAAAAGGTACCATATTACATATCCGATAATAATAGAGTTTTTCTAGATGAGCCAAAAGTTGATTTTTTAACTACTGTTAAAGAGCATATGAATAAATACGATATTCAAAATGGTCAAGTATTAGCATTTTTTGAAAACCCAGGTATAATGTATGCATTGGGATTAACGCATCCAATGGTTCCAGGTATCTGGGATGAGAAGCAATTGCAACTTTTACCGATTGATTGGGATGAATACAATTTGATAATATATGCAGCACAAAATCACCCCATTGTATCAATAAAAGGTAGTTTTGAAAAAATGGCTACTTATACTGTAGCAAATGAAACCTATGAACTTTGGATTCGAGCGAATGATTCATTCAAGTAAAAAAAATATAGGGATTCAATTGTTCTCGGTAATCCTGATGTGCTTCATAATTTTACTTCCATACATTTTATTAGGTGATGGGGTTCATATCATTATATCCGATAATTTGGATTCTAATATTGTATGGTTAAAAACCTTGGTTTCTCAGGGAAAATTATGGAGTCTCCCTAATACTACAATTGAAGGGTTTTTAATTGAGACTCCTCGTTTTTCATTTCCTTCTGGACTCAACGGTTTTGCACTTCTATATTATTTGCCAAATACTTTGGTTGCCTATGCAATTCAAAAAGCTGTTATTGTATGTATTGCTTTTTTTTCTATGTATGTGTGGCTAGAATTTTTTTCAAAAAATGGAAGTCAACTAGAACGAATTTTGATCGCTTGTATTTGGGCAAGCTTAGTTTTTTATCCACATAGGGGGATTAGCCTTGCCTCCATCCCGTTATTGGGCTGGCTTTATGGGTATTATAAATCAAGGTCATTAGATTTTCGGGCATTTATTCTTTTATTAATTTATGGTTTTTTTTCAATGCCACTTTTGAGTGGAATGTATGTGTGGGCGGGGTTTTTATGTTATCTATTCATCAAAGCATATCAAGAAAAAAAATTTCATCGAAATCTTTGGCTCTTACAGGGAATTTGGTTGCTAATTTACCTTATCCAAGAGTATCATTACATTTATCAAGTTTTCATACCCTATGAGTTTGTTTCCCATCGATCAGAATTTAGTTATTATGAATTTTTGTGGAAGGACTGGAATGTTTGGACTATCGTATTGCAAGGAGACTACAGTGGTATAGTTTATAGTTTCATTTATCCCCTAATTGCTATTGGGGCAGTAATTTATTGGATAGTAACAAAATCATTTCAGAAAATTCATTGTTGGTTGCTAGTGCCTATATTGCTATTAATGGCTTTTTGTTGGACTATTTCAAAGTATTTTTCATGGGATATACACCTACCATCTATGGACCTGCTTCCTTCTCTTAATCTTCTTCGATTTAATCATTGGATTCCGTTTTTAATTTTTTCAATAGTTGGTTTATGGTTATTGGAAATCAAGTTTTGGGCAAAGAAGATGCTTTTACTCATTTTGATTGGTATGAATATTTTTGTTTATCATTATGAATGGCGGCATAGCTTTTCCTATTCAACTCTTTTAAGTCCTTTTATAACTCCTTCGTTTAAAGAATACTATGCAGAAGAACAATATGAAGCCATCAAGGAATTCATTGGACCAGATTGGAAAAAAAAGCGGATTGCACATGTGAATTTACCTCCTGCTGTTAGCGTGTATAATGGTTTTTTGACTTTGGATGGATATTTACAGAATTATTCGCTAGATTATAAACACCTGGTCGGCAAGGTTATTTCAAATGAGATTGCAGGAAATACCTTTTTGGAGTGGCAGTTTTGGAGGTGGGGAAATAAGTGCTATTTTCAAAACAAGACCTATCCGGATGATTTCATGCGTTATCATTGGGTTGATTCAGAACCAATTTCTTCACTTTCTTGGGATTTTACATTTCTCAAGCTTAATTTAAATGCAGATTTTATACTTGCATCAGTACCATTAGAGGTTTCAGAATTACTTTTTTTAAATAGTTTTGAACATCCATACTCGGCTTGGAAGATTTACCTGTATTCAATTCGATGAATAAGAAATTAACAATCAATCAACAGTTGCTTATTTTTTCTTTAGGGCTTCATTTAGTTCTTTATTTTACTCCATTTCGCTTTCAAGTAAATGATGATGTATTAATGATGTGGCTTGTCAATGGCGCATACACCGGAGAATTTGAGTTTTATGCAGTTTTTATCCACCCGATACTATCTGGTTTTTTGGCGAGCTTATATAGTCTTGCTGCCACAATTCCATGGTATATTATTATTTGGTTTTTAGTCTTATCAGTTTCATGCTATGGCTGGTTAATTATCGTCTTTACTTATTTTAAAGAAGTTCCACAAAGATTATTTTGGTCCTCAATTTATTTAGCTTATCATATTCATCATGTATATTTTTTACAGTTTACAGCCGTTGCCGGAATAGCAGGTTTTATTGGAATTCTCGGTTTAGTTCTAAGAACAATAGAAGCCAATTCTAAAAATTTATCATTAAATGTTTTTTACTTTTTAGTGATTTCATCGATGCTGATCCGAATGGAATCACTCTTGTTTATCCTATTTGGTTGGGCTGTTTACTTACTTACAATAGGGGAAGGTAAAAAGATTTTAGCGGGGTTAATTTTAAACAAGAAACTAATAGCTATTTTAGTTTTACTACTTACCGTACAAAGTGGTTTTAGGTATTCCCTGAAATATGTTTCTTTTGAAGAATTTAATCGTGCTCGGTCAGGAGTAATTGATCATCCTTATTATCAATTTACAGACCATGAATTATCAAATAATTCAGATCCAGTTTGGTATTATTTTAAAGAGTGGTTATTTGAAAAGTCAGATTCCCCAACTGTTAGT
The DNA here is from genome assembly GCF_021596945.1 of Mongoliitalea daihaiensis. NCBI lineage: Bacteria > Pseudomonadati > Bacteroidota > Cytophagia > Cytophagales > Cyclobacteriaceae > Mongoliitalea > Mongoliitalea daihaiensis. The sequence goes on along the minus strand of NZ_CP063779.1, from coordinate 3,563,264 downwards.
CAATTAAAAATTAAAAAAGAAGAGCTTAATAAAGGGTTCTGGTCAAAACAGTATGCAAATGGATTTCTAGACAGAATTTTTGAGACATTCAAATATGAATATTATAAATCATTCTTTTTGATTTTTATGACTTGCTTTTGTTTAATTATCGGATTTATAAGGCCAAGATTTTATTTATTTATTTTTAGTTGGATTATTTGTTACATATTTTTCAATTATTTCTTTCTACTTGCTGGGAGGGTGCAAACCATGTTCAGCTTGATAATGATTGGGGCCTTATTCCTAACTCACCTAAAATTCAGGTTTAAATTTCCTGCAATAGTTTTTTTCTTAATTAGCTACAGCTTTGCAACTCTACTAATGTTTCACTCAATAAATGTATGGGTTTCGAAAACGAAATGGGCTAAATGGAATAAAGAAGTTTATGCTTGTTTAAATGATGTCCCTATCAATAACCTTGTTTTTATTCATGGCTTAAATGCAGAACTTCATCAGGTCTCTTATGACATTCATAACCCTATACCATTTAGTATGATGGGTTGGATTTCGAGAAGCCCAATGCAAGCTAGGCATTACAATAGATTGGGCCTTAAAGGACTTGATGATGCGAAAACAATTTATTTAATTCAAAGTAGAGTAGATGATCCAAGCCTTTTACCTGAATACCTTAATTATTATTATGGAACGTATACAAGTTCACGAATAAATACTTATGGGAAATTTGAATTATGGAAAATTGAAAAACTTGATTAGTACTAATATTCTTACCGTTATTTTTAGTCTTTTGATGTTTGTTTTTTACAGAAACTACTTATTTGAATTTTCGAATGCAGACTTCAAAGAGCATTATAATTTACTCCAACAAGCACTTGCAGATAGTAAAATCATTTTTCCGCCGCTTTATTATCTTAGTTTATATTTTGCAGACATTTTTTCCCCTTCAAAGGATTCATATTTGTGGGGAGCAGTTGTACTTTCAGTGGTTGGGGTCAGTATTAAATTTATATGGGCAGAAAATGAATTTTTATCGGTATTTGAAAAGAATAAATCTTTTATTTTAGCTTTAGCTTCTTTTTTTTATTTTCCATTTATCCTACATCACAGTTGGGATGCTGAATGGATGCTTGGAAATTTCTCACATCAAATCTTTCATAATTCTACAGGTCTTTTGGCATTTCCTTTTTGTTTGTTTTTATATTCAGAGGGAAAAAATTACCTTCTTAAAAAACAATATTCTTGGTTCAAAATTTGGAGTTTTTCTTTTTGTATATTCCTAATCAAACCTAGTTTTTTATTTGTTTTTCCATTGGCTTTATGTGTTCTTTCATTTATTTACAAAATAAACTCTCCCAAAGAACAAAAAATGGTAATTTATTATTTGGTGGGGACCTTGGTTCTTATAGGGCTTTCTTATTTTTTTATTTATAGCTCTCAATTCTCACACTACTTTTATCAAACTGGTGAAAACAACGTGAGTATTGGAGTATTCAAAAGTTGGCAATCTTATTCTTTGAATCCAGTAAAAGATTTTATTAAAAGTTTTGCTTTTCTAATCAGCTTGTTAATTATTATCACATATAAGAAAAAAGTTGACCTTGAATTGCAATTTGTCTTATTGATGCTACTTGGGAGCTTCATGATTTTTGCATTATTTGTGGAAGAGGGGGAAAGAGTTTACCATTTTAATTTTATATGGCAAATTTCATTCGTTCTTTACATTTTTATCGTGACCATATTTAAAAAAATATTCACGATCAAGTTCAATTCAATCATTAATATTCTAATATTTTTAGGAATTTTATTGCATGTTTTATCAGGTTTAAGAGTATTGGCTAAATTATTTATAAAAGGAAACTATTTCTGATTTAATAGGAATCGCCATAAAAGTTAAAAGTTGAAGAATTATTTTCAATTCGGATACTTTCCTATATTTGAATCCATTTGAACTATCAAAATGATAAAAAGTCATTCTCTATTTATTCTAATCATCTTCATATTTGGTTCCTGTATCAGCAACAAACGTATCACGTATTTGCAAAATCTTGCCGGAAATGAACCTATTGATTTAAATGAGTTTATTCCCTACGCAGAGGTTGACTATGTTTATATTTTGCAGCCTTTTGACATCATAGATGTTGACTTTGCCACCTCTGACGAAGAGTTGGTTGAGGCCTTCACCTTTCAGGGTGCGCGAAGCATGATGGGGGGTGGCATGATGGGCGGTGGCGGCGGATCCGATATTTTTTATTTTACAGGATACGGTATTGATAAAGATGGATTTGTAGAATTGCCTCGCTTGGGGAAAATAAAAGTAGGAGGCATGTCTGAAGAGCAGGCAAGAGATCAAGTTCAAGAAGCAATCAATTTATATTTTAAAGAAGAAGTATTTGTTCGCCTACGCACCGCAGGTATCAGGTATACTACCTTAGGGGAGTTTGGTTCAGTAGGGACGAAGGTGATCTTCCGAAATAGAGCCACCATATTCGATGCACTTGCAACCTCTGGAGAAACCAATTTACTAGCCAAACGAGAGAAACTATTCTTGATTAGGCAATACGATGGAGGTACTAAAATCCATCAAATTAATTTAAATGATCGGGCTTTGCTTGCCTCTCCGTATTTCTTTATCCAAAATAATGATATCTTGTATCTAGAACCCCGAAAGATCCGACAATTTGGAACTGCTGATAACCTCCTTGGTGCAGTACAACTGGGTTTAACAGCTTTCTTCACCGGGCTACTTATTTACAGTATCATCAGTGGAAATCAGTAGGTGGAAGGAGAAATTTGGAGTATATATCTAAGATTGAAAAAAGAAAAAGTGTCACCCCAATTTATCTACTCAACTAATCATTGATCAACCAAATAACCAATTTTCCTTTTCATGGATAAACTTGATTTAAGTCAATTAGATAATGAAGAAAAAGCATTGGAAATTCGCTATATCATTGCGAAGTATATCCGCTTTTGGCCACTTTATCTATTTTTTATCTTGTTGTTTATCAGTGGCACCTACGTTTTTCACAGGTATACTGTAGATCAATATTCGGTCGCAGGGACCATAGTCATCAAAGCTAACAATACACCGGAAGCAAGAATTTTGGATAGATCTCGGATCTTTTCGGGCCAAAACAATTTGGAAAATGATGTTTTGATGTTGTCGTCCAAACAGTTGGCGAGAGAAACCTTAGCCAAGCTTCATTTTGATGTGGAGTATTATGCCAAAACCAATATTAAACAAATTGAGTTGTATGATCGAAGTCCTATCAAAATCGAGGTAGACTGGAATCATTTGCAAATAGCAGATATTCCCATGCAATTGGAGATTTTGACTGAGAAAACTTTTCGAATCCTACCCGATGATGGAGGTTTTTTTGATATCAATCCAGCAAAAGCAGGCGGAGATGAGGAATTGTTTAACCGTACTTTCAATTTTGGAGAGGACATTCAAACCACACGTTCCAAATTAAAAGTGTATTTGTTTAATCCAGGAAGGGTAGGTGAAACCATCGTGTATATCCTTAGAAATCCTGTTTCCTTAGAAGAACGAATGTCCAAATCCATTGCCATTACTTTGGTCAATGTCATGGCATCTGTTTTAGAAATTCGTACCACCACTACGGTAGTGGAAAAAGGCAGGGATTACATCAATGCTTTGATGGAGTCTTATTTGGATTACGAATTGCGAGAAAAAAACCGAAATGCAGAAAATACCTTAAGTTTTATCGAGGAACAATTGGGATACCTTGAAGATTCCTTGAGAAAGAAAGAACGTGAGCTTCAGAATTTTAAAGTTGAAAATCGGATGATCAATGTTTCTTCTGAATTCAATGATATTTTGAACCGAATGAATCGCCTAGATGAACAGGCGCAAGAGATGGATTTCCAAATGTCCTATTACAATTCCATCAAGCGCTACATGGAGAGCAAGACAAAGGATTACACCCAAGTAATTGCACCTTCCGTTGTGGGAATTCCGGATCCTTTGTTAAATGGATTGATTCAAACCTTGGTTACTCTTTCTCAGGACAGACGTAAATTGCTTGCCTCTGTCAATGAAAACCATCCCGATGTCATCAAAATTGACGTTCAGATGGATAAGGTGCAAGATGCTTTGGTAGAAAATATCACTAATTTAATAGCCAATACTCGCGAAAAAAGGAATCTATTAGCTCAGGATATTCAGGTCTACGACGATCAATTCAAGATGCTTCCAGAAGCAGAATCTAAATATTCTGCGATATTTAGAGAGTATCAGTTGCGAGAAAATCTATATACGTATTTGTTAGAAAAAAGAGCAGAAGCTGGGATTGCAAGAGCTTCCAATGTCTCTGATAATGCGATATTGGATTATGCCAAACGAGGAAATTTAGTTTTTCCTAAAAAGCAGCAGAACTATATCATGGCAATAGCCATAGGCTTTTTGTTGCCTTTCGGGTTTTTAGTGTTGAAGGATATTTTTGATGACCGTATCAAGGATCAAAGAGGATTGAAAAAACACTTTATGATTCCTCAATTGTCCATCATTGGTAAAAGTAAAAAAGATACCAATATGGTTGTACTTGAACACCCAAAATCAGCTGTCTCAGAATCCTTCCGATCGCTAAGATCTGCTATTAATTACTTAGCTGCAGATAAAAAACGGAAAAAGATATTGGTTACCTCTTCTGTTTCGGGAGAAGGAAAAACCTTTGTTTCCCTCAACCTGGCATCAGCCATGGCTCTTGGTGGAAAAAAGACAGTTGTAGTCGGAGCAGATTTAAGGAGACCCAAGTTAGGTTCCTACTTTAATCATAAAGAAAAAATAGGCTTATCATCTTACTTAATTGGCAAAGCTATTGAAGAAGAAATTATTATAAAGACAGATAACGAACACCTATTTTTTGTGCCCTCTGGTATCATTCCTCCAAATCCTGCTGAATTGTTACAATCCGATCGACTAAAAGTATTTATTGCATACTTAGAAGAGCGTTTTGATATGATTATATTCGATACACCACCTCTAGGTTTGGTTTCTGAGACCATCGATTTGATGCGCTTGTTTGATATTAATCTTTATGTAGTCAGACAAAACTACACCATGAAAGACCATCTGGTTATGATCAATGACTTGTTTAACAATAAGCAAGTGAACAATGTCTATGGGGTATTTAATGGCATCGTCGATTCAGGCTATTACTACGAGGGCTACAACTACGGTTACGGAAACACCTATCTCTATTCCCAAAACAACAAGTACATGTACAACTACTACGGAGAAGAGTTGGAAGAAAAGAAAAAGCACTTCAAAAAACGTAGTAAAAGCTTCCTCCAAACTTTCTGGGAAAAATTCAGAAAAGGATTGAATGGGGAGTGAGGTAATTAGGAATGTAGAATGTGGAATGAATGAGGGGATTCTAAAGACCGGCGATGGGAGTGAACAGTGGACAGTTAGCAGTTGACAGTTAACAGTTAACAGTGGGGGTGGAATGTGAAATTAGGAATGGAGAATTTAGAATGAATGAGGGGATTCTAAAGACCGGCGATGGGAGTGAACAGTTAGCAGTGGACAGTTAGCAGTGGGAAGTGAGCAGTTAGTGAATTAGAATGTGGAATGAAGAATTTGGAATGAATTGGGGGCTTCTAAAGACCAGCGAGGGTGGTGCAGTGAGTAGTGAACAGTTGCGAGTGACACCACGTGTGCTGAACGAAGTCGACGCCAGGAGTTGGGGAGTTGGGAATGAAGAATGTGGAATGTAGAATTTGGAATGAATGAGGGGATTCTAGAGACCGGCGATGGAAGTGAACAGTGAACAGTTGACAGTTAACAGTGGGGGTGGAATGTGAAATTAGGAATGAAGAATTTGGAATGAATGAGGGGATTCTAGAGACCGACGATGAGAGTGAACAGTGAACAGTTAGCAGTTGACAGTTAACAGTGGGGGTGGAATGTGAAATTAGGAATGAAGAATTTAGAATGAATGAGGGGATTCTAAAGACCGACGATGGAAGTGAACAGTGTGCAGTTGGGAATGTAGAATGTGGAATGAAGAATTTGGAATGAATGAGGGGATTCTAGAGACCGGCGTGGGGAGTGATCAGTGAGCAGTTGGTAGGGGGGACAGTTAGGAGGGTTCTAAAGACCAGCGAGGGTGATTGGAATTGTTAAGTGTTAACATATGGGTTAAACTTAATGCCATAGGCACAGCAGACATGCTAGCCTTGGGTTTCAACCCAAGGTAAATGTGAATTCGTAAAAAACAAAGTCCCATCAGGACTATCGATTCTAGGTAAAACCTGGCAGGTTTTAGATATCCGTTGAAGCTTTTTATTTCCCCATGCTATCGCAAACCTGCCAGGTTTTTCGTTCCCCGTCAGTTTGAGATCGCAGGGCTAACGCCCCTTTTTGGTAAAATACCTGATACGCTACTTTGAAAATTAGCCTTCATATTATACCAAACCTTCATTCCCTTAATCCCTTAATGGTAAAAAATCAACTATTTCAGATCTTAAAAAAATTATAAAGCATCGGAAATATTCATATTTCCCCATTAAAATACCGCTTTTTCTAGGGTACATGTCCCGACTACGTTCCGACCGTGTCCCGTGTGTCTCCCGACCATTCGCCTACATTTCGCTTAAAAATAAGAAACCATATGATTATTTCAAGATGAATTTTTTCTATAAAAGAGCAACAAACCCAAGAGCTACTGCTAGGCTCGAGTTTCAATCCACAAAATAGTCAATGAATCAGTCATAATTCGTGAACTGAAATCTAAAATCTAAATTCTAAAATATTAAATCTTCAACCGTGATTCCATATCTTGCAGCTACTATTCATTACAAAATCTAACCTATTTACAATGACAGAACAAACGCCATTATTGACAAACGACGCAACCGTCCTAGGTTTGTTGATGTTGACCTTAGCATTTGTATTCAGTACATCGGCTAGTAAAGCCCCTTTTTGGCAGAAATTTTATCGATATATCCCATCCGTTCTTCTTTGCTATTTTATCCCAGCTGTTTTCAACTCCTTGGGAATTATATCTGGTGAAAGCTCAGGTTTGTACAAAGTTGCTTCCCGCTACTTACTCCCAACCTCCTTGGTTTTGTTAACCTTAGGAATTGATTTCAAAGGTATCTTAAAATTGGGACCAAAAGCCTTGATCATGTTTTTGGCGGGTTCCTTGGGGATTATAGTGGGTGGCCCCTTGGCATTACTGACTATTTCGGCCATTTATCCCGAAATCTTAGGTGGAGTTGGTCCCGACGAAATCTGGAGAGGCTTAGCAACGATCGCCGGCAGCTGGATTGGAGGAGGTGCCAACCAAACAGCCATGCTAGAAGTATTTGGAGCAAGTCCAACCTTGTTTTCCCAAATGATTGCAGTGGATGTTTTGGTAGCCAATGTGTGGATGGCTGTTTTGCTATATTGGGCAGCCAAACCAGGAAAAATTGATAAAATCTTTAAGGCAGATGCTTCGGCAATTACGGAGTTGCAGGAAAAGGTTGAAAAGTATCGTGCGAGTATCATGAAGCTTCCCACCTTGGCAGATAGCATGAAAATAGTTGGAATTGGCTTTGCGATTACTGGGTTGTCTCACTTGATTGCCGATTATGTGGCACCCTTTATCGGTGAGAATTACCCAGCCTTAAGTGCTTATTCCTTGGATTCTACATTCTTCTGGATTGTGGTAGTTTCTACAACGGGTGGTTTAGTGTTGTCCTTCACGAAAACCAGAAAACTCGAAGGAGTAGGGGCTTCGCGCATGGGTTCCTTGTTGCTTTATGTATTGGTGGCTACCATCGGGATGCAAATGGATTTAGGAGCTATCTTTGATAATCCTGTTTTCTTTCTTATCGGGATTACCTGGATGCTATTCCATATCATGATCATGCTTTTGGTAGCATTTTTAATCAAAGCACCGTTCTTTTACGTGGCTGTGGGTTCTCAAGCAAATGTCGGAGGAGCAGCTTCAGCACCCATCGTAGCATCAGCTTTCAACCCTTCCTTAGCACCGGTAGGGGTCTTGATGGCTGTTTTAGGATATGCTGTTGGCACCTATGGAGCCTACATCTGTGGATTGCTGATGCAGCTGGCACATGGCATGTGACACTGGAACTATTCCCACTGAGGATAGTTACTACTCAAGGATGATCCTTATTTCCTGTCAGTATGCATATTCAACAAAAAATAAAACAACGCTTATTTGATCCTGAATTTGAATTTATCATGAGCCGATCCTCTGGGCCCGGAGGTCAAAACGTGAATAAAGTCAATTCCAAAGTACAGCTGAAATTCAACGTTTTGGCATCGCAGGTTTTGGACCTAGAGGAAAAAGAAGTACTGCAGAAAAAATGGAGCTCTAAACTTGATATTTCAGGTGGCATCATCCTACAAAGTCAGGAAAAGCGCTCCCAACTGCAAAATAAGGATCTGGTCATTCGGAAGTTTTATGAACTGCTGACCAAGGCTTTTGAAAAGAAAAAAAAGAGGATTGCAACTAAGCCTTCCAAAGCAGCAGTTGAGGAACGGTTGAAAGCAAAAAAGGCCCGATCTGAAAAGAAAAAATGGAGAAGTGATTATTGAGATGAAGGCACCTATCTACTTGGATTACAATGCTACTACACCCTGTCATCCCGAAGTTTTGGAGGAGATGCTTCCCTTTTTTACCAAACATTTCGGGAATGCGGCAAGCAAGCATCACCCATATGGGTGGATAGCAGAAGAGGCAGTGGAGTTGGCCCGTGCAAGAGTAGCTCAAGCCATCGGAGCCAAACCCAAAGAAATCATTTTTACTTCAGGTGCGACCGAGGCTATCAACCAAGCCATCAAGGGAACTTATTTCAATTTCGAGGGAGAACGCCAACATTACATCACCTGTTTAACCGAACATAAGGCAGTTTTAGACACCTTCCAAACCTTGGAAAGTTGGGGAGCAGAGGTTACCTATTTACCAGTGAATGGCAAAGGGGAGATCGATTTGTCAATTTTGCAAGCATCTCTGCGGCCTCACACCAAAATGATTGCCTTGATGTGGGCAAATAACGAAACAGGCTTGATTCACCCGATGGATGAAATATTTGCCATTGCTGAGAGGCATGGAGTAATCCTTTTTACCGATGCTGTCCAAGGTGTAGGAAAAATCCCTGTGACAACTTCCCATTGCCATTTGATGGCGCTTTCAGCCCATAAATTTTATGGCCCCAAAGGCGTGGGAGCTTTATTCATACGGCACAACGATACTTTTGCCAAACCTAAACAGATCCTAGATGGAGGAAACCATGAAAAAGGATTCCGGAGCGGTACATTGAATGTTCCGGGCATTGTAGGCATGGGTAAAGCCGCTGAAATTGCCCGAAAGTCCATAGGTAGTAATTCTACCCAAATGGAGGAACTACGTAATTCCCTTGAAAATGCGATCTGTCAATTGCCCGGTATCTCGATCAATGGCAGCGTCAGCCATCGTTTACCACATGTCAGCAACTTAGCATTTGAAGGGGTACAAGGGGAAGATTTGCTTTTTCAACTCAATAAAACCATCGCCTGCAGTTCAGGTTCTGCCTGTTCTTCAATTACTCCCAAAGCCTCACACGTTCTCAAAGCCATGGGCCTAAGCGATGAGCAAGGCAAAGCATCCATTCGCTTCTCCCTAGGCTGGTCCACCACCAAAGAAGACATTGAAATAGCTATTCAGGCTGTCAGGGAATGTGTTGAGAAGTTGAGAGTGAGCAGTGGACAGTGAACAGTGGATAGTGAACAGTGAGCAGTGAATAGTAAACAGTGAAGCTTCTCGAAATTTGCAATTTCGGGAAACAGATAATGTGGGATTTGCAATCCCACTACAGTTGACGTCATAGATTAAGAAAAAGTAAAATTAAGTCGGAAACAATTTGAGGTAACAAACCAATAAACCAAAGGGGATTGCAAATCCCCCTTATCCCAAGTTCTAGATTGCAAATCTCGAACAGCCTGGACAGCTCCTTTAAATCTTGTCTTTTGATTCGTATCTCATCTCAAATTATTTTAATTCTTATTTCTACCTTATTTTAGCTTCACTTCTCGATCGCCTCCAATACCTTCTCCACCAATGCAGCTTTTTCATTGTTGTTGATCCACCGAGCTACGATTACTAGTTCATTTTCAGGATCTACATACACCATATTGGTACCTGCACCAAGGTGATAAAAGGCTGATTCGGGTGCACTAGGGATTTCTTTTTTATCTGTATTTAGGAAATAATTCATAAAACCATAATTGGTCTGAACAGAGGTTGGAGTTTTGGATTTGTTTATCCAAGCTTCAGAGACAATTTGTTCACCATTCCACTTCCCGTTACGCAAGGTAAGGTATCCAAATCTTGCTTGATCGTAAGCAGAAATAAACAAGCCACCTCCCCAATGCGAACCACCACTGACAGATTGTACAATTTGCCCGTCCATAATTACAAATGAATTCTCATATCCTGTCCATCTCCAAGTAGGACTCGCACCGATTTTATCCATCACCCGCTCTTTTAAGACCACAGGCAACGGACGTCTCCAAACATTCAACAAAGCCAATGCCAGGACATTTACGCGAGTATCATTGTACTTATAGACTGTTCCAGGTTCATGTCTTTCTCGCGTTAGCCAGTCCATGGAACTACCCGTAGGCCTATCTGCCCAATCAGGTTTTCCCCAAAGGGAACCCTCCCAATCGGATGTTTGTCTCAGCAAATGTTCCCAGGTAATTTTTCGATTATGTTCTCCCGCAAACAAATCAAAAACATCTTCTTGAAACATATGATCGGCTTTATTCTGCAGGGTTTGAGCAGGGTTGTAGGGGATGATAGGTGCCATGTAAGGATACACCAAATCTTTTTCTGAACGGATCAATCCAGCATCTACTGCTAAGCCCGCTGTGGTGGATAGGATGCTTTTAGCTACTGAAAAAGTCAAGTCTACTCGATCTGGGTCTCCCCATTTTCCGATGATATAGCCCTTGTAAATAATCAAACCTGTGGACGCTCCTCTATCTTTCATAGGACCAACAGGATAACCAAAAGGTTCCCGACCAAAAGCAGACTGGTAATGCGCCAATTTGAGATTGGGATCTTGGGTGCTTTCGATTGCCTGCGCAAAGCGAATGGCATCGGCAAGTTTAGCAGCAGATACATTCAGCTCTTGAGGATTTTTTTCTGCCCATTGACCTGCTGGAGGAAAATAGATTTGTGCGTATATGCTGCTTTGCAAACTTATGCCGAGCAAACAAATGTAAAGAAAGATTTTTCGTATCATGGATCTGTTGATGAATGATCGAAAGTACCAAAATATCCCCCGTTTTTTGAGAAAATTACAGGATTAAATGAATGATTATTTAATCGGTTGGTAGCAAGTTCCCGTATGATATCAAACAAAATGCATTAATTTTGGTCATATCTTCATATATTTAAACACATGCACGAACAAAAACCCGTTTGTATCATAGGCGCTGGACTATCAGGACTGATAGCAGCGTTTGAGTTAGAAAAGGCTGGATATACACCACTGATTTTAGAAGCATCCGATGGAGTAGGGGGACGTGTGCGCACAGATGCTGTCAAAGGATTTCTTTGCGACAGAGGATTCCAAGTATTGAATACGGCCTATCCGGAGGCTCAGCGTTATTTGGATTACGATTCCCTTCAATTGAAAAAATTTGCTCCAGGAGCAATTGTGTTAAAACCGGGCAGTAGTTTCGCCATTCATGATCCTTTACGGGATCCTATGAAACTCTTTGGAATGGCTTTCTCGGAAGTAGGCAGTTTGACCGATAAGGTCAAAATATTTACCCTTACCAATAAGTTGAAAGGTCTTTCAGATGAGGAAATATTTGCAGAAGAATCTCAACCGACGCTTCAATTTCTGAAAGAATATGGTTTTTCAGATATCATCATCAACAATTTTTTTAAACCCTTTTTCAAAGGTATTTTCTTGGAAAATGACCTGAGCACTTCTTCCAGGATGTTTAAATTTGTCTTTAAGATGTTTGCTTTGGGACATGCCGCAGTACCAGAAAAAGGTATGGGGCAGATTTCGGAACAGTTAAAAAGCAAGCTGAGAACAACGGAAATCCGGTTGAATACGCCAGTAGAAAGTATTCAAGGAACTACCATTGCACTTCAAAATGGAGAAGTGATTGAGGCGAAAAAAGTCATTGTTGCATGTAGACCGGATAAGCTTATACCCCAAATGAGTGGGCAAGTGAATCCTTACAGAAAAGTAATCAACGTATATTTTGCACTAGATCATTCCTTTACTGCAAGTCCAATGATTTCATTGGTTACTGATCCTCAGTTTATCATAAATAACCTGGTATTCATGACAGATGTAAGCAAAGCCTATGCACCAAAAGGCAAAGCACTGCTTTCTGTTTCTGTGGTTCAACCTGTAAAAAATAATGAGCAACTGATCTCTATGATTGGAATAGAGTTGGAAGCGTTGACAGGTATCTCGGCTTCTTATTTTGAGCATGTCACAACGTACGAACTAACTGAAGCTTTACCCGATGTACAGGATATGAAGGGTGATATTACACCAACCCAAGCCAAATTGATGGATGGAGTCTTTTTAGCAGGGGACTATATGCTGAATGCCTCTATTAATGCCGCAATGACCTCTGGCAGAAGGGCTGCAGAAGCTTTGATTTTATCTGAACAGCCTCCATTGTAGATGAAAAAGAAAATAGCCATAGCAGGTGCAGGAGGTTACATCGGAAGATGGTTTATCGATCGATTTAAAGACCGCTATGACATCGTGGCTCTCAGCAGAAGAGAGGCTGTACAGCCGGTGGTAGATGGGGTCACTTGGAAGCAGGTGGAGCTATTTTCCATCACTTCAACAATTGAAGCTCTTGAGGGTATTGACTATGCTATTTATTTGATTCATTCCATGTCTGCATCTACCCGCCTCAATCAGGGTAGCTTTCAGGATACGGATTTATTATTGGCAGATAATTTTGCGAGAGCTGCTGCAGCCAATAAAATTGAGCAAATTTTATATTTAGGAGGTATTTTACCCAAAGATTTAGAGTTGGAGGCCATCTCCATCCATTTGCGCAGTCGACTGGAAGTAGAAGAAACCCTCGCATCGAAGGGAGTTCCAGTAACTGCCCTCAGAGCGGGTATAATTGTTGGTCCAGGAGGTTCCTCTTTTGATATGATGTATCATTTGGTACAAAAGCTTCCTGTTCTAGTGTGTCCCCAATGGACCCAATCCGAAACGCAAGCCATCTCTTTGGAAGATGCGCTGACTATCATGGATAGTTGTTTGGGTAATCCTAATGTCTATGGACGCGCATTTGAAATCGGTTCGCCCGAAATCCTAACCTACAAAGGCATGTTGGAAATGACGGCGAAGGCAATGGGCAAAAAACGCTGGATTGTATCCGTTCCGGTATTTTCCGTAGGTTTTTCCAAGCTTTGGGTTTCCTATTTTGGTAAAACCCCTATGTCTTTGGTATCCCCTCTGGTGGAAAGTCTGAAACACACCCTCACGGTTTCAGATCACTTGGCTTTTCGGGAAAAAGATATTGACTACTTAGACTATAATACTGCTGCAAAAAAGGCATTGGATCCGGATGCGAAATTACCGGCATTACCTCCTTTTAAATCCTTTGCAGGCGATAAAAATACTGTTCGAAGTATCCAACGCCTCCCCAATACGCGGCATCAAAGTGCTTTGTGGGTTGCCAATCGATACAAAGTTTGGTTACCGACCTTTTTTAGTTTTCTAATCAATGCCAAGGAAAATAGCAGAGGGGATATTGGCTTTCATCTATTGAACTTCCCCAAACCTATGCTCCAACTGACGCTCATTCCTGATCGCAGCGATATGAAACGACAGCTTTTTTATATTACTGGAGGATGGCTGGTCAAGCGGTATGATTACGGATGGTTGGAATTTAGGGAAGTCATGGGAGGGAAATATATGATTTCCGCCATTCATGAATTTGTTCCTCGATTGCCTTGGTTTATTTATGTGAATACGCAGGCAAGAATCCATCTTTGGGTGATGAACCGCTTCAAAAAGTATCTGGAGAAATTTAAATTTTAGGGTGAATAATTGGCTCACTTGAAGTTTACGCTCACAGATGTCTACATCAAGTCATGTAAACTTTCAAACATATTACGACTTAAAATGCTAACTTTACTACCTACTACTTAACCTATGAAAACACTAGCGTTTAATAACGGAGACCAACTACCCATAATCGGTTTAGGAACATGGAAATCTAAACCGGGACAAGTATATCAGGCAGTTTTATGGGCCTTAGAAGCAGGCTATAGACACATTGATTGTGCGGCGATTTACAATAATCAATCAGAAGTAGGGCAGGCCTTCACCAAAGCATTTTCGGATGGCATTGTCAGGCGAGAGGAATTGTTTGTTACGTCCAAGCTATGGAACTCCAATCATCGCTTGGAAGACGTGGAAGTAGGTTTGAAAGAAACTCTCCGCGATCTTCGCTTGGATTATTTGGATTTATATTTGATTCATTGGCCTGTAAGCTTTAAGAAAGGGGTGGAGTTTGCCCAAAACAGGGAGGAGTACTATACCTATCAGGATGTTCCCTTAGAACAAACTTGGGAAGGGATGGAAGCTTGTTTCGCAAATGGACTCACCAAGCATATTGGAGTTTCTAATTTTAACAGCAGTAAGTTGAACGAAATCCTGAAAACATGTAAAGTAGCGCCAGAAATGAATCAGGTAGAAATGCATCCTTTTTTACCCCAAGATACGCTGGTAAAGTTCTGCAAGGAGCATGGTATGCTGATGACGGCTTACTCTCCACTAGGCTCGGGCGATCGCTCTTCTTCCATCAAAAAAGCAGATGAACCCAGTTTACTCCAGCATGCGCTCATTCAAGAGTTGGCTTCTAAATATGCATGCTCTGCGGCACAGTTATTGATTGCTTATCATGTAGCAAGGGGAATTGCCGTAATTCCAAAATCCATCAATCAGGAACGAATCCATGAAAATTTGGCAGCAGGGGCTATTGTAATTGAAGCAAACGATATGGAAACATTAAAGAACATTGACACCAAGTATCGATTTATCGACGGTACTTTTTACACAGGTCCCAGGAGCCCATATTCCTTGGAAGACCTATGGGAAAAAGAATAACTATGATCGAAAAAATAAGAAAACTAACGGTATACCAAATTTTGAGGGATACGGTGAAGGATTTCTTTTCTGGAGAATCAATGGGACTAGCAGCTGGAACAGCTTTTTACACAATTTTCAGTTTGCCAGCCTTGTTAATCATCATTTTAAATATTGGGGCTACCCTGTACACGGAAAGTGAAATTAAATTTGAAATCCTTCATCAGATAGAAGAGCTCGCAGGACCTGAGAGTCGAGAAACCTTGGAGGAAATTTTAGATAATTTTGAGGGTAGCAGCTCCAATATGATTTCCAATTTTGTAGCATTTCTCTTGCTTGCATTTAGCGCGACCACCGTTTTTGTGAGTTTACAGAATGCCATCAATCACATTTGGCATATCAAAGCCAAACCTCAGAAAGGCTTGATAAAATTTGCTGTTAATCGGCTCTTAAGTTTCTCATTGGTAGCTTCCATTGGCTTTATTCTTTTGATTTCCTTGATTTTGGATGCCATTTTTGTAATCATCAATAATTACTTGGCGGATTATTTGATCGTGGATTTACCCTTCAATTTTGCCGCAGTAGCACATTTTGCTTTAGCTCAAGCCTTGTTTGTGGTTATCTTTGCTCTGATGTATAAAATACTACCAGATGCACGGGTACGCTGGAAAGATACTTGGATGGGCGCCATCGTCACCATGGTATTATTTGGGGTAGGCAAGTATTTGATTGGGATCTATTTAGGCAATTCCAACCTTGGAAGTACCTACGGAGCTGCAGGTTCTTTGGTAATTCTACTCATATGGGTTTATTATTCAGTAGTGATTTTTCTTTTTGGAGCCCAAATCACCTATTACATAGCTGAAAATGTAGGAGGAAGCATCATCCCAAAAAACGAAGCAGTCAAGGTGGAACTGAGGGAAATAGAGTGAACAATAAAGAAGGAGACGAGAAATTAGAAGCTAGAAACGAGTATTCCAAGCTTCAAAATACTTATAGCTAGCTCTAAACAGGTGTCTCCGTAAGTCCGGATGTAACTTGGAACAAGATTTTTTAGAATGACAATTAATCCGGGTAGGAGGATTGCAACTCCTCTTTGTCAAGCTTCAAAATTTCAAATCTCAATCAGCACTTGTTGCTTTTAAAATAAAGAGGCTTGAACAACCTTAGGTTTGGAGGCCTGAATGGTTCCTTTAAGCATTTCCTGCATCAATTTAATAAAGCCAGGCTTCCAATTTTCAAGGTGAATTTTCAAATCTTTACCTTCGTAATCCACAGGCCCTGAAAGGCGCTCGAAACCAATCAACATGCTCCATATGGTATAAAATGTGATTTCGGCCTGCAATTCGGGACGAATACTGCCATCCTTTATTCCTAATGAAACCATCTGAATACCCAACTTCCCACAATCATGCTGTATTTCTAGAAGTTTCTGAAAATGCTCGCTTTCTAAAATCAAGGGATGGATAGCGCTTCTCAACTCCTCTTTATTATACATTTGAACTAGATTCATAAAATTTAAAATAGCCTCATTCAGCATTCTATTTTCTAAGACAAAGTCGATGTACTTTCCAGTCAATTCGGTCAGCATTTCCATGCCTGTACGACCCTTAACTTTGTACACTTCTCGGAATACCGCCCGAAGCTCATCAAAGGCTTTTTTGGTTACAGCCATATACAAATCCTCCTTGTTCTTAAAATAAAAATAGGTGAGCCCTTTGCTGATTTTGGCTTGTTTGGCGACATCCTCCATTTTTGTCGCCGTATAACCTTTGGTGTTGAAGAGTTTGATTGCTCCGTCTAAAATCAATTTTTCTTTTTTCTCGCGATCCTTAGCTGCCATAGTTTTTCGAATGAAGTTCAAAAATATTAAACTTCATTCAAAAAAAATAGACTGCTAAGTGCAGTCTATTCTAAAGTGTTCATAGTGAGATCAGTAATTTTAATCCCGGATGCAGGATCTGAACTGTTCCCACTGAAGCGGAGTTAAAACGCTGTTTAAATCTCCTACATAATTTCCCAAACATTCTTTCAATGTTTCGGAATGCTTTATTTTTTCATCCATAATCGCCCGGCGTGCTTGCTGCCTGAGTTGATTAAATTCATTTCTGACTTCTAAAGGGGACATCACACCTGTTTGCATCGCTTGGATCAATTCTCTTCTATTCTGAGACAAACCTCTCAAAATTTCATTGACAGATCTTCGATAGTCAAGGCTTTTGCTCGTGCGACAATCACTAAAATTACTAGTGGCAGCTCTGATACGCGTTAACTGGGGTACACTGGGTTCCGTCACCCGAATACATCTGAACAATGCCAAGCTATTTCCTTCCATGCGCTCTGCATCCATCCGAGAAATTCCATAAATTCCATGCAGGCCATCATTATCGACTCTAAATTCTTCGGTTTCAGTACCACCCACTACATCAAACTCAAAGAAGCTGACGTGTAGTACCTCTGTGATAGACTCCAAATCCTCCCGTAGACCATCTCTATCACCTTCAAAACCTGATCTGCATGAACTTATAGCTAACATCAGAATCAATGCGAAGATAGACTGTTGAAATATTCTGTTCATAAATTCATTTTTTAACATCCTAAAATACTGAAAATAAAGCAGAATGTTGCGTTTTTGATTAGTTTTCTGTGATGCTGACGATGAAATAGTTTTTCTTTCCCTTCTGAACTAGTAAATACTTCCCTTGTAAGAGCGCAAAAGCAGGTTTCAGTTGTGGATCTGATACTTTTTCTTTATTGATCGCAACACCACCACCTTGGATCATTTTTCGTGCTTCTCCTTTGGATGGGAATATTACACTGCTAGTCTTCTCTGATAATAAATCCACTAGGCTAGGGCAAGCATGATATTCTTCTTGGGTAAGTTCTGCCTGCGGAACACCTTCGAATACCTGAAGAAACGTACGCTCATCTAAAGATGCCAGATCTTCGGTAGAAGATTTTCCAAAGAGAATTTCAGAAGCTTTGACTGCCATCTCATAATCTGCTTCCCCATGAACCATAAGCGTAACCTGCTTGGCAATTTCCCGCTGCAAAACTCTCAAGTGAGGAGCTGCTGCATGTTCACTTTCTAAACTTTCAATAGTTTGCTGATCCAAAACTGTGAAAATCCGAATGTATTTCCTCGCATCTTCATCCGATACATTCAGCCAAAACTGATAAAACTTGTACGGGGAGGTTTTTTCTGGATCCAACCAAACCGAACCTGACTCTGTTTTTCCAAACTTGGTGCCATCTGCTTTGGTGATCAAAGGAACCGTCAGGGCAAATGCAGAACCTCCTTCCATTTTGCGGATTAATTCTGTACCTGTTACGATATTTCCCCATTGATCGGAACCACCTAGCTGAATGCTAACGTTTTGATTTTTCCATAAATGATAAAAATCATACCCTTGTATCAATTGATAGGAAAATTCAGTAAAAGAAAGACCGTTTCCGTCTTCCAACCTTCTTTTAACCGAATCTTTCGCCATCATGTAATTCACTGTAATGTATTTTCCTACATCTCGGATAAAATCCAGGAAGCTAAACTGAGACATCCAGTCATAATTATTAACAAGTTCAGCCTTGTTCGCCGCACCTTCCGAAAAATTCAAAAATTTACCTAATTGATCTTGCAGGCAAGCTACATTGTGATCTAGGGAGGATTTATCCAATAAATTTCGTTCAGCTGATTTAAAACTTGGGTCGCCAATCATACCTGTTGCCCCACCTACCAATGCAAACGGTTTGTGTCCGGCCCGTTGGAAATGCAACAAAGTCATGACACCGACTAGATGTCCAATATGCAAAGAATCCGCCGTTGGATCAAAACCGAGGTAAGCTGAAGCCATCCCTTTGGATAAATGTTCCTCGATTTCAGGGGTCATGTCCTGAAGCATCCCTCTCCAGCGTAATTCCTCAATAAAATTGTTCATGTTGCTTGTTTTACTTTTTGTTGCGCAAATATAGGGTTTGAGATGAAGACTTTAAAAAGAATGCCCAACTAGGGTTGGATAAGTTTTAAAAAATCCTCTTGGGTATCGACATCGAAGCTTCCTTTCGGAAAATCCAACTGGGCAAGATCGCTAGAGTAGCGATAAAAAAGTTTCTTCGCACCAGCATCTTGTTTCAACCCCAATAATTCATCAAAGTACGTGGCATGAATGAAAGCAGGTACTCCCAAAGTATGCCCATAGGCAGAGGCAACCAATTTTTTATTCTCTTTTATATGCTTATCTAATAGTGATTTAACTATTTCACTATCAACAAAAGGTTGATCTGAAACTAATAAAAATATACCCTCGACACTCGTTTGGTTGAGCAATGAGGTTAAACCAGTTTTCAAAGAAGTAGCCATTCCAAGTGGCCATTCCTCGTTGTGAACATAGGGAAAACTGACCGGTTCAAAGGAGGTTAAAATTTCGCTGGTATAGGCTCCCAATACGACTCGAAAATTTTCATGAACAATTGGGGTAACAGCATCGATGGCGTGTTGTAATAATTTTTTACCCTTGTATTCGAGCAATTGCTTGGGTTTGCCTAAGCGACTAGACTGTCCAGCAGCTAAGATAATGGCGCCATAACTGTTCATAAGGATGCATGGATAGGTCCATCCAACTCCCTTAAAAATCCCGCAGGTTTATGATGAAGTACAGCCATGATCTCACTTAAAACCGATAAAGCAATTGCTTCACTGCCTTCTGCACCGATATGCAAACCCATTGGACCATAGATTCGCTCATGAGGGATGGCAAACCCTTTGTTTTCCAAGCGTTCAAATAACTTCAATGATTTCTTTTTTGGACCTAAAATTCCAATATAAGGCAAGGGTAGGGGAAGAAGACCTTCCAAAAGGGTGGCTTCATACTCAAAATTATGTGTCATCAGCAACGCTACAGTGTGTGCATCTGCGGATAATCCTTCCAAGGCGTCTTCAGCAGAGCGAACAAAGATTCGATTGACACCAGGGAAACGCACTTCATTGGCATGGGTTTTTCTTCCATCAATCAACGTTACTTCCCAGCCCAATAGTTGTGCGAATTTGGTTACAGGAATGGTATCATTGCCTGCACCAAACAGCCAAATATGAACCGGTGGATGAATGGGCTCGACCAAACAGTAAAGTGTTTCTTCAGACGCTATTTTTTGAATGATAGATGATTGTAAACTAGTTAAATATGCTGTATCATCTATAAATTGATTGAGATGGGAAAGTTTTTGGGCTCGACTAGACAAATGGCTTTCCTCGGCTTGAATGCAAGCCAAGGTTCCCGGCTGATCGGTAGCTGTCGGATCGAGATCTACCAATGTTAACAAAACAGCTGTTTCCCTTTTGCCAAGTGCAATTTCAAGCAGTTTAATAGGGTTCAATACTTCTTCAAATTGGATAGGCTCGATAAGCACGTGAATAATACCATTACAACCAAGCCCAATACCGAATTTCTGATCGTCTTCATCCGTTGTATCATAGGTAACTATACTGGATTTTTGCTTAAAAATAACTGCTTGAGCTTTTCTCAAGGCATCACCTTCGAGGCATCCGCCAGATATAGCACCTGTTAATTGGCCATTCTCGGATACCAACATGCGTGCGCCCGGACGTCGATAAGCTGATCCATCGACTTTTACGACAGTAGCTAAGGCACAGGCTTCGTTATTTGCTAGATAGGTGTAGTATTGCTGTATGATTTCCTGGAGTTCTTTCATCGAATCAAAAATAACCCTATTTAAAAGTTAGTTAAATGTTAATTTCAAATTTTGCGCTAGATTTAAGATTTAAAAGTTGATTTAACACATGATTAATCCAAAAATAGCTGAAATAAAAAAAGCCATCGGGTATATGGATGAAAAAGAACTCAAAACCCTGTTGCTTGATATCATTGGCTTTACAACAGATAATAAGCGTTATGCTTATTTTAAATTGCATGAGCAGCAGGATGAGAATTTCTTTTTGGTAGAGAGCAAAGAGTTTTTGTTACAAGAATTTTACAAAGGCAACAATTCCAATTACTGGACAGGGAAAAAATCTTTGCAGAAGTTAAGAAGTACTTTAAACAAACTTTTAAAATTTACGAAGCGAAAAGATCAGCAATTGGAATTGATTTTATATTTCTGTCAGCAAACCAAAGAATTTGGATATTTAGATCATAGACATCCGGTAATTGATAATTTGTATGGTGTACAGTTACGTAAAGTAGAAAATCTTATCAGCAAGTTGCACGAGGATCTGCAATATGATTATCAGTTACAGTTAGGAGAATTGACAGCGCACAATTGATGCTAGAGAGCTGTTGGTAGTACCTTGTAAGTGCATTCACGGACAATTGGTTGGAATATATGGGAAAGATGGCTGATTGCATGAACTGAGCCAATTGATTGAAACAAGCCTATTTGTTATATAATTTACATTATGTTAAATAGAATACATTCATCAACCATAAACCCAAAATATCAACCCCTTCCTTTTCCTTGACATTTTGAAACAATCATCAAAACCTTCTTTATCAATCGGACTATTCATGGGTCCCTTGTTATTCCTACTCATATGGGTTTGGCCAGATTTATTCGGGATGCCTGCTGATGCTCAAGTCATGTTAGCAGTGACCTGTTGGATTGCTACCTGGTGGATAACAGAAGCTATCCCTATTCCAGCTACTTCACTCTTACCGTTGATTTTATTGCCTTTGCTACAAACGATGAGCATCGCAGAGGTTTCCAAATCATATGCCAATCCTATGGTATTACTGTACATGGGTGGGTTTATGATTGCAGTTACTATTGAAAAATGGAATTTACATAAAAGAATTGCCCTGATTATTATTCATTGGATTGGTACAAATTCTAAGAAAATAGTTTTAGGCTTTATGGTAGCCACTGCTTTTTTATCCATGTGGATATCAAATACGGCGACTTCTCTAATGATGTTGCCCATAGGCATTGCAGTTGTATCCCAATTGGACGGAACAGATGGTAAATTTATGAAAGGCAGCCCTTTAGGGAAATCATTGATGTTGGGTATTGCCTATGCAGCTTCGATTGGCGGAATTGCAACGTTGATTGGTACTCCTACGAATATTATTTTAGCCAGTGTCGTTCGGGAATTGTATGGGTTTGAGATTAGCTTCAGTCAATGGATGAGTTACGGTTTACCAGTGGCTTTATTTCTTTTAATCATCTGCTGGTGGTACTTAACGAGCATCGCTTTACCTAGTGACGAACAAGCTGATTTCAGCTCAGGAAAAGCCGAAATCGCAAAACAAATCAAAGATTTAGGCTCACTTTCTTTGGAGGAAAAACGCGTTTCCTTGGTTTTTGTCATGGTCAGCTTGGCCTGGATAAGCAGAAGCTTACCTGTGGTCAAACAAAATTTACCCTTCTTAGATGATACAATTATTGCCTTGATCGGTGTTTTGCTTTTATTTATAATTCCTTCTTCCAAGCGGTCGGAGGCCTTATTAGATTGGAAAACCGCTGAAAAAATCCCTTGGGGCATCTTAATTCTCTTTGGTGGTGGCTTGTCTTTAGCCGAAGGATTTAAAGTGACAGGATTAGCAGAATGGATTGGTAGTCAGTTTATTTATCTTGATTTTATAGCTTTTGGGTTATTTTTATTGATCATTGTCGCGGCAGTCAACTTTTTAACAGAGATTACCTCCAATGTGGCGACGGCTTCTATGCTCTTACCGATTTTGGCTGCAGTCTCGGCTTCTATGGGTGTTCATCCCTTTGGATTGATGTTTGGGGCTACGATGGCTGCCAGTTGTGCCTTCATGCTACCGGTGGCTACTCCTCCCAATGCAGTTGTTTTTGGTTCAGGCTACCTTGAAATCAAGGATATGATTCGGGCAGGATTTTGGTTGAATATTTTTTCAATTATAGTCATCACCCTGATTACCCGCTACGCCCTACCCTTCATTTGGGGCTTGGATTTATTTCAGTATCCTTTCTAAACAAGACCAACAGGTATTTTTAGAGACGAGATGTAAGTGACTAGAAATAAGTTTTAATTCTGAACGAGCAGTCCCTCCTTACTAATCAATATCTTGTGCTGAAATTACTGTTCACTGTTCACCATCACTATCCCCTTCATGTACGTCACCGCATTTCCCGTAATTAAAACCCTATCCCCTTTCAATTGGCAGTGCAGCTTCCCTCCTCTGGGTGACAGTTGTAATGCTTGAAAACTAGTTTTTTGGGTTTTTAAGTTCCATAGTGGGGTTAGGCTTGTATGTGCCGATCCAGTAACAGGATCTTCAGGAACACCTACCCTTGGACCGAAAAAACGGGAAACAAAGTCCACATCATCTCCCGGTGCTGTGACAATCACTCCTCTCGCCTCAATCGCAGCAATCGCGGACATATCTACTCCTAATTTTTTAATGTGATCGGCTGATTCAAATACCAAAATAATATCTGTTTTCCCTTGAAAGGCTTGAATAGGTTTCGTGTGAAAAGGTTGAAGCAAATTTGGTTGAAGATCAATTTCAGTTAGTTCATCCACCGGAAAATCAAGGGTAATTCCTTTTTCTGTCCGCGTGACTCGCAGCATACCCGAAGATCTTGACTCAAATTCAATACTTTCTTGGCGATAGCCCTCCTCTTCGAATAGGACATGAGCAGCAGCTAAGGTCGCATGACCGCATAAAGCAACCTCTGTCGTGGGGGTAAACCATCGAAGTTCAAAGGCATTCCCTTTTGGTACATAGAAAGCTGTTTCTGATAAATTATTTTCTAAGGCTATAGATTGAAGGATTTCATCGGGTAGCCAAGCCTGAAGTGGCACAACTGCCGCCGGATTACCTCCAAAAACTTGATCTGTAAATGCGTCGATTTGATAAATTTTCAAGATTTCTGCGAGATTTTAATTCAACGAAATATACTATGTTTTTAAATGCTTCAGTAAATATATCTTTAACCTTTTTCTTAGACCTCAACTCCTTGTTTCTCCTCTCCTATAGCCAATCGCTGTGCGAGCGCTGATCCAGCCATCAACTGAAGCGCGTGATAGATCATAAGAGGCAATAGGATCAAACCAAAGATTACTGGATCAGGAAACATGACCCTCCCCATAACTGCTCCCTGTACCAACGATTTTTTGCTACCGCAGAAAATAACAGTAATGGTATCTTCCCTCGAGAATTTCAATACCCTTGATAATCCCCACATGGCCAAAGCCATAAGGATAAATAACAGCAACATCAAAGCGCCTAAACCCACAATAGAAGTTGCGCTGTGGCCTTCAAACATTTTTTCAGCAAAGGATTCTGCAAAAGCAGTAAAGATGATCAATAGAATAATTCCTTGATCAAAGTTTTTTAAGGTTTTTGCATGCGTATTGACAAAAGAAATCAGTCTTGAATGTAAAAAAAGGCCTATGATAACGGGAAATAATACTTGCAAACTGAGCTTGATAAAAGTCTCTGTCAAATCAAAAGAAACAGCTGTATCCGGCAACATCACATCCATCCAAATCGGTGTAATAAAGATCCCTACCATGCTTGAAATGCTTGCGTTAAAAATAGCGGCTGGAAGATTTCCCTTTGCGATTGAAACCATCACGACGGATGAAGATACAGTAGAAGGCAAAGCCGCTAAGTAAAATGTACCTAGCCAAAAGTAATTTTCATCATTTCCGAATACCTGATAAAGTAAAAGAATAACAATTGGAAATATCAAGAAAGTGGTTGTCTGAATCAAGACATGTAACTTCCAGTTTCGTAATCCCTCTTTGAGTTTTTGAGGGCTTAATTTTACACCATAAAAAAAGAAAATCACAGAAATACCCACTGCTGTTATTTCTTTTAGCGGTAAGGGGCCATTGCTTGTGCCTAAGCTTGGGAAAAACTTGGCTAGTACAATCATTCCAATCAGAAGAAAGAAAAAGGTATTGATACCTACTTTTTTGAGTGTATTTCTGATTTGTGACATGCCAATCGTAGCTTATGGTACAACAGGTGTTTGCTGCCGGCGTATGTTATCACAACACACAGCAGTAGCGATGGCAACGTTTAAGGATTCCGCTTTTCCAAAGGCAGGGATAGAAATGCGACGATTCACGAATTTTTCCACTTCCCTCGAAATTCCTTGAGATTCATTGCCCATCACTAAAATTCCTGTTCTTGGAAATGATTCGGCATATATATTTTGTCCATCTAAAAAGGCTCCATAAATCGGCTGCTGCACATTTTTCAAGTAGGCTTGCAAATCACAGTAGTGAATTTTCACTCTACTAAAAGATCCCATACTTGCATTCAGCACCTTGGGGTTGTAAAAATCTGCGGACTCCTCGGAAAGGATAATTTTTTGAATTCCATACCAATCGGCTATGCGGATGATTGTTCCCAAATTACCCGGATCCCGAACATCGTCCAAGGCCAAAGCCCATTCATCAACACCTAAATCAAATGCTTCGTTGGCTTTTATCTTGGCCACAGCCAAGGCAGCATCATTGCTTTGAAAAGTACCTGCTGCGATCAGATCTTGTTCCTTAACCTGAATAGACTGCCTTGCATATTTTTGCAAAAGGCGACTATGCTCCTGTTCAAACTTTTCTGTTATCAACAGATGTGAAATTTCATAGTCTGAACACAAGAGCTCTAGTACATTTTTACTACCTTCCACAAAAAAAGACTGCTCTTGTTTGCGGAATTTTTTTTGGTGTAAGGATTTAATAAACTTAAGCGTATTTTTGCTTAACATTCGGAATTGCCTCGTTGTGATTAGAGCCAAATATATAAACTTTCTCTTGTTTGTACTTGTATTTTCTTCTTGTTCCCTTACCAAGGGGCTCAAAGAAGGAGAATACTTATTGACTTCTACCACTATCAAAGGCATCCAAGAATCTGATAGAAATACACTCAATGGTCTGATCAAGCAACAGCCTAATACTACTTTGCCACTCTTGGGAACATCGGTAGGTGTATCCGTCTACAATTTTGGGCTCAGCATGTTTGATAGTGCTACTCTTTTAAACCGGAAAGAAAGCTTTTCCCAAGAACGCAAAAGCCTCCTCAGCAAAAGGGACACAGCCGCTTGGAGTAAAAAAGAGCAACGGAGATTCCAGAAACTATCCAATAACCTGACTTCTTTGGATAAAAAACTGACCTATGGTAATTTTTTTATGAGAACAGGCAATCCACGGGTAGTGTATGATTCACTTGCTACGGTTGAATCTAGTCGGCAAATGCTTTATTATCTACAAAACAATGGCTTTTTTGACGCTCAAACGGATTTCTTTTTACGGACCAATGGGAAAAAAGCCACTGTTGACTATTTAATCTCTGAGAATGCGGTTTATAAAATTGATTCTTTTTATACCCGTTCGGATAATGATGACATTTATAAACTTTTATTGGCAAGACAAGCCAACTCTTTTGTAAAATCAGGTAATCCCTACATCCAAAGCGACCTTACTAAAGAAAGACAACGAGTCGAAGACTTGTTGAAAGATAATGGCTTTTACACATTTACCCGTTCCTATATTGAGTACAATGTATTCAAAGATACAGTCACTCATATAGTCAATATTGAACAAGTCATTCGAAAGCCGATCTACTCGGATAATCATCAAATTTTTGTGTTAGATTCTATTTATTTTTCCTTGGATGCTCCAGAATCGATAGAAATCAAACAAAGTCAACAGACTACCTATCGGGACATTAAATTTGATTTATACGACGATAAGTATTCCGAAAAAATCATCTCCTCTAGGATATTTCTTAATAAAGGAGATCTATACAATAAAACCAATGTGATAGAAACGCAACGACAGTTGGCAAATTTGGATTTGTTCCGTTTTGTCAACATTGCCTTTGATACTTTAGGAGATGTATTGCGCCCGCGGATTTATACCCAACCCAACCAGAAATATCAAATCACCAATCAATTGGGAGCCAGCATCACGGAGCAAGTTCCAGGTCCATTTTTTTCTCACTCTTTGAGAAACAGAAATCTTTTCAGAGGTGCGGAAATTTTCGAATTTTTCTTTCGAGCAGGTCTTGAAGGTGTGGTTTCCGCTACTGGAGAAGGTGGGGTTTTCCGAAGCCGCGAACTCAATACTTCTGCTTCGATCATTTTCCCTCAGTTTTTATTACCGTTTACTCGTTCTTCTTTGGAAACCTTTGGCCGCTACAATCCTCGTACAAGGACCTTAATTGGTTACAATTATGTAGATCGTCCAGAATATATCCGGGAAAGCGTGAATGGTGTCCTCAGCTATAACTGGAACACCCGAAATCTTCGGCAACAATACACGTTCAATGTGTTGGATGCCAACTTCATCCGCTCTAATTTGAGCAACGATTTCCGTGAAATATTGGAGGATTTGCAAAATCAAGGAAATAACCTGATCAATTCCTTTCTCCCTTCCTATGTGAGTAGTATCTCTGGGCAGGTGATAATCAACTTCAATCAGTATGGAGCATTTCAGCGAAATAAAGCTTCTTTACTTAGATTATTTGCAGAGTCTGGTGGGACTACCTTAAACTTTGTAAATAACAGTTTTGTGGAAGAGCGTAATCTTGCCTATTTCCAATTTCTGAAATTTCAGGCGGATTTTCGGCGCTATATTCCCATCACCCGTGAGCAGACTTTTGCTTATCGCCTCAATTTGGGGATGGCTAGGCCTTACGGAGTCAGCAATGGAATTTTGCCCTATGAGAAGTATTTCTTTGCCGGTGGTAGTACAGGCATCCGTGCATGGCAACCAAGACGATTGGGACCGGGTTCATTTTCCCCACCCCTCTTGGAAAATGGACTTTTTGATTACCGGTTTGAGCAGCCGGGAGATATTTTATTTGAAGGTATGTTTGAATTACGGTCAAAAATTTACGGGTATTTTGATGGAGCTTTTTTCATAGATATCGGAAACAGCTGGACATTTCAAGAAGATCCTACTAGACCCGGTGCAAATTTTGAATTCAATCGCTTCTATCGGGAATTAGCGGTGGGCACCGGACTAGGCCTACGAATGGATTTTGATTTTCTTGTGTTGCGTTTGGACTTGGGCATCAAGGCAGTGGATCCCGCGAGGGAACCTGGACAACGGTTTGTATTGGATGAATTTTTCACATCCCGTCTTGGCCGAAGCAATGCTGTTTTCAATATAGGAATCGGATATCCTTTCTGATTTTCAAGAGTAAAATTAAAAAGTAACAAATCAATTCCTTTGATTTGATGGCTATTTTGATCAAAATGTATAATTTAGACACTTGAACCAAAACTTTTTCTAAACAATGATAACAGTAGATCCAAAGATTATAGCAAAGGCAGAATCATGGCTGAGTAGCAACATTGATGACATAAGCAAGACACAAATCAAGGCTTTGCTAGAATCATCAGACCCCACTGAATTGATTGATTCCTTTTATACCGAACTGGAATTTGGTACAGGTGGTCTGCGTGGAATCATGGGTGTTGGTTCCAACCGTATGAATGTATACACCGTTGGAATGGCCACTCAAGGTTTAGCGAATTATCTTTTGCAAAGCTTTCCAGGGGAAGATATTTCTGTAGCAATCACGCATGACTGTCGTATCAACAATACTCTTTTTGCAGAAACTACCGCCAATATTTTTACGGCAAATGGAATCCGTGTTAAATATTTCCGTGAAATGCGCCCTACTCCCATGCTTTCATTTGCCATCCGTCATTTCGGTTGCAAGAGTGGTGTAATGGTTACAGCTTCACACAATCCAAAAGAATATAACGGTTATAAAGCATACTGGAACGACGGTGGTCAAGTAGTCGCTCCTCATGATAAAAATATCATTGCTGAAGTAAAAAAAATCAAGTCAGTTGATGATGTAAATTGGAATAAAAACGATGCTTTGATTGAATATATCGAGTCTGATTTTGATGCGATTTATATGGACTTGGTAAAAGGCTTAAGTTTATCTCCGGAAGCTATTCAGTCCAATAAGGATATGCCAATTGTCTTCTCTCCTATTCATGGAGCATCTGGGAAAATGGTTCCTTTAGCCTTGAAGGCCTTTGGCTTTGATAAGGTACACGTAGTAAAAGAGCAAGCAGAACCCGATGGTACCTTCCCGACAGTCATTTACCCTAACCCTGAAGAAGCAGAGGCTTTAACTATGGCTTTGGCTTTAGGAAAAGAGGTACATGCTGAACTGGTTTTGGCCTGTGACCCAGATGGAGATCGGTATGCAGCTTGTATACCAGATGGTAAAGGTGATTTTGAATTGTTGAACGGAAACCAAACAGGCGCCTTACTGACGTATTACCTTTTAAGCAAGTGGAAAGAACAAGGTAAGCTAGATGGAAATCAATTCATGGTAAATACCATTGTGACTACAGAATTGATAGACACGATCTGTAAAGGCTTTGGCGTGACCTGCTACTCTGTATTGACAGGGTTTAAAAATATTGCAGAAGTTATTCTGAAATTGGAAGGAAAAGCTACCTATATCGGAGGTGGTGAAGAAAGCTATGGCTATTTGGTGGGGGATTTTGTACGTGACAAAGATGGAGTTTCGGCCTGCGCCATGGTCGCTGAAATTGTAGCCTATTACAAATCCAAAGGAATGAGCATCCGGGATGTCTTAGCGGAAATTTACATGAAATTTGGTTTTTACAAGGAAGCATTGATTTCTGTGACCAAAAAAGGAAAAGATGGTGCTGAGCAAATTCAGGCTTTGATGGCTGATTTCCGTACCAATCGGCCTACAGCAATGGCAGGAATACCCGTAGTGAAAGTTGTGGATGTGAAAGAAAGTAAAGTTTTTGATTTGAAAAATGGCACTGAAACGGCACTTGATATGGATAAATCAAACGTTATTCAGTTTTATTTAGAGGATGGCAGCAAGATCTCAGCAAGACCATCAGGTACCGAACCAAAAATCAAATATTACTTCTCTGTCAGTGCGCCGCTTCAAGATCGCGCTACTTATGAAGCAGTAGAGGCAGCTTTAGAAACTCGCCTGAGCAACTTGAAATCTTATTTTAGTTAATCCCTACCGGGAAATAGCTTAAAGCCTTCTTAAAAGAGGTTTTCTTGAAAGTACCTACCATCGGTGTTGACTTTTAAGAAAACCTCTTTTTTGCTTTATTTAATTTTGTTACGCATCATGCAGGATTGTTTTCAAAAATGGAATATTTTTGCAAAAGCTTAAAAAAACAAATGAAGTATAAGACTATGAAGCATCAACTGGTTAAAAATTATTTACGCGTACTATTTCTTGCAATTTTTTCAATATTCATGATTTCCTGTGATAAGGAAGATGAAAGGCCTGATTATTTCTATAGTTTCCGTGTGGATGGTGTAGAGAAATCGTTTCGTGCAAATAAGGATGCCAATATCGTATTTATTGATGACTCGCAACGTAATTTACGAATTGCTACCTGGACGATGGTCACTGGCAATAACACGGAAAAGAATGCTTTGGTCATCGTTTTAAGAACAATTGAACGCTTGGAATTGGGACTCACCTACCAAATGCAGGTTCCTATAGTGGTTCAGAATGTTGTTTCACCATCCATCGCATTTGTTTACCTAGATGAAGCAGGCAAATCTTGGGGTGCTATTTTGTTAGAGGCCAACAATCCAGGGGCTCAAGATGATGCCACCATTCGAATCACTGATTTTTCTTCAGAAGGCACTTCTGGGGTATTCGAGGGGATTCTGGTCGACTTGGAGGATCAACGCCCATTAGATCAGCGAAGAACAATACAAATCACAGATGGCCGGTTTTTCTTGCCTAATTTTGTAGAGAATATGTAAGCATATTGTTTAGCATCTTCCAATATGGACCAAAGCATCTCCGGCATTTACCACCGGATTGTTGTTTAGTCCTATCACATACCCATTAAAGGAAGCTTTGATCGGTACGCGAACTCTCCCAAAAGGGTCAGATATTTTTGCAAGTATCTGACCCTTTTTTACTTCATTTCCTAGTTCTACAGAAGAAGTGAAGATTCCTGATACTTTGGCTCGTGTCCATGAGCTATCAGACAGTATAATTGTTGGTTTGCTTGCGATTCCAGGATCTGCAATCATTCCTAAATGAAATAATAGTCGTTTACTTCCGCTGACAGCTTCTTCCACCGCATAGGGATCCAGTCGCATGGATTCACCCCCTTCATACACCATTATTGATTTCCTACGTTTATATGCTTCTTTTCGGAACGATTTATCAATGTGTGCCGAATTCAGGACAAAATGAGTCCCAAAAGCTTTAGATAACTCTAATCCTACCTTGTCTTTGTAATCCACCCGAATCTGCGGGTAATTCGAAAGCATCCGTCCTCCAGTATGGATGTCAATACCATAATCGATCAAAGGAATGATTTCATTTGTCAGAATGAATGCAATTTGAGAAGCCAAACTTCCCTTTTTACTACCTGGAAAGCTCCGATTGAGATCTCGACCATCAGGGAACGTTCGGGAACTACTTAAAAAACCATAAACATTGACCAAAGGAATGAAAATTACAGTTCCTTTGATCAGCTCCAAGTCAGGTTCCTCCAAAAACTTCTTTACTGCTACGATACCATTGATTTCGTCTCCATGAACACCTCCTGAAATCAAGACTGTCGGGCCATCTTCTTTGGCACGGATAATAAAAATAGGCAAATCAATTAAGGTATGCGTTGGCAAACGCGCAATGGCGATATCAATTTGAATACTTTGACCAGGCCGTATTTTGACTCCATTGATTACAATTTCTTTCATAGCGTGTTAATTATTCTCTACCAATGCTAACCATCCTGCTTGAGCTCAGGTAAAATCCAAATTTACTCATCTGCGATGAACTCGATTTCATAAAGGTATCGTAAGGTTTTCGGATTTTGGTCAAATTCTTGCTTAAATTCGCATCAGTAAATTTGCCACCATGAAGATACAAGAAAACATTTCTCTTAAGCCTTATAATACTTTTGGAATTGATAAAAAAGCCCGGTTTTTTTTAGAGGCTCATATGACAGAAGATCTCAAAGCAGGAATTGAATTTGCCCATGAACGTGAATTGCCTTTACTTATCCTTGGGGGAGGTAGCAACATTCTGTTAAGAGGCGATTTTCATGGACTTGTTATGCGCAACTGTCTAGAAGGGATTGAAGTCGTCAGAGAGGATGATACTTCCGTGTGGGTTGAGGTAGGTGCTGGAGAAAATTGGCACGCATTCGTGATGTACTGTTTGGATAAAAATTGGGGTGGAATCGAAAACTTATCTCTAATTCCTGGGACTGTCGGGGCCTCTCCTATGCAGAATATTGGGGCTTATGGTGTTGAAATCAAAGATACATTTGTGTCACTCGAAGCACTGCACAAAGATCGTTTGGATGTAGAACTATTTGATGCAGGGCGTTGTCAATTTGGGTACAGGGAAAGTATTTTCAAAAACACTTATAAGGATCAATACATCATCACCAAGGTACAATTTAAACTCAGTAAAACTAATCATATCCTGCATACCTCCTATGGAGCAATTCAAGAAATCCTTCATAATTGGGGTATCGACAATCCAAGCATTCAGGATGTTAGCAAAGCCGTAATCCAAATCCGCTCATCCAAACTTCCCGACCCAAAAGTCATTGGAAATGCAGGTAGTTTTTTTAAAAATCCGACCATTTCTCTGACACATTTTGAATTGTTACAAGCAGAAAACCCAGGCATTCCCTCCTATCCTACCGATCAAGGCATGAAAGTACCTGCCGCTTGGTTGATTCAACAGTGCGGGTGGAAAGGTAAAGTAATCGGCAACATCGGGGTCCATAAAGACCAACCATTAGTACTTGTCAACTATGGAGCTGGAGAAGGTGAAGATCTTGTGAAGTTAAGCCAGCAAATTCAAGAATCTGTCTTCAATCGATTCGGAATTGCACTACATCCTGAAGTGAATTTTATCTAAAAATAGAGCTAAATCAAGGGATCCTCAAAGGCAATTTCTTTGGCATACTTCACTACTTCCACTCCAAATTTACTTAGAAATTCAATGCCCTCATCTGTAGGTAGTCCCTTGTATTCTGCATATGAATACAAATACACAACCTTTGTGATTCCCATGCTGTAAATAATCCGAGCACAGGCCAAACAAGGTGCAAGGGTAACATATAACGTGGATCCATCTACGGAAGCATTATTTTTTACGGCATACAAGATTGCATTTTGTTCGGCATGAATAGCAAGCGTGCAACTGCCTTTACTATCACGTGCACAGCCTGTTTCAGGAAATTCCACATCGCAGTTATGTGTACCTGCCGGTGGACCATTGTAGCCAATGGAGATAATCCGTGTTTCCTTTGTCAATACCGCACCTACATGCTTTTTGATACAATGAGATCGCTTGGCAAGGTTAACTGCCAGTTCCATAAAAATGTCATCAAAGTGAGGTCTTTCCATTCGTTTGTGCTTTCAAAATCATTCAACTTGAGATCTTAGGTAACCTTCATCACCCATTAAGCAGTCAAAAATACGTAAGTTTGCAAGAAAACAACTAGCTATATGTCAAAAGAAAACTTTACTGATGAAGAATTGATTGTTAGGGATTATTTAGCAAGACAACGCACCTATTTAGCAAATGATAGAACCTTGCTTTCTTACATCCGAACAGCTTTGTATTTTTTGGTTTCAGGTACGGCTCTTTTTGAAGTTCAATCTTTGGAGCATGTGAGAGAATTGGGCTACCTCGCTTTTGGGCTCAGCATTGCGATGTTTATTTTTGGTATTTTCACCTATTACCGTGTGAAACGTAAACTTAAAAATCATTACTATCAAAAAATGTAAAAGCTGAAAAATCTCAAGAAAATGGCCCATTTTTGCAGGAGTTTTCACCCTTAATACGATGGAGAATTGAACTACTTGCAAGAAGAAGGCTTTGTACTGATAGGTTTTGGTGTGGTTATCATTGCCTTATTAGGATTGGATTTATATGTGTTCAATAAAGAGGACCATAAGGTTTCGACAAGGGAAGCACTCAACTGGTCAATTGTCTGGATCAGCATTGGTTTGCTTTTTGGCTTATATGTTTATTTGGACTTAGGTTTAGAAAAAGCTACCCAATACTATTCCGCCTTTTTAATAGAAAAGGCGCTTTCAGTTGATAATCTTTTCGTATTTATCCTCATATTCAGATACTTCAAAGTACCGGATAAATACCATCATAAAGTTTTGTTTTATGGAATTTTAGGAGCCATTGTCATGCGGGCCATTTTTATCTTTGCAGGGGTAAAAATTATCAGCCTTACCTATTTACCTACTTTTTTCTTGGGAACGCTTGAGGTCAATGTAAATGTTGTCATGACCTTATTTGGGTTTTTCTTATTGATCGCTGGCATCAAATCCTTTCGGCAAGAAGATGATGATGAGTCACAAGATTTTTCCAAATCTTTTGGAACACGTTTAATTCACAAAGTCTTTCGTGTAGACCCCAACTATCATGGCGGTAAATTTTTTGTGAAGATCAATGGAAAGCGCATGGCAACCCAACTTTTAGTGGTGGTGGCTGTAGTAGAGTTTACAGATTTATTGTTTGCAGTAGATTCTATTCCTGCAATTTTCGCAATATCAGATGACCCCATCATTTTGTATACATCCAATATATTTGCTATCCTTGGCCTCCGTGCATTGTATTTCTTATTGGCCAATAGCTTTGATATGTTTCATTATCTCAAGCATGGCTTGTCCTTTATCTTAGGTTTTATTGGGATCAAAATGATTCTTTCTTCGATCTATCACTTGCCCTCACCTATTTCTTTATCGGTCGTTGGTGGAGTGTTAGCGATCAGTATTCTATTTTCACTTCGAAAATATCAATCCGAGCAGGCATAACATGAGATTAAATTAACCACTATAAGTTTCAATTTTAAGGAGAAATTCGTAGCTTAAATTTTCATCCATCAACAACCCTCTTTATTCGTGAGATTAGCAGCCATAGATATTGGTTCCAACGCCATTCGCTTACAAATTACCAACGTTACACTTTACGAAGGTCAGGTCAATTTTAAAAAATTAGAATACCTTCGCTTCCCTCTCCGCTTGGGAATCGATGTATTTCATACGAAGAAAATCAGCGATCTAAATCGGAGGAAATTTGTAAAGCTTATGAAAGCTTTTAAACTGCTGATTGATTTATATGAAGTAGATGATTATATGGTTTGCGCTACTTCGGCCATGCGGGAATCTGAAAACGGAAGGGATATTGCGCATGAAGTTAGAGAAGATATAGGACTAAAAATCCAGATCATTGATGGGAATCAAGAGGCTGAAATAATCAATTTGGCGCTGAAAAGTTACTTAGATGATCAGGCTTATCTCCATATTGATGTAGGTGGGGGTAGTACGGAACTCAATATTTACAGGCAAAAGGAAAAAATCGCTGCCAAATCCTTTAAAATCGGTTCAGTTAGAGCCATGGAAGATATTGTTCATCCTTCTACTTGGAAACACATGAAGGATTTTATCCATGAACATATTCAACCCAAAGATAAAGTAGTATCCATAGGTACGGGTGGAAATATTGCTAAGATCTTTGAGTTATCCAATCCCAGGAAAAATAAAGAGTTTCTGACTATCAAAAGGATTGAAGAAATTCAGGCTTATCTTTCTTCCTTTACATATGATGAACGTGTCAACAAGTTAAACCTGAATCATGACCGTGCGGATGTGATTATTCCTGCATCCACCATCTATCTCAGTGCTATGAAAGCTGCTGCTTCCAGTAAAATGTTGGTACCAGATGTGGGCTTAAAAGATGGCCTGATGCAAGTATTATACGAAAAGAACAAAAAGAAAAAGCACTGAAAACCAGTGCTTTTTCTTTTTTATTCAACTAATTTTACATTTTTAACATCGGTTAGTTTGAGGTTGAAAAATTCATGATGGATATTGAAAACTTCCTCCCCTTCTTTAGGCTGTTTTGCAATATAAGTAGCATCCTCCTGCATAATATACGCATTGACATTATCTCGAAGGTTGTAAGCAAGAATATTCATCAATTGCTTTTCCAGCAAAGGATCCTGTATGCGGAATAAGGATTCCAGCCGTTTATCAAAGCTTCTTACCATCATATCGGCGCTACCAGCGTAAGTACGGGTATCGCCGTTGTTGTGGAAGTGATAGATTCGGGAATGTTCCAAAAAATCCCCTACAATTGAAAGTACCTCAATATTTTCGCTTAGTCCCTTTCTTCCCGGACGTAAACAACATATACCCCTGATAATCAACTTGACTGGAACTCCTGACTGCGAAGCTCTGTACAATGCATAGATAATTTCAGAATCTTCCAGAGAGTTAACTTTGATAAAAACACCGGAAGGTAAGCCATTTCGGGCATTTGCTGCTTCCGTTTCAATATATTCGATCAATTGGTTGCGCATATCTCGAGGCGCCGTGATCAAATTTTGATAGGTGGTGGGCATGGAATGTCCCGTGATTACATTGAAAAACTCCGAAACATCATTGGCAAGTGTTTCATTTGTTGTCAATAACCCAATATCGGTATATAATCGCGCGGTATCTTCATTATAATTTCCTGAGCCTAAATGAACGTAGCGGGTAACATAATTCTCATCCTTTTTGACAATCAGTAAGAGTTTGGTGTGCGTTTTAACATTCGAAATGCCATAAATAACAAAACAGCCTGCTTTTTGTAATTTTTTTGCTTCCCGGATATTGTTCTCTTCATCAAATCGTGCTTTTACCTCAAACAAGACAGAGACGTGTTTGCCATTTTCTGCAGCTCTTAACAAGGCCTTTGTAATTCGGGAGTCTTTGGCCAAACGATAGATGGTCATTTTGATCGCCATGACATGAGGATCATCCGCTGCTTTTTCAATTAATTCCAGTATCGGATCGATGTTATTGTATGGATGATGCAATAAGATATCTCGACCTTTTAATACATGAAAGATATCGTCTGTCCCATCTTCTGGATAGGATACAGGTGGAACCGGAGCTGGCATTTGAGGGAGCTTATCCTTGAACCGCCTATTACCAATCATTTGCCATAAACCTGTGAAATCCAGCATACTGGCACGCTCTACCTTGAAAATACTATCATCTAAAATGTTCCAACGCTCCTTTAAAAGATTGATCATCCACCGAGAATAGCCTTCCTCTATTTCAATACGAACTACCCTACCCGACTTCCGCTCATTCAATTTTCTTTTAACCTCCTCCAGAAAGTTAGCATCCATGTCTTCTGATTCTTCCAAGGTAAAATCCCCATTCCTCGTAATTCGGAATAGATTAACAGCCTCAATATTGACATTTCTGAAAAGTGATACAATATTCTCACGGATAACTTCTTCAATGGGTACATAAATCATCATATCTTCCCGCTCTACTTCAAAGAATCGGGGGATATTTGCTGGAATCTGTACAAAGGATAGTTTCCGGTTTTCTTTTTTATCCCCTGGAGCCAGGGTTACTACCCCAAAGACCAAGAGCTTATTCATCAGAATAGGAAAAGTTCTATACCCATCAAAAACCATTGGGGTCAACATGGGGTACACAGCTTTCATAAAATAATTTCGGATTACTTCCTGTTCTGCTGGCTGAAGATTACGGACATTAGATAGCATAAAGCCAAACTCTGGCATGCTTGGAAGAAGATTTTTCAAAAAATGTTCTTGCTGCATTTTATGGAATTTTTGACATTCCAGCATCAACTTCATTTTGAACGGTTCTTCCCGCAAACCAGAGTAATCTACCCTTTCCTTATCATAGTCTAGGTAATTATACAAGGATCCTACCCGAATCATAAAAAATTCATCTAAGTTGGACGCTGTGATTGCTAAGAATTTAAGTTTTTCAAAGATTGAACGAGACTCCTTTTTAGATTGATCCAATACGCGCTCATTGAATGTCAACCAACTCAGGTCTCTACTAACCAAATCCGAGTTTTGGATAATGGTATTAAATTTATCTCTTGGGTTTATGATTTTAGTTTCCATGACGTTTTCTATACAATCCTTATCACGAGGAAATTTTCTTTAAGTTTAAGCAATTAAAAAGATAAAAAAAAAAGGGCCGAAGCCCCTTTTGTACAATTCTTAGGTGTCGATTTTCGCATACTTCGCATTTCGCTCAATGAAGTCTCGTCGAGGGGCTACTTCATCTCCCATCAGCATACTGAATAGGTGATCTGCCTCAGCTGCCGAATCAATGGTTACCTGCTTGAGCGTTCGGGTATTTGGATCCATTGTAGTGCTCCATAACTGCTCTGGATTCATTTCTCCCAAACCCTTATAGCGTTGAATACCTACTGACTCTTCTTTCCCTTCTCCAGCCATCTCAGTCATGAGCTTTTTACGCTCATCTTCAGTCCAACAATAGCGCTCATCTTTGCCTTTTTTCAAAAGATACAAAGGTGGTTGTGCAATATATACATATCCTTTCTCTATCAACATTTTCATGTAGCGGAAGAATAAAGTCAAAATCAACGTTCGAATGTGTGACCCATCAATATCAGCATCTGTCATGATGATGATTTTATGGTAACGGAGATGCGATAAATCGAGCTCTTTTTCATCCTGAGCAGTACCAAATTTCACACCCAATGCCGTAAGAATATTTTTTATTTCATCATTGTCGTAGATTTTGTGCTCATGCGCCTTTTCTACATTTAGAATCTTTCCTTTCAATGGGAGAATTGCCTGAAAATCACGATCCCTTCCTTGTTTGGCTGAACCACCTGCCGAGTCACCCTCAACGAGGTATAATTCACAAACAGTAGGATCGGAGTTAGCACAATCTGCAAGCTTGCCAGGAAGACCACCACCACCTAGAACGTTCTTACGTTGCACCATTTCACGGGCCTTACGGGCCGCATGCCTTGCTTGTGCAGCGAGGACAACCTTGCCAACGATGATTTTAGATTCTTTGGGATGCTCTTCAAGCCAAGTTTGTAAAGTCTCCGATACCGCTGCATTTACAGCCGTTTGAACATCGGAGTTTCCTAGCTTGGTCTTAGTCTGACCTTCAAACTGCGGTTCCTGTACTTTTACAGAAATAACAGCCGTCAAACCCTCTCTAAAGTCATCTCCCGCAATATCGATTTTGAGCTTATCCAGCATACCGGATTTGTCAGCGTATGATTTTAGAGTACGAGTCAAAGCCATTCTAAACCCAGATACGTGCGTACCTCCTTCATGGGTATTGATATTGTTCACATACGAAACGACATTTTCAGAATAGGAATTGTTGTAACTCAACGCTACCTGTACTGGAACACCGTTTTTTTCTGTATCAATATAAATTGGTAGGTCTATGATTTTTTCTCTGGTCTCATCCAAATACTGCACAAATTCCTGTAAACCGCCCTCTGAGAAGAAATCATCCGAACGATACGAACCATCGTCTTCTTTTTCCCTTAAATCTTTCAAGTGGATATGAATCCCTGCATTCAAGAAAGCAAGCTCTCTCAAGCGTGTAGCAATGGTTTCGTATTTATACTCACTTATGGTGAAAATACTTAAATCAGGTTTAAATTGGATAATCGTACCGCGCTTATCAGTGGTACCGATCTCTCGGACAGGGTATTGTGGAACACCAATAGCATACTCTTGTTCATATACCTTGCCATTCCTATGAACAGTAGCCTTCAAATGGGTAGATAGTGCATTTACACAAGAAACCCCTACTCCATGTAATCCTCCTGAAACTTTATAAGTGTCTTTATCAAATTTTCCTCCTGCGTGGAGTACTGTCATAACAACTTCTAAAGCAGATTTCTTTTCTTTTTGGTGCATATCCGTAGGAATGCCTCGCCCATTATCTTCAACTGTTACAGAGTTATCCTCATTAACAGTTACATAAATGGTATCGCAATGACCTGCTAAGGCCTCATCGATTGAATTATCGACAACTTCCCATATTAAGTGATGCAAACCTTTGATTCCGACGTCGCCAATATACATGGCTGGTCTTTTACGTACTGCTTCTAAACCTTCTAATACTTGAATGTTACTGGCTCCATAATCCTGTTGCCCACCTTCTTTGTTTTCGCTCATATGTTTTTAAAATGCCCTTTTTGAATTAGAAAAAGAGGTTTTTCACTTACTTCAATTAACCCGTAATAATACGCAAAAAAAACAATTGTACATAGGAAAATAACAACTGATTCCCCCTAGAACTACTACAGCTAACTTTCGATTTTGCAGGTATTGTCGGATAAAGAATTTTATTTCGTAAAAGAGGAATTTTATAAATCATTAAGAAAATTTAACAGATACCTTTTTTGAGCAATTTGTACCTGTTTTTAAGCACCTTATTTACTTTTGTTTAATTTTTTTCAATTTGTATTAAACAAAATAAATTCTGAATGCTTTTACTCGCATTGAATCACCAAATAAAATCTTAACAATTAACCATTCAAAAAACACAATTAACTATGAACAGCATTTTGACCGCAGATTTGGTTGGTCTTGACAAGATCATCAATTCAGATCCAGTTGCCATTACCTTTTTTATAGGGTACATGGCTATGTTTGCTTCCGCAGTATTTTTCTTCGCAGAAAGAAACTCGGTGGATGGAAAGTGGAAACTTTCTTTATTAGTATCCGGACTAATCACCGGTATTGCAGCAGTTCACTACTACTACATGAGAGACTTTTACCTAGAAACTGGTACTAGTCCAACAGCATTTAGATATGTAGACTGGACGTTGACAGTTCCTTTGATGTGTGTGGAGTTTTACTTATTGACTAAGCCATTTGGAGCTAAAGGTAGCACATTGACCAAATTGATCATTGCATCAATCGGTATGTTGGTAACTGGTTACATTGGTGAGACTTCAGGTATCGATAGCAATATCTTCTGGGGAGTATTCTCTACAGTGTTCTACTTATACATTGTATATGAAGTATTCGCTGGTGATGTAGCTAAGCTTACGAAAGCTTCTAATAGCCCTGCACTAGGTCAAGCAATGTTCTTATTGAAAATCTTCATCACACTAGGTTGGTCAATCTATCCAATTGGATACATGGTATTGCCAGGTAACCTATTGTCAGGTGTATTTGAAGTGAGCAGCATTGACTTGTTCTACAACTTAGCAGATGCTATCAACAAAATTGGTTTTGGTTTAGTAATCTACTCTGTAGCAGTAGCTGAAACAGCTAAAAACAGAAAAGCAGTAGCTTAATTATTGCCAAGGCTGGCAGAATCTAAGTATGAGTAATCAGTTGGACATAAGGTAAGCTTAGTCCAGCTCTCAAAAAAGGTTTTGCCAGCCTTTATACATTAACATCACCCAACTATGACTAGATACGATTATATCATTTGCGGTTTTGGCTGTGCAGGCATGAGTTTAGTATATCAACTCCTTCAGAGTCCTCTCAAAAATGCTCGTATTGCGCTCGTAGATGAATCCAATAAACAAGATAACGATCGTACTTGGTGTTATTGGGCAAAAGAACCAGTTGCTGCTCACCCAAAAAACACTGAATTAGTATCCTGGAATTCAGTTCAGGTTCAGGTTGGTGAAAAAAAAATAGTGAAAGCCTTAGACGGATTACATTATTATCACATCAAGTCGTCCGATTTTTACAAGGAAATTTTAACCCTCGTAGAGCAGCATCCCAATGTAACTTTTATACAATCAAAGGTAGAATTCATTAATACTTTAGCAGATAAGAGTACAGCTGTAACGCTTGCCAATGGAGACACTCTTTCTGCATCTAAAACATTCAATAGTATCCCTTTAGGGCAACAGTTAGAGCCAAACACTTTAAAACAGGTCTTTTTAGGTTGGAAAATTCAGACAGATGCTTCATTCTTTGATCCCTCTGTACCTACACTTATGCACTTCCCTGATGGAAGTTTCACAGAAAATGAATTTTTCTACATCCTGCCCTTCAACGAAACTACAGCCTTGGTAGAATATACCTTGTATACTACTCAGGCTTTAGATATGGAAGCATTAAAAGGAAAGTTAGAGGAATATTTAAGAGACATACTTCCATGTACTTATAAGATCATTTTTGAAGAACATGGTGCCATTCCGATGACCACTAAAATTCAAGGAAAGTCCACTTCAAGTAATATTATTGAAATAGGTTCAATCGCAGGGTGTATTAAGCCTTCTACTGGGTATACATTTTATGATATTCAAAAACACAGCGAAGAATTGGTTACGCAGTTATTACAAGAAGATACTGTTTACAAAGGTTGGATACGAAAAACACGTTTTCAGTTTTATGACAATATCCTATTGAATATTGCAAAAAAATGGCCTGAAAAACTTCCTTCGATCTTCGCCCAAATGTTTGCCAAAAATCAAGGAGCACAAGTTTTGC
This sequence comes from Mongoliitalea daihaiensis, assembly GCF_021596945.1. Taxonomy (NCBI): domain Bacteria; kingdom Pseudomonadati; phylum Bacteroidota; class Cytophagia; order Cytophagales; family Cyclobacteriaceae; genus Mongoliitalea; species Mongoliitalea daihaiensis. The sequence goes on along the minus strand of NZ_CP063779.1, from coordinate 3,520,907 downwards.
GATTCTTGCATGAGGAGACTTCCCTCTGGGAAGACCTTCAAATCTTAGCTAAATTTAAATACGGAATTTTTATAAAATCACTGCTCAATTATGAGAAAAATTGAGCTCGCTGCCAAAGTTATTGCCTTCTTTATAGGTCTGTTATACCTCTTGTTTTTTCAGGAGAGCGATTGGCTGATGTACACGCTATTTGTCGGGGTAATGCTCACTGTAGGCATCTCGCATGGAGCGATCGATCATTTACTCTTAAATCCTTCTATTCGAGGAAAGGCACTGGGAATTTTCATAGCTAAATATTTGGGTATTATGACAGTCTATTTAGCAGTATGGTTGGTATTTCCATTACTTGGATTGATTGCTTTTATCCTGATGTCAGCTTACCATTTCGGGCAATCCCACTTTTTGAATCTAGCTCAAGGTAAATTTCCTCAAATCGTTTACTTTACTACGGGGCTTTTTTTCTTATTGCTGATTTTGTGGGCTGATTATTCGGAAACCAGTGCAATTGTAGGAACTGTTGTAAATATTGAACCATATAAAAGTCAATTGCTAGTCATGATTTTCCTTACTGGCATTGCCATGCTAATCAGTGGATGGATGAATTTTGGTAAGGCTTTCAACAGAAGTTTAATAGAGATAGTTATGATAGCCTTGCTATTGTCTCAACTTCCTTTGCTACTTGGATTTGCCATATATTTCGGCTTTTGGCATTCTTTGCCAAGTATTTTGGTCGAATATGAAGCATTGAAGGATACCCTAGGAGAACACAAGTTGAAGAATTTTATTTATCAACTCATGCCCTTTACCAGTATCAGTATTATAGGAATTGGGATATTACTTCTTTTGATGCTTAATCGAGTAGAATCTGAAAGTTTAATTTTCGTTTTCTTTGTATTGATTTCGCTTGTATCAGCTCCTCATATTTGGTACATGGATAAATTTTTGATGGCAAGAAATCAAAATTGACCTGTACTGAGGAGAACCAGGTTACATGCAGGCCAGACAGCGATGCCCGCATCTTTTGCCAAATTCATCAGTTCTGGATTTTCAGTTCCTGGGTTGAACACAATCCTTTCTGGTTTTAAAGACAAGATATAGGCATACCACTCTTTTTGATTTTCAGGTCCCACATACATTGTTACCGTGTGCACATCAGTAATGCTAGGCTTTTCACGTAAGTTAAGAATTTCTTCCCCGAAAACTGTTCCAGATTTAATTCCAACTGGAACGAAAGGAATGGAACGCTCATGGAGCATTTCGGCAACCAAGTAAGCATATCTGGATGGATTGGGTGTTGCACCAATGATGACAGTCTTTTTCATAAGTTAATCTCTACTTCCCAAGTTTCTATCACGCTCAAATGTTTCCATATGGCGTTGTTTTTTACTTTCGTAGATATCATCAATGGTTATCAATATTCCTGTTTCTTCCACTGCTCCAAATTCATCATTTAAAGCCGTTCCAAAGGTTTTCATAGAAGGAGAAAGGTTCATGTAGGTATTGATTAGAGGTGGAATATTTTCACCAAGTCCTCGTACTTTAGAGTTGAGAACTTTATATCCCTCTTTGTAATCCAATCCATCAAAAATTCCTTCAAAGAGCTTCGAATCTGTTTCATACCCAAGCAATAGATCTGAATGTGGTCTAACTAAAACCTCTGTATCCGGAAAATAGTGATTCATGAAATAGAGTAGCAAATCCCGAGCTTCTCGATTGAAGTGGGGATACATCGTTACTTTACCAAAAAGGTATTTGACCTCTGGATGCAACATTACTACAGCACCCAATCCATCCCATAAGTTATCCAATGAAAACAAGCCCTTACGATTATCTAAGCTCGGCTGGAACTTAGGCTGAACAAATGAGCGCCCCAATTCTATCGTATGAGGGATATAGTCCTCAATAAATTTTTCTGAAAAAGAAAATAGATGTGCCGTTGATAAGTCCAATTGACCATCCTGTAATACGCCAGCATACTTACAGTAGATCAAACGATAGCCTGCAACAATTTCCTCCTCTTCTGGATTCCAAGTAATCAGTTGCTGATAGCAGGTCTCATTACTATCATTTTCGTCTAAATCCATGGGTAAACCAGTACCTCCTCCTGCTGCCCGAAATGTCAACTCTCGAAGTCTTCCAATTTCTTGAACTGTATGTGGGGCATTGTGATAATCCACTAGGTAAATATGATTATTACCATTATTGGTATACCTCAGAAAGCGATCTTCTGATAATTCTTGTTTAATCAAATTCCTATCAACTGCGGGAATGATTGCTTGCATATATTAAACTTTTGGAGCCAATTGATAAACAGTCCTTTTAACTTCTTCTGCCCACGCTGTCTCTGATTTTGACTTATCAAAGTACTTGTAAGAAATGGGTTTTCCTATATGAATGGTAACTTTTTTTCCTCGCTGGGAAAACATTTCATCTGCCAAATAAAACATTTCGATATTTGCCTGAATACCCAATTGCTTACGCAGTCTTGCAAGATTGTAAAAGAAATTGGAATTTCCCCCTTCTATGTAGACAGGAACTACATTCTTTTTGTAACGCTTTGCTTTGCTGATAAAACTTTTTTTCCATTCCAGATCTTCAATTCCGTGTGCTTGCTTTCTAGATACCAATCCAGCAGGGAATACCAAAACTGCATGATCACCTGCATAGGTATCCTCAATCAGTCGGCTAACCTCCCTCCCATTGCTTCCATGCTTGTTGACAGGGATAAACATAGGTTCAAAATTTTTAATATTGGTCAAGATATCGTTTACCAAAAATCGAATATCTGTTCTGTATTTACCGAGCGCATACATAAATGCAATTCCATCCATACCACCCAAGGGGTGATTAGCCGCAAAGATCACAGATTCATTGATAGGTATGTTTTCCTCTCCCGTGAGTTCGACCTGAACTCCAAACTCATCTACCAAGGCATTTACAAACTCAATTCCTTTCAAATGTCCAATATTGGCCATGGTTCGGTTGATGTCCTTTTCATGAGCAATCCGCTTGATATATGCTAAAACAAAGCCGGGAAGCCATTTAAAAAGCTTGGGATTCTTATTTTTAATAACCGCATCGATTTCAATAAACGGCTTTTTTTGTGGTGCATTCATGGGTCAGGTGTAAGCATACTGTTTTCAGTTAACCCGCTGAAAACCATATGAAGTTTGGAAATTTAGCTCCATAATTCTTTTGGTTTTGTAAGTTTTTCTGAAATATTGAAGTCTTAAAATTACAAAATTTTAAATTTAAAGTGGCTTTTTTTGAATTGAAAAACTATTCCTGACTATTCTGAGTTCAACTACCAAATACAAAGAACTATGACACTAGCAATAACAGGCCCTACATCGGGTATCGGTGAAGAAACGTTGAAGGCACTGGTAAAATCATTTGATGAAATTCTCATATTGGCCAGAAACGAAAGGAAAGCAACCGAAATGATAAAAAGCTTTCCCACATCTATTCAACCAAAGATGCGTTTTGTGCAGATTGATTTATCTGATTTGAAAAGTGTTCAACGTGCATCAGAAGCTATACTAGCGTCCACATCTCAGCTAGACGTATTAATCAATAATGCGGGAGGGATTTTTCAAAAGAAAGAAATCACAGTGGATGGATTAGAATTATCTTTTGCCGCCAATCACTTAGGACACTTTCTATTGACTGAAAATTTGATTCCTCTCCTACTCAAATCTAAAAACCCTAAAGTCATCAACCTGAGTTCTGAAGCTCATCGAGCTGCAAAAATTGATTTCGAAAATTTAGCACAATGCCAAAATGGCTACAGTTCATTCACAGCTTATGCCAATGCAAAACTTTGCAACATTTTATTTGCTAAATCATTGGTGGACAAGTATGGTGACAAAGGCTTACATGCATACGCACTTCATCCGGGTGTTGTAAAAACCCGCTTTGGTAACGAAGCCGGTGGAATCTTCAAATTCATGTGGAAACTCGCAGAACCGTTTATGATAACAGCTGCAAAAGGAGCAGCAACCTCCATATATTTGGCTTCTCAGGATATTTCACCCAAATTCAATGGATACTATTTTAAAAATTCCAAACCCAATACCCCTACATCCACTGCCCGATCAAAAGAAGTACGAGACAAACTTTGGGATTTAAGTGAGCAACTGATTCAGAAACTTCTCAATTCTCCTGCAAAATAAAGGTTACAATTCTTTTAAAATCAGCAGGTTGTTCCACTTTCAACCTCTCTTGCTTAATCAGGTCTTGGACCGCTTTATCCTTGGATCCAGCAAATGTCTTAAGACCTGATTTAGTTGTTTTGATTTCTTTGCTTTGCATTCCTTCCAATTGGAAGTAGCTAATATCGTATCGGAATTCATCATATTGGGGTCCAGAGTACCCATCCCGTTGTACGTAAGGCTGAATAAAGGTTTTTCGGTGCACAGCTACAATTTTTCTCCCTTCATCTTTCCAAAGTTCTTCCGTAATTTCTTGTTTGAGCCCTATCCTTTCTTTAGTAAAAATTCTTGGAGAACTATCCACTGTCTCAACTCTTTCCCAATTTCGCACTAAAAAAGGATCAGAATCAACACCTTCCGTTTGAATGAATAACTCCCCTTTGTCTAGGTTAATATTGAAAGGAATGTCCTCATATACTTTCCCTTTACTGAGGACAATGGTTCCCAATGCTGCACGTTCAAACAAAAAAGGAGTTCCTTTGATACCTACAGAAATAGGATTGAGTCGAAAGCTGCGTGACACATCGTAGGTATATTCTTGCACAGGTGTCTGAGCCAAAGTCGTTGAATGAACTCCTACAACTCCGATAAATGCCATTAACAATACTTTCCACTTCATTTCCAACCTGCTAAATTTCATACTTTTTTAAACCTATGCTGTTCTGACTGCTAAATGGAACTCTAAACTGCACAACCAACTAGCTGACAGGCCTTCATTTATCCCTTGCTTTTACTTTGTTAAAATCGGAAGTATTTCTCAAATTAAAAAATGGCGCCATTCAAATGAAGATTGATTACTTTTGTGGCATGAAGGAAAGCATACTCTCATTGTGCCCCTCCCACTGGACTGATTATGAATTGATAGATACGGGAGGTTTTGAAAAATTAGAACGATTTGGCAAATTTATTTTAAGCAGACCTGAGCCACAGGCCATCTGGGATAAAAGTATGCCTGAATCTGAATGGAGAGCTATGGCACATGCTCACTTCGCCAAGGAAAAAAACAATCCTGAAAAAGGACAATGGCAGGAATTTAAACGTATTCCACACAATTGGCAGGTTGAATATAAGAATACAGCAGGACTGGATTTGAGACTGAATTTAGCTATGACTTCGTTCAAGCATATCGGTCTATTTCCTGAACAAGCAGTCAATTGGGACTACATCAGCGAAACCCTTGCAAATTTCCCTGTAGCTAAGCCCAAAATTTTGAATTTGTTCGCATACACCGGAGCAGCTAGCGTGGCTGCCCGTGCCTGTGGAGCTGACGTCACCCATTTGGATTCTGTTAAGCAAGTAGTCACCTGGTCTAAACACAACATGGAAAGCTCCAAATTGGAAGGCATTCGATGGATTGTAGATGATGCGATGAAATTTATCAAACGTGAACAACGTCGCGGCAATACCTATCACGGCATTATCCTTGATCCTCCAGCTTATGGCAGAGGTCCTGATGGGGAAAAATGGATTTTGGAAGAGCAAATCAATGAAATGCTAAAAGTTTGTGCGGAAATATTGGATCCTACCCACCATTTTCTCATTCTGAATATGTATTCCCTGAGTTTTAGCTCTATGATCGCAGCAAATTTGATCCGATCAAATTTTTCAAAGGTGGAAAATGCTGAACATGGAGAGCTTTATTTGGTTGATAAGTTTGAAAAGAAATTACCCTTGGGTATCTTTTTTAGATTCCGAAGCTAAATATGAATAATAGACAACTCTTTTTAAGTCACCTTGCCCAAACTACCGATTTTCCTTTAATGATCGAAATTGAGCGAGCGGAAGGTATTTACATGTATGGCCCTGATGGCAAGCGCTACTTGGATCTGATTTCAGGTATTGGCGTCAGCAATGTGGGCCATAGACACCCGCATGTATTGAACGCTATTCAATCACAATTGGATAAATATTTACACTTGATGGTCTATGGAGAATATGTCCAATGCCCCCAAGTAAAGTTGGCTGAAGCACTCTGCCAGACCCTTCCAAACAAACTCAACAATGTCTATTTGGTCAATTCTGGTTCAGAGGCAGTGGAAGGTGCATTAAAGCTAGCCAAAAGATACACGAATCGTAGAGAAATCATTTCTTGCGTAAATGCCTACCATGGATCCAGTCATGGATCACTTTCTGTCGGTGGAAATGAGATTTTCAAACGGGCTTATCGACCCTTGCTACCAGGAATTCGAAATGTTATCTATGGGAGTTATTATCAATTGGATGAGATTACGGAAGCTACTGCTGCGGTGATTATAGAGACTATTCAAGGGGAAGCAGGGATCCGAGTTGCATGTAAAGACTATTTTCAAGCGCTTCGAAAACGATGCGATGATACAGGAACGCTGTTGATTTTGGATGAAATCCAAGCGGGTTTTGGAAGGACTGGAAAATTTTGGGCTTTTGAACACTTTGACATTGTCCCGGATATCTTGGTTTGTGCCAAGGGTATGGGTGGTGGTATGCCAATTGGTGCCTTTATTGCCAATCAAGAGGTAATGGCTTCTTTTAAGAATAATCCTTTACTAGGTCATATTACCACTTTTGGTGGACATCCTGTATCATCCGCTGCCTCTTTAGCCACCCTTCAGGTTATTCAGGAATCGGATTTATTAGCTCAAGTGGATGCCAAGGCAGATTTGATCAAGCGCTTACTGGTCCACCCAAAAATCAAAGGCATTCGTAATAAAGGCTTAATGATGGCCGTAGAGTTTGAGTCATTTGATGTATTGAAACCCATCATCGATCGAGCCATCGAACTTGGTGTCATTACTGATTGGTTTTTGTTTTGTGATGACAGCATGCGCATCGCTCCTCCGTTGATTATTACCGAAGAAGAAATTAAAGAAGCCTGTGCTGTAATTTTAGAGGCTATTGGATAAGGGGTTTTTATATTCGGTTTGAAAAACTTAAATTTCAAGTCTTAAAGAACCCAATTAATCTATGAAAAAATTTCTTTACATTTTTGTCAGCCTACTGATTCTTGGATTGGTAGGTTTTTTATTACTCAAAAATGCGCATAGCCCACAATATTCCGGAGAATTGCGCTTAGATGGCTTAACATCGGAGGTCGAAGTGTATTTTGATGCCCACGGCGTTCCCCATATCTATGGAGAGAATGCGGAAGATACCTATCAGGCTATGGGATTTTTACACGCACAAGACCGTATTTTCCAAATGGATATGATGAGAAGAGTGGGTACTGGAACACTTGCGGAGTTACTTGGAGAAGATGTATTGGATATAGATAAATTTTTTAGAACACTAGGGATTCCTCAACATGCGGCCTGGAGTACAGAAGTTTGGAATCAGGAAGGTCCTTCCGAATGGAAATCTGCTACAGAAGCCTATATCAAAGGTGTGAATCAATTTATCCAGCAAGGGAATCTTCCCTTAGAGTATAGATTATTGGGAAGTAAGCCTCGGGAGTTTACCATCAATGATGTGCATGGGATAGCAGGTTATATGGCTTTTTCTTTTGCAATGGCTGTGAGAACAGACCCATTAATCACCAAAATCGTCAGAAATTTAGGCCCTGATTACACCCGTTCACTTTCTATTCATACCCTTCCCGAACACTTTGTTATTCCCAATCATTATCCAGAGCGAGCAGAAGAGACGGGAAATGTAATCGTCAGGAGTGAACAGACTATCAGCTTTTTGGATAAGCTTCCGGTGCCTATGCTGGAAGGTTCCAATGCTTGGGTTATTGCGCCAGAGCGCACGGCTTCAGGAGAAGTTTTGTTTTGTAATGACACCCATATTGGATTTGCTCAGCCTTCTGTTTGGTTTGAAGCCCATTTAGAATATCCTGGATTTAGTTTTTATGGAAATCATTTAGCGGGTCTCCCATTTGGCTTGGTAGGTCACAGCAAACATCACAGCATTGGTTTGACCATGTTTGAAAATGATGATCAGGATTTCTATGAAGAGCAACTGAACCCAGATAACCCTCTTGAAACGAGGTATGGAGATGGTTTTGTACCTTTGACTGTTCGGGAAGAATTAATTCCAGTGAAAGGAACAGATCCTGTAGCCATCACTATTCGGGAGTCTATCCATGGTCCCATTATGAATGAAGTGGTTCCTGAAATTGCACGCTTGACAGCTAATCCTGTTGCTTCTTGGTGGGTGTATGTATTGGAGCCATCCAAAGCAATGGAAGCTTTATGGAAATTAAATCATGCCCAAACTATCCAAGATGTAGAAGCTGCTGCTCCACTGATTCATGCGCCAGGTCTGAATATCATGTATGGAGATAAAGCTGGAAACATTGCGTGGTGGGCTGTGGCAAGACTACCAATTCGTCCCAACCATGTCAATTCCAAAGTCTTTTTGGATGGAAGTAATCCAGCTGATGAACCCCAAGGCTGGATTCCTTTTCATGAAAACCCAATGAGCATCAATCCACCATCCGGTTTTGTGGCTTCAGCCAACAATCAACCAGACACCTTAAGTAATGGATCGTTTTATCCTGGATATTATTATCCCGGTGATCGATGGAACCGCATTGCCAAAACAGTGAGTGCCAGAAATGATTGGACTACAGAAAGCATCAAAAATCTACAATTAGAGGCTATTAATGAAAATCATCCTCTCAATGCCCAGTCAATGATTGCTACGGTTGGAAAGGAAGCGTTTGGACCATATACTGATGCTTTAAAGGCACTTGAACGTTGGTCAGGAAATCATGATTTGGATGCGGTTGCACCTACGGTATATTATAAATGGCTGTATCACACCCTACATGGGATGATGGCCGATGAATTGGGAGAAGAAGATTTTAGTACCTTCTTGACTACCTTCCTATACATCCGAAGTGTTCCAACGTTAATTCGCTCGGAGGATTCGAAGTGGTGGGATCATATTGAAACTGATGCAGTAGAAACAAAAAAAGACATTGTTGAAGCAGCCCTAGAAAAAACCTTGCAGGAATTGGCCGATCAGTTGGGAAAAAAGGATTCGGAATGGTTGTGGAAAAAGGTGGTAGTGCTAGAACATCCGCATCCCTTGGGAGCCAAAAAGCCTTTGGATAAGATTTTTAATGTAAAAACAGTTCCTGTGACTGCGAATGAAGAATCGGTCAATAAGCTACCTTTTAAACTGAATGGCGATGGAATATACAAAGTAAATTCAGGACCGGCCATGCGAATCATCGTAGATTTTGCAGATGTAGATGGCGCTATTTCTGTGTTACCCACAGGTCAGAGTGGGAATGTTTTCAGTAAGTATTACAAAGATCAAGCTCATATGTTTGCCACAGGGAATTACCGACCCATGTTGATGAATGCACAAGAAATAAAGGAAAAAGCGACATCTACACTCACAATTCTAAGAGAGTAGCCCCAAAAAAGCCACGACCTGTATTGGAGTTGTGGCTTTTTTTTTATTAAATAATAGAACTTCGATATTACAACCTGTACATGAGGAGATTATTTACAGATCTCTTTTAAAGTCTTCAGTAATCACGGCAGCTTTTTCATTATTTTTAAGTATCAAGTCCGCAGCCTTTTCTCCAATCATGATGCAGGCTGCATTGGTATTGCCTGTAATAATGCTTGGCATGATAGATGCATCGGCAATCCGTAATTTAGTAATGCCATGTACGCGTAATTTCTCATCAACTACAGCCATAGGATCTTTTCCCATTTTACAAGTTCCTACTGGATGATATAGGGTTTCCAATGACCGCTTGATGTGTTCGTCCAAAAAATCATCATCAAACTGTTTGGGAAAGTAAATACCATTTTTTTGGAAAGCTTTCAAGGTATCAGTTTCCATAATTTCTTTTGCTTTCAGAAATCCACGTTTGAGCGTTTCCAAGTCATCTGGATGTGAAAAAAAATTTGGTTCAATTTTGGGAGGATCTAAGGGGTTAGCTGAATGTAAACCAACTGAACCTTTACTTTTAGGGCGTAATAAAATACACATGATTGCGAAGCCCGCAGTATGTGGAAAGGTGGACACATCATACAGGTCGGTACTATAATCCTCTTTCACGGCTGTGGGTGCAAAATGAAACTGTATATCAGGTCTGTCCAAACCATCTATAGTTTTGATAAAAGCGTTGGCCGTTAAAGGACTATTTCCTAAAACTCCTTTTTTAAAAAGTAGATAATTGACGATTTCTTTGAATTTAACAAGGGGCTTTAAAGTATCATTGTTGGTGGCAACTGTTGACCAAGCAGAAACTCCAGACCAGACATGATCAACCAAGTTTTGTCCTACCCCAAGTAATTCATGCGCACAGGAAATGCCGAAAGATTTTAAATAGTCTGTATTTCCAATTCCTGAAAGCATCAAAAGCTGTGGGCTTTGAAATGCTCCTGCACTCAGGATTACTTCTTTTAAACATCGAAACTCCCGTATCTTTCTATCTTCATTGATGGCTTGAACTCCTTTAGCAACTTTATCCTCTAGAATAATTTTGGTAACCTGCATGCGTGTCATGACCGTTAGGTTACTCCGTTGCATGGCCGGTTTTAAAAATGCTGCCGCAGCACTATGCCGTACATTGTTTTTGATGGTGAACTGCAACATAGCAGCACCTTCTTGCTTGCTGCCATTGTATTCAGGATTGCTTGGAATTCCCGATTCTACACATGCTTTTATAAAATAGCTACCCAATAAATGTGGCTGTGGGCTGAGAGAAACATGAAGGGGTCCATTTTTACCATATAATTCTCCCAAAAAATTTTCATTGTATTCAGACTTGATGAAATAAGGCAATACTTCCTTGTAGCTCCAACCTTGATTTCCCAAAGCTTCCCATTCATCATAATCCTTTGGATTACCTCTTACATAGGCCATTGCATTGGTACTACTGCTCCCTCCTAGTACTTTACCTCTGGGAATATAAATTTGACGTCCCCCCACAAATTCTTGGGGTTCAGTCCAAAATGACCAATCTACAGTAGTTCGATTTAGTTGACTATAAGCACCTGGTATATGAATGTCTTTTGGAGTATCTGGCCCACCCGCTTCAATAAGCAATACTTGGTTTCTAGGATTCTCAGATAGCCTGTTTGCCAAGACACAGCCAGCGGAACCTGCACCTACGATGATATAATCAAATGTCATTTGGAATTTTGGGTTTATAAGAATTAAAAATTAGGAAAAAGAGGAGTTTTGTGCAAGTTTTTTTTGACAAAAAAAGAATGACCGAGTTCTTTAAAATCCCAAAGATCACTTAAGGTAACAAATCCTTGATCTCTCTTAAAAATTGAAGATACTCTACTCGTTCGGTCAATTTTATTACAATTTACCCCCACTTAAAAGAAAGAGACCCGGCAGTTTATCAAAACCTGCCGGGTCTACTCAACCATAATTATTAACTTGACACTTCCTCACTGATAACTGTTATTCACTTTTCACTGTTAACTGTTTAACCTGTTAGCCCTTTTTCTCGTGCATTTCCTTGATCTTACGTCGAAGGATTTTGCCTACATTGGTTTTTGGAAGTTCCTCGGCAAAATAAACCTCCCTTGGGACTTTGTAATTGGTCAAATTTTCCCTGCAATGAGCAATTAATTCCTCAGAAGTCAGAGAAGCATCCTTAGCCACTACATATGCTACCACTTTTTCAGTAGACTTATCATCAGGCATGCCAATTACACCGGTTTCCAAAACTTTTGGATGCAGAGCAATGGCATTTTCAACCTCATTTGGATACACATTGAAACCAGAAACCAAAATCATTTCCTTCTTTCGATCAACGATTTTCACAAATCCATCTTTATCTATGACAGCAACATCTCCAGTTTTAAACCATTCTCCATCCATGACCTTGGCTGTTTCTTCTGATCGATTCCAGTAGCCTTTCATCACCTGAGGACCTTTGATACACAGTTCCCCACGTTCTCCTACCGGTAAATCTATACCATTGTCATCGATGACCTTGATATCGGTATTTGGTAGAGGAATCCCAATAGTACCAATGCGTTCTGTTCCATCGATCGGATTACAGGTGGCTACAGGTGAAGTTTCTGTAAGTCCGTAGCCTTCAGCCAAAGGAGTACCAGTAACTTTCTCCCACTTTTCAGCAGTGGCTTGTTGAACAGCCATACCTCCACCAACAGCGATTTTCAAAGATGAAAAGTCCAATTTGGTGAATGCGTCTTGATTCAATAAACCATTGAATAAAGTATTGACACCTGTGATGACAGTAAACTTCTTTTTACTTAATTCTTTGATAAAGCCAGGCATGTCTCTTGGATTGGTAATCAATACGTTATGAGCACCTATTTTTAGCATGGCTAAGCAATTGACGGTCAATGCAAAGATGTGGTATAAAGGTAAAGCTGTGATAACAATCTCTTCTTTTTCCACCAACTTTGGTTTCATCCATGCAGAAATCTGCTGCATATTGGCAACGATATTCCCATGAGTTAATTCCGCACCTTTGGATACACCTGTGGTCCCACCAGTGTATTGCAAGAAAGCAGTGTCGGTTAGTGCTAGTTCCTGACGTCTAAATTTAGAACTGTCAGCCTTATCCATCATCCTCTTCCATTGGATGGATCTAGGAAGGTTGAAGGCAGGCACCATCTTTTTAATATGCTTGACTACAAAATTGACGATTGTTCCTTTGAGTCCTCCCAATAAGTCTCCCAATTCGGTGACAATTACATGTTTGGCATTCAGTTCTTGTCTGATTTTTTCAAGGTTGGACGCAAAATTTGCCACTATGATGATTGCTTCAACACCGGCATCCTGAAATTGATGTTTCATTTCTGGAGGAGTGTATAATGGATTGGTATTGACTACAATCATCCCTGCCCGAAGGGTGCCGAATAACGCTACCGGATACTGCAAACAGTTAGGCATTTGTATGGCTACGCGGTCACCTTTCTTCATATTTAAATCATTTTGAAGATAGGAAGCAAACTTTTTGGATAAATCATCCAACTCACTAAAGGTGATGGTTTTACCCATACACTCATACGCGATAGAATTTTTATATTTCTTAACACTTTCTTCAAACAAGTTGACAACCGAACTGTATTGGGTGACATTTACTTCGGAATCTACTGCTGATGGGTAAAATTTAAACCATGGGAAATTATGCATAGATTAATTTTGGTTATGGGTTTACAACATAAGAGGGATTAAATATAAGGCATAAAAGTTTTGATAAAAAAACAAAATTCTAAAGACGGTACAAAAAAATGGGCTAGAAAAAAGCGCGGCAGCCACAGAAGAAGGATTAGCAGGAATAGACCAATTACAACTACTATATTTTAATTGTAAGTTAGTTCAATGGTAATTTTAGCTACAAATTCACAAAGTTGTAGAAATAAGACCTGTTAGGTTTAAAAATCCTAACAGGTCTAACTTCAAAAATTACTTTAAAATTTTACGAGCGATTAACTCTTTCATAATTTCGTTGGTGCCGGCGTAGATTCGCTGTACACGTGCATCTGCAAACGCACGAGCCACGGAGTATTCCCACATGTATCCGTAGCCTCCATGCAGTTGAACACACTCATCCGAAACCGAACATTGCAATTCTGTAAGCAAATATTTTGCAGCAGAGGCCATGGCAGAATCTAATTTGCCAGCATTGTGTAAACTAACTAATTGATCCGCATAAATTCTCCCTTGCTCTAATTTAGCTGCCATTTCAGCGATTTTAAAACGGGTATTTTGGAAGTCAGAGACCATCTTCCCAAATGCGGGTCTACTTTTCACGTAATCTACGGTACTCAAAAATGCAGATTCAGCCAATGCAATGGCAGCTAATCCTACCACCAATCGCTCTTGGGCAAGCTCTGTCATCAAGTATTTGAAACCCTCTCCTACTTTTCCCAGTAAATTTTCTTTGGGAACCTTGACATCCTCAAAAAATAATTCGCAGGTATCCTGTGCGTGCAAACCAACTTTCTCGAAAGGAACACCCTTTGAAAAACCTGTCATGTCTTTATCAACCACAAACAAACTGATTCCTTTTGCCCCTAAACTTGGATCTGTTTTGGCTGCCACCACTACTACATCACAGAGATAGCCGTTGGTAATGAAGGTTTTGGATCCATTGATTAAGTAATGATCCCCTTTGTCTTCTGCCGTAGAACGAATGGCTTGTAAGTCAGAACCTGCGCCCGGTTCGGTCATTGCCACCGCCGCGATCAAATCACCCGATATCATACCTGGAATGTATTTGGTCTTAGCCGCTTCGGTACCATAATGCATGATGTAAGGAAATACGATATCGGAGTGCAATGGATACCCAATAGCTGGGCCTGAACAACCGGAAAGTCCTAATTCTTCTGTAAAAATCGCGTTGTATCTAAAATCGGTTAGGCCTAAGCCTCCAAATTCTTCTGGAGCTTGCATGCATAAAAACCCATTTTCACCGAGTTTTTTCCAAGATTCACGGGAAACCATCTTATTCTTCTCCCAGTCCGCATTATTAGGACTAATTTCTTTGGCAATAAAATCTCTCACAGATTGACGAAAAAGATCGTGCTCCTCTGAAAAAATCATTCTAGGGACATTGTACATATCTAGTTGGGTTTATTTTTCGAAATTTTAAACTTATTATCGACTTATAAACGATAAAATCAGCCGAAAGTTAAAAAATCAAACCTTCAAAACCAATCAAAATTTGGCAATCGGTTTAATTGCTATAAAAAAAGCCATGAACTTTTGGTCCATGGCTTTTAGCAAAGTCTCGCTTGTAATTACCAAGGTTTTCTTGGTAATTTTTCTTGTCTTTCAGCAGTATTGTATACCATGGCTGCAATGATGATAGCAGCTTGGGTCATATCGCTAAATTGCATGCGCTCATAAAGATCCATATTGGTATGATATCCTTTTCCATAGTCAATGGGGTCTTGGATAAACTGGAATCCAGGTACGCCTACTGCATCAAATGCGACGTGATCTGTAGATCCTGTATTTCTTCTGGTGATCGTATTGGCTCCCATTTCATGAAATGGCTCAAACCATTTTTCAAAAATCGGAACGAGCATATCGTTTCCTTCTAAATAAATTCCTCTGATTTTTCCAGAACCATTATCAAAATTATAATATGCTGAAATCTTATCCCACTCTGCTTTTTTCTCTTTGGTAGACCTGTCGGCTACATATTTCTGCACATAACCTCTGGAACCATAGAGCCCTTGCTCCTCTTCTCCCCACAGGGCAATACGAATAGTACGCTTAGGCTGATAGTCTAATGTTTTTAAAATACGGATGGCTTCCATCATGACTACCACACCAGCGGCATTGTCATTAGCGCCGGTCCCTGCATGCCAGCTATCCAAATGCGCTCCTAACATCACAATCTCAGGTTTCAAGGTTTTGTCTGTTCCTGGGATTTCAGCCAATACATTGTATCCAGCATAATCGTCATCCAGCCAGCCTACTTCTATTTCAGCCTCAATGCTAACTTTTTTACCATTTTTGATTAAGCGATACATTCTTCCATAATGTTCTGCTGCAATTTCCATTTCTGGAACAGTAGGCTTGATGTCCTTACTGAAAGAGCCCGAACGGGTATGAAATACAGTACCAAAGCTTCCACGGGTTCCTGTTAGACGAAGCCCTACTTGCTCTTCCAGCAAGAATGCCGTTAATTTCATATCCAACTCTCTAGCTGCTCTCATCTGTGCCATCATTTCTGGTGTATAACGAGAAGGCATGTTGCCTACAGGAATCGTTTTCCTACTTTCGAGTTCCTCATCAGTCCATCTTTTGGCTTCAGCCTCAAAAGCGGGGTTAACAGTCAAGTTTGCAGGAGTCATGATAACTTTACCTTTTAACTTTCCTCTGTATTTATCAAAGTCAGCATCTGAATTGATCTCCAATAGAATAACCTCATCTGAAATAAAGCCATTGGTACCATCCGTCCATGCTTTAGGATAGCCAATGATCTGCGCATAATAAGGTTCTTTCATAGCGATGTAAGCTTTTTTAACATCCCAACCTCTACCAAAATCTCCATAGGAATCAATGCGTACATTACTCAACCCCCACTCTTTGAATTTTTCAGCAGTCCAGTTTCTAGAATTGCGGAGATTAGTTGAACCGGACAATCGAGGACCTAGATAGTCCGTCAGATGAAATGATAAGTCCTGAATCTGGGAATTTCGCATTCCTTCGTTTTTGATGCGATGCATCATTTCCAAATTGACTGACTCTTGGGCAAACACCTGCCCTACGGCCAAAAGCCATACCAAAATCAGGCTTGAAATGTTGGTCTTGTAGTTCATAAAACTGTTCATGTTAAATCTAAGCTTAAAATTGTATAAAATATTCAAAGGAGGAATAACCGATGATGTAAAAAAATAATTTTACAAAGCTTAGGTATCAAATTAAAATTTAGCGTTACGAAATGTGATTATCCGCAATTAAGCCAGAGTCAACATAATATCCGAACTATTGCTGATAATGGACCACAGTCAACTGTCCATTGTCAACAGATGCTTGAAAATATAATGAGTCTATCCATTTGTTTAGCTACTGGAATAAAAGCAGATAATCATATTACGAAATCAAAAAAACTTAATTCTCTAATTTACAAAGAAAAAACCGCCTTCCTTAATTGAAAGACGGTTGTAGATCAAAGAATATCTTATTTGATTATTTTCTATTCCTTATTTTAAATCCACCGTAGCTCCTACTGCTTCGAGTGCGGCTTTGAGTTGATTGGCTTCTTCTTTACTTGCTCTCGCTAGAACAACTACAGGCATTTTTTCAATCAAAGAAATCGCCTCTTTGTCTGAAATCATAAGTTCTGATTGAAGTACTTGAACCACTTTCAACTTTTCAGCTCCGGCGGAAGATAAAATAACATCAAATTCAGTAGCCTCATCTCCATCATCATTTCCCCCTTCAGGCGCTCTTTTTAAATCTACTGTAGCCCCTACTGCTTCGAGTGCGGCTTTGAGTTGATTGGCTTCTTCTTTACTTGCTCTCGCTAGAACAACTACAGGCATTTTTTCAATCAAAGAAATCGCCTCTTTGTCTGAAATCATAAGTTCTGATTGAAGTACTTGAACCACTTTCAACTTTTCAGCTCCGGCGGAAGATAAAATAACATCAAATTCAGTAGCCTCATCTCCATCATCATTTCCCCCTTCAGGCGCTCTTTTTAAATCTACCGTAGCTCCTACTGCTTCGAGTGCGGCTTTGAGTTGATTGGCTTCTTCTTTACTTGCTCTCGCTAGAATAACTACAGGCATTTTTTCAATCAATGAAATTGCCTCTTTGTCTGAAATCATAAGTTCTGATTGAAGTACTTGAACCACTTTCAATTTTTCAGCTCCGGCAGAAGATAAAATAACATCAAATTCAGTAGCTTCTTCTCCCTCATCTCCATTATCATTTCCCCCTTCAGGCGCTCTTTTTAAATCTACCGTAGCTCCTACTGCTTCGAGTGCGGCTTTGAGTTGATTGGCTTCTTCTTTACTTGCTCTCGCTAGAACAATTACAGGCATTTTTTCAATCAAAGAAATCGCCTCTTTGTCTGAAATCATAAGTTCTGATTGAAGTACTTGAACCACTTTCAACTTTTCAGCTCCTGCAGAAGATAAAATAACATCAAATTCAGTAGCTGCCGATTTTTGAAAAGAAACATTTAACCCATTTCTATTATTGAAAGTAATCGTCATTTCAAAAAAAGCTTCATCCAGATAATTTCCTTTGGCATCCACCAATGAAAAACCCAAAAGCAAATCAGTCAATGCCTCACTCGGAAGAAATTGACTTGAGATATTTGCTACTTTCCCTTTACTTGGATTGGAAGTAGCGATTAAGGGGTTGATGCTATTTTGGTTGCTATTATCAGCATTTGACTCTAGAGAAATGATCTCCACGCTAGAAACACTTGGATAAACATCTTTGTCAACCAAAAATCGAAACCCAATTTGACTACGAGTAGGGTTACCTTTACGAATAACTTGAAGCTTTACACCTTCACTGTTGCTAACTCGAAAATTTTGTTCATTTTTAAGAAAAACAGCTTCGAAAATCTGTTCCTCCTCTGGATATAATGCTGTGCTGTCCTCCAAAGTATCTATCTGACAAGCAAACGTAACTATGAGAATAAAAAAGATAAAGGTAAATTTTTTCATAACGGTTTTTTATTTCGAATAAACAAAATAATCTTTGGCTGCATCGAAATAATTCATGAATAGTGTGGAATTCTTCATGAAACAGCTGTTTGACTTCATAAAAAAATATCCCCAGATACTTTCGTACCTAGGGATGGTCGTTAAACAGAGTTGGTTTTAGAAATATAGATTTTTCACCCTTCCATCAGCATCACGAACTTTTACACGTAGATTCTCTAGAGATAATTGTTTCAACTGATACACTCTCGAAAATCCACCTACTGCGGTCACTGACTCTTGATGAACTTTTTTGCCATACTCATCTAAAATCTGTATATCCGTTCCAGGCTTTTCCAATCCTATCACCGTCAACTTAAATGAGGCTTCGTCTATCGGCTTAGCGTAAGCCATTAATGGATATTCTACAACAGGATTTTCAGTAATTTGGACCTTGTGCACACTTTGATTGCTTGGATTTTCTTTACTGATCACAGCAACCTGATACTCCCCACATGGCAAAGCAGTCAAGTCAAAGGGAACCAAAACATCCTCCTGCACACGAACGAGACGCTGATATAGACGCTTGCCGTCGGCATCCAATATGTGAACTTTTACTTTACCTGCCCCTTCTCGTAAAGTGACCTGTACCTTTTTCTCTTTGGCCTGTACAACTGCCAAGTTGGAAGTGCTTTCTTCTGATCCGTTTGCAAAGCTATTGGTACCTAGTACTGCTGCTAATGCGAATGTTAAAATAGTTTTCATGAGTAGTTTTGTTTAAGTTGGTATGAACACCATAAGGCGAGATCTGTACCAAAAAAAATACACCCACCCGAGCAGACTACGGTCCCATTAAAAAATCTTTACCCAAACGATGTTCATTTGTAACTGTCACTTATGGTAATTACTTTAAAAGTGTCAGCTATTGAAAAAAAACCTGTGCGGCTTGTTCGGTTTTGTTACAGAAATTAGCTTGATGGAATAACACGAGTTCCTTCAAAGGTTGCATCAAGAAAATGAATTCATAAAAATTTAATTTCAAAAAATTTTTATCTGGATTTTTTTGGATGCCAAGCCAAAAAAACCTGTACGGTTGCGTACAGGTCTTGTTCGAAAATAGGCTTTTCTAACTATTTAAAAGCTTTTGTTTAAGTCCTTTGACCCGCTCACTTATACTCATATTGCTAATATCTAAGTCTTCTGAAGTAGCTTTCAAAAAATCTAAGACTGCCCCTGCATGGTCTGTGGATAGCCCCTCTTTGATTGTTACATAGCGCATCGTAGTCCATAAAACTGTTTTCAATTCTTTCTTGGTATCATCCGTCATGTAGTATTCCACCACCACAGTATTGTGATTGTACCACAATAATCTGCTCATAACGCGAACCCATTCTCCTACTTTGGCAGGTCGTACATAAGAAATATTATGATTATAGACCACCCAAGCTGCTTTATATTTGGTGATCAAATCAATCATTTCCAAACCATATAACTTGGGAACTTGGTCTTCTCTGGCATTAAAGAAATAGTCAAAATATTTAGCATTATTCAAATGCTGTAAAGGGTCACAATCCTGGAACCGAATTACTACCCTACTTTCTGTCTCTTTGGGATAGTGCTTCTCTGGGTTAAATTCAAACATGGTCTACAATCCTATTTTTATGTGTTGAAAATATACTTCATAAGTGTAGAAATTCAGTCAAAATGGCTAATTTCATCACTCAAAGATATACTTAAATTATGGATATCAATTGTGATTTGGGTGAAGGACTTCCCAACGATCCTGATCTGATGCCTTTTATACATTCTTGCAATATAGCCTGTGGAGGGCATGCTGGTGATATAAATAGCATCCGGCAAACCATTTTGCTTGCAGCCGCACACGGGGTGAACATTGGAGCGCACCCATCTTATCCAGATCGTGTCAACTTTGGTAGGAAAGTAATGGATATCACTCTAGAAGCATTGAAATCTAGTATTTTAGAGCAATTGACCTTATTTTTTGATGTGGCAAAAGCGTGCAAAGCCCCTGTTCACCACATCAAAGCACATGGGGCATTGTATAATATTGCAGCCAAAGATGAAGCGGTGGCTGGGATGCTGATCGATATACTCCAACATAACCACCCTGAAGTCATTTTATATGCTCCCCCTAAAAGTGTCTTGGCTACTTTGGCAGCAGCAGAAGGACTACCCATCATGTTGGAAGTGTTTGGAGATCGGACCTATGAAAATGATTACAGTCTTGTATCACGTACACATCCCCAAGCACTGATCACAAATGTGGTAGAGGCAAGCGAGCATGTCCAAATTCTATTCCAAGGGAAGGTACGCACCATAGATGGTAGTATCCTACCTCTCCAAGCAGATACGCTATGTATTCATGGAGATAATTTAAGTGCCTTGGCAATCCTTCAAGCAATCCAACACTATGTCCCCCATTCTTGAAAAAATTTGGATTCATCCAGCTTTATTGGAACTCCGATGGGAAGCAAAAGTCCATAGTGAAATCCTGAAAATGCAAGAGTCCTTGTATACACAACTCCTGCGCTTCGCTGGTATTCAGGAATTACGAATCGGATTTCATACACTAACCATTCTTTTTGAAGAGCTACAATCAGCTCAAGAACGGTACGGCTGGGAAAAAAGGATTGAAGCATGTCCAATTGTAGCAAACGAATATCCCTCACAACATTGGAGAATACCCGTCTGTTATGAACTTGGCAAAGACCTTCAATCCTTTGCTACAAGTAAAGATATGACTCCGAAAGATGTCATTGAACTTCATTCAAAACCATTCTATTTGTTACATTTTTATGGTTTTTTACCTGGATTTATGTATTTAGGTGGATTAGATAATCGATTAGTGAGCAACCGTAAAAGCATACCTGATCGACGTGTAGAAGCGGGCTCTGTGGGAATTGGTGGATCTCAAACAGGCATCTATACCCTTCCTTCACCGGGGGGATGGCACATCATTGGGAAGACGCCTTTAAACTTATTTGAAGTAGAAAAAACTCCTCCTGTACAACCTAAGATAGGTGATCGCATCAGCTTTTACCCTATTGAAAAGGATGAATTTGATAACTTATCCCAGCTTATTAAATCTGAAATGTATGAATGGAGACATGAATAAACTTTTGGGAAAGGTTGAAGTATTACAGGCAGGCTTGCTTTGCAGCATTCAGGATATGGGTCGAAAAGGTTTTGCTTTTTGGGGAGTTCCTTACTCAGGTGCCATGGACAGCTTTTCCTACGAGCTAGCTAATCGCTTACTTGGAAATCAACCCGATGCGGCTTGCTTGGAAATAGGTCCAGCTCCCATCACACTCAAATTTCATGCACCCACATTAATTGTAGTCACGGGCTCTCTTGCTAGTTTGAGTATTGACGAAAAATCCATACTACCTTACAAACCGTATGCGATCAATGCAGGAGCTGAATTTCGAGTAAGACAACACAAAGAAGGAAATTGGATATATTTAGCTGTAAAGGACGGTTTTCAAACGCCCAACTATCTTCATAGCCGCAGTTGGTCCAAAGGCATCAGTCCTATCATTCAACTTTCTAAAGGTGATTTATTACCTTTCCAGACGCCATCTTCACTTTCAGAAATTTTCAGACCTACCGCTACCCTAAAACATCCCCCTGTTCTCCCGGATTTGCAGGTGATTCAAGCCTACCGTGGATCAGATTGGCAACTCTTGCCCACCTCCATCCAAGAAAGTATTCAAAAGAATACGTTTAAACTCAGTTCAAGACAAGACCGCATGGGCTACGAACTCCTTGGGCTTCCTTCACATAGTTTACCTCAATTATTGACAGCTCCTGTTTTTCCGGGGACAATTCAGCTAACACCTTCGGGAAGTATGATCGCTTTGATGCGAGAAGCACAGGTTACTGGTGGATATCCACGGATCTTACAACTTACCGAAGAATCCATCAATCAGCTGAGTCAAAAAAGAGTGGGCTCACTTATTCAATTTGAGTTGATTGATTTTTAAGACCTACAAGAAAAACGTCTATTTCACTAAGAAATCTCCGAAAATGATTAGCTTTTTTGATAAAGCACTTTATTTGAAAAGTTGGATTTCCTATATTGAGCCATAACTTTAAAATAACCTATTACCATGGACGCAACGCTTAAAAAGCAAATTTTAGACCAAGGCATGGACCTTGCCAAAGTGGAAGAGCAATTGACAAACTTCAGAGAAGGTTTCCCTTTTTTACCCATCGCAGCAGCTGCCACCGTAGGCAATGGCATTCTTCAAGTATCTGAAGAAAAGTTAAGTGAGCTACAGCAAAGCTATGTCTCCCATATTCAATCTAAGGTGGTCGTAAAATTTGTCCCAGCAAGTGGGGCTGCTTCCAGAATGTTTAAAGATCTTTTTTCATTTTTAGATGGAGATGGAGATATCAGTAAAAGTACTTTTGTCCAAAAATTCATTGAGCAAATTGATGGATTTGCATTTCGAGCGGAATTGGATGCTGTTCTTAAAAAAGCCGGTAGCTCCCTTGAGCAAGCCTTAGCAAACAAAGAATACCAGGGAATTGTAGGTGCTTTGTTAAATGAAGATGGATTAGGTTACGGACAACTTCCAAAAGGGCTTTTAAAATTTCATCATTACGAAAATAGAGACTGTACCCCTACCTATGAACATTTTGTGGAAGGTGTGATGTATGCCAAAGGTGCGGGAAATTCGGTAAGAATTCATTTTACAGTTTCTCCAGAACACGAAGAAAAATTCAAATCTGAAGTCGCTTCTATTAAAGGAGCATTGGAAGACCAATATGAGGTAGAATTTCATGTAAGTTACTCTCAACAGAAAAAGTCTACCGATACCATCGCAGTAACTATGGAAAATGAGCCATTTATAGAAGAGGATGGTAGCATTTTGTTCAGACCAGCAGGCCATGGAGCCTTATTAGAAAATCTGAATGAAATAGATGCGGATGTGATTTTTATCAAAAATGTAGACAATGTAGTGCCCGATCGCTTAAAATCTACTACGGCAGATTATAAAGTAGCTATAGGAGGTATTTTGCTTGAAGTACAAGCTAAAGTTTTTGAAGCGTTGAGAGGAATCGATGCAGATGTCTCTTATGAATCACTTAGGTTTGCAGAAACTATTTTCCAAGATGATTTGATGGGTAAACTCCCTATATTTTACGGTGGCCTGCCTCTTGAAGCTCAAGCTTTGTACATTCATAAAAAATTAAATAGACCAATTCGTGTGTGTGGGATGGTAAAAAATACTGGAGAACCAGGTGGAGGACCATTTTGGGTGACCGAGGATGATGGTTCCCTTTCCCTTCAGATTGCAGAGACAGCACAGATCGATCTTGAAAATGCCGATCAGAAAGCAATTTTTCAAGCTTCTACCCATTTTAATCCTGTGGACTTGGTCTGTGCTACTAAAAACTATCAAGGACAAAAGTTTGATTTGTTACAATTCAGAGATATGCGTACCGGTTTTATTACCGAGAAGTCCAAAAGCGGAAGAGACCTAAAAGCCCTTGAATTACCAGGATTATGGAATGGAGCTATGGCAGGTTGGAATACGCTATTTGTAGAAGTTCCATTGATTACCTTCAATCCAGTAAAGACTGTTAATGATTTATTAAGACCTGAACATCAAGGAATAGCTTAGGCTAAATTGAAGTTTTAATTGATTTTAGATATTAGTAGATATTAATTGATATTTGATATGAGTAGATTTTGAAATAAAGTTGAAATAAGGAAGAAATAAATCTTGATATGGATTGATATTGGAAATTAAAGATATTGGGATTTGTATACAAAACTAAAGGAGCATTAGCCCTGAGCTCTTCGTAGTACTGAATAAAGTAAGTCCAGGCAGAGGGGCGGCAGCCCTGATATCTTAATCTGACGGGGATTGAAATAAAGTGGAGATAAGGTTGAAATAAATTGAAATACTATTGAAGGAGGGTAAAAACATGACAGGTTTCCATCCGAATCGAAAAACAAACTACTTACATGAAGAAAAAGAAACTGGTGGTTTTAACAGGGGCTGGGATATCAGTGGAGAGTGGTATTAGTACCTTTCGTGATGCTGGAGGTCTCTGGGAAGGTCATGATATCATGGAAGTGGCCTCTCCTGAAGGTTGGCGGAAAAACCAAGACTTGGTTCTTGACTTTTACAATCAGCGAAGAAAACAAGCTGCCACCTGTGAGCCCAATAGTGCCCATAAAGAACTCGCTAGGTTAGAAAAATTCTTCGATGTACATATCATCACTCAAAATGTGGACAACCTTCATGAAAAAGCAGGTTCTACAAAGGTTCTGCATCTTCACGGAGAACTCTTTAAATCTCAAAGCACTCTTGATCCTTCTTTAATTTATGAGATGGATGGATGGGAAATTAAAAAAGGAGACACCTGTGAAAAAGGAAGTCAGCTAAGACCTTTCATCGTATGGTTTGGCGAAATGGTTCCGATGATAGAGCCTGCTGCTGAATTAACCGAAGAAGCAGATATATTTGCTGTAATTGGTACATCGTTGGCTGTTTATCCGGCAGCTGGATTGATAGAGTATACGAAAACCACTATTCCTAAATATTTGATAGATCCACATCTCCCTACTACCAGGAGTTATCTCAACCTTCGAAAGATTCCTGAAAAAGCAACTCTAGGTACGCTATTAATGTCAGAAGAAATTACTCGATTGTATGCATAAACGTGTTGCTGTTATTGGTGCAGGCCCTTCTGGCATCAGTGCTTTGAAAAACCTGTTGGATCAAGGCATTGAAGCTATTGCTTTTGACCGAAATTCAGAAGTTGGAGGAAACTGGATATTCAGTGAAAATGAAAGCCACTCCTCTGTTTTTGAAACAACCCATATCATCAGTTCAAAAACCCTTTCCCAATTTGAGGATTTTACCTTTGATGATTTTGATCCAAACATATCGGATTACCCTTCGCATGATGAATTGAGACGATATTTTCAAGCCTATGCCAGGCAGTTTGATTTATATCCTTACATTCAATTTGAAACCATGGTTATCAGCTGTAAGCGACTAGAAAATGGAGAATGGCTGATCTGTAGTGAAAAAGAAGGTGTCAATCATGAGGAGGTATTTTCACACCTTGTGGTATGTAATGGACATCACTGGAATCCACGCTGGCCTTCCTATCCGGGCGAATTTACAGGAGAATTTATACATTCTCATTCATTCAAAAAAGCGGCTCCTTTTTCTGATAAACGGGTTTTAGTAATTGGAGGAGGAAATTCAGCCTGTGACGTAGCCGTTGAGACAAGCCGTGTAAGTGCTTACACTGCCATTAGTTGGAGAAGAGGCTATCGGATTATTCCAAAATTCTTCTTTGGAAAACCATCAGACATTATTGGCAAAAATAGTAGTTGGATACCTACCAAGCTTCGAACTTTTTTCTTTGATGTATTACTAAAAGTTCTGGTTGGTGACAACAAATTATATGGTCTAAGGCCAGTGGAAACCAAATTCGGTGAAACACATCCCACCATCAATGATGAGTTGCTTTACAAAATCCGTCATGGTAAAGTGCATCCCAAGCTTGATATACAGCGATTGGAGGGAAAGTCTGTTGTGTTTGAAGATGGCAGTAAGGAGGAATACGATACCATCATTGCCTGTACAGGCTACTATTTATCACATCCATTTTTTGAACGAAATTTAATTGACTACAGTTCAGGACCAGTTCCTTTGTATCTGAAAATGCTACATCCCAGCATAGAAAATCTATATTTTGTTGGCATGTTTCAGCCCCTAGGTTGTATTTGGCCAGGTGCGGAATTACAGGCGAAAATAATGGCTAGAGAAATTGCAGGGAAATGGGAACGACCTAAAAACACCCCGGAACTTTGTCAAAAAGAAATAGAAAATCCACATTACAAGCAAATAAACACCCCAAGACACACCATTACAGTAGATTATCACAGATTTAAAAAAGAGCTTTTAGCACATTTACCGAAGGATTATGTACAAAAGAAGCCCCTTGAAATCAGTATTTCAAGGGGCTTAGATAAATAATTGGTATGCTTACTTACAGAATTTATCGATAGCTGTAGCAGCCTCAGGAAAATTAAGTTTCGATGCTAAAGTCAAATCCTCGCATCCTGCTTTTTTCTTATCTGTTGCTAGCTTGAGCATTCCTCTGTAAAAATAAGCTTCAGCGAAGTCTTTGTCCATTTTTATAGCAGTTGAATAATCTTTCAAAGCTTCTTCAGTATTTCCCAATTGGTGAAGGGCTCGTCCCTTCATAAAATAAGCCATCGCAGGTGCTCCAGCTGTTTCTACTGCATAATCTGCATATAAAAGAGCGTTGGTATGATTTTTCTGCTTTTGGTAAAGGTTGGATAAACTTAACATTACTTGCGTGTTTCTTTTATCCAAGTTTAAAGCATCTAAGAAATCTTTTTCAGCTTCCTGAAAATTTCCTAGTTCTTCATGGGCTCTTCCCCTATTGTAAAGTGCCTTTACATTTTTTGGCTTGGTTTCTAAGAAAGAACTGTAAGCGACAATAGCAGCCTCATAATCTCCTCTTTTAAACAACACATCTCCTTTTTGAGATTGGGTATCACCCGAACATGCCGCCAACATAACGAGTAGGGACAGTACCAACCATCGTAAATTCAAACTATTCTTCATTCCTAATATTTTATTAAACGGCTACATTATTTTCCCTCAATGCATCGTTTAAAGAGGTTTTTAAATCAGTTGATGCCTTTCTTTGACCGATGATCAACGCACAGGGAACTTGAAACTCTCCTGCGTTGAATTTTTTGGTCAGAGAACCCGGAATCACTACAGAACGATCCGGAACATATCCTTTGTATTCTACTGGCTCCGCTCCTGTAACGTCGATTATTTTTGAACTTGCGGTCAAGGTCACGCCTGCTCCGATTACAGCTTCTTTTCCAATTCTTACCCCTTCAACGATAATGGCTCTTGACCCTATAAATGCGCCATCTTCAACAATAACGGGAGCCGCTTGAACAGGTTCCAAAACTCCACCTATTCCTACTCCCCCACTCAAATGAACATTTTTGCCAATTTGGGCACAAGAACCTACGGTAGCCCATGTATCAACCATCGTGCCACTGTCTACAAAGGCACCGATATTTACATAGGAAGGCATCATCACAACACCTGATGCCAAATAAGCACCATAGCGAGCGATTGCATGAGGGACTACACGAACACCCTGTTTGGCATAGTTGGATTTCAATGCCATTTTATCATGAAATTCAAAGGGACCAACTTCGATGGTGCGCATTTTTTGAAGCGGAAAATATAGTATAACTGCTTTTTTTACCCAATCATTCACTTTCCAGCTTCCATCTTCCAAGGGTTCTGCACAGCGTAATTTACCTGCATCCAACTCATTGATGACCGTTTTGATGGCTATTTCAACATCTTTTTCCTTTAATAACTCCCTGTTTTCCCAGGCATTCTCAATTATATTTTGTAATTCCATATTTTTGTGGATAATCTAAATTTAATTTTCTTGATTCACATTGCCATCGCTTCCGTCCTAAAACCCGTTAAAGATGCTCGCGCATATTACAAGATGGCACTTTCACTGCGTGAAAAAAGTAAATACAGCATTAACATCATAGGTTTTTCTTCAAAAAATGAAACTTCGGACTCATCAATTAAGTTCAGCCCTTTACTAAATTCAAAAAATAGCAAGTGGAATAGATTCATAGCTGGATGGAAAATGTTATCGATCTTATCCAAACAACCGCCGCGCGTTCTAATTATTACAACATGGGAACTTTTACCTGCAGCTTGTATAGGAAAACTAATCTGGAAATGGAGCCTTATATACGATGTTCAGGAAAATTATTCTATGAATGTGCAATGGAATCAACCCTTTCTCAGTAGTTTCAGGAAAAACCTCCAACGAAGCATTATTCAATTCGTAGAAGGCATCTTTAAACGATGGATTGATCATTTTATCTTAGCTGAAAATTGTTATAAGACAGAACTTCCTTCATTTCAACCCTTTGACGTAATAGAGAATACTTTTTCAGGAAATGAAAAACTGCAAAAAAATATCCGCATTTCAGCAGAAAAGCCTATCCGTTTTTTAATAACAGGGACATTAACACCTGTATATGGTGTCATAGAAGGAATCTATTGGTTTCAATCGCTTGCCAAGCATTATTCGAATGTCCAATTGATAATTTTAGGACATTGTCCAATGGAAAAATTTGAACAAAAGTTAATAGATTTATTCTATGATGATACTCGTATTGTCTTGACTGTCAGTCAAAATCCTATTCCTTACAAACAAATACTTGAAGCATATGCTCAAGCTGACATTGTCTTGTTACCCTATCATCAAATACCTAGTATAGCTCCGAAGATTCCCAGCAAGCTATTTGAATGCCTAGCACTAAAAAAGCCCATGCTGTACCAACAAAATCCTGCATGGGAAAAAATGATCCAACCACACCTAGCAGGTTTTGGAATTGATTTTCAACAGCAAACAAACTATTCAGGCATCATAGAAAAAATCCTTTCTACGGAGTTTTATACCATAGAAAGGATTCCAGAAATACTTTGGAAAAACCAAGAAAAACAGTTTTTGAATTTAATTCAAAAACTTAGTTAACCTTTAGAAGGTTATTTTTAGTCCCACCCCTGTGGAAGTCATTCCAGCTAGTAATTGAAAGTCCAATGGTTTGGAACCCATAGGAATGGATGAATTATAAACATTGACAGCTAAATCTGAATTTTTAATAAATCCGGCGTCCAAGAGTAAACTACCAGCTACTAAGCCTGCCCCTATACCCAGAAAAGGTGCTGTTTCACTGAATGGAACGCTTCCTAATAGTCCTCCAATACCCCAACCAAGCAAAAAATAGCCCGGGTAAGACAAAACAGATGACCAAGTTTTATTTGTACGAGCACGTTTCATCAAAAGACTGGCCTCAGGATCTACACTCATGATTTCTCTGGCTTGCTTGAACGTGATAAATCCACCATTGAGGAAGAAATTACCTTGACCAAAACTGATTCTATCAGAAGGGATTTGTGCTTGAGCTTGGAAAATAAAAGCTATCAGGCAGATACTTAGGAGGAGTAATTTGCGCATACTTTGTTTTTTCTCCTAAAATAATAGGGTGGAATTCCATTTCCAAAAGTGCTGAACAAAATCTTTAGTGGCATTAGATTTTCCTGTACAAATTGATTGAATCAAGCCTTCTTTCACTTTTGAAGACTTATCCACCTTTTCCACACACACGTGGAAAATTATCCACTTTTTTTGCATTTTGGAAACTGTATTTTCAAGAATGGAAACTTCATAAATCTACCCTATTTTCTACTCCAAGTCAAAAATATTTGTTTTTAAAATACTTATTTTCAATGGTTTATATATTTTTTTAGGCAATAAAAATATAAGATTTAGGGATGACTAAATCGTAAAACACAGCTTATTTCAGGTTATCCACAAGTGTTTTAGACTCCCCTACTCTATTTTTTAGATTGGACTAAAACAGTATCTTTGTTAAAAATTATACGATGAACCTTACCTATTCGGAAGAAAAGTACCTGAAAGCGATTTATGAAGTATCTGAGGGAGGACAGAAAAGTGTTGCTACCAACGATATAGCAGCAGCCACAAAAACCAAAGCTGCCTCCGTCTCCGATATGCTTAGGAAGTTGAGTGAAAAAGAGATGATTGAATACAGAAAATATTATGGGGTCAATCTTACAGATGCGGGAAAAAAAATAGCATTAATGACCATTAGAAAACAGCGACTTTGGGAAGTATTTTTGGTAGAAAAATTAAAATTTTCTTGGGATGAGGTATCGGCCGTTGCAGATCAGTTAGAGCATATCCAATCGCAGTTGATGATTCGAAGACTAGATGAGTATTTGGGATATCCAAAATTTGATCCACATGGAGACCCTATTCCAGATGAATTTGGAGATGTAAGGGTACGACCACGCTTAGCCATTTCAGAAATGGATGTAGATGCAACAGGTCAAGTAGTTGCTGTAAAAGATAATAGCCCTGCCTTCCTTCGCTACTTAGATAAGATTGGAGTATATATTGGAGCCCGAGTTAAAATTTTGGAAAAAGTGGAATTTGATGGATCTGTTGAAATCTTGGTAGATAGTAAAAAAACAATTTTTATGTCCAAAGATATGGCCATCAACATCATGATCATGACCTAATAAAACAGCCGCTCCTAAAAGGGGCGGCTGATTGGTTTAAGCTTCATTATATAAGTTAGGCTCGTTTGATTTGTAAATTCAAAGAAGAGTATTCTTTTTGTTCAATGAACGGTTGTGCACGTAATCGTTGTCCTGTGGCAGCGTAGATGGCATTGGCAATAGCCCCGCCTGTTGGAGGCAAAGCAGGTTCTCCCAATCCAGTAGGTTCAAATCCTGTATCCAGATAATGCACATTGACTTCTGGAACTTCCTTCATTCGGATTAAACGATAACTATCAAAAT
The DNA here is from genome assembly GCF_021596945.1 of Mongoliitalea daihaiensis. Taxonomy (NCBI): domain Bacteria; kingdom Pseudomonadati; phylum Bacteroidota; class Cytophagia; order Cytophagales; family Cyclobacteriaceae; genus Mongoliitalea; species Mongoliitalea daihaiensis. The sequence goes on along the minus strand of NZ_CP063779.1, from coordinate 3,490,175 downwards.
TACGCTGTTTAGGCAAGCCATTTTCGAAGGTCAGGTTACCAAACATGGCATGTCCCATACCATCTACAATACCACCTCTCACTTGATGATTGGCACCGGTCGGGTGAACTACAACGCCACAATCAGTAACTGCTGTGATTCGCTTGAGTACGGGTTGATCGTTTTCCATTTCTATGTCTGCCACTTGAGCAACATACGAACGATGTGAGAAGTAAACACTGAATCCTTGTTTCACCCCTGAGTTTTTACCCCAGTTAGAGCGCTCAGCTGCCCCTTCTACTACACCAATCATGCGGTCTACATCGTAACCCAACTGACCCACAGGTTCATTTTTAGCTTTCTTCAATAACTCAAGACGAAAAGCTACCGGGTCTTTTTTAGCAGCCAACGCAACTTCATCTAAAAACGATTGCTCTGCATAAGCTAAGAAATTGGTGATTGGTGCTCTCCATGCATTGGTAGTCACTGTTGAGCGGTGATTGATATTTTCTATAAGTACGTTGGGTACTGCTCCTGAGGGGAAGTTATTTTCCCGGGTGGTATTTCCCGCATTCATCCCTGCACCTCTTAATTTGTACCCAATCATATTCCCGTCTTCATCCAAAGCTGCGGAGAATTTGTATCGGACGGCAGGTCTATAACCGCCTCCTGTGTTATCGTCTTCTCTACTCCATGTGACTTTTACAGGTTTCTCTATTATTTTGGATAACTCAGCTGCTTCCACCACAAAATCAGCCATCAATCTTCTACCAAACCCACCTCCTAAGCGGGTGATATCTACCGTTATATTTTCAACAGGAATATCCAACAATCGTGCAGTCTCCATGCGAGCCCGGTCTGGTGTCTGGGTAGGTCCGATCAATTCAGCAGAATCTTCCTTCACATGAGCAAAGAAATTCTGCGGCTCCATCGGAGCATGGGGTAAAAATGGACATTGATATTCTGCCGTTATCACTTGAGCTGCATTTGCAAAGGCTGCATCCACATCCCCATCCGAACGCATCACTTGAGCTGTTTTGGAATTCAGCATTTCGGCAAATAATCTATCATGATCAAATGTACTTTCCACTGCCCCATCCGGTTCGTATTCTACCTTTAGCATGCGTTTGGCTTTCATCAATGGCCAAGTGGATGTGCCCACGACTGCTACATTATTTTTGAAAACAACCACATCCGTAACTCCTTTAACTGATCGAGCTGCCGAATCATCTACAGATTTGATTTTCATGCCAAAGGGAGCACGTTGAATCATGGCATTTACCATACCCTCTCGATAAAAATCCAATCCAAATAAAGGTTTGCCGGTAAACATGGCTTGGTTTTCCACATTTTTAACCGGTGTTCCGATCAATTTAAAGTCCTTTGGATCCTTCAATGGGACTTCTTCTGGAATTTCCAAATTTGCAGCATCCATTACAACTTCACCAAAACTGATTTTCTTCTTACTGTTGGTGTGGTAAATCATGCTAGCTTCAGCATAGAGTTCCTCTTGAGGAACTTCTAATTTTGCAGCGGCGGCTGCCAACAGCACAAACTTTGCAGATGCTCCAGCCTTACGCAAGCGCTCCCACGAGTGGGGCATCGCACCTGACCCACCTGTTAACTGTCGTTCAAATCGTTTGTTATCCAAAGGTGCCTGAAGCACTCTCACTTTTCCCCAATCAGCATCCAACTCCTCTGCCACGATCATCGGAAAGGAAGTTTTGATATTTTGTCCCAGTTCGGGGTTTGGTGAATAAATCACAATATCCCCGTCCGGAGAAATAGAAAGGAAACTATTAAAATTATGGACTTTAGCCAGCACTTCTTCCGTACTTAAGACCTGTACCTTCGGTGTGTCACAGCTTGACCATCCAAATCCTATCAATAATCCTCCTGTTGCTGTTGCAGCAATTTTGAGGAAATCTCTTCTATTTGTTCTGATTGTTGCCATAATTATTTGGTTTTCGCTGCTAATGCAACAGCTTCTCTTATTTTATGATAGGTTCCACATCTGCACAAATTCCTGTTCATGGCATTTTCTATTTCTTCTATACTCGGCTTAGGGTTCTTTTTCAAAAAAGCAGCAGCCGTCATAAGCTGACCTGCCTGACAATACCCACATTGTGCAACATCTACCTCATCCCATGCTTTTTGTACAGGATGTGTGCCATCTTTCGAAAGCCCTTCAATCGTGGTCACTTCATCTGTTCCAACACTCGATACAGGTAAAGTACAAGAAAATGTTGCCTCTCCATTGAGATGCACCGTGCAAGCACCGCACTGAGCGATTCCACAGGAGTACTTAGTTCCTACCAAACCCAAGTGATCCCTCAACACCCACAACAAAGGAGTATCCTCATCAACATCTACTTGATGGGATTGCCCGTTAATTTTCAGATTGAAGTTAGCCATATGTCATATTCGTTATTTAATCTCATGAATGTAACAATTTTAAGACAGTTTCTTCCCAGAATTATGATCGAATATTTCAAATTTTGATGAATGACAGTCTCAATCTGATGAAAGGTTCCTGAATACGGTTCAATAAAGTGTAGATAAAGTAGTTTTTTATTCATTCCCAAATGGCCTATATTTAACTTTTAAATCAAACCATATAACCTTCATGAAAAAAATAAAAGCTGCTATTGTGGGTACAGGATTCATAGGTCCCGCGCATCTTGAAGCCTTACGAAGATTACCCAATATAGAAGTCAAAGCATTATGCGAAGCATCTATTGAGTTGGCTCGTGAAAAGGCAGAACAATTGGGGATTCCTCAGGCCTACACCTTTGATGAAATGTTGCAAGACCAAGAGATTGATGTGGTACATATTTGCACACCTAATTTTTTACATTTCCCGCAATCAAAAGCCGTTTTAGAAGCTGGAAAACACGTCGTCTGTGAAAAACCACTTGCTACCACTATAGATGAAGCTGCTGAATTGGTAGCTTTGGCTAAAGAAAAGGGATTAGTAAATGCTGTACACTTTAACCTTCGGTACTATCCAATGGTCAGACAAATGAAGACTATGAGAGAAAATGGAGAGCTCGGTGACATTTACTCCATCATGGGTTCATATCTACAGGATTGGTTATTCCTTCAAACAGATTACAATTGGAGACTGGAGCCTGACAAGTCCGGAGATTCTCGTGCAATTGCCGATATTGGTTCCCACCTTTTGGATTTGACTGAGTATGTTACTGGATTGAAAATTACCGAAGTAATGGCGGATTTTTCAACAGTTCATCAGACGCGCTTAAAACCTTTAAAAGCCATTGAAACCTATTCTGGAAAAATGCTTTCCCAAGAAGATTATGAGGAAGTTCCTATCACAACGGAAGATCATGCCAGCGTCTTGTTGCGATTTGATAATGGGAACAAAGGTTCTGTAACCGTTTCCCAAGTAAATGCTGGACGAAAAAATCGCTTAAATATCGAAATAGCAGGTTCCAAAGCAAATTTTGAATGGTGTTCAGAAAAACCTAATGAACTTTGGATTGGAAAACGGGAAACCGCCAACCATCACTTGATGAAAGACCCTTCCCTCTTTACCAAAGAAGCTGCTGGCTTGATATCTTTTCCTGGAGGACACAATGAAGGATTCCCGGATACTTCCAAACAAATGTTTAAGGAAGTTTATGCAGCGATTCGTAGCGGAAAGCAGCCGGATAATCCTAGCTTCCCAACCTTTGCAGATGGGCACCGGGAGCTGCTAATTTGTGAGAAAATCATAGAAAGTCATCGTAAACAAGCTTGGATAAAGGTGGATTAAAAATAATATGCTCATCCGCCAAACCAGCATGTGAATCTTTCAACTAATATCAAGTGGTTAATCGTCTACGATCGACATTCATCCACCCAAAGCCGATTGAAATTAGCTTCATGTAGTATTGTAAGTGGTAACTGCTTTGAAAGCAGGTATACATAAAAAAATTGTCCGATTGATTCACAAACTATTGACGGTCTTACTTTAGATATTTATTGAATTTGACTTCTGTTCAATTTCAATCAAATTAAAGTCACGTCAATAGTTTTTTTATTTTTGTATAAATTTCAGATCCTTGTCTACTTCCTTATCATTCCCTGAACTTCCAATTCAGCAGGTAATTCCTGAAGTATTGGAAAAACTTTCGAGATCCAATACCCTTATAGTCCATGCACCTCCTGGTGCAGGAAAAAGTACGCTCCTACCTTTGGCTATTTTAAAATCCAAACTGCTGTCAGGTTCAAAAATCTTGATGTTAGAACCAAGAAGACTAGCTGCTAAAACCATTGCGGAGCGGATGGCCTCATTACTTGGTGAAGAAGTAGGACAGCGAGTTGGCTACAGAATCAGATTTGATAGCAAGGTAAGTTCCAGCACTGAAATTGAAGTGCTAACTGAAGGCATTTTAACGCGCATGTTGCAACATGATAATGCTTTAGAAGGTGTTGGGTTGGTTATTTTTGATGAATTTCACGAGCGAAATATCCACGCTGACCTAGCGATGGCCTTGTGTAGAGAAAGCCAACAGATTCTTCGACCAGATTTAAAGATATTGGTCATGTCTGCTACGTTGGATATGCCACAATTAGAGAAGTTATTGGATTGTGAAACCGTGATATCGGAAGGAAAACAATATCCTGTAGAAGAAATTTACACGGGCAATACAGATGTGTTTACCATAGTAGAAACTGTAGCTGAAACAGTAGTTCGGGCAGCTAGAGAACAGACAGGAGATATTTTGGCATTTTTGCCAGGGGAAGGAGAAATCAAAAAAGCAATCGAGCTTTTAAAAAGACGTATTCCGGAGTTTTCGATTCATGGATTGTATGGTAAATTATCTCCATCAGCTCAGCATCAAGCCATTCGCCCCCATCCTGCTGGGAAAAGAAAAGTGGTACTCGCCACCTCTATCGCCGAAACAAGTTTGACGATAGAAGGCATTCGTGTAGTGGTTGATTCTGGCTTCACTAAAAAATCTGTATTCAACCCCCGATCGGGATTGAGTCGTTTGGAAACGGTGCAGTTGAGCAAGGATTCAGCTACTCAGCGAAAGGGGCGAGCTGGACGATTAGGTCCTGGCGTCTGTTATCGACTTTGGTCTAAAGCGAATCATCAATTTTTAGAAGATTTTAGAAGACCGGAAATTGAAGAAGCTGATTTATGCAATCTTGTTTTGGAACTACTGGGTTGGGGTGTGCAGGATATTTTTTCTTTATCTTGGTTGAGTCAGCCACCTAAAGGAGCTGTCAATCAGGCTTTAGAGACACTTTACCAAATCAATGCCTTAGAAAACAGAAGCCTTACCTCTCATGGAAAGTTATTATTAAAAATCCCTGCGCATCCCAGAATAGCACATATGCTGGTCACGGCAGAGGGAATGAATCTTTTGGGTTTGGCATGTGATTTGGCTGCTGTCTTGGAGGAGCGGGATCCACTTCCTCAAGAGAAAAATGTAGATATCAATATTCGTTTGGAAGCCTTGAGAAGGGCTCGCAAAGAAAAACTACATCAAAAGGGGTTGGCAAAACTTGAAAAAGTAGCCAATCACTATCGAAAACTCTTCCATAGTGAAGCAGATAATAGTATAATTGATCCTTATCAAACAGGCTTTTTACTAGCCAATGCATTTCCTGAACGAATCGCATCTGCAAGGCCTGGAAACAATGCCCAATTCCAATTAGCTAATGGTAAACTTGCGCAAATCCATCATCAGGATGACCTTGCGCATGAAGCCTGGTTAGCCATATCCCATATTGATGAACGAGATGGAATGGGTAAGATTTTTCTTGCATCCCCATTGCTTCCTACAGATTTGAAACCTTTAATTAAAAACCGGAGGGTGATCAAGTTTGATAAAGAAAAAGGAGTCTTGATAGCTGAAAATCAGTTGGGTATTGGAAGCATCGTTTTGAGAAGTGTTCCCCTAACTGATCTCAAGGCTGAGGAAGCATTGCATGCGATCAAAAACTTCATATATCAACAGGGGGTACATTTATTTAACCTGAATAAAGAGGCTGAGAATCTAATCAATCGCATTGAATCCCTTCGCATCTGGAGCCCCGATTTGGGATTGCCCACCTATTCCTTGAAATATTTGTTTGAACAGGATTTAAGCTGGCTGGAGCCTTACTTGAATACTATCAAGCGCACAGAGGATATTTACAAACTTGATATAACATCTATTTTATGGCATACCCTGAGTTTTGAACAACAGCAAACGATCGAGGCTTTGGCCCCATCCCAGCTTCAAGTACCAAGCGGTAGCAAAATCAGCATCCAATACAAATCAGATGGATCAAACCCGTTGTTAGAGGTTCGGTTACAGGAATTATTTGGTATGATGGAGAGCCCTAAAGTTTGCAATAGTCAAGTCCCTCTCACCATACACTTACTTTCCCCAGGATTCAAGCTAGTCCAAATTACCAGTGATCTAAAGAGTTTTTGGAATGACACTTATTTTGAAGTAAAAAAAGAGTTGAAACGCAGATATCCCAAACATTCATGGCCTGATAATCCATTAGAAGCAGAAGCAATTAAAGGTGTAAAAAGAAAACCAAATATGTAGTCAAGCTTAAACTAAAAAATAGACTCAATTAAGTCTACTCTTGGTGCTCTTCATCGAGGTAAGCGATCAGATTCAAGAAACAAGCTAAGGTAAATGGAGTAACTTGAATTTCATCAAGCGCACGAAGGTAATCGTCTTTTATTTGATGGTAACGTTCCGGATTGAATAGCTTAGCTAAAACGATACCTCTAGCAGAGCGATAGGTGAAATTTTGGGTGACTATGGGTCTATCCAAATTTGCATTGAAGTACTCTTCTAAAGCATTCCCTTCTAGCAGTGAATCCAGCCAGTGAAAGCCTTCCTTAATTAGGAATTTTTCAACGGTCTCTATATACGTTGGAATTTCTTTTTCATCATGAATCACAAATCTTCTGGGAAATGATTCCTCTATTGCGTCCATTGTTTCAACCAGCGTAACACTTTTTTCTTTATAATCACCTAAGGAAGGTAAAAATTTATGAACAATGTATTCAACTTTATCTATACGGATTCCTAGGTTATACTCTAAAACAGTCACATCCTTTTGTTGTGTTAAATGGAAAAATACAATTTGTTTCCCGTAGACATTTTCTTTTACATAATGTAAAATTGAATTGTCTATGGTAAATCCGAAATCTTCTAAAAAATTTCGATGTAACTGCATGATTTGTATTTTTTCCATACTTAAATAACCCATTAGTAGGGTTTTTTGTTGTGCTTTATGATTCCAGAATTTCTTTAATCTCAATCAACATTTGCTCTGCTTCAACTTTTACTGCGAGAAATTCACCAGAATTTTGATCAACATTATTTAAAAAATGATTCCAATGCTTTTCAGCTTTTTTAAGTACCCTGGGGGTTATATCAAACTCCACAGTATCCAAATATTCTTTTGCTAAAGAGGACGATTTGAAGTTACCAAACAGAAATATCCTATATAAATCCACAAAACTGTCTGTTAAGTCGAATCCCTCTAACAATTGAACAAGATAACCATTTTTAAATTTATTTGCAGGCTGATGTATCAAATCAAAGACAAATTTTAGCGCTTCTCCATTGTTTTCCATTGCAGATAGAGTTCTGGCTGCGAGAAAACTAGTATCCGTATCATCACTTTGCATCAGTGGTAAAAGACGATTCATGAGATCATCCCCTCCTATTTTGGCGAGTTTATCTGAATAGAGATATGCCTCTGATTCATTCTTATCACACATTTTCTCTAATAATTGATCTATTTCCTGTTTCATAGAGGAGGTTTTATAAATTTGGAACAAAAATAAGACCATTATTGGGTGGAAGAAAGAGCAATGGAGCAATTAAAACTGGAAAATCATCAACTCAATCATGTGATGGAACTATTCAATCAGAAAAAACTCTCTGTTGAGCATGTACCAGCGCACTATAAATTACACATTTACAGTTCAGAGCAGGAAACGATTGCAGTTGTTCGGTACAGCATTTATCAGGAATTCACTCCTGAAGGAATTTTTCAGGCAAGGGAGTTTTTTAATCATGTCATAGTTGCGGTTCGTGCAGGATTGGCCGGTTTGGTATGTTATGAAAATCAAGAATTGGTGGATCATAAAGTTTTTCGCGCCTACATGGTAAGAAAAAAACAAGGAAAAAGTCAAATCAAGTATTTAAAAACCAAAGGTAAGTCTCGCGCTGGTTCACGTGTCCGATTGGGTGAAACCAAGGAATTTTTTAAACAAATAGCTGAACGCTTGCAAGATTATGAAGCTCGCATGCGAGTGGATCATGTATTCCTGAGTTGTGCGACAACCTTAATCCCTTATCTCTTTGAGGATAATAGTTTTTTGAAAACAGCGAAAATACAGAAGCAAATCAGTAAAATTCCCTTTCATATCCAACAACCCACCTTTGAGAATCTTCTAAAAGCACACCATCAATTAACCTTCAATCAAATTTTAATTAAAGAAAATCAATTCGTTAATACTCAAGATATAAATGATTTTTTATCACAATCAGATGAATTTCGTCCCTCCCATGATGATTGGTGATCAAATTGGAACAGTTATTGGTAAATAACAAATAAAATAGTAAATCCCTTGAAGCGTTTTCTCCTGCTCTTATTTATTTGTTCTGGTTTAATTAGCAATTCTTATGCACAGCGCTATGGGACAGCTGTTGGGCTGCGATTAGGCAGTAATGATTTTAGTAGAACAGTTGGTATTTCAGCCAATCAGCGAATCTTGAGGCATACCACCTTGGAAGGCATTTTACAATCTGACTTTTCCCGTAATACCACCTCACATCTCCTCATCAAAAACCATAAGCCACTCATCTCAAAACGATTTAATTACTATTATGGCGGAGGTTTTTCATTTGGACACGAAGAGAGTTTCGTCAAAAATCGTGCTTCCAAAGAGATCATCCACACCTACGGTAACCCTACTTCGGGGATTGATTTAGTAGTAGGTGTAGAAGCAACTGTTTTAAGTACTGTCATTTCTTTAGACTACAAACCCAACTTCAACATGGCCGGCAGAGAAGAATTTGTCCGTGGTCAAGTAGGCGTTTCTGCAAGATGGGTACTCGTGACTGGAAAGGAACAGGACAAGAAGTGGAGACAAAAGAAAAGAGTCAAGCGAAAAGCTGCGCGCGAACCTCTAGGAGACCGCATCAAGAATGTCTTTAAGAAAAACTAATTCAGCCATCATTCTTTTTTTTTACGAATTTCCTTTAAACCATCATTTTATCCTTTTGCATAATTTTTAAGTGCCTGATTTTTATTTTTTGGTAAATTAATAGAAACAATCAAGCAACTATGAAAAAATTTAACCTGTATTTGGGGTTACTGGTTCTGCTGTTATTTTCAGCCGATCTATTTGCCCAAGAAAAGAGTATTCTAGCACAGCTAGAGGAGGTCGCCATCATCGACCAAAAAGTGATGATGCCCATGCGGGATGGAGTTCGCTTAGCCACGGATATTTATCGTCCCAAAACAGATCAACCAGTTCCTATCGTATTTTCCAGAACACCTTATCAATTCAATTCCTATAGAGATGGAGAATTAGTTACTCGAACCATGCAAACAGCCTTAGAATATGTAAAAAGAGGCTATGCTTATGTTGTACAAAATGAGCGAGGCCGTTTTTTTTCAGAGGGAGAATGGGAAATCTTGGGAGCGCCACTTACAGATGGTTACGATGCGTATGAGTGGATGTCCAATCAATCTTGGAGCAATGGCAAAATCGGCGCTATTGGATGTTCGTCCACTGCAGAATGGCAAATGGCTGTGGCCAGTTTGGACCATCCTGCCAATACAGCTTTAGTAGCCCAAGGCTATGGTGCCGGTGTGGGTAGAATTGGTAATTATTATGAGCAGGGAAACTGGTACAGAGGCGGTGCTGGACAGATGTTATTTACTGCATGGCTTTATGGTGTACAACATGATCCTATGGCGCCTAAACTTCCAGAAGGAATTTCTCAAGAAGATTTACAAAGAATACAGCGATTTTACGATATGGGCCCTCGCTATCCAAGAGTAGATTGGAGTCAGGGGCTTAGTCATTTGCCGGTACAAGATATTATCAAAAATGTCAATGGCCCTAAGGGAATTTATGAAGAGATGATCACCCGTAAACCTAATGATCCTAAATGGTTTGAAGGTGGCTTGTTCCATGATGATATGGATTTTGAAAAACCCGCATTTTGGTTTGTGTCCTGGTACGATGTCGCTTCTTCACCTAATTTGGCAATGTATAACCATATACAGAAAAATGCCAAGACCGAGGTAGGAAAAAACAATCAATTCTTAATCATTGGCCCTACCCTACACTGTGCTTTTTTAAGAGCCACAGAAAATACGGTTGTAGGTGAGCGAAGCATGGGAGATGCAAGATTGCCTGACCCAGAAATTACCTATGCTTGGTTTGACTATTGGTTGAAAGGTGAAGACAATGGCATTTTAGAATCCATGCCAAAAGTAACCTACTTTACCATGGGTAAAAACGAATGGCAGACATCAGATACCTGGCCTCCTAAAGAAGCTCAGATGACTACGTATTTCCTAGATAGCAAGGGAAAAGCAAATAGTAGACTAGGCGATGGTGTTCTCTCGACCAAGAGACCTGGCAGAGACAATCCTGACACCTTCCAATACGATCCTATGGACCCAGTCACTTCTTACGGAGGTAATGTGTGCTGTACAGGAAATGCTGTACAAGGCGGTTCCTTTGATCAGCAGGAAATGGAATTGAGAGAAGACATTTTGGTCTATACCTCCGAACCATTGGCTGAGGGCATAGAGGTCAGTGGTTTTATTGAAGCCAAGTTATACCTATCCACAGATGTAAAGGATACTGACTTGACCATCAAAATCATTGATGTTTATCCTGATGGTAGAGCCTACAATTTAGATGAAACCATCCAACGGGTTCGTTACCGTGAAGGTTATGAAAAAGAGGTATTTATGGAATCAGGTAAGGTGTATGAAGTCAATATGACTCCTATGTCAACCTCCAACTATTTTGAAAAGGGTCACCGCATCCGTATCGAAGTTTCCTCTTCCAATTTCCCACGATTTGATCGCAACATGAATACAGGAGGCAATAATTACGATGAATCTGAAGGTATCGTGGCCACAAACAAAATCCACCATTCCAGCAGATATCCGAGCAGTATTCAATTGCCGATTGTGAAGAGGTAGTCATTAGACGCTAGAAGCGAGATACTAGAGATTAAACTCAAAAAAACTAGATGAAGGAGAAAAGAGGTAATGTAGAATTTTGAATGATGATTCAAGCATTGAGTTCAGATCAAAATTCAACCTTCTTCCCTTCTCCTTCATCCTTTACATATCATTCGAATTCAAGAATACCTTTTCGTGAATAGCTGAATTTTTCACAATTCCTCGATACCATTTTTCACGAAGCAACTGTTTTTCTTCTTCACTTAGGTGAAAGTTTTGGATATTAGTTTGAGACTGGACTTTTCGGATCAAGTCGAAAAGAAAAATGGAAGCGGCTACTGAGATATTGAAACTCTCAGTAAAACCCATCATGGGAATATGTACTAATTTGTCTGCTTTAGCTTTTACTTCGTCTGACACTCCGGCGTATTCGTTGCCAAACACCAAAGCTATTTTTTGAGAAACGTCCAACTCATGAATGGAAACACTGCCTGCATCTGGGCTAGTTGCAATGATTTGGTAACCATCCGAACGGAGTTGATCAAAGCAATTGGTAACGGCTTGTGACTGTTCATTCGTATGCTTATGAATATCCACCCATTGTGCAGCCCCGCGGACTACATACGGGTTGACTTCATAAGAATGCTCCTTTTCAATGATATGGATATCCTGTATCCCAAAACAGTCCGCTGTCCGCAATACCGCTGAAGCATTATGTGGTTTATAGATATCCTCCAATACCACTGTAAAGTAGCGCGTACGCTGCGCTAATACCGCTTCAATCAGTTGGCGCTTATGAGGCGTCACATAATGGCTCAGGTACTCGAAAAATGATTGGGAACTAGTCATGATCGTCGAATTGTAAAACCTGTGCAGTTTACAAAAAGATTGCAAAAAAGAAAAAATCCTGGAAATATCATCAACGAGCACGAATCTATTCAACTCCTACCGGAGTTGAGATTTCACCAAAATCTAATCCATCCTTGACCCCGAGTGGTAACTCGTGGCTAATAACCTTCGGTAGTTAACTCCTATCGGAGTTAAGATCTCGGAACAATGGAGCAAAATAAAAAATGTTTTCTATTTCCTTTCCGTGGATTCAGCGCTTTCTGCGAGCGCCGACATCGTACTGGATTGAACTCCTATCGAAGTTGGTCTCCCAAAACAGCCAATCTAGCAAATAACCTTTTTCATTTTCCTTTCTGCGACTTCAGCGACTTCAGCGCTTTCTGCGAGCCCCAATTGGCGTCAGCCAACCATTTGTGCAGATCTGTGAAATTCTATTCTAAAATCTGTGTCAAAAATTCATCATGCCGTATGAATTCAACTCCTACCGGAGTTGGGGTTTTCCCAAAATGTAATCCATTCTAGACCCAGAGTGGCAACTCGGGGCTAATAACCTTCGGTAGTTAACTCCTATCGGAGTTAAGGTCTCGGAACAATGGAGCAAAATAAAAAATGTTTTCTATTTCCTTTCCGTGGATTCAGCGCTTTCTGCGAGCGCCAACATCGTACTGGATTGAACTCCTATCGAAGTTGGTCTCCCATAACAGCCAATCTGGCAAATAACCTTTTTCATTTTCCTTTCTGCGACTTCAGCGACTTCAGCGCTTTCTGCGAGCCCCAATTGGCGTCAGCCAACCATCTGTGCAGATCCGTGAAATTCTATTCTAAAATCTGTGTCAAAAATTCATCATGCCATATGAATTCAACTCCTACCGGAGTTGGGGTTTTCCCAAAATGTAATCCATTCCAGACCCCGAGTGGCAACTCGGGGCTAATAACCTTCGGTAGTTAACTCCTATCGGAGTTAAGGTCTCGGAACAATGGAGCAACATAAAAAATGTTTTCATTTTCCTTTCTGCGACTTCTGCGCTTTCTGCGAGCCCCAATTGGCGTCAGCCAACCATTTGTGCAGATCTGTGAAATTCTATTCTAAAATCTGTGTCAAAAATTCATCATGCCGTATGAATTCAACTCCTACCGGAGTTGGGGTTTTCCCAAAATGTAATCCATTCTAGACCCAGAGTGGCAACTCGGGGCTAATAACCTTCGGTAGTTAACTCCTATCGGAGTTAAGGTCTCGGAACAATGGAGCAAAATAAAAAATGTTTTCTATTTCCTTTCCGTGGATTCAGCGCTTTCTGCGAGCGCCGACATCGTACTGGATTGAACTCCTATCGAAGTTGGTCTCCCAAAACAGCCAATCTAGCAAATAACCTTTTTCATTTTCCTTTCTGCGACTTCTGCGCTTTCTGCGAGCCCCAATTGGCGTCAGCCAACCATCTGTGCAGATCCGTGAAATTCTATTCTAAAATCTGTGTCAAAAATTCATCCTGTCACATGAATTCAACTCCATCCGGAGTTGGGGTTTTCCCAAAATGTAATCCATTCCAGACCCAGAGTGGCAACTCGGGGCTAATAACCTTCGGTAGTTAACTCCTATCGGAGTTAAGGTCTCGGAACAATGGAGCAACATAAAAAATGTTTTCTATTTCCTTTCCGTGGATTCAGCGCTTTCTGCGAGCCTCCCTTGGCTTCAGCCAGCCATCCTATTGTGTTGCACAAGCCTAGATGACACATCCTCTATGTAACCAATATAAAATTTGTCTAGGGTTGGAGAATGAAGAATGTAAACAAAATATTTCATGACAGGTACAAATAAAAAAGGACAACTATCGTTGTCCTTTTGAGAGCCTCCTATCGGGATCGAACCAATGACCTACTGATTACAAGTCAGTTGCTCTACCAGCTGAGCTAAGGAGGCTTTTTTTATTTTCAGACCCTTTGTCTGAATTGGTGATGCAAATATAGATGGCTGAACCAAACGTGCAAAACCTTTTTTAAAAAAAAATAAGGAGATTTAATTATCTCCTTATTTATGAGTGAATTAAAATTCTCGAATGATTGAAAGTTTTTTCTTGAGCTTCTCAATTTCGGCCTCTGCCTTATTGATTTTGTCCTCAAATTGAACTTTTAACTTGTCAGCGGTTTTGGAAGCTGCAAAGAATTCCAAATTATTTTTCCACAAGCCAATGTTATTTTCAAGATCTGTAATCTGCTTTCGGATTCCAAATTCTTTTTTATTCAGAGCACGATTACCATTTGGATCTGCTTGAAGCTTGTTAAGATTTAATCGGAACACAAAGTCCTCCCTACTCTCACCAGTAGAACCAAGTGCTTCTACGTATGTATCTACAGCCTGATTAAACTTCGCTAAGATTTCCTTGATGTTTTTACGAGGAACAAAGCCAATGGTATTGTATTGATTAATCAGTGCCTCCAAGGTTTCCTCTGATGGGCTTTCTTTCGCAGCAGCCAAAATATTGGCAATCACCTGTTCTTTCAGTTTTAAATTATCATCGTATTCCTGGGTTGCTTGCTGATTTGCATTTCGTTTGTTCTCAAAGAATGAATCGCATGCCTTTTTAAAGCGCTTATAAAGTTCATCCCTTACTTTCTCTGGTGTAGGACCTATCTTTTTCCATTCCTGCTGTAGGGAAATCATTTTGTTGGTAGTTTCCTGCCATTTGGTATCATCAACCAATGCCTCAGCTTTTTCAATCAGTTCCTCAGCTTTTTTCTTATTAGCAAGTCTAATTTCATCTAACTCCTTGAAAAAAAGGTTTTTTTGATGAAAAAAGTCTTTAAAATAACCCCAAAATTGCTTGTTTACTTCCTTACCCAGTTCTCTTGGAACAGGTCCTGCTGCCTCCCATTCTTTTTGAATACTGAGTACCTCTTTCGTCTTTACATTCCATTCTTTGATTTTACTTGCAGTAAAGTCTTTGTAAGAGGCAATTTTTTGAATCAATGCTTCCTTGATTTGAAGATTCTCTTTGAGTTTGCCTTTCTGATCTTCGTAAAACTCTTTTCTTCTGTCGTAAACAGCGTCAGAAGCAGCCTTGAATCGTTGCCAAAGTGGTTCTTGCTCTTCTCTAGGTACTGGACCTATATGCTTGAACTCTTCATGCAAGTCATTAAGCGCTTTAATGGCATCTTTGAGATCCTCTAATTTTACAAGTGCTTCCGCTTTTTCACAGATTTCTAATTTTTGCTCTAAATTTTTCTTGCGATCTAGCTCTTTCAGCTCAAAATAGATACTTCTATTGTCATAGAATCTATCCATTAGCGCATTAAATGAAGCCCAAAGATTTTTATTGATATTAGATGGTACCGGCCCTATTTTTTTCCAATCATCTTGGATTTGCTTGATTGCGTTGATACTGTGTGTAGTCTCCTCACTATCCACCAACTCTCTTAATTTATCTAAAATGTTATTTTTTAAATCAAGATTTTTTTCCTTCTGTTTTTCAAGCGCCTTGATAAACTGAGTACGTCTTTCTCTATATAGGTTATAAGTAGCAAAAAATAGCTTATCATCTTCCTGAGATTTGTATGAAAAATCATCTGCTTCGCCCCCTCCAGCAACAAAGGAATCCATAGCTTCCTGCTTTTCATGCGAAAATAGCTCATCAAAACAAGATTTGATCGTAGCTACTTTTTTATCGAGTGATAAAATATTATCAGCATCCACAAATGATTTTAATGCCGAAATCAACTCTTTCTTCGAAAAATGAGAGTAATCGATATCCTCTTCTTCATCCTCCGTTTGTTCTTCTCCTGCATCTTCTTCCGATGCTGAAGATTCTGTTTTGGATTCTGCTACGACTTCTTCTGTAGCCACAGACTCAGGAGTAGCTTCTACTTCCGCTGTTTCTTCAACAGGGCTTTCTGCACTATCCGAATTTACCTGCTCTTGAGAATTATCGACTTCTTCATTGATCGATTCTGCGGTTGCTTCCTCTGTTGTATTTTTAATTTCTTCATTACCCTCAACTGTTGAAGCAGCTGGAGTCACCTTACCTTCTTCAGGCATTTCTTTCTCTTTGTCCATAATTGAAACTTACTTTATAAAGCGCTTATCAAACAAATGTAATAAAATTGTCTAATTTAATCTTGGGTCAATTGGATAATTTGCCATTTGTTGATACTCTCCTCCCATATTTTTCAATATAAGTTTCCATAACTCTTCCGGAGAAGCATCAAAAATATTTTCTGTATCGATTTTATCACAAAGTATCCAAGTTTGTTGATCTAACTCTTCCTGCAGCTGACCTTCGGCCCAACCTGAATATCCAATGAAGAAACGAACATCATCTTCTTTTAAATTACCATTTCGAATTTCAGTTAAGAGTTTTTCAAAATCCCCACTCCACCATAACTCATCCATAAGTGAAATACTATCCTCTAGCAACTGACCCCCTCTATAGATAAAATGTAAGGTATTTTGTTCAACAGGCCCTCCCACATAAACATCAAGTGGATTTAAAAGGTCTCCGTCTAACAATTCATCTAACTTAAGAATAGAAAGTTTGTTTAAAACCAATCCAAATGACCCATGCTCATCATGATTGCACAGAAGTACCACAGAGCGAACAAAATTCTCATCTTGTAAAAATGGCTCTGAAATCAAAAGTTGGCCGGCTTTAGGCTTATGTGTAAACTTTGCTTTCATAAAAATGTTGTTATTTGGCATTTAATATAATTCTAAATTTTTTAAATGCAATAACTCAATTAATTTTAAGCAATCAAGTGTAATCCATATGAAATTAGCAGATATCCGAATAGACTATTCTCTCAAATCACTAGACAGTACAGATGTTGCTGAAAACCCAATACAGCAATTCAATCAATGGTTTGAAGAAGCAATCCAAGCTAAAGTAATGGAAGCCAATGCCATGAACCTAAGTACTCTTGGAAAAGATGGCTTTCCAAACAGCAGAATTGTATTATTGAAAGGAGTAGATCACGGCTTTGTCTTTTATACCAATTACCAAAGTGCTAAAGGTCAAGAATTGATTCATGACCCTAAAGTAGCGTTGACCTTTTTTTGGCCGGAATTGGAGCGGCAAGTACGTGTTGTAGGAAAGGCAGCCAAAGTTTCTCCAGAAGAATCGGATGAATATTTTTTCTCAAGACCTTTTTCAAGTCAAATAGGTGCATGGGTTTCTCCTCAAAGCCAAGAAATCCCCGATCGCAAATATTTAGCAGATCGCGAACAAATGTATTCCAAAGAATTAAGCCCCGAAACTATCAAAAGACCACCTCATTGGGGAGGTTTTAGGATTACCCCTATTGAAATTGAATTTTGGCAAGGAAGACCTAGTAGACTACACGATCGTATTTTGTATACATTACAAGGTACCGAAAAATGGTCGATCAAAAGAATTGCCCCTTAAATGGGGCAATGTTACTTTAAGTTAAATAAGTTTTCTACACCAAGCATTCGCTCCACGGTGAATCCCTCCCCATACTTGGACATAATGCTATGACCAAACTCAATCGCCCTTGACTCAATGAAAGGAAGAAAACTTTTGGATGAAATAAAACTTTCAGGCTCTTGGCTATTGGGATCATAAAATTGAGAAGCAAATGCCTGAATGCTGGCAAGTTTTATTTCCCAATACGGTGTAATATCTACTACAAAATCCGGTTTGATAAAATTATTTTGAATATAATGGTAGACAAATGCAGGTCTCCAAGGCTGTTGAGGTTGACCTTCTAAAAAGGTTTCAATTTTACGCAAGCCACTCATAAAACAAGCTTTACTAGCTACTGATGCTCCTTTACCATGATCAGGATGCCTATCCGAAACAGCATTTGCCAGCACAATCTCGGGTTGATATTTTCGGATCATTTCTACAATCTTCAATTGATGAGCTTCATCATCCTTGAAAAACACATCCTTGAAGCGCAGATTTTCTCTAGCTGATAATCCTAATATCTGAGCAGCTTTGGCGGATTCTTGTAGTCGAAGTTCAGGATTACCCCTTGTACCCATTTCACCCATGGTAAGATCAACAATTCCTACTTTGTACCCTTGAGCTACATGTGCAGCAATGGTGCCTGAGCATGCTAACTCAGCATCATCAGGATGCGCTGCTATGACCAATATATCTAATTTATTCATAATGGTTACCTGATTCTTAATTGCTGCCCTACTCTCAAAGTAGAATTAACAGAAATGTTATTTAAACGCGTAATGGTACTCACCCTGACACCGTATCTTCTAGCGATACTTGACAAAGTCTCTCCACTTCTTACTCTGTGAACCACTGATTGCTGGGTCTGCACCACATGATCAAAACTGGAAGCCGTAATCATATATACATCACTCCTTAACCTACCAAGATTGAAATCGAATATTTGAGTTGGATTAATGGATAAACCTTGGTACCTGACCTCAAAATGCAGATGAGGTCCTGTACTTCTACCAGTATTCCCACCTAACCCAAGGACATCCCCTGCGATCACTTCCTGACCCACATCAACCAATATTTTTGACATGTGCCCATACAATGTTTCCAAGCCATTTTTATGTCTCACTACCACATAATATCCATAGCCTGTCCTATCATAGGATCGAATCCTAACAATCCCATCAAAAGTGGCATAGATTGGTGTGCCTACAGTCAATTTTAAATCCGTTCCATGATGCCAACGATACCTACGAAATCCAAATTCGGACGTAATTCGAGTTTCATCTAAAGGCATTTTATAATCCGTCCCAAAAAAAGTATCATACAGCTTAACGTATACCGTATCTTTGAAATCTTTGGGATTAAAATTATAAATATTGATCTTTTGACTATCCCAAGATGCATAGTATTCGAAAGCAGTAACCCAAATACTATCAATCAATATTTTTTCAGAAACCTGAGCCAATTGGTTTGTTGGTGCCCAAATAAGTGAAAGCGTGTCTTCCTCTACAATACTCAGCCTTTTGCGAAGATCTACATAATCCTTGTAAAGTAGAGAGTCTGTTTGCCGCGTAATGTCGTACAAATACTTTTGAGAATCGAATAATCTTATGTCTCGTTGAAGCGGATTTGAGGGTGGTGTAATGGATTGATCTTGCTTTGATTTTTTAATAATTTTTGGAAAAGTTTGAGCATAGGAACTAAAAGAACCTATGCTCAACATGAAAATCAATACTCTTACAATGCTTTTTAATCTCATTAGAATGGGTTATCAAGATTCTTGTGCAGCCAAAAACCTTTCAGCATCTAAAGCAGCCATACATCCTGTACCAGCAGCTGTGACAGCTTGACGATAGATATGGTCTTGGGCATCACCGCAAGCGAAGACGCCTTCGATATTGGTTTTGGTACTCCCTGGCAGGGTCTTGATATATCCGCTCTCATCCATATCAATAAATTCTTTAAAAATTCCCGTATTGGGTTCATGACCAATTGCTACAAAGAATCCCGAAATTGCTAATTCTTTAGATTCCTTGGTTTGGTTATTGTAAACACGTACACCAGTAACTTCCTCATCCCCTAGGATTTCTTCCGTCTCTGTATTCCAGAGGACTTCAATTTTAGGATTGTTTAAAACACGCTTTTGCATAATTTGAGAAGCTCTCATTTCATCTCTCCTAATGAGCATATAAACTTTGCTACAAATATTAGCAAGATAAGAAGCCTCCTCACATGCAGTATCACCAGCACCTACAATTGCTACGTCCTGACCCCTAAAAAAGAATCCATCACATACCGCGCAAGCAGAAACACCTTTGCCGTTGAGACGTTCTTCACTTTCTATCCCCAACCATTTGGCAGATGCACCTGTAGATATAATTATCGTTTCTGCGTGAATTTCCACCTGATCATCCACAATAACCTTATGTGGTCTCGCACTAAAATCTACTTTGGTTACCATACCATAGCGAACCTGTGTACCAAATCTCTCTGCTTGTTTGCGGAAATCTTCCATCATTTCAGGACCTTGCACTCCTCCTGGATAACCCGGATAATTTTCTACGTCCGTCGTAATCGTCAATTGGCCACCTGGCTGGGCTCCTGTGTAAAGAACTGGGTTTAATCCTGCGCGTGAAGCATAGATTGCCGCTGTATATCCTGCTGGTCCTGATCCAATAATCAATACCTTCAATTTTTCTACAGTAGTTGTCATGAGTGATTTAATTAAAGTTGGCAAATTTTGTTAATATTCTTGTCACAACAAAGTCTATTTCTGTTAAATTTCCCTAAAACTGCGTAAGCTGATTATTAGTGAGGAATCTCGAAATAAACTAAATTATGACACAAAAAAAGGGGAAAAAATCCCCTTTTTCAGTAATGTATGATACAGTGACAATTTTAACCAAGATAAGGCTTTAAAGTCTTACTCCTAGAAGTATGTCTTAATCTCCTGATAGCCTTCTCTTTAATCTGTCTAACTCGCTCTCTTGTTAAGTTAAATTTTTCACCGATTTCCTCTAAGGTAAGCGCATGTTCACCATTCAATCCAAAGTACAATGTGATTACATCTGCTTCTCTCGACGTAAGTGTGGAAAGCGCGCGTTGTACTTCTTTTCTTAAAGATTCATTTAACAATCCATCGTCTGGCTTTTCGTCACCATCGTTTTCAAGAACATCCAACAAGCTGTTTTCTTCTCCTTGAACAAATGGTGCATCCATTGAAACGTGTCTACCTGAAATCTTCATAGTATCCACAACTTCGCTAGCTGTAACTTCCAAAACTTCGGCCAATTCTTCAGGAGAAGGCTCCCGTTCAAACTTTTGCTCTAATTCAGAGAAAGTTTTGCTGATTTTATTCAATGAACCTACTCTGTTGAGCGGTAGTCTAACAATTCGGGATTGTTCAGCCAATGCTTGAAGAATAGATTGACGAATCCACCATACTGCATAAGAAATAAATTTAAAACCTCTGGTTTCATCAAATCTCTGCGCTGCTTTGATCAAACCAAGGTTACCTTCGTTGATCAAGTCACCTAATGATAACCCTTGATTTTGGTACTGTTTTGCAACAGACACCACAAATCTAAGGTTTGCTTTTGTCAGCTTCTCTAAAGCCAATTGATCTCCTTCGCGGATTCTCTTGGCTAATACCACCTCTTCATCAGCTGTTAAAAGGTCAACTTTACCTATTTCCTGAAGATACTTATCGAGGGATTGACTCTCTCGGTTAGTAATCTGTTTGCTAATTTTTAGCTGCCTCATTCGAGAATTTTATTTATCAGTTAAGATTTCTAATAACAGAATTGTACTGCATGAAAGTTCAAAGTACTAAATACTTTAAAAACATTAATCTTTTTTATCAGATTTTTCAGGCTTAGGAAGAAGCACCTTTCGTGAAAGCTTGAATTTACCAGTCTTTTTATCGACATCTATCAGTTTCACCATGATTTCCTCACCAGGCTCCAATACACCATCCATGGTTTCTAGACGCTCCCACTTGATCTCAGAGATATGAAGTAAACCGTCTTTTCCTGGCATAAATTCAACGAAAGCACCAAATGGCTGTATATTCTTTACTTTACCAGTGTAAGTTTCTCCAATTTCAGGCTGTGCTACAATTGCTTTAATGCGACCAATAGCCCCATCCATAGAAGTTTGATTCGTTGCAAAAACACTGATCTTGCCTTGATTATCTTTTTCTTCAATTACGATCGTTGCGCCCGTATCCTTTTGGATTTCCTGAATCACTTTACCACCTGGACCAATAACCGCACCAATCAATTCTTTTGGAATAGACATCATGAACGATCTTGGAGCATGAGGTTTCAAGTCAGCTCTAGGTGTATCCAAAGTTTTGGTTATTTCATTGAGAATGTGAAGTCTGCCTTCTTTTGCTTGAAGCAATGCTTCTTTCAACACACTATAGTCCAAACCTTCTACCTTAAGATCCATTTGACAGGCCGTGATACCTTTTGCAGTACCCGTTACTTTAAAATCCATATCACCCAAATGATCTTCATCGCCTAAGATATCGGATAAAATAGAATACTGTCCTGTTTTTGCATCGGAGATCATACCCATAGCTATACCAGTTACGGGTGCCTTGATAGGTACACCTGCATCCATTAAAGCTAAAGAACCCGCACAAACTGTTGCCATTGAAGAAGATCCGTTTGATTCTAAGATATCAGAGACGATACGAATTGTATATGGATTTTCATCATCCTTAGGCATTACTTTCTTCAAAGCACGCTGAGCAAGATTTCCGTGTCCTACTTCTCTTCTACCTGGTCCTCTGTTAGGTTTTACTTCACCC
The DNA here is from genome assembly GCF_021596945.1 of Mongoliitalea daihaiensis. Classification (NCBI taxonomy): domain Bacteria; kingdom Pseudomonadati; phylum Bacteroidota; class Cytophagia; order Cytophagales; family Cyclobacteriaceae; genus Mongoliitalea; species Mongoliitalea daihaiensis. The sequence goes on along the minus strand of NZ_CP063779.1, from coordinate 3,467,930 downwards.
GTAGAAAAACCAGGGAAATTGTAATGCAAGAAAAATTTATTGTATCCGGAGATCATCGCTCCATCTACCATTTGCTCATCCATTTTGGTACCCAAGGTACATGTCGTGATGGATTGCGTCTCTCCTCGTGTAAAAACAGCCGAACCATGGGCTGATGGCAAATAATCCACCACTGACCAAATAGGTCTGATTTCATCCAAAGCTCTACCGTCCAATCGCTTCTTCTCAGTCAACGTCAGATTTCTTGCTGCTTCTTTATGGATTTTTGAGAAATAAGGACCAATTAAGCTCGCTTCATACGGATGCTCTTCCCCTAAACTTTCAATAAATCCTTCTTTAATTGCTTTGATTAATTCTGAACGCTCTGACTTGTTAGCAATTTGACGCTGTACTACCTCATAGCATTTGTTATATAATTCTGCATGCATTTTTTCATATAAAGCCTCATCAGACTTCTCGTGACTATATGCACGCTTCATTTCCTTTCCAACAGCTTTCGTTAGTTCAAGTTGTACTTGACAATGCTTTTTTATCTCATCATGCGCAAACTGCAGAGCTTCTACCATTTCTTCTTCAGAAATTTCGTCAGCTTCACCTTCTACCATCAAAATATATTCCATCGATCCCGCCACGATAAACTCAAGCGAAGCCACTTCAGTCTGTGCAGGTGTTGGATTGATTACTAACTTTCCATTAATTTTAGCTACACGTACTTCAGATATCGGTCCGTTAAACGGGATATCAGACACTGCTAAAGCTGCAGATGCAGCTAAACCAGCTAGGCAATCAGGCAATACATCACTGTCCGCAGACATCAATGTAATAGCAATTTGAGTATCAGCATGATAATCATCTGGGAATATCGGTCTGATCGCTCTATCAACGATTCTACTGATTAAAATCTCATAATCAGATAATCTCCCCTCTCTTTTTAAAAAGCCTCCAGGAATTTTTCCTGAAGCCGCGAATTTCTCTTGGTAATCTACAGATAATGGTAAAAAGTCAACTCCGTCTATGGCCTCTTTTTTAGAGACTACAGTTGCCAATAACATGGCATTCCCCATTCTAACGACAACAGAACCATCAGCCTGCTTAGCCAACGCTCCAGTTTCAATGATAATTTCTCTACCGTCTTCAAGAACAATAGATTTGGTAATAAGATTTGGTAACATACGTGTTTGTTAAGAATAAATGTACTAAGTTTTAAAAGTAAGGTTTAATATCGGGGGAGAAGCAAAAAAGTAAGGTTCTCCAAAAGAGAACCTTACAAAAGATTTCAATTATTTACGTAATCCTAAGTCTGCAATGACAGCTCTATATCTTTCGATGTCATTTTTGATTAAGTAGTTAAGAAGGCTTCTTCTTTTACCTACTAATTTCAACAAACTTAAACGCGAACCGTGGTCCTTTTTGTGCGTTCTTAAGTGATCGGTCAGGTGATTGATTCTGTAAGTGAACAATGCAATCTGAGACTCAGGAGAACCTGTATCAGTTTCAGATTTTAACCTGCCATGATTCTTGAATAGCTCTACTTTTTTCTCTGTAGTTAAATACATGTCTAGTTAAAATTAAATTTAAACAGTTGCAAAGGTACGTCAATAATTTGGATTTAAAAAGAATCGCCTAGGTTTTGGAGAACTTTCTCTTGAAAAATGCCCTGATTTTGTTCCATAATTCTAAGTACACATCTGCCTCAAATATCCGGGCATCTTTTCGTGCTTGCTTCAAGAAGAAAAAACCAAAAGGTAAGAGTACTAGGTTCGAAAACCAAGTCCCCAGAACTGCATCAGTAATTCCTTCTTTCGCCCACTTTTCTCCTGTTATAGTCAGCATGTAATACACAATAAAAAATATAATGGACATCAAAACAGGCATTCCAAGACCTCCTTTTTTTATGATTGCACCTAAAGGAGCACCTATCAAAAACATTACAATACAAGCAAAAGCTGTAGTATACTTCTGATACCATGCTATCTGATACCTTCTGTATTCCCGCTCTAGATTATCTAGTTGGGAAACTTTATTAGAGAAATTATTTTTCAATGTACGCGCGTTGTTGATGGCTACAGTAGCCGCTCGCTGCTCGTAATTGTTAACTTCAATTATTGAATCCATTCGTAACAATTGCTCAGTCGTCAAGCGTGTCACTCTCACCGTATCTTCTGATCTGTTTTTTTTGAATAATCGAATAGAGTCTGACCGTGATAAAGGAGTGAAATCAAAGCCATCTATGGATAGGCCTTTTCTGTCTTTTCCTTGGGTATTTTCTGAATCCACCATTTCTGCCCCACCTACCGATTGACTAATAACACTATCGATCGAAGGTTTATCTTCCATCTCCTCTTCCTGTGAATTGTATGCAAATAGTTCTATGTTCAAAGAATCCGAAGTAGCATTATAGGAAGAAGCATCGATGATATTACGGGAGGAATCTTGTCGGGCTTGTTTGATTTTTCCACGTTCTAAGCGAAGAGAGTCGTCCACCCTTTTTCTTTCAGCTACATCAGCTGGAGGCGTTAACTTTCTGTTTCTTGTAAAAAAGGTATAATTGGACTCTGTATTTGCAAAATTATAGAAGACAATTTGGTTCATCTCACTGTAAATAGAATCCAAACCTTCTTTTAAACCACTGATATTTTTGATTGAACGATTAGTAGACCATAAATCCTCAGGAGTTCGATTCATCTGAAAGGATTCAAGGTTAAAAATAATTTGATTTTCAGAGAAATAGGTTCTACTAAAGTTTGCGGGTTTTTCGGTTTTAGCTCGCTGATCACGCGACTCTTTGTAATTTACACCATTATACAAGGTGAGGCTAAGATAAGAATCGTTGAAAAACGGCTCCATTCTTCCAGAGTCAGCCAAAATAACATTGGTATTCCCCTGCCCTTCTGCATGATTGTAAATAATAATATCTTGTAAACGAATGTCATCTAGCTTTTTATTGACTTTGATACTATAATTCGGAATACCAGCGTAAAAAACACCTTCTTTTATATCCAAAGCAGGTGACTTCATGCGGATATCGTATAAAAGACTGAAGGTCTTCAGGTTGACTTTTGGCACCAAATAATTATTGGATAAAAAGGCTCCAATGGTAAGAAAAACCACAAAAATCCCAATTGGACGCAAAGCTCTCAACAAAGAAATCCCACTACTCTTAATAGCGGTCAATTCAAAATGCTCACCTAAATTCCCAAAAGTCATCAATGCAGAGAGCAATACTGCCAAAGGTAAAGCCATGGGTGATATACTGATTACAAAATAAGAAATCAGCTCCATATAAATCCAAAAACTAAGCCCCTTTCCAAATATTTCGTCAAAATACTTGAGCATGTTCACAGTCAGTAGAATAAAATCTACCACTATAAATGTCAAAAAGAAGGGTCCAATGAAAGAGCCTAGAATTAATTTATCAAGTTTTTTCATGTAGTACAACTATACCTTTAACGGATAAAAAGGTAAGAGTGCACAATTTTAACCAAAAATTTATTAACCTCCGATTATCTCTTTAAGATTGATGATCAAACCTTCCCAAATAGACTCCAATTCTTCGTCGTCGTAAGAATCACTATAATCGATTACTTTTAAAAATAGGGTTTGGGTCAACTCATTTTCTTCTAGCTTAAACTCAATAAACGATTTATCCTGTTCTTCTGAATTTTCCGGATCAAAATATTCAAATTTCACATGCATATCTTTTCGAAGAGCTGTCACTCTTGCATAATGTTTCTCTCCATCATATTCAAACAAAAAGGTTTTATCCCCATTGATTGTAACATCATCAGCAAACCATTCCGAAAGTCCACTCGCTGTACTGAGATAAGGGAATAATAATTTTCGCGAAGTATTAATTTGATAATCAGCAACAAACTTATTTTTCACCATAATTTCTAAAATTTAAAACCAAAAAAAGGATAATTTTTGATTGACTTTGTTTGCAAATAAAAAGCTAACCACTCATATTTGCATTCCAATTCGGAGGAAGGCGCTAATGATCCAATCATTAAACTCTTCCGGAACTCAAAATAAGAATTTATTTTTGATTTCCAATTTAAAGAATTGAATTGAAGTTTAAAATAATTCATGGCGAGGTAGCTCAGTTGGTTAGAGCGCAGGATTCATAACCCTGAGGTCACGAGTTCAACTCTCGTCCTCGCTACAAAAGCTCCTTCACAGGAGCTTTTTTTATTTGGATGAATTCCTGTTTTGATACGTCCTGTCATGTTTGAAGAATAGATAGTCTGTACGATTTTCTAAAGTACATGGAAGGATTTGAGAAATCTATAAAGTGAAAAAATTGCTAAAGTGGTCTTTTATGTACTATTGACCTTATTTTCTGAAATTTTGAACAAAAAAAAGCACCCCGAGAAAAATCCCGTAAGTGCTTGATTACAACGTGGGCCCAGCTGGGCTCGAACCAGCGACCTCCTGATTATGAGTCAGAAGCTCTAACCAACTGAGCTATAGGCCCAAATGCTTTATTATCAATTCCAGTGATTACTTCAGCCAAAATATTGTGGGCAAAAGCAGTTTTATCTCTACACTGCAAATCAATTTTTATTTCTATACAATCTGAAGATTGAGATAATCATTCAATTCGATTGCTCTACTTGCGTTTGAGACTGCAATGTTACATATTTGAAATCAATATTACAAAATAGAAAATCATGAAAAATTTAGAAAATATTGATTTTTTGATCTTTGATTTGGGAAATGTGATCATTGATATTGACTATGATTTCAGTATCAATGAGTTGAAAAAAAATATCCCAACCCAAAAATTTGAGCTTACTTCTTTATTTTTTCCATCGAAGTTTCACAAAGATTACGAAAAAGGATTGATTAGTACCGATGAATTCAGAAATGAGATTAGAAAGCATTTTGACCTTCCTTTGTCAAATCAACAAATTGATCATGTGTGGAATTCCCTACTAAGGACTATACCACAATCGAGAATCAATATCCTTAGAGAACTTCGAGGAAGGTTTGGAACAGCTATTTTGAGTAATACCAATAGCTTGCATATCGATGCTTTCGAACAAATGATAAAAGAACAAACAAACGAAACATCTATTTATAATTTATGCGATCATGTGTTTTTAAGTCATCAATTAGGTTTGGCAAAACCGGATGTGGCAATCTATGAAACGGTACTCGAGAAAATTAAGGTAAAACCAGCACGCGTTTTATTTTTCGATGACTTGGAGTCAAATCTAAATGGAGCTGAAAAACTAGGCATCAAAACACAATTAATCACCAAAGACTATGGAATTGAAGATTTTTTTAAAAATTAAAACTCCCTGAAATAACTATCCTACCCTATCGTTGAATAGTTGATTGATTGGTTCTTAATTAACAAAAATCCCTGCTCGAGTGGAGCAGGGATTTTTTTTATTACCAATATTTAGCTGGTTTATCAGGTGCTACCATCGTATCGATGATAAATTGGCGAACATCTTCATTAGAATTGGCAAGATCCTCTGCTCTCAGATACATCATATGACCACTTCTGTAGCCTTTGAAAGACATACGATCTTGGATTTTCCCTGCAGGATCCATTTGCCACATATTGTATTTCGCATTGAAATAATCGGTACCTCCATCAAAATAACCGGATTGAGTCATGACATGTAAATAAGGATTTTGAAGCATGGCCTGTGCCAGCTGATTCCCTGTATTGTCATTGCTACGATCCCATGGCTGTACAGGACCAAACAAATAATAGGTCAAATCGGTATTGTATTTCAGTACATTTTTGGCATAATAATTCATTGCTGGCGAAAAGGCATGGTTCCAGGCTGTCAATGCAGGATCATAATCATAACGATCTCCAGCATCCGTTTGATCAATTCCTCTGTAACGACTATCCAGACGACCTACTGTGAGCCCTTTGTCACGCATCAATTCCTTCCAATAAAAACTAGTCGGTACTGCCAAGGCATGCTGCAAAAACACTTCCTCACTGATACCCGAATAGTAGGCCATCTTTTTAGCAATTTGTTTGCGAGTTTCTGGATTCAAAGAACCTCCTTTAGCAATAGCTGGTAAAACAACATCTAAGGTATATTGCTCTACTTCGGGAAGAATCTCATCCAAATCTTTGGCTTGTAAATCAGCTGGCAAAACTTTATGATACCAAGCGGTGGCAGCATAATAAGGCAAATAGTTTGCTTTGGCTACAGGGCCGGAACGATCCAATCCTAAGCCTGTTGGAGAAACTAGAATCACTCCATTCAGGTACATCCAGTGTGCGTTTTGTAACTCATGAGCCATGCCTGAAACACGGGTAGTACCGTAGCTCTCCCCTATCAAATACTTGGGAGAGGCCCATCTATTTTGTCTTGTTACAAATGTTTTTACCCAATCTGATAGATACTTTACATCCGAGTTGATTCCAAAAAACGCACTTCTAGGTGTATCTTTATTAACGATTCTTGAGTAGCCAGTATTTACCGGATCAATGTAAACAATGTCTGCCACATCCAAGATCGTATGGTTATTTTGCTTCACCCCATACGGCTGCAATGGATATCCCTCATCATCGATATTTAACACATATGGACCCGTATAGGCCAAGTGCATCCATAGTGAACCAGAACCTGGACCTCCATTGAAGGAAAATACCAATGGTCGTTTGTTTTTGTCAGTAATGTCTGTTCTTTCATAATAGGTGTAAAATAGTGTAGCGATGGGTTCCCCATCTTCGCCCCATACAGGCATGGTGCCTGCGGTAGCTTTGTAAGGAACTCTTTTCCCTTTCACAGTCACTTCTCCTGTTGTCACGGAAGCGGACTCCACTTTAACCTCTCTTTTTTCTTGAGCCAGGGTCCAAGTAAAAGTGAGCAACACCATAGCAAATGTCAGTAATGATTTTTTCATAGTGATCGAATATTTATAATTCCTAAAATACAAGAAAATCCAATAGCTCCTCCGATTATTTATGTGAAGCATTGTTAGCTTGGATGAGTGGAAATAAGTCCAATATAGTGGTTCAGATAAACTTTCATAACGTAGAATGACCATTAATGGAGAAAGCTTCCACATTGCATGAATTCGCCTAGGTCGCCAAAAAGAATTCTATTAGTTTTCAACTGATAAAAACAATATTTAGCCGAAGACAAAGTAATACTTTAACAAGTGAAACTACTTGCGAGATTCTACTTAGTGTCGGTTGAACCTAACAATTAGTTATAGATCTATGAAAAAAGTTTACGTTATCATGTACCTGATTTGCTGGGCTGGATTGATTCAAGCCCAAGAAATGCATACCAAGGGCAATTATGAATTGGCTTCGAAATTTTCTCCAGAAAAATTGAGGAAAATGATTTTCACCACTGATGTCGACGCCCATTGGCTGAAAAAATCGGATCGCTTTTGGTACGTATATGAAACATCATCTGGTAAAAACTGGTACATCGTCAATCCAGCTACCCGTACCAAAACCCCTTTATTTGACAATAACAAACTTGCTGCAGAAATTACGAAAGTAGTAAAAGATCCATTTGATGGACAAAATTTGGGGATTACTAACTTGAAATTTTTAGAGGATGAAAACACCATTGAGTTCAAAATCAAAAGCACCCAAGATGTTGTAAAAAAAGATTGGGAAGAAATCAAAGCTAAAAATAGAAATGCTAAAGATTCAATTGAGAAGAAAACTTTTGTTTTTAGATATAATATTACCAATCAAGTACTTACTGAAATTGCAGATCCAGAAGAAGAGGCAAAAAGATTGGCTTGGGCTAATATTGCTCCAGATTCGTCCAAGATCGTTTTCTCCAAACACGAAAACCTGTACTGGATGGACAAAGAAAACTTCCTGAAAGCAGTCAAAGATGAGAAAGATAGCACCATTGTAGAATATCAGTTAACTACTGATGGTGAAAAAGACTACAGCTACGGTGGCTGGGGCCGTGGTGAAGATAATGTGGAAGAGGAAAAAAATAAGGATAACAGAAAAAGAGCGGGAGTATTATGGGCTGCTGATTCTAAGCAATTTATCCTAACAAGAAGCGATGCGAGGCATGTAAAAGACCTTTGGGTACTTCACAATACCCGAAATCCAAGACCTACATTGGAGACCTATAAGTATGCCATGCCAGGAGAAAAAGAACAGCCAACTGCTGAACTGTATCACTACTCTTTTGATACCAAAGAAATGAGCAAACTGGATGTGGCCACATTTAAAGATCAAACCATTGGTCTTTGGTCAGAAAGTTTGCCTGCATCAGCTCGAGATGATGACTTTAAGCCTGTGAAATGGTTGGGAGATACAAATTTCTTTTATTTCTCCATTACTTCCAGAGATTTAAAAAGAATTGATATTGCAAGATGGAATATCCAAAAGGGTACAAAAGAAGTAATTGTTGAGGAAAGGAGTAATACCTACATTGATATCAATAAACCTGAAATCATCAATAATGGAAATGAATTGATTCATTGGTCTGAGCGAGATGGATGGGCTCATTTTTACCTCTACGACATGGATGGTACTTTGAAGCGTCAGTTGACTTCTGGACCTTTTCACAGCGAGTCTATCGTCCGAATAGATGAGCGAAACAGAGTACTTTATTTCACAGCCAATGGAAAAGAAGTAGGTGAAGATCCTTATTATGAGCACTTGTATAAGGTAAGTTTGAATGGGGGACCAATTACACTCTTAAACGCGGGTGATTTTAATCATTCCGTTTCCATGAATGACAAAGCAACGTTTTTTGTCAACAATTATTCCCGTGTCAATACTATTCCAGCCTCTACCTTGCATGACTCCAATGGAAGAAAAATCATGGATTTGGAAGAAGCTGACCTCAGTAATTTATTCGCTGCAGGATATAAGTTCCCAGAACCTTTCAAAGTAAAAGCGGATGATGGAATTACCGACTTATTTGGTGTTATGTATAAGCCATTTGACTTTGATTCAACTAAGAAATATCCGATTATAGAATATGTTTATCCAGGTCCTCAAACAGAGGCTGTTAACAAGTCTTTTGGTAGAGGGATGGACAGAATTGACCGATTAGCCCAGTTTGGATTTGTGGTAGTCACAGTAGGCAACCGAGGCGGTCATCCTGCAAGATCGAAGTGGTATCATAATTATGGCTATGGTAATCTTCGAGATTATGGATTAGCAGATAAGAAAGCTACAGTAGAGCAACTGGCCGATAGGCATGCATTCATTGATAAATCAAGAGTAGGAATTCATGGTCACTCTGGCGGTGGGTTTATGTCTACGGCTGCTATGCTGGTATACCCTGATTTCTTCAAAGTAGCTGTTTCCTCTGCAGGAAATCACGAAAACAACATTTACAATCGTTGGTGGTCCGAAAAACATCATGGGGTAAAAGAGCTAGTTACTCCTAAAGGGGATACTACCTTTGTATATCAAATAGAAAAAAATCCTGATTTAGCGAAAAACCTGAAAGGACATCTGTTACTTGTTACGGGGGATGTAGACAACAACGTGCATCCTGCGAATACCATCCGTATGGCAGATGCCCTAATCAAAGCAAATAAGCGCTTTGATTTTATCATTCTTCCGGGTCAACGCCATGGCTTTGGCAATATGACGGAATATTTCTTCTGGAGAATGGGAGATTATTTTGTCCAGCACTTATTGGGTGACAATACTCCCCCACCGGTTGATATGTTGGAAGTTCAACGGGAGAAAGCCCAAACCAAATAAACTGTTTTAGTACCAAAAAGAGCCCTCGTTAGCAACCGCTGATGGGGGTTATTTTTTTAAAGTCATTAGGACTTAATTTCATGGGAGTTACTTTTCCAAAAATATCATAGGGTTCTCCGACAATCCTTGCTCCCAAACCCACTAATAAATTGACCGTAACATCCCTTGCTTCAATCATCAATTCTTCGGAAACTTCCTGGAAAAAACTTTCCAAAGAAAAATAAGCCAACTTTTTACCCCAACCCAAACCCCTGAGCTGCGGATGGACCGCAAATCTGCCCCAGTGCCATGTAAGACCATCATACCAAATAATCACCACTCCTATAAGTTGTAAGCCAAGCCATAATCCATACCCTTTCTGAACAGGATAAGGAACAGGCAGATATGCGGAAGGAATAGCTTGCTCTTTTTCGAATACTTCTCCAAGAAGGGAAAGAACTTTTTCTCTGTCTTGAAGGTTCAAAGAAGTAAGTCGATAATCTTTGGAGTCCATGTTTCAAGATAATCATCTATTGTTCTATTCTAAAATTATTTTCCATAAACTAACAACTAAAACCAAATGAAAAGAAAAGCAACTGCTGTGTGGAACGGCACAGGAAAAGAAGGCAAAGGTCATTTAACCACTCAAACAGGAGTTTTGAGCAAAACTCAATATTCCTTTAGTTCAAGATTTGAAGATGGAATTGGTACTAATCCTGAAGAATTAATTGCTGCAGCCCATGCCGGATGTTTTGCAATGAAGTTGAGTTTCAATCTATCCGGAGAAGGATTTACACCAGAAGAGTTGCATGCTGAGTGCACCATTACTTTTGAAGATGGAACTGTAAAAGCCTCAACAATAGCTTTAAAAGCGAATGTCCCTGGGATTTCAGCGGATCAATTTGCCGAATTAGTGAAAGACGCAGAAGTCAATTGCCCCATATCAAAAGCTTTAAATACGGAAATCTCTGTATCCTATGAGTTGAACTAAAGATGTTTCAGCGCTCCAATTTTTGGAGCGCTTTTTTTTAAGATATTTGATTGTAAATACATAATTTTTCGCCAACTTCGGTGGAGGTTTTCAGTAATCAAGTACCACATGAAGCGTTTATCCTTCGAATTTTTAATAGGGTTTCCAATTATTTTGGTAATTACATTTTTTCTCTTTTCTGAAACTCAAGCCAAACAGGTGGTTCTTCCTGATTCAGTAAAGCGTATATTTTACAAAGAAAAAAAATTAGAGCGTAGATTTGAACTCATCATTGATCAGGCATCTAATGAACTGAATACGTCTTTAAGCAGTTCGATGGCCTTGTATGGGATTTTTTTTGCAGATTCATTAAAGGATAAACGGATGCTAGCAAGAGCTCATGAAGTATATGGCATGAGTTTAAACAAAAAAGGAGATTACATCAGCGGCATAGAAAATCTTGGCCAAGCGCTTCAGTTGTTTGAACAGTTAAAATCATTTGAGGATGTAGCTAAAGTTAAGAGAACCATGGGGGAAACTTTTCGGGCTAGTAAAAACTATGAACTTGCCATGAGTTATCTCAACCAATCTTTAATCTATTTCTCCAATAATCCAGATCCTGTAATGTTGGCTAGAATATACAATAGAATAGCAGCTACTTTACTTGAGATGTGGTATATTAAAGATGGAAGTCTTTTTGGAAGTTTTATATCCTCTAATCCATCAATTTCCTACGGTGCAAAACTAGCTCTCGAACCTGATTTAAAAGTAAAAGATGATTCTTTGGTCAATACTATTCAAGCTAGTAAATATCATGCTTCCAATGCGAAACGGTACGATCTGATTATTTCTACAAACATCATTGAAGGAAGTTACTTGGTGTCAACCAAACAATTTGAAAAAGCAGTGGCTTTATTTGAGGAAACTGTCCAACTCCTTGAGCGAGAAGAATTGTATGAGGACTTACCTTTGGTTTATTTGAATTGGTCACGTGTGTACTCCATTGGTAATTTAGAAGAACCTGAGAAAGCAATTGAATTATCAAAAAAAGCATTGGAAATCGCCATAGAACAGGATGTACCGGTATATATCTTTATGGCAAACGATATTATTCATAGTAATTATGCATCTATTGGAGATTATCAAAGTGCATATAATTTTTTATTGGAGCAGGTTCCTTTAATACAGGAATATGGAGAAAAAGATTTATTGACTCAGCTTAAAACCCTAGAATTTCAATATAATCTTCAGGAAAGTAAACGTGAACTATTGAATAAGAAGGTACAGATGCGCATTATTTTATCTGGAATTACCATAGTTGTATTATTTACGTCAGTTTTTATATATTTTCTCACTCAAAATAATAAAAAACAGGTTGAGCTACTTTCGGATTTAAGTGAGAAAAATAAAATTATCTCTGAGCAAAATAAAGCGTTAGAACAAACGAATGGAGAAAAGGACCGGTTTTTTGCAATTCTTGCCCATGATTTAAAGGGGCCTGTAAAATCTGTATCTGCTTCACTGGATTTGATCAATGAAGACTTAAAAAATGGAAACACCGAAAGTGCTCTCCTTATGACTGCTACAGTATCGGGTGCGGCGCGGCGGGCATCAGATTTACTCAGTAACCTCATTGAGTGGGCAAAGTCTCAACGTGGTAAGGTTCATGTGAATCCCCAACCATTGGACTTGACTAGAGAGATTCAAAAAAATCTACAGTTATTTGAGGAAAATCTAAAAAACAAACAGCTATTGGTAACCAATGAGCTGGAAAATCCAATTCATATCACCACTGATAAAGATATATTGGATACTGTTGTTCGTAACATCCTATCCAATGCAATAAAATTTTCCGTTGCAGGAGGAACTATACATATCCAAGCCATTCAAGAGGATGAAAAGTTGATCCTTATCATAATTGATGAAGGCATTGGTATGAATCAGGAAGTGTTGCAGAATATCTTCAAAATTGACGCTAAAAACAGTCGTCCGGGCACTGCAGGTGAAGTCAGTTCTGGATTGGGCTTGATCTTGTGTAAGGATTTCTTAGCCTATATAAATGGAGAAATTAAGATTGAGTCCGAAGAAAACAAAGGAACCAAAGTTTCCATTATCCTCCCATTACATACTTAATCTCTTTTTGTACTGATGCTGACCAACTTTGCTATAACAATAGCAGGATATAGTATTCCAAAAACAGATACAAAAGAAGAAATCATTTTTGCGTGAATATTGGTTGGATGCACATCCCCAAAGCCTACGGTACTGATACTTACCAAACTGAAATACATAAACTCTGCAAAATCTGAGTCATTTCCCCTCAACTCCAAATTTCCTGCTATGGAAGTCCCGAAATATAAATGAACCAATTCGAAGGCAAAAGTGGCCATGAGAGCAACTGATAAATACACATTTACAGCACCCACAATTCTATAGACATTAGCCTCCTGATCTCTGAAAAGTAATTTGAAGTTGATTAAAATAAAGACTCCTAAATTTAGAATTATAACGATTCGCTCCAACTCCAAAAATTGGAAAGGATTGTCCATAAATCTGATGATCCTCAATAACACATGAATGCTGACCAACACTATTGACAACCAAAAATGAACTTTTTTTTTGGCCGAAAAGATACCTACAATAAAAAGAACAACTAAAAATATATTTTGCAGCATATCTGTATCACTCTCACGGGAGACAATGATGGGCAAAACAAATACTATAAATAGCAGCATTAACATCAGTGAAATGAAGCTATTATCGGAAGTCCAATATTGTTTTACCTTCTTAAAATAACCTGGGACAGGACTCATGGCAATAGGTTTATGGATAATTTTAAATTTATCTGATTGCTCTAAGGTATCATTTTATTAGGTAAGCAGCAATCAATGGAGGTGGAATCAATGAGTTACTTGTCTACCTAAAAATACTCTCCTTAGTTAAAAACAATACTTGAATAACTGACTACTAAAACTTTCGATAAATTAAAGCTGAAGAAATGACCATGAGTTAAAATCAAATTTTATATTTTTGATAATCATCTCATTTAAAACAACCCCTTATTTTGAATTGGCCAAAAATAGCTCGTTACATCACTAGTAAGATTTATTCAGCTTTGGTTGACCTTTTGCCAATTATTGTAGTCATTTTAGTTTTTCAGTTCCTTATTCTACAAAAACCACTGCCAAACTATCAAGATTTAATAATCGGTAGTTTACTAGTATGGATTGGTCTCATCTTATTTATGGAAGGATTGGAGTGGGCTTTATTCCCTTTGGGAAATTCAATGGCTTTTGCTCTCACCAATAAAGGAAACGTCTTTTTGATTCTATTATTTGCCTTCACCTTGGGGTTTTCCACTACCATAGCCGAACCTGCCTTAATTGCTGTAGCCAAAGAGGCCGCCAGAGTATCTTCGGAGGCAGGCTATATTGGTTCCGAAAATTCATCACTGAATGCATTTGCCAGAGGATTAAGAGTATCCGTTGCCATTTCAGTTGGATTTGCAATTCTTATAGGAGTTCTACGTATATTTAATAATTGGCCACTACAGTACATCATTATCAGTGGATATGCAATAGTAGTTATTTTGACCTTTATTGCGCCAAAAGAAATCATTGGAATTGCATATGATACCGGAGGAGTGGCCACCTCAACCATTACGGTACCCTTAGTAACTGCTTTAGGAGTGGGCTTAGCCTCCAGCATAAAAGGTAGAAATCCCCTGACGGATGGATTTGGATTGATCGCTATTGCTGTGATGATGCCTATGATTTTTGTAATGATTTATGGTTTAATTGTTTTGTAAAATGGTATTTTTCGACTTTTCTGTAAATTTTTTTCTGGTATTATGGACCACTATACTTGATGTGGCACCTGTGGTCCTTTTATTTTGGATTTTTCAGTATTTGATTCTCCGAAGACCCTTACAGGATGTAAAAAAAGTGGTAGCTGGTCTATTAATGGTCATATTGGGATTAACTTTTTTTTTAATTGGCTTAGAAAAAGCACTCTTCCCAATTGGTGAAATGATGGCTTTTCAACTTTCTGACAAGGATTTCATTGCTTCTTTTCATGCCGACCTTGATTCTTGGACAGCTTATTATTGGGTTTATATATTCGCTGCATGTATTGGGTTTGCAACTACGATAGCAGAACCCTCTCTTATTGCTGTAGCTATCAAAGCTAATGCTGCTTCAGGTGGCACGATCAGTACTTGGGGCTTGAGGGTCGTAGTTGCTTTGGGAGTAGCCTTCGCTTTAACAGTTGGTACCATTCGAATAGTAGTGGGGATTCCTTTATATATATTTATCATTGCTGGTTATCTTATTGTGATGATCCAAACTATTTTTGCTCCAAAATCAATTATTGCGCTTGCCTATGATTCAGGAGGGGTTACGACCTCTACAGTAACAGTACCAATCGTAGCATCACTAGGTATTGGACTGGCAAGTGTAGTGCCCGGCCGAGATCCTGCGGTAGATGGATTTGGATTGATAGCCCTCGCGAGTTTATTCCCGATTATTTCGGTCTTAGTATATGCACAGATTTTAGAGTTAGTTCAACTATTTAAACAAAAACGACATGAAGTTTAAAGTCATTATGGCTTTGATCAAGCCTGAATACTCTCAAAAAGTACTAGAAGCTGCAAGAAAGGCAGGGGCTACAGGAGATGTTTCTTTGACGGGCCGGGGAAGTGGATCGAAGGAGTCCAAATCCTTTTTTGGTCTTTCCATTATGGATCAAACTGAGGTTTTGATGTTTTTGGTGGAGGAACATACGACTGAAAGCATCCTAACCGCCATCAAAAATGAGGGGAAACTGAATGAGCCTGGTCATGGGATTGCCTTTTCATTGAGTGTGGAAAAAGTGGTCGGATTGGAGAGTCAGCTGGAGCAAATTAAAGAACGTGTTAAAAACAATTACCTTTAAGCCATGGAACAAACAAATCTGATAGCCAAAGATATCATGGATACTAAAATCGTATTCATTGATGGTCTTGCTACTGCCTTCGAAGCAGCAGAGTTATTGAAAAAACATGCTGTTGATATGCTTATTATTTCTAAAAGAAACAAGCAAGATGCTTATGGAATCATTACTTGTAAAGACTTGATTACCAAGGTAAAAATGAATGATTTGGATCCAAAGGAAACCAATATCTACGAAATCATGAGTAAGCCTGTAATCACAATTCCATCAGATATGAATGTAAGATACATTCCAAGACTATTCAAACGGGCTAAAATCAGTCTTGCTCCTGTAGAAGAAGGAGGACAGCTCTTAGGCGTTATTTCCTATCAATCTCTTTTAAATTGTTTTTGAGCACTTTAAATAGCTGTCTTTAGTGAAGACTAGGCATCCTCCTAAAGACAGCTTATTCCATCAAGCAGCATTTCTCGCAGCATTGATAATTCCAAACATGGTACGCAGAATAAGTCTCTGTAAAACAGGATCATCTTCTCCCCTTTCTAACATGCTTTGGATGGCATATTGCTGAATGGTAATCAACGGCAGGACAATTTTTTCACGAATGGCAATGGACTGTTTAGAGGTAGGGTTATCCTGAAGCAGGGTATCCATTCCTGAAATTTCCAATAATAGCGCTACCGTTCGCTGATATTCTTCAAACATCAGATTCCATAAAGACGCATAGGTTGGATTATCTTTCAAATAAGCCGTACCTTGGAAGAAAGACTTTGCAAGCGACTGCATAGAATTTCCTAAGAGAGATCGGAAAAATAAGGAATCGTTGTACAACTGTTTGGCTGCATCAAACTTGCCTTCCTTTTTTAACTCACCTAATGCAGCTCCTACTCCAAAAAAACCTGGAATATTTTGTTTCATCTGTGCCCAAGAACCCACAAATGGAATGGCCCTTAAATCTTCGAATTTCAATCCAGAATCCTTTCCTCTTTTGAGCGGACGCGAACCGATGTTGACTTGACCAAAATATTTGAGGGGGGTAACATGCTCTAAATAGGATAAAAAGGCTGGGTGTGCTTTGAAATCCTTGTAGAATTGATAAGAAACTGCCGCCATTTGATCAATCAGAGCTCGCTGATATGGATTAAGATTCTTCTCTGCCGAAGGATAGAGCTCGTTTTCAATTCCTGCACATAACAATTGTTCGAAATTATAGGTACAGGATACCGGTTTTCCATAATTGGCTGAGATGGTCTGCCCTTGGATGGTCACTTGAATTTCAGCGTTTTCAATCTGAGACCCGTGCGAAGCATAAAAATTATGCATATTACCACCTCCCCGCGCAGGAGGTCCACCCCTACCATCAAAGAAAACCACCTTGATATCATACGTTTTGGATAGTTTGCTTAGCTCTTCTTTCGCTCTTAAAATAGACCAATTTGCACGGATATAGCCTCCATCCTTGGTTCCATCTGAAAAGCCTAACATGATGGTTTGTTTGTTGTTACGAGTCTGCAGATGCGTTTTGTAAACAGGATTGGTGTACAGCTGCTCCATTATTTTCGGGGCTTCGGCCAAGTCATCAATGGTTTCAAAAAGCGGTACAATGTCCAACGGTAATTGGGCAACATCTTTTCCCCACGATAACAATGCTAATTTGAAGACTTCCAAAACATGAAAGGCCGACTGACAATTGGAGATAATATATCGATGCAAACCATCCTCTCCATTGGATTTTTGTACAGATTTGATCGCATCAAAGCTTTTAAGCATTTCTTTATGAAAGGGTTCTTTAAAGTCAATACCCTCTAAGGCTGGCTCAAAATTTAAGATGTATTCGATTTTCTCATCTGCTGTTTTGGCTTGAAATGCGGATAGGGCCTCCTCGCCTACTGTTTCTTCAATGATCTCCTCCCACAAAGCATCGTGCTTCCTACTGTCCTGACGCACATCCATATTAGCAAAATGGAAACCAAAGATTCTTACTTTTAGAATAAACTCATCTAAAGATTCTAAAAACAAGCCATCATGTTGCGTGATCAATGCCTGCCTTACCTCTAATAAATCAGCTAACAGTTCATCTTTGGTATGGTAATAGTTTTGATTATCAAACAATGAATTGAAAAGACCATTTTCAACTTTAACCATGATAGGTTCTACATTCTTGAATGTCAAACGCTTACGAATCTTTTTAATATCTCTGTAATAGCATCTTAGAATCCACTTTTGAAGTTTTTCGGCCACCTGAATGGTCGTATCATGCGTAACAAATGGATTTCCATCTCGATCTCCCCCGGGCCAAAATCCCACTTTCAATAATCCTGGGTTTTCCCACTCATGCAAAGGAATATCCAACATGCGGAGCAATCGAATTAATATATCGGGTATGGATACGTAGAAAACATTGGTTAAAAACCAGATTAAACTTACAGCCTCATCTAAGGGCGTTGGTTTTTCTTTATTGATAAAGGGGGTTTTGCCCAACTGTTGCAACAACAGGTTAATATTTCCTAAATCATTGGATTTGATAGCCTCCTCCAAATCAGTAATAATCCCCAGTACATTGCCAGGATAAAATTGTGTTGGATGGGCAGTCAAGGTCAGGCGAACAGAAAAATTTTTTAACTTTTCAATAAGTTCCTCTCTTTTCCGATCGTTACCCACCCGGGTAACCAAGGCTTGAATACTGCCTTTTCCTTTTAAATCATGTATTTTGTCAAATGCAGTATCTTCAATCGAATCAAACAAAACAACTTGACGTTCAACGTATTGAACCATTTTAAATAAAAAGGCATGTTGCTCCGCTTCAGATTGATTGGGCATTAATTCTGAAAAAAATCCTTGGATAATCTCTTTAGGGGTCTTAGATGCATTAAATCCCTCCTCGCATTTATTGGCTAAAATAGGAAGCAGCGTACCTGTTTTGTTGATATCTTGAAAAGGAAGGTCTAAAAATAAACTATTGTAAA
The DNA here is from genome assembly GCF_021596945.1 of Mongoliitalea daihaiensis. NCBI lineage: Bacteria > Pseudomonadati > Bacteroidota > Cytophagia > Cytophagales > Cyclobacteriaceae > Mongoliitalea > Mongoliitalea daihaiensis. The sequence goes on along the minus strand of NZ_CP063779.1, from coordinate 3,449,404 downwards.
TAGTAAACCTTTTTGCGACTTCGGTCTGATAATTATTTTTAAGCATGATTAGGTTTGAGTGTATTTTAACTATCAAATATAGTTAAATTAATTATTCTAGCCACTAAAATGATTATTTGTATTAATTGAGCCATTTTTTTATCAATTGAATCATTGAAATGCCTATTTATTAAAAATAATAAAATAAATGAGATTTCTAAAGCGAAAAAAATGATATCAATCACTTCAATTATTTTTGTAATTTGCAAACGTACTAATCTACATCTAGATGCTTTTAGTTGTATTATCTGGGTTTATACTTGCTGCCCTTACACCTTTTGTTGGAAAGATTGCTAAAACGTATCTTCCTTGGGTTTTTTCCTTTTTACCAGTACTTCTGTTTAGTTATTTCTTAACACATATCAATTCCCTTTCCTCAAAAACTAAGTTAACCTGGAGCTATGAATGGGTTCCGAGTCTTGGCATAAATTTAGATTTTGAGCTGAATGGTCTATCCATGTTGTTCGCATTGATGATTACTGGTATTGGTTCATTGGTTTATTTTTATTCAATTTATTATCTCAAAGGCCATCCATATATTGATCGTTTTTATGGATACCTCTCCATGTTTATGGCTTCTATGCTTGGAGTTGTACTTTCAGACAATCTTTTGGTTATGTTTATTTTTTGGGAATTGACGAGCATCAGCTCCTTTTTTCTAATTGGCTTCAATAACGAAGATCCAAAATCCAGAAAATCAGCGCTAACCGCTTTATCTATCACAGGATTGGGAGGCTTAGTCCTCTTGGTAGGTATCTTGCTTTTGCAGTCAGTCGGTGGCACCTACTCATTTAGTGATTTAGCTGCCAATAAATCCATTATTTTAGAATCAAGTGCCTATACTTGGATTGTACTCTTTATTTTTATTGGATCTTTTACCAAATCGGCTCAGTTCCCTTTTCATTTTTGGTTGCCGGGAGCAATGAAAGCCCCTACCCCAGTAAGTACCTACTTGCACTCAGCTACTATGGTAAAAGCTGGTATTTTCTTACTTGCAAAAATGACTCCTTTATTGGGATCAACCGCTTTATGGAATCAAACCCTTCTTATTGTTGGTGGAATTACCATGGTGTATGCGGCTATTCATGCCTTATTTCGCATTGATTTGAAAGGTATCTTGGCCTATTCTACCATCTCAGCATTGGGCATGTTGGTATTCTTGATAGGAGTAGGAACAGAAAAGGCTCTTTTAGCAGCGAGTGTTTTTATTTTGACGCATGCACTGTACAAAGCTGCATTATTTTTGATCACTGGAATTATCGATCATCAAACTGGTACTAGAGATATTACCAAACTTCAAGGCCTGCAGCATGTAATGAAACCAGTAGCAATAGCGGGTTACATTGCTGCCCTTTCTAGTGCAGGGTTTCCGTTGTTTCTTGGATTCCTTAGTAAGGAGCTCATGTATGAATCAACTTTTCACAATCCTGAGTTTGCTTGGCTTCTGACAAGCAGTCTTTTGTTTGCTAAGATACTCTTATTGGTTGCTGGTTTTTGGGCTGGCATCAAACCTTTTTCAGGAAGCCTGAGTAATGAATTAGCCAGCGTAAAAGGACCTTCAGCTTTTCTTTGGATTCCGCCTGTCATTTTAGGCATAGGTACAGTACTATTTGGGGCATTTCCTGCATTACTTGAAAAAAGCCTTATGCAGCCTGTGTATGAGAGCATCTCAGGTAATACAAATGAGATTTACCTCTCTTTATGGCATGGATTTAATTGGGTTTTGTTACTAAGCATTTTGACATTAATCGCAGGAACTTTGCTATTTGTATATTGGAAGCCTACGTTACAAAAACTAGAAAAAACAATTCCTTTTGAAAAAATCTCTCCGCAGACATTTATTGAAAATTTTGCTACAGGATTTTGGGTATTTGCAGGATATTGGACGCGACTCGTACAAAACGGGTATTTGAGAAATTATGTATTAAGCATTCTCGCCTTTTTGACGATTATCATGGGTTACCGACTGTACGAAGGAGTATCCATATACATTGACTGGAATCAGATTTCAGCAGTTACTCCTTCCGAAGTAATTGTAGTAACGTTGATGATCATTTCCATTCTATTTGCGATTCTTTCCACTTCTCGTACGGCCTCCATTGTGGCACTCGGTGTAATTGGATTCGCAAACTGTCTATTTTTCCTCTTCTATTCTGCACCAGACTTGGCTATGACCCAATTTTCTATTGATACATTGACTGTATTATTATTTATGTTGGTACTCTTTAAGCTTCCAAAAAATAAAGTATTTTCTTCCAATCGCATACGAGTTCGTGATGCGGTTGTATCTATATTGTTTGGTTTACTAATTGCGATCTTAACTCTAGAAGTATTTGTAGAGCCTTCATCCACTGAGATTTCTGAATATTATGCAAACAATGCATATATATTGGCTAAAGGAAGAAACGTGGTCAATGTGATACTTGTCGATTTTAGGGGTATGGATACCTTGGTAGAAACCACCGTCTTAATTATTGCAGCTATCGGCGTATTTAGCTTAATTAAATTGAATTTAAACCCTGCTAAAGACCAATGAAATCACTCGTATTTAAAACAGCATCTAATTACTTGTTACCGCTCTTATTATTATTTTCAATATTTATCCTCCTACGGGGGCATTATTTACCCGGAGGAGGGTTTGTTGGAGGATTGATGGCATCTGTGGCTTTTCTAATTCATTCCTTTGCCCATGGATTGAAAGAAACACGAACCATCATCCGTGTAAATCCAGGTTTTTTGATGCCTTTTGGCTTAATGATTTGCCTAATTGCCGGTCTTTCTCCTTGGGTGCTATCCTTACCAGCCATGACTGGGCTTTGGTTTGACGAACCATTCAAGTTTGTAGGAATGGTAGGTTCTGCTCTTTTCTTTGATATTGGTGTTTATTTCGTTGTCGTAGGAACTACCTTGACGATTATGTTTACAATTGCTGAAACTGTCTAATATGGAGGTATTACTTGTTATTATCATTGGATTGTTACACGCTTGTGGCCTGTATATGCTCTTACGGAGAAGTATGTTTAAAATGATCATTGGCCTAATATTGCTAGGAAATGGAGCAAATCTTTTGATATTTTTAATTGGTAGACTTGTCAAAGGAAAACCACCTGTCATAGAGGAAGGAATGAAAGTCTTTACGGATGCCTATGCTGACCCTATTCCTCAGGCATTGATCTTAACTGCCATTGTAATTGGCTTTGGCTTGCAATCTTTTGCAATCATTCTAATCAAGCGTGTGTACAATGTTTTAGAAACAGACGACTTGGATGAACTTAATTCTACTGACGAAGAGCTATGACGAATCCTTTTATCATTTTGCCAATAGTTTTTCACATGGCAGCGGCGATGGTCCTACTGTTTTTTTGGTTTCATGTAAAAATTCAAAAAATACTAAGCATGGTTTTCTCATGCATTGGATTGGCAATTAGTAGCTGGTTATTTATATTAAATTGGCAGGATGGAATCCAAGTAACTCAGGCGGGAAACTGGTCTGCGCCTTTCGGTATAACTTTTGCAGCCGACACTTTGGGAACAACTTTGGGCTTATTGGCATCTATTTCCCTGCTTGCAGTATCGATTTTCTCGACTGTGAGTATGCGTGCTGAGCGTCTTAAATTCGGATTCTTCCCTGTCCTGCATTTCCTGATTATGGGACTTCAGGGAGCCTTTCTTACCGCCGATATTTTCAATCTGTATGTGTGGTTTGAAGTCGTCATCATTTCGTCATTTGTATTACTGACGCTTGGAGGAAAAAAAGCCCAACTGGAAGGAGCATTAAAGTATGTCTCCCTCAACCTTTTAGCATCTACATTTTTCCTAATTGGCATTGCTTTTATATATGGTCTGACAGGTACACTTAACATGGCTGATCTTGCGATCAAGATGCCAGCTATAGAAAACCAAGGTTTGGTCAACATGACTGCTGGGATATTTTTGGTTGCTTTCGGAATCAAATCTGCCATTTTCCCTATGTATTTTTGGTTACCTGCATCTTATCATACACCACCAGCTGCCATTTCAGCCATTTTTGCTGGATTATTGACAAAAGTTGGTGTATATGCTTTGTTCCGCATGTTTACCTTACTTTTTGTTGGTGACAACTTTATGAGCATCACTTTATCAGGATTGGCTATTCTTACTATTATTGCAGGAGGATTGGGTGCCATCCGTCAGCAACATCTTGGAAAGATATTTGGGTATCTCATTATCTGCCATATTGGGTTTTTAATTGCTGGGATAGGGATTGGTTCAGAACTGGCGATAACAGGTGCCGTATTTTATTTGATTCATGACATCGTAGTCAAGACTAACCTATTTATAATTTCAGGTTTCATTGGTAAACTCACCGGAAGCCAGTTGATCTCCGAACAGGGAGGAATTTACGCTAAATACCCTTTACTTGCCTTGTTGATGGCCGTTCCTTTGTTCTCTTTGGTTGGTATTCCTCCATTGTCTGGATTTTGGGCAAAAATCTATTTAGTCCAATCAAGTTTCGAAAAACAAGAATACTTCATAGCTTTTGCAATTATTCTTGGGAGTTTTCTTACATTATGGGTGATAGCTAAAGTTTGGACAGAAAGTTTCTGGAAGGATCAACCGAGTACAATACGTAATGGAAAGGATTGGAAAAGCTTTTCTTTCCAAGAAAAACTTGGAATCTTGACACCTATCATCTTTCTATCTGTTTGTTCCCTTTACATCGGATTGGATGCTGAAAACATAGCCTCCGTAGCCAATAGAATAGCAGTAGATTTGTTGAACCCAGCTGAATACATTGACGGTATATTGAGCATAAAAAAATAGTCCTATGGCAAAGTCCTTATTTTTGAATAATCTTTTACTGACTCTGATATGGGTATTGGCTACTGGCACCTTGACTGAAGAAAATCTATTATTTGGTTTTTTTCTAGGGTTCACCATTCTATGGATAATTACTACAAATAAACGAGAAAGTAAATACTTCTATATAGTACCCACTCTCATTTCCTTTTTACTCACAATGCTTTGGGAAATTATCAAAGCCAATTTTATGACCGTTAAGGAATCAATTTTTCAAGATGACCTCGAGCCTGCAATTATCAAATATCCCTTGCAAGCCAAAACAGATGGAGAAATCAGTCTACTTGCCAATATTATATCTTTAACACCTGGTACGGTTGTAATTGATGTATCAGATGATAAAAAAGTCATGTTTATACACGTGATGCACCTCAAGGATAAGAAAAGTTTTATAGAAGAAATTCAAATTAAATTTGAAAACAAATTACTCCGTATAATCAGATGAGCCTGAATGAATTTTATCATATCGTAATTATTCCTATGCTTGGAATCTCCGTGATTTTGGTGTTTATCCGATTTCTTAAAGGACCAAGTTTAGCAGATCGAGTGATTGCCTTAGACATGCTGATTTTAATTTCTATTGGAATTATTGCAGTATACAGCGTAGTATTTAATCAAAGTACATTCTTGGATATTGCCATGCTGTTTTCCTTGATCGCATTTTTGAGTACAGCAGCATATGCTTATTACATTGAACAACGGGAACGAAAATGAAAGACTATTTGCTAATGCTTTTCTCCTTTCTAGGAGCCTTATTTATTTTATCATCGTCCATTGGTATTCTTAGAAAACCAGATGTGTACCTTAGAATCAACATTACAGGAAAGGCTTCAACGCTCGGGATCGGACTGCTGTTAATTTCAGCGGGGTTGTTTTTCAACGAGGTGGCTGTTGGAACGCGCATTATTGCAACCATTATCTTTGTGTTTTTAACCATCTCCATAGGTGGTCATATGCTTGCAAGGGCGGCTTATTTCACAAAAACTCCTACTTGGGATAAAACCAAAATAGACGAACTAGCTGGACATTATGATTATGAATCACATGAGTTGAGAAGTGAAATCCCTCATGAAGAAGCCCCTAAAAAAGATGAATCAAAAGATTAAATGGATACTGTTAACTATATTAGCTTTCAGTATGTTAATCTCATGTGATGAGACTCCTCAAGAAGGCACTTTAAAGCCTACCTATACTTTTTTGTTGGGAGCATATACTGACAATCTTGACCAAGGTATTGGCTTGTTATCGTTCAATTTTGAGGAAGGTATTTTAGGCATATCTACCATTGCAAAAGGTGTCAATAATCCTTCATTTGTTATTGCTACACGAGCACAAGATTGGGTTTTTGCTGTAGAAGAAACCAATGAGGGAAAAGTTAAAGTTTTTGCTTTTGACAGAATAAAAAATACATTGACGCTAACTGATGAGCAACCAAGCTTGGGAGCACACCCTTGCTATTTGGCTCTTAGTCCCGATGAAAAATACCTTGTGGTAGGCAATTACTCGGGGGGGAATTTTACTGTTTATCAGGTAAATAATGGGAAATTGACACAGGTACAAACTGTCCAACATGAGGGCAGTAGCATCAATCTTTCCAGACAAGCTCAAAGTCATGTTCACAGCACTGTTTTCCACCCTGATGGCAAACATTTGTTTGTATGTGATTTGGGATCGGACAAGATTTTTTCTTACCAATACAGACCAGATTTTGCAGTACCCTTTCAAGCATCTACACAAGTATATTTTGAAGTGGAAGCTGGAGAAGGTCCCCGACATATGGCTATTCACCCTAACGGGAAATACCTTTACTTGGTCCACGAACTCAGTGCTGCTATTGGAGCCTACACTTTTCAAAATAATCAAATACAACACATAGAAACTTATGCATTAACAGATCCTGCATTTGTTGGAGTAGTGAGTGCAGCTGAAGTGAAAATATCTCCTGACGCTAAATTTCTTTATGTTTCCAATCGTGGAGAGGCAAACGAACTAACCTCGTATAAAATCAAGGATGATGGAACATTGGAGCTGTTAGAGCGTATTTCTACGGAAGGTATAACTCCTCGAAACTTTTCGCTCACCAAAGATGGCAAATACTTATTAGTAGCCCATCAAGATTCTGAAGATATTCAGGTATTTGAACGATCGATTACCACTGGAAAACTTACTAAAGTAGATTTATTGATTTCCACCTATAAGCCCGTCTACTTATTTCCTCTAGATGGGTAGTCCAAATATTTTTGTAATTTTATGCTTGAATTTCTATCAAGAAAGAATTTTTTGAACGTGATATGAAACTTTATCAAAAAATTATTTTAAAAAAAGCTTTGACGGTACGAAACTATGCGTACCTTTGAATCAAATATAATAATTACAATTTATCATGAACACAGGAAAAGTAAAATTTTTTAATGAATCCAAAGGATTCGGTTTTATCGTTGACAACGAATCATCTAAGGAGTATTTCGTTCACGTAACAGGTTTGATTGACGAAATCAGAGAAGATGACGAAGTTACTTTCGACCTTAAAGAAGGAAGAAAAGGCCTAAATGCAGTGAATGTAAAAGTAGTTTAATCTATATATACAAACGCATTGACATCTAGTAAAAGCCCCTCTTATGAGGGGCTTTTTTTATGAGATTTCGGACCAAAGCAACTCTTTTTTATAGGAAATAAATCCATTTTTTACCACGAGTGGGGAGTCTATATTGTTGGTAAATAATTGCCCAGTCCCAAGACCTTGATGCATTAAACCTTGATAGGTTGATGTAAATTGTGCAATAGCATTTAATCCCACATTACTTTCCAGTGCAGAAGTCATCCACCAGCCTATCCCCCGCTCTTCTGCTAGTCTAATCCACTCTTGTGAATCCTTCAATCCTCCCACTAAGCTAGGTTTTAAAATAATGTATTGTGGTTTGATTTGATCTAGTAATTGCCTGCGCTGCTCAAACCCATATATTCCTATCAATTCCTCATCCAACGCTATCGAAAGAGGCGTTTGTTGACACAATGCTGCCATTTCTTTCCATTGACCGGTAGCGATAGGCTGTTCAATGGAATGAAGTTGAAATTCTGATAACCTTTTTAACTTGTTCAGTGCTTCAGAAGCACTGAATGCTCCATTTGCGTCTACTCGTAAAGTGATTTGATCTGCAGAAAAGCGGGAACGGATATATTCTAATAACTTACATTCCTCCTCAAAATCAATCGCACCAATTTTCATTTTAATACATGTAAAGCCATTAGCCAGTTTTTCATTGATCTGCTCATACATAAACTCTCTTTCCCCCATCCAAATCAATCCATTAATGGGAATTGGCTTTTCGGAAGTATAAAAATCAGTATCAAAAACCAACCTTTTCCCCCCATGGACAAAATCTAACAAGGCTGTTTCAAAAGCAAAGCGGATGCTTGGAAATTGAGCAGGAATGAAGTTTGCACACCAATCTAATACTGTCTTGGTAGGATTGTGATCACTTGAATCCCATTCAAATACCAAGTCATCGCAATACTTTTTTAAATATTCTTCAAAATCTGGGATATCGTCTACGCTTAAGTTAACCAAAGGTGCTGCTTCACCCCAACCAACATGCATAAACTTTTGACAAGATGCTTGGATAAAATAAGTTGTCTTTTCACGTAAGACCCCTCTAGAGGTGCCTGCATCAAAGTTAAACTTCAAAAGATGGGAAACGTATGAGAATCGGATGGAGTGAATTGAAGACATTCGTTCTATATTTGTAGCTAATTTAAACCAAGAATCACACCCACATGTTTGAACTTTCAGAAACAGTCAAACTATCAGATTACGATTATACACTTCCAGAAGAGCGGATTGCTAAATTCCCCCTGGAAAAGCGCGATCATTCCAGATTGTTGCATTTCAGAGATGGGATTATTTCCCATCAACATTTTTATGAACTACCAGAATTTATCCCAAGTAGTAGTATGATGGTGTTTAATAACACCAAAGTTATACCTGCCCGAATGATTTTTCAAAGAGCTTCCGGTGCAAAGATTGAATTATTTTTGCTCAAACCATTGGGTCCAAGTACAGTAATCAATGAAGTAATGCAAGCCAAGCATTCTGTTAGTTGGGAATGTATGATTGGAAATCTCAAAAAATGGAAGGATGGAGAAGTATTGAAAGGTGAAATTAACATTGGCGATGAATCGCTGATTATTTCTGCTTTTCTAATCGACCGTGGTCAAAAAACAGTGCAATTTGAATGGGATACGGAGCATGCCTTTGTAGATATTGTAGAAGCTACTGGAGAAGTACCACTCCCCCCATATCTTAACCGGAAACCTACTGCGGAAGATAAGCCTCGATATCAGACGGTTTATTCCAAAAAAGAAGGAGCAGTTGCTGCACCTACAGCAGGTCTTCACTTTACGGATGAGGTATTGAGTGCCTTGAAGGGAAAAGGCATACAAGAGGAATTTTTGACACTCCATGTTTCTGCTGGTACCTTTCAGCCTATCAAGGTAAGCAATGTTAAAGAGCATGCGATGCATAGCGAACAAGTGGTGGTAGACTATAGGACAATCGAAGCCTTAGCAAGTCATAATCAAGAAATAATTGCTGTTGGCACAACCTCGATGCGTTCATTGGAATCCTTGTATTGGTATGGAGTTCTTTTGTCTGAAAATCCATCTGCAAGTTTTGCCATCCCAAAGCTCTTCCCCTATGAGTATACAGGAAAACCCTTGACAAGGCAAGAAGCTTTTACGATTATTCTACATTATATGGATGCATTTGAATTGGAAGAAATCACAGGAACAACTGAGATTTTTATTTTTCCAAGCTACCAATTTAAAGTATGTGACGGACTAGTAACTAATTTCCATCAGCCTTCTTCCACCCTTATCTTATTAGTCGCTGCTTTTACCAACAATCAATGGAGATCAATCTATACTGAAGCTTTGACAAAAGAGTATAGATTTTTGAGTTATGGGGACAGCAGTTTGCTTTGGAAGGTTTGAGATAAAAATTAAAAAACATAACAAAAGAGCAACTCAACATTTAAAAATTGAGTTGCTTTTTTATTAGGTAGTTAAGATGAGTGAAGAGAAACTTTTAAGAAGACTTTTTAATCAAGATTAGATGATCCAAGTTTATTGATACAATTCAATAAACTTTGATAGTAGGTTCTTCCGACAGGAACTGTATCCTTCGAAACCGTTAATTCCCTTGGATTAATGGAGATTATTTCGTCAAGTCTAACAATGTAGCTTTTATGAATACGGATAAACTCATTGGCTGGAAGCACTGCTTCCAATTCTTTTAAAATATTTCTCAATGAATAAACTTCTTGCCTTGTTACCAAAGTCGTATAATTACCATCTCCTTTCATCCAAAGAATATCTGAAAATTTCACTTTTACTAAGTTGCCTTTATGTCTCACAAAAATCGCATCCTTCACCAAAATATTTGGCTCATCCATAGCATACTCATTGTATGAATTACCGTTGCTATTTAAACTATATTCTTTCATCTCCGCTCGATTAATTTGCATAAAACAATATTTCAACAGGCTGTTTAAGAAAAATGTTTGATTTGCCGCAAAGAAAAAAACTCAATCCAAGTCACTTGCTCTTTTTGAATTGGTTCTGATGATCTCATCAAGATTAGCTGCCAAAGTCTTTAAGTAGCTTAGGTATTTTAAGTTTTCCTTATCTAGTAAACTTTTATCCATCAACTCTAATAAACCAAGGATCGAAGAGAGTGGCGTCCGCATCTGAAAAGTTTGATCATAGACTACCTCTCTTAATACGGTATTTCTTTGAGTGATTTTTTGAATACTTTTCTTTTCAAAATTGATATTTTTATTGAGGTAAATAAATCCAATTACATTACCATGAAAATCTTTAAATGGAATGAATTTAAAATCGAACCAATTCAAGTTTGATGTTCTATGGTTAGGAACTTCCAGTTCAAAAGTCACCTCTTTCCCTTCAAAAATATTTTCGATTTCACCCAATAAACGATCATCAACACCGTCCATTAAAAAATTTAAAAACTTATCTCCTACCTTTAAACTTTTATTAAAGTCAGAACGTGCATGCTGAAGGGCCTTTTCATTAAACTGTAAAATCCTCAAATCCCTTCCGACAAAGAAAACTGCCTCCTCCATACTTTCAATAATTGAATGGACCATCAGATCCTTCTCTATCAATTCCTTAGAAAGCACATTGATTTCTGTTTTATCTTGAATAATCAAATCTAAATATGTCTTTTGAGGGATTATAAAAAACTTCAAGTGCTTGCCTAAAGAAGGAAAAACATCTTCAAAGATTCTCATCATTTTAGTCTCTTTAGCCTCCTTAAATTCGTGAGCATGCTTAAAGATTTGCTCATGTACAAAAGCGTACCAAATCTTTTGACCCACCAATGTTTCATGGGATTTGAAATAAGGCTTAGCAATTTCATTTACTGAAATGATCTCCCAACTTTGATTGATTCGAATTAAAGCATCGGATTGCTGATTGATAGTATCCAGGTTGATGGGCCTTTCGGTAATATTTTTAGCTGTAGAAATGGGAAAACCTACACCTAGTACACCTACATAATCTTCTCCCTCTTTTACAGCTGTGAATTCCCAATTTACTACCGCATATTTATGAGAAAAAATGTATGAAGAAGATATAGTAGGTCGTTCTATAACCTCCATCAACATTTCATGAAAGGATTTCAATTCATCTGCATCAATAAGCTCTGCAAAAGAAAATCTTTTGGAAAGAGCAAAATCAGTATCTTCAAATACTTGACGGAGCAAATGACCTATTTGAACAATATGCCCATCAAAATCCAAGAAGACTGAAAACAGCGAATTTGATGCGTTAAGGAATTCAGGAATATGAGATGTTATGCTTGATGATTGGGACATGCTTAGAATTATCTTTGAAATTGATAAGAATATATGTCCCTAAAATAGATTTTTAAATTGATAAAAGTGAGTAGAAGTATGGTTAATTTAAATTGAATCAGTCTTATTGAACGATATTGACAAATAAGTTTTCTTTTTCCAAAACAAGATCACTCATATATTGATCGAAATCATCATAGTCAATCTGCTTTACCATTTTAATTAAAACATTTGATAATTCTTCTTTACAGATTGATACACCATAAGCGCGAGATGGGAAGTTGATAGATTTTACCCTTCTTTTATCAAATAATCTGCAAAGACTATCTATATTATTCGAACGAACAAGCAACTTATCTTCATTTTCGGGAGCTATTGAAATTGAAAAAACACCATGTAGAGATTGAATTATCATAATTGTTACAGTTTAAAAGAGAATGATATTACCGATTTTCGAACACTAATTTAGGAAAGTAAATTAGCTTAAAAAATACCCTGTTAGCGGTATTTTTATCTGATTATATTGCTATTATATGCCGTATAAGTTCAATACCTCTTAATGTTTGTAGGATTTCACTTGCACAAATGTAGATTTACTCTCAATAGCACTTATTTTTTCAACTTATTTCCTGTAAAATTTTTAAACTGAATTTCAATCCCTTAGAAAGTATCTGCTTCAAATTGGTTAAAATTATGTACCAAAGGAGTTCTGATGATTGCTTATTCCGATTTTTATGAATTATATTTGCACTGTTCAAACAAAGCAGCAAAGCTTGTTTTGATAAAGAGAGTTGGGTGAGTGGCTTAAACCAGCAGTTTGCTAAACTGTCGTACGGGTAATGCCGTACCGGGGGTTCGAATCCCCCACTCTCTGCAACGGCCTAAAATCAACGGATTTTGGGCATTTTTCCCAAGAGTTTCAAGCACTATAAAAGAGGGAAAATTCAGAATTTTGTTTCAGTTTTAGTGTACGTGACCAAACATTTAACTGTTACATCTTAAAAGACGGCCTTAAAACCGTCTTTTTTTATGTTCAGCCCATTCGGGTCACTGTATCAACTCGTAACAAATCGTATCAGTGAGTGTGCACAAAAGTGTGTACAGTAGGCAAAACAAAAGTGTGTACAGTGTGTACAGTAGAAATGTCACACGTTAGGTTAATTATTTCAGTCTGTTATCTTTGTTAATGTTAGATGCGTTTGGTCACGTTAATCTTAAACATAAACAAACATTTATGACTGTATTCTACCCTTTGAGTCTTTCTCTTATAGCAAGGAGAACTACTCAGCAACCGCCTTCTGTCATTATATATATTAATGTCAGGGTGAAAGATTTTGGAGTAAAAAGAATCTCCACTGGTTTTACTGTTCCTGAAAAAAACTTTAAAGCCGGAAGGCTTACAGGTAAATCATCCGCTATCCTTGCCATAGGGAAAAAAATTTCCGAAGTCATGGAAAGCCTCAGGGAATCACATGCCGACCTTGTGTCCAGGAACATTAAGCCTTCGCCAGATCTTGTCATAAGCAATGTGTCTTCTCTTGCAAAAGATGAATACACTCTTATGTATTTGTTCAATCAAGTTATCTTCGAAAAAGAAGCTGATGTAAAAAACGGTTTGGCTACCCATCACCTTCCTGAAAAGTTCAGGGTACTTAGGAACCAGATAGAAGAATTTATTAAATGCGACTTCCAAAAGTCGGATATATTCCTTTATGAGATTGAGCCATCTTTTATCACGAGGTTTGTACTCTTCCTTAAATCCGGACTTGTAGGAAATGGAAATGTAACCATTAATAAAAAGATGGGCAATCTTGGTCAGGTATTCAATTACGCAATCAGGAATGACTGGATGAATAAGAACCCTGTTGATCACTATAAAAATCTTCCCGAACCAAAAACCAATAAAGAATACCTTACAGAGGATCAGTTCAGGTCATTGCTTGAATTTAAGCTGCCTAATCCTACACATGAAATTGTGAAAGATACTTTTATTTTTATGTGTTTAACTGGCATGGCGTTTACAGATATGACAAAGTTTACGATGTCCCAAATCATGGACATAGAAGGCACTCTTTTTATTCGGTATGTTAGATCAAAAACCAAGGGTGAAATTACTGTTCCTGTATTCCCAAAGGTTCTTGATATTGTCAATAAGAACTTTATGAAAACCAGGTTGCAAGGCAAACGAAATAAGGTCATGAAAGAAATCAATGATCCAGTATTTGCTGTTCAATCCATGAAGACCTACAACGAAAAAATCAAATTCCTTTTTGAATACAATGACATGGAGCTTGACTTCTCAATCTCTTCCCATGCAGCAAGGAAAACATTTGGTAATCTTATCACCAAGCTTGCAGGACTTGAAACTGCTTCACAGCTTCTTGGCCATAGCTCTATTACTACCACAGAAAAAAATTACGTGGACAAGAATGCGATGGAAAAGATCCTTGAACGAAGTAAAATCATAGCCAGCTCAGACAACAATCTTTTTAATAATTAATATTTATATTTATAACTCTTGGTTATATTTTCATTTCAATGTATAATTGCATGACCAAACGCAATAACATTAATGAGTAACCTTGAAAGAAAGATTGAAGAAGTCTCAAAGAGGCTTGACAGGGTGGATAGCACTTTGCTCCATATCAGTCAGCTTCTTTCGGGACTTCCTCATAATATCAAATATGACGTCGTTTACGCAGTAAAAGACGCTGTTTCCAAAAAAAATGATAGCAGTGAATACTGCACGACTTCTGAGGCATGCAAAATGCTTTCTGTTTCGCGTATGACTCTATATAGGTTACGCACAGAGAAAGGCATCAAAAGCCGTAAGATCAACAATCGTGTCTATTATTCCAAAGCTGATATACTTGCATTGCTTGAAAATGGCAATGAAGTGTCTTTTGAAGAAAAGACCGCACCCCTTACTATAACTGCAGGAAGGAGGCGGTCAAATTCATTATTTTAAATCTTGGGAGGAGTGTGTATAGATATGATTTTTATAGCTCTTTCCATGCATTCATTATGCACTTTTTCCATATCAACCATAAAGCTTCTATCCTCTCCCGAGCTGTCTTTTACTTTTATATTTTCTACTTTGGCTAACTTTATTCCAAGGTCTTCATCTGTTATTTCTTTACAGCTGAATGTAACCTGGAACTCAAATCCCTTCTCCATATAATGGAAAACGGAACCAAGAAATTTGGAATCTCCCACAATCGTCATTTGTTTAATCAGGTTTTAAAGGTAAGAAAAATTGCCCGTCTTAGTTAACGGGCAATTCAACATTTTCAATGGTTCCTTCTTCGATAGAACAAGACATGCTGTAAGCGATGTTGTTCATTTCTGAAGTTCTGCCAAAGATATTTCCAAAGACCGACTCCCTTTGATTGTAAACGTGCGTAGTATAATGTGTAACGCCGTTAAACAATCCGAAAAGGTTTTGGCCTATGTCTCTTGTCTCCCTATCAATGGAATGCTGCAGGGCATCAATCCTTCTCTGGGTGACTTTGGGAAGTGATTCCACTTCTCCCATTTCCACGGCAAGTACACGCTCGACCATCATTTCCCTTAAACTCTGGTCAATGTCGATTTCCTTCCAGATTTCAAACTTGCGTTCCATCTTCCGTTCATGCTCCATGAAGGATTCAAAGCGCATCACGAGCTCGTCAATCCTTTCGGAAACAGAAATGGTATGGGGTATGGAAAACATACTTCCCTTGTACATTCTTGAAAACTGGTTCTCGCATCTGAGCATTTCCTTGGAAGTTGCAATAAAGAAGCCTGTGGAATAGTCATGGCTATTGCCTATGACCATGTAATTGTCAAAGTCAAATCCTGCGATTTTCCTTTTTTCCGCTTTAAGGTATGCGAGAATTTTTCTTCCTGCCCCCATTTCACTGAACCCTGCAAAGTCGTATCCAGTCACTTTTTGCATCTGGTTTACGGTCTCTTTGAATTTGTCATTGGTGGTGGGCGTATAGGTTTTCTTGCATACGTTGAGCAGTCCTCCGTTATCGGATCGTGTCAGGAGTTTGTAATCTTTTAACGCCTGGCCTTTAGCATTGTAAAGTTTTCCTGACTCTACTTCCCAGTTGAGCTCAGTTGTGATCGGTCTTATTATTCTTGCCATACAATTGAATTGATTAACGTTTAGTAATAAAAAACCCCTCCGAAGAGGGGCTTAGTCTTTTAGACCATTGCAGACACATCTACAATTTTCTTGAGGTTTTCATCAAGCTTGTAAAACTCCCTGTACCTGTCAATGATCATTTTCAAGTCATTGTCCACGTACAGCTGGGTTTCGGTATCAAACATGTTCATAGGTGTTTTCCCCGGAAGGTATCCATCGGAATTGGTTACAAACTGATAGAAAACTCCATTACCGCTTTCTTTTTTCTGGAACCTTGAATACAGTACGCAGGTAGCCTCTTTCTCAACCAGACCCTCCCATTCCTTTCCTTTGACCTTTGTTCTGATCACCGTGTTTCCATCGGCATCACTCAAATACTCTACGTGTGAAATCACAAATATGAATTTGTTTTTGAGTTCTTTCAACTTCTCAAAGAAGTCATAAACGGCCGTATTGTAGTTGGTCATTATATCCCAGCCTTTGTACTTGGCTTTGGACTCAGCCATGATCATATCTGCATAAGCAGAGAACGAGTCAATAATGACATACTTGAACTTGTCTGATGCATTTACCTGATCAAGAACAAAATACATATGTTCTTTTGCCGACATGGCAGGGATAGCAGGTTTTGTTTCGGTTCCAGGTGTTGCAGCCCTTTTACCGAGTGGGTAATTTACTGCACCATTGGAAAGGAAAGGCAATTCCTTGCGTTCGCAATTGATGATAATGGCATCTTTACCAAGGTTTCTCAAAGAAGTGGTTTTTCCTGTGGACGGCTGTCCTACAATAAGAGTAAGTAAATTCATAGGTTATTTAAATGTTTTGGATTGCTTAAAGGATAAAAAGGGCCTGCAGTATGCAGACCCCGAAAAGATTTAGAACGGCAGATCATCATCTGCAGCAGCTCCACCGCCACCGAAAATGTCAACAGCAGCAGCAGCCAAAGGATTTTCAGCCATAGCAGCATGACCGGCACCGGCATAAGCAGAAGCAGCAGCATTTTGTTGACCTGTATACTCTCTGAGTTCAAAGTCTGAGACAGCATACGTTTCACCGATTGGACCATAGAAGAAATCATTCTGCTTATTTCTTAATAAGCTTTTGTGCAAGTAGCCAAAGTCCATTGCCCAAGCTCTTTCGAACTTACGGTTGTAAACATCCTGATACTCTTTGCCATCCTTTTGACGGATGCACAATAATACCTTTACACGATTGTCAAATTCTTGACCTGGTTTGATCACATTCTTACGGAAGTCAGTGAAATTGCCGGCAAACATTTTGTCGAAATCATCCTTGGTAAAATAGCACTCGTCTTTTGCTCCATGGTTCAGGTAGCATCTAACAAAGTCTATCACCTCGCCCTCACCTTTGCAGGCTTTTCTTAAGCCGTCTCTTTCAAGCCAATTGGCAGAAAGATTACCGGAAGCCACAGCAGAGGGAAACTCAAAACTTGTTTTACCGAACTTGTCGATGTAATTGAACTTGGACTCTTGACCTTCTTTTTTGGATTCCATCAACTCTCTTCTGATAAAAAGATTGACAGTAGATCTAATCAGATCGTCACCATTTTTGCCTTCCAATAGAAAAGCAAAACGTACACCTGTAACTTTACCGTTTTCATCTTTCAACAGGTAAACAGGTTCTTGATCAGCCTTCATGCCCATAGCTTCAAGCTCGGCTTTTGAAGGGTTGAACGATTTAACATACAATGAAGCCACACCCGTGAACTTCTTTAAGGAGCCTTCTCCTCCTTCGGTTGATTTTCTTGCTGCAGATACTTGCATAGAGATTGGAAATTAATTTGAATTGAAATTTTAATACATGGATAAATAGAAAAAGCCGATACTTTTCAGCATCGGCTTCCTGACCAAACATTTAACAACTGCGAACACCCCGAGAAGGAGTTCAACAGCTGTAAAATTATGAATTATTTGAATAAATATACCTTTATGGTATATTATTTTTCAAAAATAATCAGGTCGTAGCCGTTGCTTTCTTAAAGCGTAGAAAGACTGGATCCAATGGTATTCCGTCTTCGTTTTGTTTAGTGAAACTTAAGCAGAAGAAAGAGCCTACAAGTAGACTTGCATGATTTTTCCCTTGTTCGTATTTCTCAGGAGCAACTTTGTGTTTGAACACAAACTCGATACCGTGTTCTGTTACCAGGTGCACACCGTAAGAAGTGTCTTCATCGTTTAAATCAATACCCACGATCGTGAAATCTCTTTCTTGTGGCTCTGATTTTGTTTCGATTTGAGTTGTTACTACTGGAGGTTTTACAGCGGATGCTTCACGTTCTTTTGCTTCTTTTTCAGGGAGAGGAGCAGGAACCACAGGAGCTTCTTCAACATCGTTTGCTTCTTCTTCCTGCTTCTGCTTCTCATAGAAGTTTATGCGGTAGAAGTCAGATGCCTCACGGCTGGTCATACCAAACTCAGTCTTTAAGTGCTTGATTATTTCAACAGTAGTTTTTCCTTCTTTGAGTAATTCTTCAACTCTTGATATGGAGGATTTACTTTCTGCTTTTACAGGCTCTTGCTGAACTGTTTCAACTTCTACAGCCTCAACAGCTTCAACTGTTTCTGTTTGCTCAACAGGATCAAATCCTGTTTCAACAGGTTCATGTACTTCATTTACGACAGCTTTAGCCGCTTTAGGTGTACTTGCTTTGGCAGTCTTTTTTGGTTTGGACTCTTTTTCTTCTTTGTGTACGGTATAAGAAACAACACCGAAACATCTTTCACACATAACGCCTGTGATATTTCCAAGTGAAAACTCCCCCTTAGGAGCATCACAGCTTTTCGGTCCTTTCTTTTCTTCGCAGGTAAATCTTACATTGGCCATAATGAATAATTGATTTTGTTTAATCTTTAGTGATATAAAAGACTTCCCTTAAAACTCTTCGATAGTCTCCCGTTCATCATCCTGAACGAAACCTCCATGCAGAGTTGCAGTAAAGCCGTCAATTTGCAGCTCGATAATGTTTTCAAGCTGATCTTGTAGTACGGAAGCCGCTATTTCAGCAGCTTCCGCCCTTGTATCGGCAGAAATTGCTGCCGTCCAATTTACTGTAAAATCGTTTTTAGCCATAACCTTTATTTATTTTTATAAAACAAAGTTATAAATTTTGTCAAGATTAAGCACAACTTTTGGCTGATTTTCATCTCCTTGGATAATAAATGTGTCTGAGGATGATTTTTTGATATTTTCGAAGAAGTCTTTCTTTTCTTCCTTGTATAATATTTCAAAATCTCTGGTCAATGCGATCTGCAGTATGGTTCCGAAGTCGCCACCTTCCTTAATTTTGAAAGTCACCAACACATGCCCTATGAAGGTTTCTGGTTTGCCTATACGTCTAAACTTGATTATTTCAAGCTCTTTGCTCAGTTCTTTGATGATAACAAACAGGTCGTTTGTCGTCATGATTGCTTTGTAGGTATGCATTTCATTGGTTTTGTTTGCATGCTATTTAAGTTCAGGAACACTCCATGGTTTTCAATTTGAGCTTTAGTCAGTAAATCAAACAGAATAACTGATGCAAATTGTGTCACGGTGGAATTAATGAACAGGCTTTGCCTGTTGAGGCTTTCTGCCATTGAGCAGCTTGGGCCATCTTTTTTACCGTCTTTGAGTTTAGGGTACAGCGTAAAGATGTCTGGAAGCTCTTTCAAGTCTGAAAGGATTACCTGTCCAAAATCTTTATCGTTGCCCATATCAAGCCAATAATGGTTTTTGAAATAGATTTCATCAATTTTTTGACCGAATACTTTTTTTACCTGCTTTCGTGCTTTTACATTGTCAACACAGGTAATGATGATATTACCCTCTATTTTCTTAGTGTTTACATCAATCTTTTTGGAGCTGTGAGCCCAAGAGGTGCCGTATGCTCTATTGATCCGTTCCACTAATACTTCTGCCTTGTTCCTGCCCACATCTGAAGGGGAAAACAATTGTCTTCCTACGTTGAATTCGGACACGGTATCAGGATCCATAACAATTGTATAGAGGCCTTTTCTTCCCATCTTAATAAGGGCGTAATTGATTCGTGCAAGGTTGGAAAGCATAAATGAACCGCTCCCACCTGCGCCGATCAGCACAACGGTTATGTCGTGCTGATCTTCCAAGAGGTATTTTTTTACAGTGTGCATAGATTTTCGAGCGTTTCGTTTATTTGTACCAGGTGATCGTTGTCAAACGGATTTGTTTGACAGTATTCATACATACTTTGATAGGATGTACCCATGGATATTGTTGTATGAAGATGGTTGAATTCACTCATAAAAAACCCTTTAGTGATATCTAAGGCAATTTCATCGAGGAACTGAGAATTGGACAACTCTATCTTGGTGCTCCCCATACAGACATTGCCTTTTTCATAGACGTTCAGCAGTGGAGCATGAAACAGCTGAGTTTTTCTAAATAAAGAAGGTTTTTCCTTGGTGGCATATACTGAAAGCTTTCCTTTTATATAATGCCATACCAAATAAGGCATGTTATACATTCCTGATCCAGGAACAAATCCTTTTGGGAAGAAGAATTTAAAGGCTTGTGGTTCGGTGTACCATACCATTTTTAAGGTTTCTTTTCTGATCCCTCCCCTGTAAAGAGAGAGCCAGTCAACGGCAAGGATTTTTTCGGTATAGGTAGAAAAGGATTCCTTTCTGGTTGTTGACTTCTGAACAATATCATGGATCATTTCAAGGTCTGATATTTTCATTGGTCTTTTGTCCACAGCGATAAATGCTTTCTTTTCCTCCGAATAGCTTATGCGATGTGTTTCTGCATAAGACATAGAGTTGCCTTTGTTGTGGTAAAATATTATTCCTTTGACAGGTTGCATATATGTTCGTAAATTTTAG
Source organism: Mongoliitalea daihaiensis (assembly GCF_021596945.1). Lineage (NCBI taxonomy): Bacteria > Pseudomonadati > Bacteroidota > Cytophagia > Cytophagales > Cyclobacteriaceae > Mongoliitalea > Mongoliitalea daihaiensis. The sequence continues at coordinate 3,428,663 of NZ_CP063779.1, read as the reverse complement.
AGGTGATTGTAGCAATACATGCCATGAAATTCTTTAGGTCGTTGCATTCGTATGACCAGTTATCTCCAAATACATTGTAATAGATCATGTGACCGAAATTACCAGCAGAATCGTTGGACATGTGGAACAGATTATCAAATCCTTCCAATCGGTCTGATCCTACAAAGATATGCTCAAACCATTCCATTGGCCTGTCGCCGGAATCTTCGAAATGTGGGTCAATGATTTTCCTTCCTTCAAATACCCAAGGCGAATAGCAATAAGGCCTGTGTTGTTCTACATCAAGAGAAATAATCAGTTGTACTGCATCATGGATCCCGATTTCTTTGAAGAGTCCGGAACTCAAATTTGATTTTAGTACTTTAAGTCTCTTATCTTTAAGAAACGAAGCACGATCCTCAGTAAGGTATTGCACATGTTTGAATATCCACTTCACCCATAGGTAATCTTCGAGTTGCTCGATATCCTCAATATCAATATCAATTTCATCTTCCAAACAGTAGTTTTGGAAATGATTCCCGTAAATTCCTATTTCAGTGTTTCTTGCAATGATAAAGTTGTACAGGTTTTTGATGGCTAAACCCAGCTTTCTGTTCCCAGATTCAATGATGCTATCTGCCCAATCGTAATTGAGTTCAAATACGGTGTCGGCAATGTAGCTTGTCTCTAATTGTACAAGGCAGTTTTCCGATGCATCGATATACATGTTCCCGTTATCTTCTCCGAGCATATCACTGATTTTGTGAATGACTGTTTCGAGGCTGTCATTTTCGTTGAAATCAAAGTGAGGGGAGCACACGACGGGGTAAATGGCTTTATACAGCTTGTATTTGTCAACATTAAATATGTTGATGTCAAGACTTTTTAAAGCTCCTTCAAGGGATTCATCAAAGGTGGTTTCGTAATGCCAAAATTCTTCTTCTCTTAAAATCAGATCAGCAGAAACACTTCCTCTGAAGGTGGCATCATTCGTTCTTCGTTGGTTGATGAAGTGCGAAGGTTCAAAGAGTCGAGTTCTTTTGTTATTTCCTCTGTGACTTTTTGTGTCTTTACTTCTTCTCGGATTGTTTCGAGTTCTTGGCTGATTTTTTTGAGCAACCATAATTTTCTTTCTTTCATTTGGTCAGTTGATTATAAGAAAGGGAGGGTTTCCCCTCCCCTGATTCAATACCTGCTTTCGATAACCTCTTTGCGGTATTCTACACACTCATCGCGTGTACCCACGAAAACCTGAACACTGCCTTCATAAACGGCCCATGTTTCTTTGGTAATCTGTACGAGTCTCATAATTCCTCCTGTTTTAAGCGTTTAACCTTTCTTTCCCACCGCTGTCTGAAACGTTACAGTGATGGTGTCTCCCTCTGTCTTTTCGGTTATGTTCGCATTTACAAGCTCTGGATATTCATTGGAATAAAAATCCTTTACTTGTACAGTTGTCATTTTGATGTTTGGGTCTTCAAGCGTTTGGTCTTTGAACTTGAATACTCTGTTTAACTTGGTAACTTTCATAGTTTAATATTCGGGGTTATCCAACATTATTGGCATGATTAAATACTTTCCATCCACAATTGCACCCCTACTGGGAGCCTGAGACTGGATAAATACATATGCATCTTTGCTTCTTTGAATGACTTTTAGAAGGAACTTACCATTAAAGCCTATTCTGTTATAAAACTCCATTGGTGGTACTTCTTTGATCTCTTCTACAGATGTACCGTCTTCAAGAGTATTAATGACAAGTCGCTGTTTTTCAACATGCACACTTTCAACTTTACAGGCTAATTTCTTCTTGTAAGCCCAGCCATAATCAAGATCCTCTGAGGATACCGTAATTCCATCTTCGGATGGCTCCAAAACAGTCCTATAAGTTACTTGATTGGCCTGAACGATAGCGAGCTTGACAGATTTTTCAAACTGTTTCCTGTCAATCACATATTCCAGATGGTTTGTGTTTTCAACATCAGGAATAACGTTAAGGAAATCAGGATAACGCTCGTAGACCCATTTACCTATAAATGTCACTTCCTCGGCCACAAGCTTCACATAGCCGGCTGCATAGTCAATCAAAGGCTCTTTCTTGTCAATAGATAGTCTTTCAGCTTTATTGTAAAGCGCATAAGCTACTACATTGCTTTTTTGCTTTTCGATAAACTTCACGGCCTCTTTTGTAAGAATAAATGGCTCTTGTTTCTTGATGCCTGCAATCAGACTTTCATAACCTGTAATCCATGGATTCGAAGGTTTCTCAAAGTAAAGCATATTGGCGTCTGTACCACATATATACTGCCCATAAGCAACCCCGCACATGGCAGGCCTCAATTCATCATTACTCGAGAACAATAAAGCTTCTGACAACATAGCCCGTGTTTTGGCATCAATTTCTCCAAGAAAAAGCTCATTGGGGGTTTCTTCTTGCAAAGGGAAATCTTTTGTCATTTCCTCTTCCCTTGGGTACATCACTTCTATTTTACCATTAATGGTTACGTAGATGTGTTTTTTCTCAATGCTCTGCTTGAACCCTACCGTGTCGGCAGGATCCATTGCAGCAACAAGCTTCTTGAATTTTTCAAAGTCAATTAAACCTTCTACTTCGTGCGGAAAGTCAAGCAATATCCAATTGCAAAGATCAGAGAGAATAACTTTACCCGGAGTCAGGTACATACTCTCCAAGACAGGAATACTTGCATTTCTTGTCTTAATGATCGAAGAAATAGTATTCAATACTTCTTTAAGTCTTTTTACTTTCATGCGAAAATGTCGTCAAAGATGTCAATTTGTGCAGGTTCTTGCTTTGTAACAGGGGCTTCCTGTACCTTGTCCTCAACAGGTTTTTGCTCTGTTTTTGGCTCTTCGCTTTTAGCTTCTACTTTCTTAGGCTCTGATTTTGGAGCTTCCTCTTTCTTGGCTTCTTTAGCAGTAGATTTCTTTGCTACGGATTGTTTACTTTCTTCCTTAATAGATTTGCTTGCAGCATCTTTTTTAAGGATTAGATTTTCTGTATCCTGAACAAGTCCTGAAATAGAGTCTGCAAAACAAGCATCTAATTCCTCGGGAGTGCCTGAAATGATGGCAGGAACAATACTGGTTCCTTCTGATTTGGGAACAATGGAAACGGTCAGTTCATTGTCCGCAGTCTTTACGATGGTCAGGCTAATGGTAGCCTTCCCCATAATCGAATGGAGTGCTTTAAACATATTGTTTTTCTTTGTTAAATTGTGGGAATGAAAGTCTTGTCGATTTCATAGAATTTTCTCTTTTAAGCATGCTTTCTGTGTATGCCTTGATAATTGCAGGGTCTTTACTCACGAAATAACCCGCATTAGTAGGCGATACCAACCACTTGACAAGCTGCTTAGTCCTGATGTACTGAATCATTTTTCTGAGCCTCGGGCCAGTGATTTTAAACCCTCTCTGAGCCATCAACTTAATGATTTGTGTGCTGCTGATCGCTGTATGAGGGCCTTCACCTCTTGCTATAAAGGCTTTTGCTATCTGCTTAGCAAGCTCGACCTCACTGTCTGAAAGCTCGCAGGTTTCTTCTTCAAATCCTTCAATCATATCAATCTTGGTTTGGTCTTTATTTCATTCTCATACGCTCTTCTTCTTTTATCCCTGGCGTTGGAAAAGGAGTGTGTTTTATTCAAGTTTCTGAAAGAACACGTATAGTTAAACTTATCAGCAAGCCATTGCTGCAGCTCAATTCCGTTCCATTCCTCGGGAACCTGATCGTGTTCAAATGCCTGGAGCATTTCCTCATGTGTCCGCTCTATACACTTTTTTAGGAATTCCTTCTGTTCTTCTCTGGTCATAATTTAAAGGGAGGTTTTACCCTCCCATTAATCAGTTAAAAGATCTTTCAGCCATTTCCCTCACATACTGTGGGCATAATTCAGGAAATACCGGAACTCCCATATACAGCACATCTTTGAGCAATGCATTAGGGTTCAGGTTGTATTCTTCGATGTGCTTTCGCACCTCTTCAATACCTACTTTACCCACCAGATTGATTTTACCATTGCCAATAAAGGTTTTTGACTCACCTTTTTGAACTGCCTCAAAGTCTGTCGTAAAAGGATGTTCAAAACCCTCTAAAACAAGCATATCACGCATATTCAGGTAAAAGGTGCGCTTCTTTCCTTTACCGATTGGTTGGTAAGTGAAACGCCCATCATAAAGACCGTTAACTCTGATGTTTTCACTTATAGTACACGCAAGCATTTCGCTTACTTTGATTAAAGTGTACTTTCCATCTACTTTCATTTCCTTCATAACCTTTGGTTATTTTTATGATTATTATGAATACTAATAGGCAAAAAAAAGCCTTACTTAATCGCTAAGTTTTGTTTCTCGTTGATGAAAGCTCCTTTTACTTCTTTGCCATCTTTGATTGCTTTCTTGATTTTGGTCTTATCGACCGTAATCACTTCTTTCTTATTCAAGAACTCTTCTGCAATCAGTTCGGGTTTTTCGATGATCACTTCTTCGGACTTACGTGTAGCGATCTTGTGAAAGCCTGCTTCATAAGGCCCTACAAGCTTAACAGTAGTAAGAAGGTTTTGGGAAAGCCTGTCAATGACCGCCTGCTTGCGCTTGATAAAGGTGTCTATCTGTTCTTTTGCTTCTTTTGCTCGTTTGATTTCGGACTCACAGAAACGGATAACTCCGATATAGTTTACTGACTTTTCAACAAGTTCTTCCTCGTTGATCATCAAGGCCGCCATATCGATTTCATCAAGAACGCCTTCTTTCTCTTCGATAAGCTGCATCAGCTCCAGGTATTCTTGCTGGATTTGGAATAATGTTAGATTTCCCATAGTGTTTATTAATAATTGTTTTGTAACATTTCGTGATATAAAATCCTAACCCTATTGTTCGGCTTAAATTGGCGGTTAAACTCTTCCAACTTTTTGAGGTAATCGTGGCCGTTTACCGTTGTCAGGTTTATTACTTCCTGAATGGCCATATTTCTCCTGTCCAACATTGTGTCGTCCATGAAAGGCATTTTGATTGCTTTGTTCATGAGATTTTGATTTTCTGATTTTTGCGATGGATATTCTATTATTCCCTCTTGCGCTATCCCCCATCAGTTTGGGATAAACAGGGAAACCTTTTACTTTGATGATCATTACTCCGTTTACATCTATCGACTCATTGGATTCAGAGAATTTTCCTACCCAGTATTTGACATATTGTCTGTTCATCCATGGTATGGGATAGCGGCTGTCTGGAGCCATCACCATAATGTTTGATACATTTATATCCTGAATAGCATAAAGCTCTTTCCTATCCGACTCATAAGTGGTCATCGGGCGTATGATAATCTCAAAACTGAACATTTTTCTTGCGGGTGATAGTAAATATTTTATTGAATTAAAGGCTTAGCCTTCGAACAGATCCTCAATAGAGAGGGTCATAGGTAACAGTGACTTTACTGGACCTACTTCTGTTCTGTCAAATGCAATTCTGAGTTCCTGACCAAAGTCCATCCCTCTGAATACTGCCTCCATGATGTATGGCGATATCTTTCCGTAAATGGCTTTGATTTTTTTCTCTGCATTTGACCTCAATTGTTTTCTATTCACCCCATGCACAATGTCCATGATAGACACTTTTTCAACGTCCTGCTTAAGAAATTCACCAAGAACTTTGGCATTGTTCAACATGGCGTTGATTGCGTTCTTTAGATGCTCGTCAGTCATTTCAGCAATTTTGTACTGATTGCCCAGTTTGTCAATGTGGATTGTTTCCATATATAATTATAAATTTGGTTTCAAAGAAAATCCCCTTAAACCGTAAGGAATAAGGGGATAAGCAGGTAATAAATCAAATGTCGGGTAATTTTCCCCCTTTTCAAGCGTAGTGACCCTCAATAGGTCGTTTGTAAGAACGTCGGTTTTGTTGGAGCTGACCAGACAGCTATAGAACCCCCGAAGGGGTTTGAAATAAACCAGTAACATAATTCAAAGAACTTCCCCGAAACGGGGAAAGCTCTTTAGTACAATAAACCCAAAATAACCAGTGGAGAAGATGGGAATCGAACCCACGACTATCGCCTTGATGATTTCTCCCAGCGATCCGCTAACCTCTGCGGCACTTCTCCATTTGTTTAAAGATGGGAGTGCCAAAAACACTCCCCTCAGTCACCATTACATATGTCAGATTAAAACTACCTTTACTCCTACTTCATTTTTGATTTGGGAGGATATCCCGAATAGGCATTGCATACTTTACCAGAGCCGCAACCGAAAGCAAGAAACAATACCGCTAACAGAAGGACAAGACATAAATAGAATCTAAAAACACATCTCATAATCAATTATTTAAAATACTTAGTGATATAAAAGACGTATTAAAACACATCATCCATCATATTGTCTGCCATTTCTTTAACTTGACCTACAAGCTCAAGATCGAGCAAAAGACCCTCGTCAAAGAAATCAGTCATATCCGTTTCCTCAATACCGACCACTTCTGCGCTATCCGTAAAGCTTGACGCGAAATCTATAGACGAATTGAAAGCTCCTGAAATGTTTCTGTCACTGATTAGGATAGTAACTTTGGTCTTTTTGACCTTGCCAGAATCAGTTACAGACATATAACTCACCTTTGCTTTGAAATACTTTATTTCATCCTTTTGGGAGTCAAGCAAAACCTCTTTGATCTGAGTTTTGGTAATGCTGTCTATCTCATAGATTTCACTTGCTATTACTTTAGCAGCTCTGTGAGCCATAGCTTCAGCAATAGTGTAACTGTCAGCTTCAACTGCAAAATGAGCAGTCTCTTCATTGTATTTGATCTTTACTGAAAATATCATAGAAACGTAAATAGTTTGTTTAACTCGATTTTTGCTGTCCTCCCTTTCAGTTTCTCAACATCCGATGGCCTGATGCTGATTGTTACCTCAACATTCATCGGATCGTCCGTTGTAGGTTCACTGAACTGCGACAAGTCAAAAGACTTTGCCGCAAGCTCATATACCCTATTAGTTACAAGCTGTTCAGGTTTGGACTCGGCTGCACTTATAGCCGGTTGGGATATTCCTATTTTTTCAGCAAATTCCTTCTGTGAAAGTTTGTGCTGCTCTCTTAAAGCCCTTAAATCTTTGTTCCTCATATCATCGTTTTGATGCCTCAAATATAACATGATTTTATATTTATAATCAATAGTTATATAATAAAAAGAAAAAAAATTCCTGAGCTTTTACCCAGGAATTTGATAATCAGAACGGTGCAAGGTCTTCATGGTGGACGCACTTCCAATTTGTTTTATGCAAAGGAATGAAATAGTACTTTGCATCTGGTGAACTTACAATAACAAGAGAAGAACCATATACATTTTCGTTTCCAATAGAGTTGTAACTATTAAGACCTTTCCACTTCATGTATTCCTCGACTTGATCATAAGCATATACAACACCTTCTTTGAATTTTTTCATGCCTGTATAAGATGTCATCAGGCCAAGTTCGTTCAAATCTTTTTCAAGCTCAGAAGCCTGATATTCGGAATTTACATCTACACACTTTCTGATAGCATAGTCAAAAACCTTCTCAAATGACTTCCATTGATCTTTTGGATTTGGCATCTGTTCCTTAAGGTAGGAAGAATATATCTGACTTTCATCTACCATCTTTTTTGAAAAGGAAATATGCTCTTTATTTCTGTCAAATTTGATAAGCAAGGACGTCACCTCTGATTCTATATCTATGTATCTGAAATATAGGTAGTGTATATAAGCCAGTAGCGACCTGAATAATCTTTTAGCTTGTTCTTGTCTCATTTTCTTGAATAATTAGCGTTTAACCATTTCATGTACCTGTCGAAATCCTCCTCTATCCTTGCAGCACAGAACAGGGTTTTCCTTCTTTTCGGGAGCTTTATTCCAAGCTCTTCACTTACATACTTTTTCACAATCCCGATGCAAACTTCACAGCTTCTGAAATCATGGGTATTGCTGCGTACCCGTATGTAAGTCACTTTTAGAATCCCGAACAAAGACTCTTTGGGCGAATAGGTTTCTTTTCTCGGATGCTCACTTTTTCTCAGTAGTCTGTTTTTTTGTTGGACTTTGTTTTGTCTTGAAAAGGGGAATCCTAAGTCCATTCCAGTATATTCTCCTGTATCGAAGTCAAACCATCCATCGATAAGGGCTTCTGCCATTTCTGCCATAATTCAATAAAGTTATGGCCCCGATTTCACGGAGCCTTGGTGATCAATTTTTTCTCAGCTTAGTTTTTAATTCGATATTCTCTTCCACAAGATCTTCAACCTGTTTGCGAAGAATTTCTACATAGTTTTCAAGAATGTTTACAGGTTTCCCTGATCCGGAACTGTAATCAAACACGAACCAGAAAGGATCAATACCTAATTCTCTTACTTCTTTGTCCCATCCGATGGGTCTTGCGCAGTCAACATTTTTCAGCTCTGCCGATTGTTCAATTATCTGACCTTTGTTCATTTGCTTTTTTTAAGGTGTGTTCCACTTTTTGTCTGTTCAGGGAGGCATTCATTTCCCTTTCGATCATCAATCTGATTTCCTCAATTCTTGAATAGAATTCAGACGAAGGACTTTTGACAATCCAATCGAATTCAATGTTAAGATCAGGAAATGCCAGGTGATGGAAGTTCAAATTTATTCTGTTCCACATCAGGCCAGACTTTTTAAGGGCAATTACCCTTCTATGGACTTCTTCTTTGTTGGCCAGCCTCATTTCATCCAATGAGATTTCCTCAAAGTCCATTACCATAAACTGGTTGCTCTTCATCAAATCCTCAAGCCTACTGGAAAGAATGTAATCTCTCAGCTCATATTGGATCAGAGTGAGTTTCTTTCCTGCAGACTTCCGTGATCCGGCACTTACTTCTACATAATGGACAAATCTTTTCCCGTATGCTTCGACCATTATCTCTGCACTGTATGGCATGTGGCCAGCGGGAATGTTTTTCCCTACCCTGTATTCAGGAAATCTCTTTAATTCAGCTGTGTTTTGCATATACTTTTATAAGTTTTAAATCTCCTGCCCAATCGCAGTTCCATTTCTCAAATGTTTCAAGAAGATTATCTTCCTCAAGCTCTTCATCTTTGGCTTTCATTTTGGCAACATAGGATGCCGCATCACCTGAGGTGAGGACATCCCATGCTGTATCCATTTCCCATTCTTTACCCGAATAAAGAACGCCTTCGCTGTCTATGATTTCCCACTTTTCCATTACGCTTTAAGTACTTCTGCTTCGTGGCCACAATCTTTGCAGATAAACTTTTTCCCTTTAACACTGTAACTAACACAGGTTTTACATTTCTCCTTTTTCAATGGAAGAATGTGGTTGATTATCTTCAGGAAGTTTTCCTCTGTCAATGTCTCAATCTCGTAATGTGCTATTTCAACACCTGACTCATGAGTAATGGAGTTATGACCACTGATCCTGCATTTTAGCTTGAATAGAATTTCAAGACGAAGGTCTGTTTTACTTTTCTCCATTATTTTTTAGGGGAATTTAGGTTCGGTGAAATCATTGTAAATGCAGGTGTATAAGTACTTAGTGCCGGTAGCTCCTGTGAAAATGAACAGGATGCATTCTCCTTCATCATCGAAAAGCCTTACAGTCTCTTTTCCTATATCCTGACCTTCACAATTTAAGTTAAGGCCAACATTTGAGGCTACACTTTCAATGAAATCAAATTCATAGTCCTGACCAATTTCAAACTGCTGAGGAGAACTTTTTTCATCACTGCATAAATCAAGTATTTCAATGAGCTCTTCTGTTGAAAAGACATCTAATTCATAATCATGTTGATCAGCATTATACACCTTACCTTCTTTAGTAACCCCTATGAAATCAGGAGACAAAACACCATTGAATCTTAGATAAGGGCCAATATCAGCACATAAAGTATGGACAAAGGATTTCTCCTCTGCCATAGCAATGATGTCTGAAATGATTTTCTCCCTGATTGCAGCGACCTGATCTTTATAATTATCCATGCTCTACCTCCAATCCATTAGCATAAGCAATATTTGACTCTTTAATTTTGTCAAATATTTCCTTCGCCTGTTCTTTGCTTATTGAAAGCGCAAATTTCTCTATGCCGTAAGCCGCTGAATCAGTAATCTCTTCATCCTGTTCGTACTGGAACAGATATGCAGGAACTATTCCTGTACCAATATCAACGAACATTAAGTACATATCTCCGTTGTTGAACCGACTGACCATTACAAGTGTATCATAACCTGTCGGTCTACCTTCCTCAATGTGCTGGTTTGTTTCAGGGTCATCGAACAGGACTCTTACAAGTCCAGAAAACTTGATTCCCAACTCTCTTGCCAACTGTTTGGCTGCAAGGACTGGGCTCATTGGAC